>NZ_JCAFVO010000002.1:0-648940 GCF_059372445.1 Stenotrophomonas sp. YJH_SMC_127 | reverse complement strand
CTGGGTCACTTCGGCCTGCAGCGCCTTGCGGTCGCTGGCCGAGTTGGTGGCGTTGGAGGCCTGCACCGACAGCTCGCGGACGCGCTGCAGGTTGTTGCCGATTTCGGTCAGCGAACCTTCGGCGACCTGGGCCAGCGAGATACCGTCGTTGGCATTGCGGATGGCGACGTCGGTACCGCGGATCTGCGTGCCGAAGCGCTCGGAGATCGCCAGGCCGGCGGCGTCGTCCTTGGCGCTGTTGATGCGCGAACCGGAGGACAGGCGCTGGATGGTGGTAGCCAGCGAGCTGCCGCTGGTGCTCAGGTTACGCTGAGCATTCAACGACATCGTATTGGTGTTGATGACTTGTGCCATGAGGAGAGGTCCTTGAGCGGTTGCACGTGAGTTGGGTTAGACGCCCCCGACGTGCCCCGGGGGCGGCTCATGTCAGCGCTGCAACAGGCTGAGCACGTTCTGCGGTACCTGGTTGGCCTGGGCCAGCATGGCCGTACCGGCCTGCTGCAGGATCTGGGTGCGGGTCAGTTCGGCGGTTTCCTTGGCGAAGTCGGTATCGCGGATGCGGCTGCGCGATGCGGACAGGTTCTCCGAGGAGGTCTGCAGGTTGGCGACCACCGAGGTGAAGCGGTTCTGGATCGCGCCGAGGTCGGCGCGGACGCTGTTGACCGATTCCAGGGCCTTGTCGACGATCGACATCGCCTTCTGTGCGCCTTCGGCGGTGGTGACGTTCAGGTCCTTGACGAAGCTGGCCGCTGCACCGGTCAGGGTGCCGCCGTTGGTGCTGGTCTCGGTCAGGCCCAGGCCGGCGAGGGTCGCGGCGGTGGCGCCGGCCGGCGGAGTCGCCGCGCTGACACCCAGCGCGAAGGTCTGGCCATCCTTGACCGAGGCCAGGCTGACGACGCCGGCATTGACCGAGGCAACCACGCCGGTTTCGCCCAGCTTGTTGTTGATCGCCGCGGCGGTGGCCGAGGTGATCGATTCGCCAGCCTTCACCGTGAAGTCGCTGATGGTGACCGTGGTGGCGGTGCCGCCCGGCGGGGTGACCGAGACCTGCAGGCCGGAGTAGGTGGTGTCGGCCGTCGCCTTGTCCACCGCCAGTGCGGTGCCGGTATAACCGTTGGCGAAAGTGGCCGCGCCCAGCGAATCGGCCTTGGCGTTGACCACGCTGTTGATGGCGATGGCCTGTCCGGCGTTGGCACCCACCTGGAACAGCTGGCTGGTGAAGCTGCCGTCCAGCAGCTTGGTGCCGTTGAAGTCGGCCTGCTTGGCGACGCGGTCGATCTCGCTGACCAGCTGGGTCACTTCGGCCTGCAGGGCCTTGCGGTCGCTGGCCGAGTTGGTGGCATTGGAGGCCTGCACGCCCAGTTCGCGGATGCGCTGCAGGTTGTTGCCGACTTCGTTCAGCGAACCTTCGGCGACCTGGGCCAGCGAGATGCCGTCGTTGGCATTGCGGATGGCCACGTCCAGACCGCGGATCTGGGTGGTGAAGCGCTCGCTGATGGCCAGGCCGGCCGCGTCGTCCTTCGCGCTGTTGATGCGCAGGCCGGACGAGAGGCGCTGGATGGTGGTGGCGAGCGAGCTGCCGCTGGTGCTCAGGTTGCGCTGGGCGTTGAGCGACATCGTATTGGTGTTGATTACCTGTGCCATGGGGTCGTCTCCTCTTATATGGAACCCGTTGGTGAATGAAACGAAGCGCCGCCTGTTTTTTTGTGTGGCTGTGTGCTTCGCCGTTGCCAAATGAATAACGGCGCTTTGTCAACAACCTTTAGCCGTGAATTCCGTTGAAGCCAGAATTCGTTGCCTGAAGCTGTTTTCCCGGGGTTTTCAGCCCTGTTGCCAGGGTGGAAGCGGCCCCGGGAGGGGCGGTCGGGCAGGGCCTGACCAGCGCTGATGAAGGTATCGGCGGGGTCGGGCCGGGCTTGATGGAGAATCACGGAAAATCGGTCGGCGACGGCCAGGTGGCCGCGCAGCGGCGGGCAGGCGCGCAAACGAAAAAGGCCGCGATGCAGGGCATCGCGGCCTTTCGGGACTGACGCGGGCGGCGCGTCAGCGCAGCTTGTTGAACAGCGACATCGACTGCATCTGCGAGAAGATCGTCTGCGCCGCCTGCAGCGCGGTGCTCTGCAGCTGGTACTGGCTCAGCGCATCGGCGTAATCCAGGTCGCGCATCTGCGACAGCGTGGTCTTCAGGGTCACGCCATTGGCCTCGCGCATGTCGGCGGCATTGTCCAGCGCCTTCAACTGCGCACCGCCTGCGGCACGCGAATCGATCATCCGCTCGGAAGCGCGCGCCACGTCGCGCAGTGCGCTCTGCAGCTGGTTCTGCTGCGCGGTCATCTGCGCGGTGGTACCGGTGTCGGCACCCAGCGCCGCCACCAGGTTGTCCATGGTGGAGAAGATGTCGCGGCTGCTGGCGGCCTGTACGCTGAAGCTGTCACCCGCCGCCGGTGCGCCGGTGATGCGCAGGCGCACACCGTTCACTTCCAGATCGTCGCCGGCCTTGTAGGTGCCGGTTCCGGTCACGTTGCCCGCACCGTCCACCACCTCGTATTGATTGCCAGTGGTGAAGCGCACGCTGAAGCCCTGGCCGTTCCAGCTGTCGCTGCCGTCGCGGGTGATGTTGGTGAGCACGCCGTTGCCGGTGTTGCCGGCCGCAGCGCTGCCGTCGACGAAGCCATCGCCGGTGGGAATGCGCATGAAGATCTCGCTGCCGGGCAGCGCGTCCTTCACGTAGGTATCCGGACCGACTTCAACCTGGCGCTGGGTCTGGTCGCCACGGTAGACCACTTTGCCGTTGATCTTGGCAAACGGCGGGTCGCCGTCGTTGGTGCCACCGAACACGTAGCGGCCGGTGCCATCATCGGCGTTGGCCAGCGACAGCAGGCCGTCGCGGATCTGGTTGACCTCGGTGATCAGCGTCTTCTTGTCCGCCGCGCTCAGCGCCGGATTGCTGGCCTGGATGGTCAGATCGTTGACGCGTGCCATCAGGTCGTTGACCTGTGCCAGGGTGTTTTCCTGCACGCCCAGGCGGTTCTGCACGTTGCCGGCATTGAGCTTCATGCGGTCCAGTGCAGCCAGGCTGCGGTCAAGGCCGACCGCAGTGCCGGCGGCAACCGGATCGTCCTTGGCGCTGACGATCTTGCTGCCGGTGGCGATCTGCTGCTCCAGGTGGCTGAGCTTGGCCTGCTTGGCCATCATCAGCGACACCGACTGGTTGAACATCATGCTGGTGGAGATGCGGCTGCTCATCGGCGGACGGCTCCCAGGATGGTCTGGAACATGCTGTCGGCGGTCGAGATCAGCTGCGAGGCGGCCTGGTAGGCCTGCTGCAGGCGCAGCATGTCCGCCGCTTCCTCGTCCAGGTTCACGCCGGAGACTTCGTCGCGGGCTTCCTGCGCCTTGTCATTGATCACCAGCTGCGCGTCGAGCGAGTACTCGGCCGAGCGGGCGGCGGCGCCGATCTGGGTGGTCAGGCCACCCAGTGCGCCGTTCAGTGTCACCGTTCCGGCGTTGAACGCCTTCGCGCTTTCCACCTTGGCCAGCTTCGACGCGTTGCTGTTGTCCGACGAACCGGCCGGGGTCGGGGTGATGTTGAAGGTATCGCCCACCTTCGGTGCACCGTCCAGCACGAAGCTCCAGCCGTTGGCGCTGATGGTCTGGCCGGGCGTGTAGGTCTGCGGCGGCCCACCGTCGATGGTGTAGGTGGTGGCCGAGGTGAACACGATCGCCGACGGATTGCGCAGGTTGGCGTTGGTCGAATCGGTGACGGTGACACCGCTCAGCTTGCCGGTACCGGTGTTGGCGGTGGCGGCCGCGCCCTTCACCGCTGCAGCGGCGGCGATGCGCGACGGGTCGGTGATTGCCACTTCCATGCTGCCGGCCACGCCCGCGGTCGGCTGCAGCAGGAAGCGGTCATTTGCAGCCGGCGTACCGCCGACGACCAGCTTGACGCCGTTGATCACCAGCGGATCGGCGGCGGTGCCGGTGCCGGTCAGCGGGATGCTGGCGCCAGTGTCGGCGCGGCTGGCCTTCCAGTTGGTGCCATCGAACTGCAGTACCACGTTCTGCGCGTCCAGCTTGCCCAGGTCGCCGTAGGTTGCGCTGAGGCTGGCGGTGCCGGTATTGCTGTTGTTGCCGGTGACGCGCGGGTTGCCGATGGTGAAGAAGTCCCCGCCCAGCTGGCCATACAGGTCCACGCCCTGGTGGTGCGCCTGGTTGAAGCTCTCGGCCAGGCCTACCGCCAGCTTGCCCAGTTCAGCCTGGGCAGGGGTCAGCACGGTGTCGCGGAATTCCAGCAGGCCACCGATCTGGCCGCCGACCGCCTTCGGGTCGAGGCGGATGGTGTTGCCCTGGGTCTCCAGCGCCAACTGCAGGCGCTCGGGCTGGTACGGGTCGGCCACGGTGGTGACCTTGGTCGCCGTGGTACCCACCACCAGCGCGTTGCCGCCGGCGGTGTAGACATTCATGATGCCGCCGTCCTGGATCACCGCCGTGCCACCGGTGTAGCCGATCAGCTGGGTGATCAGCTGGTCGCGGCGGTCGAGCAGATCGGGTGCGGCAGAGGCGATGTTGGTGCCGATGGCGCCGTTGATCTGCGCGATTTCCTGCGCCAGGCGGTTGACCTCGGTGGCACCGGCCAGCAGGCCGTTGTTGACCTCGCTGTTGAGGTTGTTCAAGTGCGTGTTGAGCTGCACGAAGCGGTTGGCCAAGGCCTTGCCGCCGTCGAGCATGTTCTGGCGGTCGGCGGTGCCGGCCGCGTTGGACGACAGGCCACTGACCGAATCGAAGAAGTTCGACCAGACGCCGGCCACATTGGTGGCCGCATCGGAGAACAGCGCGTTGACCCGGTCGGCCATGCCCGAAAGCTGTTTCAGGCGCGCCAGTTCACCGCTGCTGTCGAGCAGGCGCGAGATCGCCAGCTGGTCGGCCGTGCGGCGGATGTCAGTGATCCGGGTGCCGTTGCCGACCGTGCCATAGCCGTAGTTCTGCGGGTCGGCGGTAGCGAAGTTGACCTTCTGCCGGCTGTAGCCGGGCGTATTGAGGTTGGCCACGTTGTGGCTGGTGGTCGCCAACGCACGCTGGAAGGCGAGCAGGGCACCGGTACCGGTGGAAAGTACGCTGGACATGGGTTCCTCAACGACGGGTGATACCCAGCGCCGCGGTCGCGGTGCTGGCGAAGGTCTGGCCAAGGCGCGCGCCGGCGTCGGTCACGGCCGCTACGGCACGCTCGATGGTCGGGCCACCGGCGATCGCGGCGATCTTGGCCGCATAGCGTGGGTCGGTGGCATAGCCGGCGCGCTGAAGTCCACGGGCGAAGCCCTGCACGTCGGTGCCGGCCTGCAGCGCCTGCTGGTAGCGCGGGCTGGTCTTCAGCAGGCGCACGTAGTCGGCGAAGCTTTCGGCCGGCGAGCTGTAGGCGCGGAAGCTGGCGGTTTCGTTGCGGCGCACGCCATCCACGTATTCGTGGGTGCCGGCTGCAACGCGCTGGCCGCTCCAGCCGGTGGCCTTGATGCCGAACAGATTGTGCGAGGTACTGCCGTCGGACTGGCGGATGTGGCGCTTGCCCCAGCCGGTTTCCAACGCGGCCTGGGCGACCAGCGCACGGGCATCCACGCCCAGTTCCCTGGCCGCGCTCTGCGCGTGCTGCCAGATGCTGGCGACGAAACCTTCCGGCGTGTGCGGCCCCAGCTGGGCCACGGCGGTGCGGGTAGCCATCGCATCGGCCTGGCTCATGGCTGTACCTCGGTTGCTGGCCGTCGCCGACCACTGGTCGTTGTTGGTGGACCAGTCCTCGCCCTGCAGGTTGCCGATGTACGGATCCTCGGTGCCCAGCGAGCGGTGCAGGCTGCTGCTCTCGCGACCGGCGATCAGGTCCAGTGCCTGTTCCATCGGTGCCAGCGCGGCCTGCGCGCCGTGCTGTGCGCCGGCCGCCATCTGCTGCAGCATGCGCACGGCCTGGCTGCCATCTTCCAGCGGCAGCGACGGTGCCGGCTTGTCCGGCGCGTTGAGCTGGTAGGCGCGGCTGGCCTTGGCCGGAGCCACGCGGGTATCCAGCGCCGGGCCGTCGGCGGCCTGGCCGGACAGCTGGCGGCTGATCATGCCGGACAGGCCCAGCCCCTTGCCGCGGGTCATCGCCTCGGCGATCTTCTGGTCGTACATATCGCGGAACATCTTGTTCTCGCCGGGAAACAGCGAGTCGCCGAAACTGGCATCACGCATGCTCTTGACCAGCATCTGTGCGAACTGGCCTTCCAGCTGGCGCGCCACCTTGTCGATCTTGGCCGGGTCGTTCTGCTGCGCCGGGTGCAGGTCGAATGCGGGATTGATGCGCATGTCAGATCACCTCGAGCTCGGCACTCAATGCGCCGGCCTGCTTCAGGGCTTCCAGGATCGCGATCAGGTCGCCCGGCGCCGCGCCCACGGCGTTCACCGCGTGCACGATCTCGTCCAGGGTGGTGCCGCCGCTGAACTTGAACATGCGGCTGCCGTCGTTGGTGGCGGTGATGGTCGACTGTGGGCTGGCCACGGTACGGCCACCGGACAGGGCATTGGGTTGGCTGACGTTGGTGTTCTCCTGGATCGTCACCGTCAGCGAACCATGCGAGATCGCGGCAGGGCCGACCCGCACCTGCTGGCCGATGACCACGGTGCCGGTGCGGGAATTGACCACGACCTTGGCCGGGGCGCTGCCCGGGGTCAGCTCCAGGTTCTCGATGCGGGCCAGCAGGCCGATGCGTGCGCCCGGATCGGTCGGCGCAGTCACGGCCACGGTCACGCCGTCGACCGCACGCGCGGCGCCTTCGCCGAACGCGTTGTTGAGTGCGGCGACCATGCGCGAAACGGTGGTGAAATCGTTGTTGTGCAGGTTCAGCGTGATGTCCCCGCCATTGGCCAGCGGGTCGGGCAGGGCACGCTCGACCGTGGCGCCATTGGGAATGCGGCCCACGCTCGGTACGTTCACCGAAACCCGCGAACCATCCTTGCCCTGCGCACCAAAGCCGCCGACGATCAGGTTGCCCTGCGCGATCGCATAGATCTGGCCATCGGCGCCGCGCAGCGGGGCCATCAGCAGCGAGCCGCCGCGCAGCGAGACGGCGTTGCCGATCGACGACACGGTGATGTCGATCGGCTGGCCCGGCTTGGCGAACGGCGGCAGCTCGGCATGGATCGCGACGGCCGCAACATTCTTCAGCTGCGGATTGACGTTGGCCGGTACGTTCACGCCCAGCTCGCCGAGCAGGTTCTTCAGGCTCTGCACGGTGAAGGGCGCCTGGCTGGTGCGGTCGCCGCTGCCATCCAGGCCGACCACCAGGCCGTAGCCCACCAGGGCGTTACCACGCACGCCGCCGACCTGGGCCAGGTCCTTGATGCGCTCGGCGCTGGCCGGGGCTGCCACGACCAGCAGCATCAGCGCGACGAACGACGCCACGCGGCGATGCCAGGAAGAAGAGGGGAGGAGTTTCATGGCCATACTCAGAACGGCGTCAGGCCGGAATTGAAGAAGCGGCTCAGCCAGCCCATCGCGTTGGACTGCGCGACCGGGCCGCGGCCGCCGTAGACGATGCGGGCTTCGGCCACGCGGCTGGAAGGAATGGTGTTGTCCTGGCTGATGTCGCCCGGGCGCACGATGCCCTGCACCTGTACCAGTTCATCACCCTGGTTCAGCCGCAGGTTCTTCTGCCCCTGTACCACCAGGTTGCCATTGGGCAGGCGCTGGGTCACCGTGACGGTGACACTGCCCTGCAGACGGTTGCTCTGCGCGCTGTTGCCCTTGCCGGTGAAGTCACGCGCGCCCTTGGCCGTCGCACTGAGGATGTCCTTGCCGCCCAGGGTGACCGGAGCACCGAGGATGGACGGCGTGCCCAGGCTCAGGTTGGATTCCTTGTTGGTGGCCGTGTTGGCGCTGGTCTGCGCGGTGGTGTTTTCCAGCAGGGTGATGGTCAGCAGGTCGCCGACATCGCGTGCGCGGCGGTCCGAGTACAGCTGCAGGGTCGGGCCGGCAGCGTAGATCGCACCGGCGGTCGGCGCGGCCTGCGGCGGCATGATCGGCTGGATCGGTGCCATCGCCGCGTAGGGGCGCACGTCGCCGGCGATCACGCAGCCACCGAGCAGGGCGACCACGGCGCAGGCGAGGGCAGTGCGGGTGAATCTGGAAATGGGCGACATGGCGGTTTCCCGGTTGGGCCGGTCAGAGCTTGTTGTTGAGATAGCCGAGCATCGAATCGGTGGTGGAGATCGCCTTGGCGTTCATTTCGTAGGCGCGCTGGGTTTCGATCATCGACACCAGCTCTTCGACCACATTGACGTTGCTGCCTTCCAGCGCGCCCTGCACCACGGTGCCGAGGCCGTTGAGCCCGGGATTGCCGTTCTGTGCCGGACCGGAAGCGGTGGTTTCCAGGAACAGGTTCTCGCCGCGCGCCTGCAGGCCGGCCGGATTGACGAAGTCGGTCAGGGTCAGCGCACCCACTTCCACTGACGCCGCGCCGTCGGCCATCTTCACGCTGATGGTGCCGTCGGTACCGATGGTCACCGACTGCGCGCCCTCGGGAATCTGGATGCCCGGCTGCACCGGGTAGCCGCTGTTGGTGACCAGCTCGCTGTCCTGGTTGATCTTGAACGAGCCATCACGGGTGTAGGCCGAGCTGCCGTCGGGCATCTGCACTTCGAAGAAGCCGCGGCCGTTGACCATCACGTCCAGCGCACGGCCGGTCTGCTGCTGGCCACCCTGCTCGAAATTCTTGGCGGTGGCGACCACGCGAACGCCGGTACCCAGCTGCAGGCCGGTCGGCAGCTGGGTCTGCGCCGACGAAGAGCCGCCGGGCTGGCGCACCTGCTGGTACAGCAGGTCCTCGAAGCTGGCACGGTCCTGCTTGAAGCCGGTGGTGTTGGTGTTGGCGAGGTTGTTGGAAACCACCGACATGCGCATCTGCTGCGCATCCAGTCCGGTTTTCGCGATCCACAATGCCTGGTTCATCTTCGGTGTCCTGTCTGGGTAAAGCCGGCCGCGCGATGCGGCCCCTGGTAACGGGTGTGCAAGCGGTGTGCCAGCGCCGCGCCCGGGCGGCGCCGGAATTCCGTCAGCTGCCCAGGCGCAGCAGGCTGTTGGCACTGCGCGCGTTGTCGTCGCCGTGCTTGATCACCTGCACCTGCATTTCGTACTGGCGCTGCAGCTGGATCATCTGCACCAGTGCACCGGCGGCATCGACGTTGCTGCCTTCCAGCTGGCCGCTGTGCACGGCCGTGCCCTGTGCCGGTGCGAACGGCTGCAGTGGGTCGGTGTTGCGGAACAGGCCATCCAGGCCACGCTCGAGGCGCTCGTCCGGCGCCTGTACCACCTTGATCCGGCCGATCTGCGCCATGGTCTGCGGGCCTTCGCCCTGCGGGATGATCGAGAGCGTGCCGTCGGCACCGATTTCCATCGCCTGGTAGGGCGGAATGGCGATCGGGTTGTTGTTGTCATCCAGTACCGGACGGCCGCTGGAGGTCACCAGCTGGCCGTTCGGGGTGACCGACAATGCAGCGCCGCGCGTGTACGCCTCACTGCCGTCGCTGGCCTGCACGGCCAGCCAGGTGCCGGTCTGCAGGGACAGATCCAGCGGCTTGCCGGTGATGTGCTGCGAGCCGGGCGTACGGTTGAAGCCGGCGTCGACGTGCAGCGCATCCACCCGCGAGGCAAAGCCCGGGCCCTTGATCGGGAACGCTTCGGTGTTGGCCAGCGCTTCCTTGAAGCCAGGGGTGTCCGAGTTGGCGAGGTTGTGGCTGAGCGTTCCCTGCGCCTGCAGGGAGGCGCGGGCACCGGTCATCGCCACGTAAAGGGCTTTATCCATGCGGGGAGTTCCGTGACAGGGTCAGCAGCTCATCAACGGATGTTGATGACGGTCTGGGTGATCTGGTCCTGCGTGGTGATCATCTGCGCGTTGGCCTGGAAGTTGCGCTGCGCGGTGATCATGTTGACCAGCTGCTCGGTGAGATCGACGGTGGACGCTTCCAGCGAGCCGGCCTGGATCTTGCCGAGGTTGGAGGTGTCCGGCATGCCGGTGCGCGGCGTGCCCGATTCGAAGGTCTCCACCCACAGGTTGTTGCCCTTCGATTCCAGGCCCTGCGTGTTGTTGAAGGTGGTCAGGGCGACCTGGCCCAGCGGCTTGTCGTCGCCGTTGGAATAGCGGGCGTAGACCACGCCGGATTCGGACACGGTCACTTCGTTGAGCTTGCCGGCGGCATAGCCGTCCTGCTGGGTATTGCGCAGGGCGAACTTCTCGCCGTACTGGGTGGAGCCGCTGATATCCAGCGTCATGTTCAACTGGCCGGCACCGGTGGTCGGGGTGAAGGTGCCGAGGCTGACCTTGCCGTTGGCAGGTGCGACCAGCTTGCCGCTGTTGTCGAAGGTGACCGGGGTCGGTGCGCCGGCCGGCTGGCCATCGACGTAATTGCGCACGGTCCATTCGTTGGGGTTGGCGCCCTTGACGAAGTACGAGACCTGGATGTGGCTCACGCCCAGCGAGTCGTACACGGTGATGCCACCGCTGGAGTGGTTGTAGCTGTTCGAATCGGCCGGGTCGAAGGTCGCCACCGTCGGTTGCTTGGCGTTGGCCGGCAGGGTGAAGCCAACCTTCACTTCGCTGGTCTGCTTCGGCGGGCTGTCGGTGGTCAGCAGCTGCAGGTCGACCAGGCGGCCGGCATCGAAGTTGGTGCCATCGGCATTCGGCGCGAACACCTGCAGGCGCGCACCCTGCGGGTTGACCACGTAGCCGGCCGAGTCGGTCTGGAAGTTGCCGGCACGCGAGTACACGCGCGAACCATTCATGTTCATGGTGAAGAAGCCTTCACCGGAAATGGCCATGTCCAGGCTGCGCCCGGTCTGCTCGTTGTGGCCCTGGATGAACTGCTGGGCGACGTTGGAAACGCGCACGCCCGAGCCGGTCTGGTTCTTCGAAAGGCCGTAGCTGGTCGAAGCGAACAGGTCCGCGAACTCCGCGCGCGACTGCTTGAAGCCGGTAGTGTTGACGTTGGCGACGTTGTTGGCGGTGACGCTCAGGTCGGTGTTGGCGGCGTTGATGCCGGACAGCGAGACATTGAAGCCCATGGGATGCTCCTGGTTGATGCGGAAGGTGCGGCTCAGCTGACGCGGAGCACGTAGTCGATCGGGGCCGTGCCCAGGCCCTTGAGGTTCAGGTACAGGCCGTCGGAACCAACGGTCACGCTCTCCACCGGCGCCTGTACGTAGGTGGACAGCTTGGTGCTCTTGCCGGCGGTGTCGACATGGTTGGCGACGATGGAGTACTTGCCCGGCTCCATGCGCTTGCCGTTGGCATCCTTGCCGTCCCACTGGAAGGCGGTTTCGCCGGCAGCCTTGGCTTCCACGCTCAGCGAGGTGACCTTGGCGCCGTTGGCGTCGGTGATGTCCACGGTGATGATGCCGGCCGACGGTGCAGCCACCGTGCCTTCGACATTGCCTTCCTTCTCCAGCACCAGCTTTTCCGACGGCACCAGCACCTGGTGGCCGACCAGCGCAGCGCCACGCAGCACCTGGTCGCTGGCCATCGACTCCTGGAAGCCCTTCACCGTCTTGTTCAGATCGGTGATGCCCTGCACGGTGGACATCTGCGCCATCTGCGCGACCATCTGCGTGTTGTCCATCGGCTTCAGCGGATCCTGGTGCTGCAGCTGCTCGGTCATCAGGCGCAGGAAGTCGGCCTGGTCCAGCGTGTTCTTCTTTTTCGTGGCGTTGCTGTTGGGGGCGTTCAGGCCCAGCGCGGAATAGACGTCCTGGCTGGTCTGGTTGTTGACGGCGGTGGTCATGGCGGTATCCGGTGCTGCGGGCCTCAGCGGCCCATGGTCAGGGTGGCCAGGGCCAGTTCCTTGGCGGTGGTCAACATCTCCACGCCGGCCTGGTAATTGCGCGAGGTCGAGATCAGGTTGACCATCTGCGCCACCGGATCGACATCGGGCTGGTAGATGTAGCCATCGGCGTCGGCCAGCGGGTGGCCCGGCTCGTAGCGCTTGATCGGCGCGGCCTCGCTCTGGGTGATCTCCTTCACCTTCACCGAGGTGATGTTGGGATCGCTCTTGCTGGTGACGGCCTGGAAGATCGGTTCCAGCGGCTTGTACACGGCGTCGGCGGAACCGGCGACGGTGTCGGCATTGGAGAGGTTGGAGGCGATGGTGCTCATGCGCACCGACTGCGCCTGCAGCGCGGAGCCGGCGATGTCGAAGATCGGCAGGTTGCTCATGGCTTATTGCCCCGTGATCGCGGTCAGCATGGAACGCACCTTGCTCTCGACGAAGCTGAGCGAGGCGCGGTATTCCAGTGCGGCGCGGCCATAGGCGGCACGCTCGGCATCGGGGTCGACGGTGTTGCCGTCCAGGCTGGGCTGCACGCCTTCGCGCGCGATCTGGAACGGGTTCAGGCCACTACTGATCTCGTAGTGCTGCTCATGGGTGGTGGCCATCAGGCCATTGGCATCCTGCCCCTGGGCGTGGCGCAGGGCGGCATCGAAGTCCAGGTCCTGGGCCTTGTAGCCGGGAGTGTCGGCATTGCCGAGGTTGCTGGCGATCAGCTTCATCCGCTGTTCGCGCAACGGCATGGCCTGGGCGTGGACGCCCAGGTAGTCGGTAATCAGGTTGCGCACGGTGCACTCCCACGGGAACGTTGCCCGGGAAGCTGCAAGGGGTGTGCCAAATGGAGAGGGGGTCAGATCCCCGCAGGGGCTCTGACCCGGTGGTTGACGCGTTGCGATGCGGGGTCGGAGCCCGTTCCGGGATCCGACCCCTCGGCGGGCCTTACGCCGCCAGCGCCACCTTGCGCAGGCGGTCCAGCACGAAGTCGGCCAGCTCGTGCGGCGAGTACTTGGCGACGAACGCATTGGCGCCGACGCGCTCGACCATGGCGTTGTTGAAGACGCCCGACAGCGAGGTGTGCAGCAGCACGTACAGGCCGGCCAGGCCCGGGTGGCGCCGGATTTCCGTCGTCAGCGTGTAGCCATCCATGGCCGGCATCTCGATGTCCGAGATGACCATGGCATAGCGCTCGGCCGGGTTTTCCCCCGAGGCGTGGACCTGCAGCAGGTGGTCCAGCGCCTGCTTGCCGTCGGAAAGCAGGGTGGCACCCACGCCCAGCTGGTCCAGCACGCTGCGGATCTGCTGGCGGGCCACGCGCGAGTCGTCCACCACCAGCACCTGCAGCTGCGGGCCGTCGGCGGGCATCGCCATTGCCGGGTCGAGTACCGCTTCTCCGCGCACCTGGGCGATATCGGCCAGCACGCTCTCAACGTCGATCACCTGGATCAGCTCGCCCTGGAAGCGGGTCACCGCGGTCAGGTAGCTCGACTCGGCGCCCAGCTCCGGTGGCGGGTGGATGTCTTCCACCGCGATGTTGACGATGCGTTCGACGCCACTGACCAGGAAGCCCTGGATCGAGCGGTTGAATTCGGTGACGACCAGGTAGCCCGGCGAGGTGTCCGCGTCCGGTTCGCGCTCGGGGTGGCCGATCGCCAGGCCCAGGTCCAGTACCGGCACCGAGCGGCCGCGCACGTCGGCCACGCCGGAGAACTGGCTGGGAAGGCCGGGCACCTGGAACAGCTCCGGGCGGCGCAGGACTTCCTGCACCTTGAAGACATTGACGCCAAAAAGCTGACGTCCGCCGAGGCGGAACAGCAGCAGCGCCAGGCGGTTGTGGCCGGCCAGTCGGGTCCGCTGGTCGATCCGGTTGAGCAGGTCATGGGACATGGCTGCTGTATCGGCGTGGTGGGGGCGGAACTTGAGGGCGCTCTGCCGCCCGCGCGGCCCGCACCGCGTTTGTAGAGTCGACTGTCAGTCGACTGCTCTTCGATCCGATCACGGGAAACCCCGCGCTTCGCGCGAAAGTCGACTGGCAGTCGACTCTACCCATCCGGTCGAATCCCCATCCCGGATCCGATCAACGGGACCCGGTCTCTGGCACACCCCTTGCACGCTGCTGGGCCAGATCCCATCGACAGGAGGCGCCATGCGCCGGGTCACATCGCTGTTCGCCATCGCGCTCGCCCTGGCCGCGCCGTGGGCGGGCGCCACGGACTGGCAGCCGGTGGCCAGCATCCGCACTGCGGCGCTGTCGACACTGCCTGCCGGCAGTGAAGGCGAGGCGCAGGTGGCCGATGCGCTGCGCCTGCCGAAATGTGGCAGCGCGTTGCAGGTGCAGCCCACCGCCAACACCACGGTGGAGGTGAGCTGTCCCGATGCGGGCGGCTGGCGCCTGTTCGTGCCGGTGAAGGTGCGGCGCCACCAGACCGTGCTGGTGCTCAACCGCGGAATCGGCACTGGAGAAACCCTCACGGCCGCCGATATCACCACTGCCCAGCGTGACGCTGCCCGGATTGCCGGCGCGGTGCTGTCCGATCCCAATGCAGCGATCGGCCGCATCGCCCGCCGTCCGTTGCAGGCCGGAGCCCTGCTGTCGAACAACGATCTGGTGGTCCAGCGTCTCATCAAGCGAGGAGACAATGTAGCCCTGGTGTCGCGTCGCGGCTCGGTCGAGGTGCGCATTGCCGGCCGCGCGATGGGTGATGCCGGTGAGAACGAGCGGGTCTCGGTCGAGAACCTGTCCTCGCGGCGGATCGTGCAGGGCACGGTCGACGCCGCAGGTGACGTAATCGTGGCGCGTTGATTTACCGCAAAATATCCCTAAAGATCACGGCCCTGCGGCCGTTATCCCTTGTGAACGGCAACTCCAGGACACCCCATGAGCCAGAAAATCGACGGCAACCTGCAGGTCCCCCAGGCACTGCGCAGCGTGACGACCCCGGCCAGCAAGCCCGGCGTCAGCACCGATGCGGCGGCGCGCCCGGTCGAGGCGGCCGACAGCCTGCGCCTGACCGGCGAGGCCACCAACCTGCAGGCCATCGAGCGTGAGCTGACCACCGCCCCGGCGATCGACGCCCAGCGCGTGGCGGCCGTGCGCGAGTCACTGCAGAACGGCACCTACAAGATCAATCCGGACGCGATCGCATCGCGCATGCTCGATCTGGACCAGCAGCTGCACGGATGACTGCGGCGATGAGCGAGCCGCTGCAGCGCCTCGCCCAGGCCCTGGACGTTGAGCGCCAGGCCCTGGTCGAGCACGACGTGCACGCCCTGATCCGGGCCACCGGCGCCAAGCTGGAAGCGCTGCGTGCGCTGGAAGGCGCGCCGCCGGTGGGCGAGGGCGAACAGCTGCAGGAACTGGCCGAGCGCAACCGCGCCAACGGCGTGCTGCTGTCGCGCCGTCGCCGCGAGGTGAACTGGGCGCTGCGCCAGCTCGGCCGTACCGAAGATGCCTCGGCCTACGATGCCAAGGGCCAGTCGCACACGGTCAGCATCGGCCGGCCACTCGCCGTCGCCTGACGCGACGGCGGTCGCACACCCCCTCCCGGTGGGCTGAAGCCCGCTGCATGACCGCGTATATTGGGCGCCTGTTCGAACGCCCCGAGTCGCCGTGTCCGCTGCCAACGCCCTGGTTACCGCCCCCCTTCCGCCGCAGCCGGTGCTGCAGGCCCTCCTTGAGCGCCTGCGCGAAGGCCTGCTGCTGTTCACTGAAGACGGGCAGGTGGCCCTGGCCAACCCGGCCGCGCAGAACCTGCTGGCCAGTGGCTCGGACGGCGGATTGCCGCCGCCGCAGCGGCTGCGCGAGCTGCTCCCCCCTGATGCACTGGAGCAGGCCCGCCAGCATGGCCACTGGAATGGCAGCCTGCCGCTGGGCGAGGGCGTGGTCATCGCCCACCTGTACCACCATGGTCCGGTCGGCGAAGGGCATTTCCTTGCGTTGTTCCGCCACATCGAAGGGCAGGAAGACTACGAGCGCGAACTGCAGCAGCGCCACGCCGAGCTGCGCCAGGCCTACCTGCGCCTCAATGGCACCCAGGAAAAGCTGCTGCAGTCGGAGAAGATGGCCTCGATCGGCCAGCTCGCCGCCGGCGTCGCCCACGAGATCAACAACCCGATCGGTTACGTGCACTCCAACCTGGGCAGCCTGCAGGAGTACCTGCGCAGCCTGTTCACCGTGATCGAAGCCTACGAGCGCGCCCTGCGCGCGCCGGACCCGAAGGCACTGATCCCGGAAATCGATGACATCCGTGACCGCCTGGACATCGACTTCATCAGCCGCGACCTGCCGCAGCTGATGGCCGAATCGCGCGAAGGCATCGAGCGCGTTACCCGCATCGTGCGCGACCTGAAGGACTTCTCGTATTCCGGTCGCGACGAATCGTGGAAGCTGGTCGACCTGCACGCGGGCCTGGAATCGACCATCAACATCATCTGGAACGAACTCAAGTACAAGGTCACCCTGGTACGCGAATTCGGCCAGTTGCCGCTGGTGGAGTGCCTGCCGTCGGAGTTGAACCAGGTCTACATGAACCTGTTGCTCAACGCTGGCCATGCCATCGCCGAGCGCGGCACGATCACCGTGCGCACCGGCGTTGATGGCGATCACGTGTGGGTTGAATTCGAAGACACCGGCGGCGGCATCTCGCCGGAACTGCGCCAGCGCATCTTCGATCCGTTCTTCACCACCAAGCCGGTCGGCAGTGGCACCGGTCTGGGCCTGTCGATCTCCTACAGCATCATCAACAAGCATCACGGCCGCATCGACCTGGACAGCACCCCGGGCGTGGGCTCGCGCTTCCGCGTGGTGCTGCCGGTGAAGCAGCCGCGCTGACCGCTTCCGAAGTGGAACCGGACACCCAGAGCAGCCGGCCAGCGGCCGGCTCTACCGGGGCCGATCGATGGTAGTGCCGGCCGCTGGCCGGCAACCTCATTGAAACCGGACACCCAGGGCAGCCAGCCAGCGGCCGGCTCTACCGGGGCCAATCGGTAGTGCCGGCCGCTGGCCGGCAACCTCATTGAACCCGGCCACCCAGAGCAGCCGGCCAGCGGCCGGCTCTACCGGGGCCAATCGGTAGTGCCGGCCGCTGGCCGGCAACCTCACGGAAACCGGACACCCAGGGCAGCCAGCCAGCGGCCGGCTCTACCGGGGCCAATCGACGGTAGTGCCGGCCGCTGGCCGGCAACCTCATTGAAGCCGGGCACCCAAGGCAGCCGGCCAGCGGCCGGCTCTACCCGATCATCACCGCAGCGGTCGATCCTCGCCACCATCCCCGGTTTCCACCGGTGCCGGACCGGCATTGCTGCGGCGCTGTTCTTCGTACGTGCGGAACGCCTGGTGGATGTGCTTGCGCAGCTCGTCGTCGTTCCACGGCTTGGTCAGGAAGCGATAGATCGCGCCGCGGTTGATCGCATCGGTCACCGTGTTCAGATCGGTGTAGCCCGACAGCACCAGGCGGATCGTATCCGGGTACAGCATCTTCACCCGGCCCAGGAACTCGGTGCCGCTCATGTCGCTCATGCGCTGGTCGGACAGGATCACCTGCACGTCGTTGATCGCCAGCAGATCAAAGGCGTCGCGCACGTTGCCAGCGGCCAGGATGCGGTAGCCGTCGCGGCGGAACAGGCGCACCAGCGAGCGCAGCACGTTCTCCTCGTCATCCAGCAGCAGCAGCGTCCGGTCCGGGCGCGTTTCGGCGAAGGCTTCCGGGCGCAGGTAGCGGCGGCGCAGGGTCATGCCGGCGGCATCGGCCGACATCGGCTCGCCGAACAGGTAGCCCTGGAACACATCGCAGTCGTTGCGGCGCAGGAAGCCCAGTTGGGCCTGCGATTCCACGCCGTTGGCAATCACGGTCATGCCCAGCTGGTGGCCCATGGCAATGATCGCGCGGGCAATGGCTGCTTCGCGATTGCCAGCCGGTGCGCTCTTGATGAAGCTGCGGTCGATCTTCAGCTTGTCCACCGGGTAGCGCACCAGCGCGCTGAGGCTGGAATCGCCGGTGCCGAAGTTGTCCAGGCTCAGGCTGATGCCTTCGTTGCGCAGGTTGGCCAGCGTTTCATGGACGAAATTGACGTTGTTGGTCAGCGCGCTCTCGTTGATCTCCAGCGTCAGCATGTGCGCCGGCACGCCCGCGGCCTGCAGCAGGGACATCACCTCGGCGAAGAAATTCGGCCGCAGCAGCTGCAGGGTGGACACGTTCACCGCGATGGTGAAGTCATCAAAGCCCTGGTCGCGCCACAACCGCGCCTGCTTCAATGCGCCTTCCAGCACCCAGGTGCCGATCTGCACGATGATGCCCAGGCGCTCGGCGGTGCGCATGAAGCGCTCCGGCACCAGCATGCCCAGGGTCGGCGACTGCCAGCGCAGCAGCGCTTCCATGCCGACCACGTGGCCGTCGCGGGCGCTCACCAGCGGCTGGTAACGCAGCTTCAGCTCGCCATTGGGAATGGCATCGACGATCTGGCGCGCGATGATGCTCTCGCTGTGCGCGCTCGGCGGGGTGTCCACGGCATGGATGCGCACGGCATTGCCGCCTTCGCGGGCGGCCTGGTACAGCGCATCTTCGGCATGGTCGAGCAGGCGCGAGGCGCTGCTGGCATGTTCCGGGCACAGGCTCACGCCCAGCTTGCCGGTCATGAACAGCGTGTATGGAAGCACCGACAGCGGCAGTTCCATCTGCTGGCGGATCTCTTCAGCGAAGTCCTCCGGCAGCGGCAGGTCCGCGGTGCGGGGCACCGCGATCAGGAACTCGTCGCTGCCATGCCGCCACAGCTTGCCACGCCCGCGCAGGTAGGACTGCAGGCGCTGCGCCACCAGTACCAGCGCCTGATCGCCCACTTCGGCACTCATGTTCTCGTTGACCGATGCGAAGTGGTCGATGTCCACGTGCATCAGCATCAGCGCGATGCCGCCCGAGGCCGCCTCGGCAACCATCGCCTGCAGCTCGGGGTTGCCGGCGCCAAGGCGGTCGGGGGCATCATCGATGCTGACCGGGGGCAGGTTGGGATTCCACATAGGCTCAGTATTCCGGTGAATCGACGGCGGCCATGCTGGTCGCCTGGTAGGGGAGGTGGACGTCGATCAGGGTGCCCTCGCCATGCGCGGATTCGATCCGCACGTGGCCACCGACGCTCTGCGCGCGCTCGCGCATCACGATCAGGCCGAGGCCGCGCGGGCCGTCCGGATCGAAGCCTTCACCATCATCGCGGATCTGCAGGTGCAGGCCACGCTGGCTGACGTCGCGCAGCTGCAGCAGGACCTGGCTGGCGCGCGCATGGCGCAGCGCATTGGTCAGGCTTTCCTGTGCGATGCGGAAGCAGGCTTGTTCGATGCTGTTGTCGGGGCGGTGCGGCAGCGGCTCGATCTCGGCCAGCAGCTCCACCGGCGAAGAGCGGAACAGCACCCGCGCCTGCCAGCTCAGCGCCGCCTCCAGGCCCAGTGCATCCAGCTGTGGCGGGCGCAGCAGGGTGGAGATGTCGCGCAGCTTGGCCACGGTGGTGTCGGCCAGGCTGACGATCTGCGCCAGGTCCTCGCCACGACGCTTCGGATCGTCCTCATCCTGCGCCGCATGCGCCGACAGCTTGATCGCGGTAATGGCCTGGCCGATGTCATCGTGCAGGTCGCGCGAGATCGCGCGACGCTCGTCCTCCTGCAGCGAGAACAGCCGCCCGGCCATCGCCTGCAGCTCGCGATTGCTGGTTTCCAGCGCCCTGCGGGTGCGTTCGGAATCGCTCAGGTCGCGTACGATCAGCAGCTTGCAGTCACGACCGCCGTAGCGCACTTCGCCCACCGCCAGACCGGCATGGAAGCTGCGGCCGTCGGCACGCTGCATGGCCACCACGCTGCTGTGGCCCGGCCCCAGGTGTGGCTGGCCGGCGCGCAGCTGGCTGCGCACCCGTGGCAGGTCGGCGGCAGCGACCAGTGCCGACAGCGGCTCGCCCAGCAGGGTGTGGCTGCCGTAGCCGAACAGGCCGGCAGCCCAGGCGTTGGCGTACAGCACGTGCTCGTCGGAGAGGATCACCACGCCGTCGGGCAGCACCCGCACCAGCTCGCGGAACTGTTCCTCGCGCTCGCGCAGCAGGCGCCGCGACTGCTCGCGCTCGGTCACGTCCTGCAGCGTGCCCAGCACGCGGCTGCGGCCGGCTTCGTCGATACCGCTGGCCGCCCGCAGGTGCACCATCAATGCACGGCCGTCCATCGACAGCAGCGGCAGCAGCACGTCCACCTGTACCGGCTCGCCGGAGCACAGTTCGGCCAGCAGCTGTTCGGTCTGGGTGGCGGTGGCCGGGTCGGCCGGCACCAGCAGCTCATCGAAGCGGTGCCAGCGCCGGGCCTCGGGCGGGCGGCGGCCGAGCAGGCGATAGACCTGGTTGGAATAGCGGCCCAGCCCGGTGGACGGGTCCAGTTCCCAGGCGCCGATGCGGGCCAGCTCATGGGCTTCCTCCACCCGGGCCAACGCCTGGTCGCGGCGCAGCTGGGCCAGATCCTCGGCGGTGCGGTCGATGGCGATCAGCAGGCGGGCGTTGTGGCCGTCGTAGCTGATGGCGTTGGAGCGCAGCTCCATCTGCCGCAGCGCGCCATCGCGCAGCTGCAGCTGAGCGCGCAGGATGCACAGCTCCTCGGGCGCCTCGCGGATCGCCTCCAGCTTGGTCTGCAGGGCCTGGTCCTGGCGCGGCGGCCACAAGGCATCGATGGTCTGTTCCAGCAGCTCGTCGCGGTCCCAGCCGAAGGCGCTGCAGGCGGCGGGGTTGGCATCGAGGATCGCCAGCGTGTCCAGGTCGTAGACGAGGATCGGCCCGGGGTTGCCCTCGAACATCTGCCGCAGGCGCAGCTCGGAGGCCTGCTGGCGCGCATGGGTATGCAGCACGTGTTCGGCCAGCGGGCGCAGCAGCAGATAGAGCAGGCCCGCGCTGGCCAGCGCGAAGAACGAGCCCTTCAGGCCCTGCCACAGGGCCGCCCGCTGCGGATCGGGCACCAGCGCCTGCACCACGCTGTCGGTGGAGATCATCCAGGCCAGCGCCATCACCAGATAGCTCAGCACCACCCGGCGCCGGTCACGGCTCAGCGCCTGCGCCATCCGCGGGTCGGGAACTGGGGCGTTGCCGGTCGGTTCTGCGGGCATGGACGGGGCGGGTGACAGGGGCGCCGGTCATCTTACCCCGCAGCGTGCCGTGACCACTCAATTATCCGCCGCAGGCGCCGTTAACCACTGCGTGCCCCGCTGACGGGCGTGTCATCCGGAGCAAAATCGCGTGGACCAAGGGATCATCGCCAGCCTGCTGCAGCACCCGCTTGCGTCGGCGCTGGTCATCGTCGACCGTGCCGGGCGCCCGCTGGCGGCCAATCCGGCCGCGCGCGTGCATGGCCTGCCGGCCACCGTGGCGGCCTATGCGCCGATGCTGGAAGATCTGCGCCTGATGGCTGCCGATGGTGGCATCGTCGCCTGCACGCTGCCGGGCGGCCCGCGGGGGCACTACGACGGTCACCTGCGTGCGGTGCACGACGGTGCCGGCAACCTGCTGGCGTTCACCCTGAGCATTCCCGAGCCGGTGCCGGTCGATGCGGGCGGGCGCTGGGAGCTGGCACTGGACAGCGCCGGCCACAGCCTGTGGGACTGGGACATCCCCAGTGACCGGGTGGCGCGCACGCCGGCGCTGGGCGACGAGACCGCCACTGAATTGCTGTCTCGCGTGCACGGCGAGGACATCGCCCAGGTGCGCGCCGCGCTCGACGAGCACCTGCGCGGGCACAGCGAGCAGTACAGCGCACAGTTCCGTTTCCGCCAGGCCGATGGCCAGTGGCGTTGGGTGCTCGATCGCGGCCGCGTGGTCGCTCGCACCGCCGATGGCCAGCCCCTGCGCATGGTCGGCACGCATACCGATATCGAGCAGCAGAAGCAGCTCGAATCGCTGCTGCAGGAACAGCAGCTGCACCTGAGCGAGGCCCAGCGCATCGCCAGCATGGGCAGCTGGTCGTTTGATCCCAACAGCGGGCATTTCTGGTGGTCGCCGGAACTGCGTTCGCTGCTGGCACTGGAGCAGGGCGCCGTTCCGGGCCAGCGGCGGTGGCTGAAGCAGCTGCATCCACGCTCCCGCGGCGCGCTGCGCGCGGCATGGCGGCGGTTGTGGCGCGATGGCCGCGCTGCCAACCTCGAGCTGGAGCTGACCCGCGGCCATGAGCCTTCGCAGCACCTGCGGCTATGGATGCAGCCGCTGCTGGACATGGACGGGCAACCCAAGCGCCTGCTCGGCCAGGTACAGAACATCACCGAACAGCACCAGACCGATGCGTTGATCCGCTGGCGCACCGAACTGCTGAACCGGGTCTCCGCGCTGGGCCGCATCGGCGGCTGCGAGATCGAAGTGCAGACCCGCAGCATGCAATGGACCGAGGAGTGCTACCGCATCCATGGCCTGCGCAAGGAACCGATCACCCTCGACCAGGCGCTGGCGCTGTACACGGAGGACTCGCGCAACGCGTTCGAGGCGGCGCTCGCCCGGATCGCCAACGGCGGCCTGCCCGAGCAGCTGGACCTGTGCTTCTACCGCCAGTCCGGCCTGCGCGTCTGGGTGCAGGTGCTGATCGAACTGGACCGCCGTGACGGCCTGCCGCCGCGGTTCGTTGTCCTGTTCCGTGACATCACCCGCGAGCGCGAAGCCAACGAGCGCATCGAACTGCTGGCCCACTACGACCTGCTGACCGGCCTGCCCAATCGCGTACTGCTCGGCGAACAGACCGCCGAAGCCATCGAGGAAGCACGCGACCGCGGAACCTCGCTGGCCATGCTGTTCATCGACCTGGACGGCTTCAAGACCATCAACGACAGCTTCGGCCACGCCACCGGCGATGCGCTGCTGAAGGCCGCAGCCACCCGCCTGCACCAGAACCTGCGCAACAACGACCTGTTCGGCCGCTTCAGTGGCGATGAGTTCATCGTGGTGCTGCGCGACCTGGCCGAGCCGGAAGATGCCGGTCATGTCGCCCGCAAGCTGATTGCCTCGCTGGCTGAGCCGCTGCGCCGTGGCGAGACCACGTTGAAAGTCGGCGCCAGCGTCGGCATCGCGATGCTGGGCGATGCGCAGACCGATTTCGACTCACTGCTGCGCGCGGCCGACGCCGCGATGTATGCGGCCAAGGAAGCCGGGCGCAACACCTACCAGTACTACAGCCAGGACGCCCTGGCCCGCATCCAGCGCCGGCTGGACGTCGAGCATGCCCTGCATGGGGCGATCGAGCGCGACGAGTTCAGCCTGGCCTACCAGCCGCTGCTGCACGCCCACCACGGCGAGCCACCGGCGATCGAGGCACTGTTGCGCTGGCACCGCCCCGGCATCGGCTACTGCAGCCCGGCCGAGTTCATTCCCATTGCCGAAAAGTGCGGCGAGATCGTGCGCATCGGCGACTGGGTGCTGAACGAGGCCTGCCGCCAGGCGACCGCCTGGGACCGTGCCGGACTGCACTTTGATCGCATCGCGGTCAACGTGTCGGCGGTGCAGCTGCGTGATCGCGGCTTCGCCGAGCGCGTGATCGAGATCTGCCATGCCCATGGCTGGCCGCCGCAACGGCTGGAACTGGAGCTGACCGAGTCGGCGCTGATCCGTGATACCGACATCCTGCGCCATTGCTTCGACGTGCTGGAACGGCACGGCGTGCCGCTGGCGGTGGATGACTTCGGCACCGGCTTCTCCAACCTCAATTACCTCAATCGCTTCCCGGTGGGGCGCCTGAAGATCGACCGCAGTTTCGTGCAGGGCATGCTGCATGATTCGGGCACGGCCGAAGTCACCCAGGCCATCGTCCACCTGGGCCACGCGCTGGGCATGAAGGTGGTGGCCGAAGGCGTGGAAACCCACCAGGAAGAAGACATGCTGCGCCGCCAGGGCTGCGACGAGATCCAGGGCTACCTGTACTCGCGCCCGCTCAGCCCGCGTGATCTGGCGCAGTGGCTGCGCCAGCAGCGCCCGGCGCCAATGCGCACCGACGCCAGCGGCGAAGCGGTGCTGGTGCGCTGAGGGTCTGCGCTGGCGGATGCCGGCGCGGTGTGGCCTGACTCTGGTGCGCCCAGCTCTGGTGGGTGCCGACCGTTGGTCGGCACGGATGCCCTGGCGCTCGCGATCATCCACGCATGGCGTGGAACTACCTGGGAAACTCCGCCTTCAACTGCATGCGCAGGGCCTCGACGATGGCCGCATAGCGCCGCTTCTGGACCAGATAGCTGGCCAGGAACAGCGGCAGCACCAGCAGCATCGGTGCCACCATCGGGCGCATCGCCACCAGTGGCAACAGCAGCAGCGACAGGATTGCCACGAACCAGCTGCACAGGCCGATCACCCGCACCTCGTGCCGTCGCGCGTTGAGAACGATGCGTCCACGCATCACCGGGAAGTAGCGCAGGCCGAAGCTCGGTGCGAAGCTCTCGCGGAACGCCATGCTGCCATCGGGCAGCGCATGGAAGGCCAGTCGCAGCCACTTGTCCTGCGGCAGGTCACGTTCCAGGCTGCCCAGCGAGAGCCGGGCCTGCATGGCCGGTGACGCCGCGATGCGTTCGTTGAACAGGGTGATGCCCCAGCTGAAATAGCCGGCCACCCAGGCCATCAGAAGGACGGCTTCGATGAGGAGCACTGCGATCAGGGCGATGGCCATCGGTCTTCCATGAACGGGACCGGTGGATCATGCCATGCGGGACGGCCCATCCACGCAGGACGTGGATCTACTTCAGGGCTTCGCCATCCAGGCCCAGGTCCCATGCCAGGCCCAGCAGTTCATCGTCGGCTCTGGAGGGGGTGGGGCGCGCATCGGCCAGCTGCTGCAGTTCGAGCAGTTCCTCGCGGGCCACGTCTTCCAGCCGCTGCAGCTGCTCACGCGCGCTCGCATTGCGCGGGCGCTCGGTGTCGGTGAGGGCGGGCAGGGCGCGGATCAGGGTCATGGTGCGCGTACAGGATGCATCCAATGGCGGGTTACAGGCAAAGGCCCCGGGCGAACCGGGGCCTTGCGGGCTGCCGGCGAGGGCAGCAGACATCAGGATCAGAACAGCTCGACCGTGCCAGCGCCCATGGTCTGCTGGGCGACCGGCTTGTGCGGCGGGCGTTCCCATTCGCTGCGCAGTTCGCGCAGGCGGTTGCCGGTGCGCTGCAGCGCGCTGGCAATCTCTTCGTCGAACACGCCGCCATTGCGGTGCAGCAGCTCCTGCAGGGCCACCGCTTCGCGGTTGATGGCAGTCAGGCGGTCCAGATGGGTGTGCACGCCGCCCAGGGCCTGAGTGGCGATGTCTTCGAACTGCAGGGCGCGCACGGCTTCGGCCACGCTGCCATCGATCGCACGGGCGCACTCGGACACTTCGCGCATGCCGTCGCCCAGCGAGGCGTTGATCTGCGCGACGTTGTCGAGCATCGCTGCCGCTTCCTGGCGGGCTTCGCGGGAGCGGTCCATATCGCGCGAGGCCATGTGCGAGACCGTCTCGCGCACCTTGGCAATGGCGTCCTTGGAGCTGTGCGCCAGCTTGCGGATCTGCTCGTTGAAGGTGGTCGAGCGCTCGGACAGGTTGCGCACTTCGTCGGCGACCACGGCGAAGCCACGACCGGCTTCACCGGCGCGCGCCGCTTCGATGGCCGCGTTCAGCGCCAGAAGGTTGGTCTGGTCGGCGATCGACTTGACGTCTTCCAGCAGCGCGAAGATGCCATCCAGGTGCTGCGCCATCTGGTCGATGTGCTGCACGGTGGTGCTGCTCTGGCCGCTCACCTGTTCCAGCGCTTCCACCAGCTGTTCCATGCGATGGCTGGCGTGCTGGGCGAAACGGGCGACGTCGAGGCCGGCATTGCCTTCATCACCGGCGCGGTCGACGATGCGCGACAGGGCCTGGCTCTGCTGGCGCGACTTGCGGTTCATGGCATCGAAGCTGCCGCCCAGGCTGGAGACGGCCTGGCGGATCAGGTCACGGGCGCGTTCCACTTCGCCACGCGAACCGTCGATCTCGTTGCCGACGAAGTTGCGCAGCTCGGTCAGCAGCTGGTCCTGTTCGCGCAGGACACGGGCGTGCTCGGGGGAACGATGTGCCTGTGCGCGGGTGGTCCACCACGCAAAGCCGAGCCAGCTCAGCGTCATCGTGGTCAGGATCGCCCAGCGCAGGGCGGCCGGCCATTCGAAACCGATGGCGAAGGGGAGCAGCAGGGTCAGAGCCAGGGGGGCGGCCAGACGGATGAAAATGCGTGAGTACATGGACGTTCTCGGGAGGTGCACGGAGGATGTATCGGCCGTACCCCCTTTCTCTTTAACGTCGATGTGCCTCGAAGTGCATTCTGAATGCGCCGGTTTTCCGGCGCCTTGGCGGCCTCGGGGTCAGAGCCCTTTCCGTGCCGGAAAGGGATCCGACCCCTTGGGCAGGCGCAACGGGGTCGGATCCCTTTTCCATGGGAAAGGGCTCTGACCCCACACCCTCAGGCCAGCAGGCGGTCCACGGCCTCGATCATCGCCTTGCGGCTGAACAGGAAGTCCCAGTAGCTGCCGCCCAGCTGGCGCCACAACACCGCCGAACGCACCGCGGCCAGCAGCAGGGCACGGATCTCCGCCACCACGCCGGCCTGGCCCAGGTAGTGCGGGTTGCCCTGCACCATCACCCGCGGTTTCAGGTGGCTGATGGTGTCGGCATACAGGCCGCCGAGGTTGGCCAGTACGTCCGGGTGGCCACTGTCGCCCAGTTCGGTGGCCTGGCGCTGGGCGCGCTCGATGCCCGAGGCGACCTTGTTCACGGTCGCCCCATCCTGCACGAAGCGGCGTTCCAGCTGCAGCACCGACAGGGCCAGCTTGGGCAGGATCGGGTCCTGGCCCTGGCTGCGGAAGTAGTTGTGCAGCAGGCGCAGGCCGGACTTCAGTGCATGACGGTCACCGAACACCGCCTGCGGCGAGGACGCATCGACGCGGAACACGCTGTCCACGGCGGTGCGCACGGCGGCGGCGTCGGAATGGCCGGTATCGGCGATGCGGCGCACCTGCTGCAGGGCCTGGGCAATGCCGGCCAGGGCCAGGACGCGGTCGTCGACAGTGAAACTCATGCAGCGATTACCTCAAAAGGGGAGGGGGTGGTGCGCAGGCGTTGTTCCAGCGGCGCATCGGTGGCGGCGATCACCGCGCCGCCCAGGCACACATCACCGTCATACAGCACCAGCGATTGACCAGGGGTAACGGCACGCTGCGGGCGCGCAAAGGTGACCAGCACGCTGCCATCGTCCAGCACCTGGACCGTACACGGCTCGTCGGGCTGGCGGTAGCGGGTCTGGGCGGTGCATTCGAAGCGCCGTGCCGGCGGTGAGCCGGCGATCCAGTGCGCGGTTTCCGAACGCAGGCGGTCGGACAGCATCCACTTGCTGTCGCGGTCCTGGTCCACGTACAGCACGTTGCTGGCCACATCCTTGCCAACCACGTACCACGGCGCGGCCGGGCGGCCACGCACGCCGCCGATGTTCAGGCCCTCGCGCTGGCCCAGGGTGAAATAGAACACGCCCGGGTGTTCGGCAATCACGCTGCCGTCGGCCGGGTCGAGGATCTGGCCGGGCTTGGCCGGCAGATAGCGGCCGAGGAACTCACGGAAGTCGCGCTCGCCGATGAAACAGATGCCGGTGGAGTCCTTCTTGGCGTGGGTCGGCAGGCCGACGTCGCGCGCGATCCGGCGCAGGTCGCTCTTTTCAAGGTCGCCGATCGGGAACAGGGTGGCTGCCAGCTGTTCCTGGCCCAGTTGATGCAGGAAGTAGCTCTGGTCCTTGGATCGATCGGCGCCGCGCAGCAGCAGCCACTGGTGGCCGCGCTGGGTCACCCGTGCGTAATGGCCGGTGGCGATGCGCTCGGCGCCCAGCTCGCGGGCGGCGTCCAGGAAATGCTTGAACTTCACTTCACGGTTGCACAGCACGTCCGGATTCGGGGTGCGGCCGGCCGCGTACTCGGCCAGGAAGTGCTCGAACACGCCCTGCCAGTACTCGCTGGAGAAGTCGCGGAAGTGGAACGGGATGCCCAGCAGGCCGCACACGGCCACCGCGTCGCGACGGTCATCCTCGGCGCGGCAATCACCGCTGCCATCGTCGGCCCAGTTCTGCATGAACAGGCCGGCCACGGCCTCGCCCTGCTGTACCAGGCGCCAAGCGGCGACCGAGGAATCGACGCCACCGGAGACGCCCACCATCACACGTGGAGTGCTCATGCGACGTCCCGGACCAGCGAAAGCGGGTGGCGCTGGCCACCCAGGTAATCCGCCACCACCTGCCACACCAGCGGGCTGCGCTGGCGCTCGCCTGCGGCCTGCAGCTCGGCCGGGGTCAGCCACAGCGCGCGGTCGATGCCGGTGTCCAGCGGCTGCGCCGGATCGTGCGAAACCGGGTGCGCCGCGTAGCAGAAGCGCAGGAAGGCCGTGCCGTCGCCGGCAGTCCACTGGTAGCAGCCGATGAAGTGGGTCAGCTGCACCGTCCAGCCGGTTTCCTCGCGGGTCTCGCGCAGGGCGGCCTCGGCCAGGCTTTCGCCCGGCTCGAGGTGGCCGGCCGGCTGGTTCAGCACCTGGCGGCCGTCAATGGTCTCCTCGACCAGCAGCACGCGGCCGCCGTCGATCACCACGGTGGCAACGGTGGCGTGCGGTGCCCAGCGCGGGTCCGGCGTGGCGTTCAACTCAGAACTCGTCCTTCTTGGTCAGTTCCAGCTCCATCGCGTCGGCGGTGCGGATGGCCGCATCGATGGCGTCGCTGAGCTGGTCGGCGGTGGCATCGGCGTCGATCTTCACCACGAACATGGCGGTGGTGTCCTGCTTTACCCAGCCGCCCATCTTGGCGTCCTGCGAATCTTCCAGCAGGCGATTGGCCACGGCCACCGGGAACTGCTTGGTCTTGGCGCTGTAGGCCGGCGACCAGATCTCGCGGATGTTGTGGCTGCCGAAGTCTTCCACCGCCGAGCGCACGTAGACCATCTGGGTGCGGTCACCCTCGACGTCGAAGACCATGCGGTAGTCGCCATCCTCGTCGACTTCGTAGGTATAGCCCAGCTTGTCCAGGTGGCGCGCCACGGACTTGTCGGCCTGGGGCGCGGCGGTGGCAGCACCGGCAGCGGCCAGGGTGATCAGCAGGGCGGGCAGAAGGGTCCTTTTCATGAAGATCCTGTGAAGCAGTGTTGAAAGAAGCTGCAATTGTGACGTTGGGCGTGCGTGCCGTCCAATCCGCGGCGGGCCGACGCAGGTCCGGCGCTACCCCTATAATGGACGGATGCCCCATGAGTCCTCCCCCGATTCCCAGCACGAGCACGGCGTTGCCGTGGAGCCCGCGCGCCCGGAAGTGGCGCCGCCGCCGTTCTATCAGGTGATGCTGCTCAACGATGACTACACCCCGATGGATTTCGTGGTGGATGTGCTGCAGCAGTTCTTCAGCATGGACCTGGACAAGGCCACGCAGGTGATGCTGCACGTCCATACCCGCGGCCGCGGCGTCTGCGGGGTGTTCACCCGCGAGGTCGCCGAGACCAAGGTTGCCCAGGTCAACGAGTATTCGCGGATGAACCAGCACCCGCTGCTGTGCACGATGGAAAAGGCCTGACCGGCTGCCGATCCTCGTCCGGGTACATCGACTCCGAACACGGCGTGCCCACCAAGGTGGGCACCTACCAAGGCAGAAACCTGTAGAGCCGAGCCCATGCTCGGCTGCTTTTCGTCCCGGCGCAATGATCCCGGATGGAGTGCGCCCACCACGCGCGGAGGTCACGCCTCCGCCAACGCCTCCAGCGCCATCCGCGCCACCGTCTCGTCGACGTCGGCGGGGGCGCCGTCATCCCTGAACCACACTGCCGACAGCGCAGTGCTGGCCGCGATCCAGCGCAGCAGGCGCGTGCGTTCCAGGCCGGCCAGTGCGCTTACCTGTTGCAGCCGGGCGGCAAACCGCTCGGGCCGGGTGGCCACATGGATGCCCGGGCCACAGAGGTCCGGGTTGCTGAACATCGTCGTGTAGTCGAACGCGCGGTCGCCCAGCAGCCGCTTCGGGTCGATCGCCAGCCAGCCACGCGCGCCGAAATCCAGCACGTTGTCGTGGTGCAGGTCGCCGTGCAGCGGCCGGATCTCGCGTTCTTCCTGCAACACCCGCTCCGCCAGTGATCTGCACTGTTCCAGCAGTGGCGGCAGCGCGGCCCTTGGCTGCAGCAGGTCGGCGAACCATGTACGCAGGCAGACCAGTTCCGCTGGCGGCGCGCTCCGTGGCCGGTGCAGCTGCCGCAGGACCTGGCACAGGATCGTGGTACACGCATCATCGTCGCCCTCGATCGAACGTTGCCGCAGCGAATCGCCGCCGGCGCGCTCGATCAGGATCGCCGGCCCCTCGTGGGCCAGCAGGCGGGCGGCACCATCGCCGTCCCACCAGCGCAGCAGGCGATGGCCGTTCTGCTCCTCGGTTTCGCTGCTGACCTTCAGCATCGCCGGTTCGCCGTCGGCGGTCAGCACCGGCCAGAGCTGGGCGTGGGGCGTCTCGATGGCCGCGCCATCACGCCGCAATCGCCAGCGGCTCAGGTAGGGTTCGCTCATGCTGGGTGGGCTGTCCTGGAGTGAATGAAGATCAAGCGATCTGCACTGCTAACGCCATCTGAACGCAGCAATCCGCTAGGGTGATGGAAATCGCGTAGTCAGGCCGCATATTGTCCCCATCTGCCGCCGGAGTAATCCATGTTCAGCAAAGACCTCGAACACACCATCGGCCAGTGCTACAAGCGCGCCCGTGAGGCCCGGCATGAATTCATGACGGTCGAACACCTGCTGTTGGCACTGCTCGACAACCCGTCCGCCCAGGCCGTACTGAAGGCCTGTGGTGCCGACGCCGAACGCCTGCGCCAGGAGCTGGAGCAGGCCATCGAGGCTTCCGTGTCCCGCCTGGCCGAAGATGACGGCCGTGATACCCAACCGACCCTGGGCTTCCAGCGCGTGCTGCAGCGGGCCGTGTACCACGTGCAGTCCTCGGGCAAGAAGGAGGTCACCGGCGCCAACGTGCTGGTCGCCATCTTCGGCGAAAAGGACTCCCATGCCGTCTATTACCTCAACCAGCAGGACGTGACCCGTCTGGACGTGGTCAATTACCTGTCCCATGGCATCGCCAAGCTGGGCGAGGAAGGCGAGCAGCCGTCCTCCTCCTCCGAGGGCGAAGGCCGCATCGAAGGCGGGGAGGGCGAGCCGAAGGGTGATGCCCTGACCGAGTTCGCCAGCAACCTCAACGAACAGGCGCGGTCGGGCCGCATCGATCCGCTGGTCGGCCGTGCCGACGAGATCGAGCGCACCATCCAGGTCCTGTGCCGCCGCCGCAAGAACAACCCGCTGTACGTGGGCGAGGCCGGCGTGGGCAAGACCGCGATTGCCGAGGGCCTGGCCCGCCGCATCGTCGAGGGCTCGGTGCCCGACGTGCTGGCCGACGCGGTGATCTACTCGCTGGACCTGGGCGCGCTGGTGGCTGGCACCAAGTACCGCGGCGACTTCGAGAAGCGCCTGAAGAGCGTGCTGACCGCACTGAAGAAGGTCCCCAATGCGGTGCTGTTCATCGACGAGATCCATACCATCATCGGTGCCGGTTCGGCCTCGGGTGGCACCATGGATGCGTCCAACCTGATCAAGCCGGCGCTGGCCTCCGGCGAGCTGCGCTGCATCGGCTCGACCACCTTCCAGGAGTACCGCGGCATCTTCGAGAAGGACCGGGCGCTGGCCCGCCGCTTCCAGAAGATCGACATCGTCGAGCCGACCGTGGGCGAGACCTACGAGATCCTGCAGGGCCTGAAGTCCAAGTACGAGCTGCACCACGGCGTGACCTATTCGGACGAAGCGCTGCAGGCGGCGGTGGATCTGTCGGTGAAGCACATCGGCGACCGCCTGCTGCCGGACAAGGCCATCGACGTGATCGATGAGGCCGGTGCCCGCCAGCGGCTGCTGCCGGAAGGCCAGCGCAAGGAGCTGATCGACGTCGAGGAAGTGGAGGCGATCGTGGCCAAGATGGCGCGCATCCCGACCAAGCAGGTCAGTGCCACCGACAAGGATGTGCTGCAGCACCTGGAGCGCAACCTGAAGATGGTGATCTTCGGCCAGGACCCGGCCATCGAGACGCTGTCCTCGGCGATCAAGCTGGCCCGTTCGGGTCTGGGCAACCCGGAAAAGCCGATCGGCAACTTCCTGTTCGCCGGCCCGACCGGTGTCGGCAAGACCGAGGTGACCAAGCAGCTGGCGCTGCAGCTGGGCATCGAGCTGGTCCGCTTCGACATGTCCGAATACATGGAGCCGCATTCGATCAGCCGCCTGATCGGTGCCCCTCCGGGCTATGTCGGCTTCGACCAGGGCGGCCTGCTGACCGAAAAGATCGTCAAGACGCCGCACTGCGTGCTGCTGCTGGACGAAATCGAAAAGGCGCACCCGGACATCTTCAACATCCTGTTGCAGGTGATGGACCGCGGCGTGCTGACCGATACCAACGGGCGTGAGGCCAACTTCAAGAACGTAGTGCTGGTGATGACCACCAATGCCGGCGCGGCGCAGGCCTCGCGGCGCTCGATCGGCTTCACCAAGCAGGACCATGCCACCGACGCGATGGAGACCATCCGCCGCAGCTTCACCCCGGAATTCCGCAACCGACTCGATGCGGTGGTGCAGTTCCAGGCGCTGGGCTTCGAGCACATCCTGCGCGTGGTCGACAAGTTCCTGATCGAGCTGGAGATGCTGCTGCAGGACAAGCACGTCAGCCTGTCGGCCACGCCGACCGCGCGCGACTGGCTGGCTCACCACGGCTTCGACCCGCTGATGGGTGCGCGCCCGATGGCCCGCGTGATCCAGGACAAGATCAAGCGTCCTCTGGCCGACGAGCTGCTGTTCGGCAAACTGGTCAACGGCGGCAAGGTGAACATCGATGTCCGCGACGACGAGCTGGTCGTCGAGACCCAGGCCGAGCCGGAGCGCCTGCTGCCGGTCACCGTGGAGTGAGCTGACGCCGGGCCTGGCCCGGCGGACCTGAAATGACAAGGGCGGCTTCGGCCGCCCTTGGTTGTTTTGGGCCTGTCGCCTGCGGCCTTGCTGAGAGGGTACGGAGGCATCAATGCTGTTCCGTGAGCGCGATGGGGCATTGCTTCATTTGTATCGCGCAACGATACGGGATACAGTGATGATCATCGGTTTTCGCCAGAAGCGCCTCGAGCGGCTCTACCGTTCCGGTAGCAGCAGCGGGGTCCGGCACAGTCACACCAGCAGAGTGCTGATGATCCTGTCGATCCTGGATGTGGCGTCAGGTCCCGAGGATCTCGCCATGCCTGGATTGCGCCTCCACAAGCTGCGCGGCGACCTGAAGGGGCATTGGTCTGTGTGGGTCAATGGGAACTGGCGGATCACCTTCCGTTTCACCGGTGGCGACGTGGAGCTGCTGGACTACCCGGACTATCACTGAGGCCGCGCATGATTCATCACCATCCACACCCGGGGGAGACGATCAACGCAATGGTTTTCGATCCGATGGATCTCTCGGTGACCGAAGCGGCCGAGCGCTTGGCAATGTCGCGGGTGGCATTGTCGCGGGTGTTGAACGGGAAGGCGGGCATCAGCCCCGATCTGGCCATTCGCTTGGAAATGGCCGGGGTCAGTACGGCGGCTTTCTGGATGGGACTGCAATCCAGCTACGATCTCTGGCTGGCGCGGCAGCACGAGCAGCCGCGGGTGCTTCCACTGGTTGCGCCTGTGCGGTGACGCCCCTCATGGCAAGGGCGGCTTCGGCCGCCCTTGCCATGTGTGCCATCAGCGGCCGCGCTGGCGGGCCTTCTTCTGGAAGGTGGCCGCGTCGATCGGTTCGATCTGCGCCACCGGGCAGTGGTCGGCATCGGTGCGCAGCTGGCTGCGGCCGGCGCTGCACAGCAGGCCCTGCTGGCCTTCGGTGATGAAGCTCAGTTTCCGCGAGTAGCCGGCAGTGGAGCAGTCGTTCTGGAAGTGCACGACATAGTGGTCCTGGCCATTGCGCAGCAGGATGTTTCGCGAAACGCCGGCGCGCACGATCTGCTGGTCGCTGCCCAGCTGGATGCAGTCACTGGCCGTGGAGGGGGGCTCGGCGGCGCGCACAGGCGATGCGCTGGCGGACGCGGCAACGGCGACGAGCAGGGCGGTCAACGTGAGCATGTTCATGGCGGGGCAGGGGAATGGCGATCCGGACTGGATCGGGTCCCACGATGCCGCCACGGATGAAGATGCGAATCTGCCGCAAGCAGGGCTGACCGACGCCACGGTGCGTTCGGTCACGATGACCTCCGGCAGGGCCGGATTGCAGGCATGACAAAAGGCCAGCAACCAGGGCTGGCCTTGTCGAAGTGGCGCAACGCGCCGACCGCTTACTTCATGCGGTAGGTGATACGACCCTTGGTCAGGTCGTACGGGGTCATTTCAACCTTGACCCGGTCACCGGTGAGGATGCGGATGTAGTTCTTGCGCATGCGGCCGGAAATGTGGGCGATGATTTCGTGCCCATTTTCCAGGCGAACGCGGAAAGTGGTGTTCGGCAGCGTCTCGCTGACGGTGCCCTCGAACTCGATGGAATCGTCTTTCGACATGTAGTCCTGTGCGGTTCAGAAAACGGCCACGCTGGGCCTAAGGCGCAGTATTTTACGCGTGACCGGCCCAGCTTGCAAAGTTTGTGTTAACCCCCGGCCAAACGCTGTGCCGGCAGGCGTCCGACCGCCTGCGTCCACGGGCCTTCACGGCCGTCATGGCGCACCGCGTGGCGGACGTGCTGCAGGAACGCCGCGCGCGGCAGGTGCTCGGCGCCCATCCGCAGCAGGTGCGGATTCTCCACCTGGGCATCGATCAGCGCCCAGCCCCAGCCGTGAAGCGTGGATGCCAGCGCGGCCAGGGCGATCTTGGAGCCGCCGCTGGCGCCACTGAACATGCTCTCGCCGAAGAACATCGTCCCGATCGCCACCCCGTAGATGCCGCCGACCAGCGTCTGCCGGTCCCAGACCTCGAAGGAGTGGGCAAAGCCGAGGTCATGCAGCTGGCTGTAGGCCTCGACCATGTCGGGGCTGATCCAGGTGCCGTCCTGGCCGGGCCGCGGTGCCGCCGCACAGGCGCGCATCACCCGGCTGAAGGCGGTGTCGGCGGTGACCTCCCATGTGCTGCCGCGCAACTGGCGGCGGAAGCGGCTGGACAGATGCACGCCATCGGTACGGAACACCATGCGCGGGTCGGGCGACCACCACAGGATCGGCTCGCCCTCGCTGAACCATGGAAAGATGCCGCCCGCATACGCGTTGAGCAGGCGCGCCGGGTGCAGGTCGCCGCCCACGGCGAGCAGGCCGTCGGGCTGGCGCAGGGCGGTCTCGGCCGGCGGGAAGGGGGCGTCCGGCGCGTCGGCCAGGCGCCAGGGCAGCTGGCGGGTCATGCCGGCATTGTATTCGTCGCGGCCCCGCGTGAATGCTGCGGTAGATGCCAACCTTGGTTGGCAGGTCACCCGTCCGCGCGGAATGGGCTGTGCCCCAGCAGCTCCTGTTGGTAGCGCCGCACATCCCGTCGCTCCTGCCGGCACCACTCCTGCAACGCCTCGGCGAACTCCGCATCAGCCACCCAGTGCCGGCTGCGCACCAGCGTCGGCAGGAAACCGCGCGCCAGCTTGTGCTCGCCCTGTGCGCCGGGTTCGAAACGGCTCAGGCCTTCGCGCAGGCAGTACTCGATGCCCTGGTAGTAACAGGCTTCGAAGTGCAGGCCGGGCAGGGTGGCGCCGCCCCAGTAGCGGCCGTACAGCGTGTCACCGCCGCGCAGGCACAGCGCGCCGGCAATCGGCTGGTCTTCCTGCTCGGCCAGGAACAGCACCAGCCCGCGTCCCAATGAAATGGCCAGATGGCGCAGGAAGGGCTCGGTCAGCGCCGGGGCATTGCCGTATTCCAGGAAGGTCTGCAGGTAGAAACGGTACATCGCCTGCAGGTCGGCGCGACTGGCCTCGTCGCCGTGCACCACGCGGAAGCTGATGCCCTGGCGGGTGACCTTGGCCCGTTCCTGGCGGATGTTCTTGCGGTGCTTGTGGTTCATCGCGCCGAGGAACTGGTCGAATGTCGCCCAGTCACCCGGGTTCTGCCACTGGAACTGCACGTCCTCGCGCAGCAGCCAGTCATCGCCGAACAGCGCCTCGTCCGCTGCGGCGTGGAAGTTGATATGGGCCGATGACACGGCCAGTGCCGGCAGTGCATCGCGCAACGCCGACAGCAGCGTGGTGCGCTCTGAATCGTGACGGGCCAGCAGGCGCGGCCCGGTGACCGGCGAGTACGGCACTGCGCCCAGCCACTTCGGGTAGTAGTCGCGGCCATGGCGGGCATAGGCGTTGGCCCAGGCATGGTCAAACACGAATTCACCGTGGGAGTTGGTCTTCAGGTAGCCCGGAATTGCGCCGATCAGGCGCTCGCCCTCCCACAGCGTGAAGTGCCGGGGCTGCCAGCCCCAGTCCTCGCGCAGGCAGCCGTGCTGTTCCAGGCCTGAGAGGAAGGCGTGGCTGACGAACGGATTCTGGCCGTCGTGCAGGGCATCCCAGTCGGTGGCGGGAATGAACTGCAGGGAGTCGAGGAAGCGGGGGGAGAGCATGGTTGGCAAGGATAGGCCAGGTGGATAGCGAACGGGGCTGGCGGGGCTGGGTTGGTTTGTTCCGGTTGGGGGTGAGGAAAGTTTGAATTGTCCATCCGTGTGCGCTTGGTGCGGAATCACCGGCGCACGGCTCGGCAGGGTGGCAGGGCGCTGCACGAGCGGCGCGCATCCCACCACATGGAGAAATCAACAATGAAGGGACTGAAGCTTGCAACTGCCGTGGTCGCGTGCGGCCTGATCTTTGTACCACCCGTGTTGGCTTCTGGAGATCAGCCGGCAAAAGTGCTTGAGGATCCAGGTGCCTACGCGGAAGTAGTTGCGCTGTTGGAGCGTGAAGCTGCGAACCAGCTGACGCGTCATTTGCAGGAGAGGGGTGAGCTGCGACAAATCAGCGTCAGCATCAGTCTTGATGTGAAGGCAAGATCGATGGTGATCAGCTTTGGGCCTGGATACCTTCCCGGCCCGGATCGCGGTTATGACGAGCTCTTCCTGATTCCGATGGCATCTACGTTGAGGTTCTACGCCGAGAAGTCAGGACTGGATGTGAATGATATTGACTTCCTGTTTGACGGAAAAACACTTGAGGAATACTACCCCGAGGATCTGGCCGTCCCGCCGAAGACGAAAGAGAAGTTGACGCATACATCAGCTTTGGTGTCAGCAAGCCATGGCTACATCAGCTTGCATCCCAGCAGGGAATGGAAGTTTCAGCGCCCAGCGCCTCTCGGCATTCAGGAAGACACGCTGAGTCCACTGTTTGGTGACGAACTGCAAGTATTGATGGAACAACGTAGCGGCCTGACGGTGCACCGGGCACGGAGCCGCTCCACGGAACTCCATCCGGAGTCCGGGAAGCCATGGGAGCACATGTCATCCCGCTACCACCTCAAGGCGCTTTTCCCCGAACGCACCGACATGTGGAATGAGTTTCCGAACAGCCCAGAGTCTGCTCGCGAAAAGGAAGAGGACATACGGGCTCGGCCAAACTATGCAAACCATCTGGGTGTGGATGTGATGCTGAGCCTGCACACCAATGGCAGCGATTCAGCCAGTCTGCGTGGAACCGAGGTCTACTATCATCAGGACAAACCGCAGGACAAGGCGCTGGCGGATAGCATTCTCTGTGGGATGCGTGAAATCATCCGAGCGCAACCGGGCTATCGGGATTTCCCGATTCGCGAGAGTTCGACCTCGGCCAGGCACGGCGAGAACCGCATTGGGAAGATGCCCTCGGTGATCATCGAAACCGCCTACCACTCCAATCCTGACGATGTGGCCGCCTTGCAGGACCCCGTCTTCCGCTCGGCGTCGATGAAAGGCGTTGAGAAGGGCTATCGCCTGTGGGCACAGGGCAAGGCCTGTGAGCCTTTGACGCTTCACCCCCTTCCCGATGTCGAGGTTCCGCTGCAGGCGGTGCGCGAGCTGACAGTGGGTTTCGCGGGCAATCCCCAGTACCCCTTGGAACTTGAAGTGGCCGTGGCAGATTGCGACCGGCCCGGATACTGCACGCCGTGGAAGGGCCGCTTTGAAGATCCGGATGCGCCGGTGAAGTTCGAAGTGAGCTGCTCCTCCACGGAGCCCGGCTCAGTCCGCTGGAATGTCCTGTTGCGCGATGCGGACGATGTCGTCGCGGCACCGGTGGCGTTCACCCAGTCCTGCGTCCGGGCCTGAGTGGTGCCTGGAGCGGGTAGAAGGGTTGCGAAAACGGGCGCTTGCGCGCCCGTTTTCCTTAGTCGAGCATAGCTCGACTCTACAAACCACCGGTCAGCTGGCCTTGCCCTGCGCGTCCAGGTAGCGCTCGGCGTCCAGTGCGGCCATGCAGCCGAAGCCGGCCGAGGTGATCGCCTGGCGGTAGTGTTGATCGGCCACGTCGCCGGCGGCGAACACGCCTTCCACCGAGGTCTGGGTAGCGTTGCCGCCCAGGCCCGAACGGATTTCCAGGTAGCCGTTGTTCATCGCCAGCTGGCCGTCGAACAGGGTGGTGTTCGGGTGGTGGCCGATGGCCACGAAGAAGCCGTGGGCATCGATGTCGCGGGTGCCGCCGTCCAGGGTGGACTTCACGCGCACGCCGGTCACGCCGGCGTCGTTGCCCAGCACTTCCTCCACCTGGTGGTGCCAGACGGTCTCGATCTTGCCTTCGGCCACCTTCCTGAACAGCTTGTCCTGCATGATCTTCTCCGCCTTCAGGGTGTCGCGGCGGTGGACCAGGTAGACCTTGCGGGCGATGTTGGACAGGTACAGGGCCTCTTCCACGGCGGTGTTGCCGCCGCCGACCACGACCACGTCCTGGTCGCGGTAGAAGAAGCCGTCACAGGTGGCACAGGCGGACACGCCGCGGCCCTTGAACTCGTCTTCGGTCGGGATGCCCAGGTACTTGGCGGTGGCGCCGGTGGCGATGATCAGCGCGTCGCAGGTGTACTCGTGGCTGTCGCCGATCAGCTTGAACGGGCGCTGCGACAGGTCGGCGGTGTGGATGTGGTCGAAGATGACCTCGGTCTCGAAGCGCTCGGCGTGGGACTGCATGCGCGCCATGAGGTCCGGGCCCATCAGGCCGTGGGCGTCACCCGGCCAGTTGTCCACCTCGGTGGTGGTCATCAGCTGGCCGCCCTGCTGCAGGCCGGTGATGACGACCGGCTTCAGGTTGGCACGGGCGGCGTAGACGGCGGCGGTCCAGCCGGCCGGTCCGGAACCGAGGATGACGAGGCGCTGGTGGCGGGAGGGCAGGCTGGTGCTCATGTAGACTCGCGAAAAGGTAGATGGGACAAGGCGCTGGCGATGTTTGCGCAGCATCCGTGGCTGGTCATAGAGTGGCGGCTGGGGCAGGGCGATTCAAGCCGATGAACAGAACGCCGTCATCCAGCGGTGGTTTCGGCCCTGTCCGGGCCCGGTCAGAAGTCGCATAACTGAAAACTGACGCCGTCTCATTTATTATCAATCACTAACAGCGCATTCCAAAGGTATGGTCTAAGGTGGCGAAGCAGGTCCCTGAACGCTCCAAGTCGGACGACAGCAAGGCGTCACGTCGCACGGCCGCGGCGGCGACGACCGACAATCCACGCCGCCAGCGCCTCTGGCGCGACCTGGGCCTGATCGCGATCGCGCCGGCCCTGCTCTATCTGGCGGCGAGTCTTTTCACCTATTCAGCGACGGATCCGGGCTGGTCGCATACCGGCAGCGTGGTCGCGCCGGTGCACAACCTCGGTGGTCGCGCGGGCGCCTGGATCGCCGACGTGCTGCTGCAGTTGTTCGGCTACATCGCCTTCCTGCTGCCGGTGGTGCTCGGTGCGCTGTCGTGGATTGCCATGTTCGGCCTCAAGCGCGAGAGCAAGGGCGAGAACGACCTGGACCCGGCGCTGCGCCTGGTCGGCCTGGTCGGTTTCCTGATTGCTGGCACCGGCTTCCTGCATGTACGCCTGTTCAGTGGCGATGTCTCCAGCGCCGGCGGCATTCTCGGCAAGCTGGTTGGCAATTCGCTCACGGTGGGCTTCGGTGCGCTGGGCGCGAACCTGTTCGTGCTGGTGCTGCTGCTGGCCTCGATTACCCTGGCCACCGGGCTGTCCTGGTTCACGGTGATGGAAAAGATCGGCCGTGGCGTGATGTCGCTGGCACCGTTGCTGGCGCGCAAGAAGGAAGAAGTCACCGAGTGGCAGCAGACCCGGGTGATGCGCGAGGAGCGCCAGGAAGTGCGCAAGGCCGATGCCGAGGTCCGCGCCAAGCGCGAGCCGGTGAAGATCGAGCCGCGCCCGGAACCGGTGATCGAGAAGAGTGACCGGGCCAAGCGCGACACGCAGATCCCGATGTTCCGTGGCGTCAACGGCGACGGCTCGGACCTGCCGCCGTTGGCCCTGCTGGACGACCCCAAGCCGCAGCCGGTGGGCTACGACAAGGAAACCCTGGACGCGCTGTCACGGCAGATCGAGTTCAAGCTGAAGGATTTCCGCATCGACGCCCAGGTGGTCGGCGCCAACCCCGGCCCGGTCATCACCCGCTTCGAGATCGAGCCCGCGCCGGGCATCAAGGTCAGCCAGATCAGTTCGCTGGACAAGGACATCGCGCGCGGCCTGTCGGTGAAGTCGGTGCGCGTGGTCGACGTGATTCCGGGCAAGTCGGTGATCGGCCTGGAAATCCCCAACGTCACCCGCGAGATGATCTACCTGTCCGAGCTGTTGCGCTCGAAGGAATACGACAAGTCGGCCAGCGTGCTGACCCTGGCGCTGGGCAAGGACATTGCCGGGCGCTCGACCGTGGCCGATCTGGCGCGCATGCCGCACCTGCTGGTGGCCGGTACCACAGGTTCGGGCAAGTCGGTGGCGGTCAACGCGATGGTGCTGAGCCTGCTGTTCAAGGCCTCGCCGAAAGACCTGCGGATGCTGATGATCGACCCGAAGATGCTCGAGCTGAGCGTCTACCAGGGCATCCCGCACCTGCTGGCGCCGGTGGTCACCGACATGAAGGAGGCTGCCAACGGCCTGCGCTGGTGCGTGGCCGAGATGGAGCGCCGCTACAAGCTGATGAGCGCGGTGGGCGTGCGCAACCTGGCCGGCTTCAACAAGAAGGTGAAGGAAGCGCAGGATGCCGGCCAGCCGCTGATGGACCCGCTGTTCAAGCCGAACCCGGAGCTGGGCGAGGCGCCGCGTCCATTGGAGACGCTGCCGTTCATCGTCATCTTCATCGACGAATTCGCCGACATGATGATGATCGTCGGCAAGAAGGTGGAAGAGCTGATCGCGCGCCTGGCACAGAAGGCGCGTGCGGCCGGCATCCACCTGATCCTGGCCACGCAGCGCCCGTCGGTGGACGTGATCACCGGCCTGATCAAGGCCAACATCCCGACGCGTATCGCGTTCCAGGTCAGCTCCAAGATCGACTCGCGCACCATCCTCGACCAGTCCGGCGCGGAGACCCTGCTGGGCCACGGCGACATGCTGTACCTGCCGCCGGGCACCGCGCTGCCCGAGCGCGTGCATGGTGCGTTCGTGTCCGATGACGAAGTGCATCGCGTGGTCGAGCACCTCAAGGCGATGGGCCCGGCCGACTATGTCGACGGGGTGTTGGACGAGGTGCAGACGATGGGCGACGGCGTGGTCGTCGGTGCCACCGGCCTGCCCGAGACCAGTGCGGCCGGCGACGAGTCCGACCCGCTGTATGACGAAGCGCTGCGGGTGGTCACCGAGACCCGCCGCGCCTCGATTTCCGGCGTGCAGCGCCGGCTGAAGATCGGCTACAACCGTGCAGCGCGACTGATCGAGGCCATGGAAGCGGCCGGCGTGGTCAGCCCGCCCGAGCACAACGGCGACCGCACGGTGCTGGCACCGCCGCCGCCGAAGTAAGGCCCGACGTATCCCCCACGACGTCCAAGGAACCGACGCATGCTTCACCCCGTACCAAGCGCGCTGGCGCTGGCGCTGGCAGCCTTCCTGGCTGCCGGCCCGGCACTGGCAGAAACCGCCACCTCCGCGCCCGCCACGGCGCCGCCTTCCACCAGCGGCGATACCGAAGCCAGCAATAATTTCAGCATTGTCCGTTACCGCGCCGACTACCAGGTGCGGCCGGATGCGGGCAATGTGCAGACCGAAACCTACGAAGTCCTGCTCAAGACCAAGGCCTCCGTCGAGCAGTTCAGCCAGGTGCGGCTGAGCTACAGCGAAAAGATGGAGACGCTGGAAGTGCTCGGTGCCTACACCATCACCGCCGATGGCCAGCGGCGCGACGTGCCGGCCGATCGCATCTACACCCAGGAGAGTTACTCCAGCGCCTCGGCGGCGATGTATGCCGACCGCAAGGTGCGGGTGATCGTGTTCCCGAACCTGGCCCCGGGCACGCGCCTGTACTACCAGGTGCGCCGCACCCAGGCCACGCCGTACTTCCCGGGCTATTTCGGCCTGTGGGAGACCTTCAACGTCTTCACCGAGTACGAAGACGCCGAGGTCACCCTGACTGCGCCGGCCAACCTGCCGATGTTCGTCGACAGCCGCGGCGTGCAGGGCAGCGATCGCCCGACGGTGAAGAACGGCCAGGCGCAGTGGCGCTGGCGCTACCAGCGGCGCGAAGCCATGCCGGCACAGAACTGGTCGGCGGCGGGCTGGGAGTTCGGCCCGAACATCATGGCCAGCACCTATCGTGACTGGTCGCAGATGGGACGCGCCTACCAGCTCAAGGCCGGCCCGGCGGCCGACGTGACCCCGGCGCTGCAGGCGCTGGCTGATGAGATCACCGCTGGCATCAGCGACCGGCGCGAGCAGGCCGATGCGCTGTACCGCTGGGTGGCGCAGAACATCCGCTATGTGGCGGTGTACCTGGGCAATGGCGGCCTGGAGCCGAACAGCGCGCAGAGCATCCTCGACAACCACTATGGTGACTGCAAGGACCATGTGACGATCCTCGAGGCACTGCTGGCAGCCAAGGGCATCGCCAGCTCGCCGGTGCTGATCGGTGCCGGCGGTGGCCCGACGCTGCCGAAGATTCCGGTGCTGGGCCGCTTCAACCACGCCATCACCTACATCCCGGAATTCGATCTGTACCTTGATTCGACCACCGCGTGGGCCCGCTTCGGGCAGCTGCCGGAAGGTGACCTGGGTGCGCCGGTGATGCGTACCCGCGACGCCTCGTTGGCGCGTACCCCGGCCAACACGCCGCAGCGCAATGCCACCTCGATGGAAGTGCGTTTCACCTTCGACGCCAACGGCAACCTGCGCGGCGAGACCATTCCGAAGCTGGGCGAGAACGCCGAGATCGGCATGCGCGCCCAGTTCTCCCAGCTCAACGCGCAGAACCGTGCGCGCGCCGAGGAGCAGATCATGGCCGCGTCCGGTTTCGACGGGCGAGGGCAGCTGCAGATCCAGGGCGTGCCGGTCGACCTGACCCGGCCGTTCGGCTATCGCATGGCCTTCCAGGCCGAGGACTACGCCGACTTCAGCGTGGCCGGCGGCATGGCCGTGCCGGATCCGCCGGGCGGCGAGTCGGTGCGTGGCCTGTACGCCACCGCCTCGGCGCCGGCCAACGAGACGCCGTTCTACTGCAATGCCAGCCTGCGCGAGGAAACCTATCGCCTGCAGTTCCCTGCCAATGCGCCGATCATCGCCATCCCGGCCAACCAGCGTTTCACCAACGCCGCTGGCGAGTACCGCGTGGACTGGAGCCGCGAGGGGCAGGACGTGATCGTGCGCCATCGCCTGCAGCAGAACGCGGTGCGTGGCCCGGAGGCGCTGTGCCAGCCGCAGGACTACACCGCATTCCGCGCGTTGTATCGCGAAGTGCGGCGTGGCTTCCGTGGCCAGGTGCTGTACGGCAAGCTGCCGGGCTCGGGCGGCTGAATCGCCGATGGACGTTCAGGGCGGCATAATGTCGCCCTGATCGCCCATTCATCTTTCCCCGGGCACACTGGCAACCACCTTTCCTGGCGCCCGCGCCCACAGGATTCCCGCATGAACTTCCGCTTCCGCCGTTTCCTTGCCACCACCACCCTGGCCGTGGCCTGCGCCGCCGCCGGCAGCGCCTGGGCAGGCGCCCGCGATGACCTGAAGACCTTCACCAGTGGCCTGAAGGGCCTGGATGGCCAGTTCAGCCAGCAGGTGTTCGACAGCCGCGGCAAGGTGAAGGAATCGACCAGTGGCCGCGTGGCCCTGTCGGCGCCGCGCCTGTTCCGCTGGGAATACGTGCGCCCGCACGAGCAGTTGATCGTGGCCGACGGCAAGAAGGTCTGGATGTACGAACCGGACCTGGAGCAGGCCACCGTGCGCGAGCAGGGCAAGGAAGAGCAGAACAGTCCGCTGACCGCGCTGATCAACCCGGCGCTGCTGGAACAGCAGTACGACGTCAGTGAAGAGGCTGCGCAGCGCGACGGCCTGCAGTGGCTGTCGCTGTCGCCGAAGCGCGAGACCGAAGCCAGCTTCCAGTACGCCGCGCTGGGCTTCAATGCCCAGGGCCTGGCCAAGATGGAAATCACCGATGCGGTTGGCCAGCGCACTGTGATCAGCTTCAGCGGCTGGAAGCGCAACCCGGGCTTTGCCGCCGGTACCTTCAGCTTCACCCCGCCGAAGGGCACCGACGTCATCGGTAATTGACCTGTGGGCGGAGGCGCTTTGGTGGGTGTCAACCTTGGTTGACACGCTTTTGATCTGCCGGCCAGCGGCCGGCACTACCGATCCTGTGGCCTGATCTGCCGGGCAGGGTTCGGTGCTGTCTGCTCTGGCGGGTGTCAACCGGCACCGTCATGTTGGGTGTCAACCTTGGTTGACACGCTCTTGATCTGCCGGCCAGCGGCCGGCACTACCACCCGTGCGGCCTGATCGCCGGCATGGCCCGGCGCTTTCTGCTCTGGTGGGTTTCAACCGGGACCGCCTTGGTGGGTGTCAACCTTGGTTGACATGCCTTTGATCTGCCGGCCAGCGGCCGGCACTACCAGACATCGCGTCCCGCCCGCCGGGCACGGCCCGGCGCTACCGTTGGGCGGCGCGGTACAATGACCGGGTGGCAAGACATCGTTCAACTTCCTTCCCTGGTCCCGATCTGCTGAGCGTCGATCGGGAACACCTGCGCCCGCTGGCCGAGCGCATGCGTCCGCGCACTCTCGACGAAATGGTTGGGCAGAAGCGCCTGCTGGCGCCGGACAGCGCGCTGCGTCGCGCGGTCGAATCCGGTCGCGTGCATTCAATGATCCTGTGGGGGCCGCCAGGGTGTGGCAAGACCACGCTGGCGCTGTTGCTGGCCGAATACTCCGACGCAGAATTCCGTGCCATCTCCGCCGTGCTCTCCGGCCTGCCGGAGGTGCGCCAGGTGTTGGCCGAGGCCGCGCAGCGTTTCGCCGAAGGCCGCCGCACCGTGCTGTTCGTGGATGAGGTGCACCGCTTCAACAAGGCGCAGCAGGATGCGTTCCTGCCGCATATCGAGCGCGGCACGATCCTGTTCGTCGGTGCCACCACCGAGAATCCGTCGTTCGAGTTGAATTCCGCATTGCTGTCGCGTTGCCGCGTGCATGTGCTGGAAGGTGTTTCGCCGACCGATATCGTCGAGGCGCTGGAACGTGCGCTGGCTGATCGCGAGCGCGGCCTGGGCGAAGAGGGTATCGAGGTCGCCCCCGAACTGCTGCTGGAAATCGCCACCGCCGCCGATGGCGACGTGCGCCGTGCGCTGACCCTGTTGGAGATCGCTGCGGAACTGGCGGGCGGGGAGGGGGGGCGCATCACCCCACAGACCCTGGCCCAGGTGCTGGCCGATCGCACCCGTCGCTTCGACAAGGGTGGCGAGCAGTTCTACGACCAGATCTCGGCGCTGCACAAGTCGGTACGCAGCTCCAACCCGGATGCCGCGCTGTACTGGCTGACCCGCATGCTTGATGGTGGCTGCGACCCGTCCTACCTGGCGCGCCGGTTGACCCGCATGGCCATCGAGGATATCGGCCTGGCCGATCCGCGCGCGCAGAGCATGGCGCTGGAAGCCTGGGACATCTACGAGCGGCTGGGCAGCCCGGAAGGCGAGCTGGCGTTCGCCCAGCTGGTGCTCTACCTGGCCAGCACCGCCAAGTCGAACGCCGGCTATGCCGCCTTCAACCAGGCCAAGGCCGACGTGCGCGAGAGTGGTACCGAAGAAGTGCCGCTGCACCTGCGCAATGCACCGACCAAGCTGATGAAGGAGCTCGGCTACGGCGCCGAGTACCAGTACGACCATGACGCCGAGGGTGGCATCGCGCTGGACCAGACGGGTTTCCCGGATGCGATGGGCGAACGGGTGTACTACAACCCCGTGCCGCGTGGCCTGGAAATCAAGCTGAAGGAAAAGCTGGACCGGCTGCGTGCCGAGCGCGAAGCGGCGAGGGCGGCAAAGGGTCGCTGACCCGGTTTATGTAGCGTCGAGCCGCGCTCGACTCCGCTCTGGACCGAGCCAGCAGCGCCTGCGGCAACGGCAGCCGAGCATGGGCTCGGCTCTACAGGGCCAACGGCAGCCGAGCATGGGCTCGGCTCTACAGGGCCAATGGCAGCCGAGCATGGCTCGGCTCCACATTGTTCCCGGCGGCGGTCTTTGGCACACTGCGCGGCCACTTTTTCAAGGATTGATGCCGTGCAGGAAATGATTCTGCCGTTGAAGCGCTACGCCCAGTTCGAGGGGCGTGCCAACCGTCGTGAGTACTGGATGTTCCAGCTGTTCATGCTGATCGTCTCCGCCGTCCTGATGGTGCCGCTCGTTGCCGGGCTGGTGATGCAGTCCGACGTCCTGGGCATCGCGTCGATCATCCTGTTTGTCGTGTTCTGGCTGGCCACGTTCGTGCCGGTCATCGCCGTCACCGTGCGCCGCCTGCACGACTGCAACCAGTCGGGCTGGATGTACCTGCTGGCCTTCGTTCCGTTCGGCGGCCTGGTGATCTTCGTATTCGCGCTGCTGCCGGGCACGCCGCAGGAAAATGCTTATGGTCCGGTGCCTTCGGGGCCGTGACATTTCGCGAGTCGGGCATGGCTCGACTCGACAAGAGGCAAAGAAAAGAAGCCGGCATTTCGCCGGCTTCGTCTTTACTTGATGGTGCAGTCGCCGAAGGACAGGTAGTCCGTGCCGGAACTGAACTGCAGCGTGCAGCTGGCGGTGAACGTCGCGCCTTCTTCCAGTGCGCCCAGCTTGGCCGCCTGCTGTTCGTCGTCGCTGGTCAGTCGGGCCAGGACATTGCCCTGGTCGTCGCCGGCCTCGATCAGCGGCTCGCCCGCCAGGTTGCTGGAAACGCTCAGGGCTACGGCAGTGAATGTCACCGTCTGGTTGAGTTGGTCCATGCCCAGTGACGAATTGCCGGCTTCTTCAAAGGCCTGGTAGAGCGTTGACAGGTCCTGTGCGGCATGGGCGGCCAGCGGCGCAAGCAGGCCGAGGGAGAGGGCGATCAGGGTGGTGTGCTTCAAGGGAGTCTCACAATCATGGGATCCAATCCCATGCCGGTTGTGTGCAGATGAACGCGACCCGGATGGCGGCAAGTGCCCGCCATCCATGGCTGCGCTGGAAGCGGGGCGATCCAATGCCCCGATGGGCGGCAAAATAGGGGAATTGCTGCCCCTTGCGCAACCCGGGCATGCGCGCGCGTGATACACAGCGTGACGTTTGATCGATGTGATAATCATTCGCGTTTAAGGTAGACTGCGGTCCCTTGTGAACCGGCGGCCCTGGGCCGCTTCTGCCGCCGCTGATGAAGCACTTTGTTCCGCCTTCGCGCCGTGGTCCGCTGGCCCGCGGCTTGGCCGCCTTGATGATGGGTCTGCTCCTGGCCACCCCATATGCCCATGCACAGCAGCGCAACCCGCTGCAGAAGATCGGCCGCACCGTGCTCGACGAGCCTGCGGCCAGCTATCGCTTCGAGCATTTCGTGGTGGACAGCCCGGACCAGCAGCGCCGTTGGCGGGTGAACCTGGCGATCCCGGCCAAGGCCGGCAAGGTGTCCTCTCCGGTGCTGTACGCGCTGGACGGCAACGCCGTCGCGATGGTCCTGGATCAGCCGTTGCTGGCCGAGCTGGCCGCGCGCAAGGCGCCGCCGGTGCTGGTGCTGATCGGCTACGACAACGACCTGCGCATCGATTCCAAGGCGCGCACCCGCGACTACACCGCGTGGATCGACCGCGCCGACGATGAGAGCGGTACGACCCAGGCGGTCGGCGGTGGGGCTGCCGCGTTCCTGGATGTGATCGAGCGCCGCATCAAGCCGGAAGTGGAGCGTCGCGCACGCATCGACACGCAGCAGCAAGCGCTGTGGGGCCACTCACTGGGTGGATTGTTCGTGCTCAATGCGCTGTACACGCGTCCGGCCGCCTTCCAGTCCTATCTGGCCGCCAGCCCGTCGCTGTGGTGGAGCCAGGGTGCGGCGCTGGGGGATCCGGAACAACAGTTCGTGCAGAACGTGCACGGCCAACCGGCAAGGCTCTGGCTGATGCTGGGCGGTGCCGAGCGTGTCGGTGATCGCGGCAAGCGCGACATGAACAATCCGCGCGTGGTCGCGCACCTGCGCCGCATCGGTGGCGCCACCCCGGATGCGGCGATGCAGCTGTCCGAGCGCTTGGGCAAGGTGCCGGGCCTGAGCGTGCAGTACCGCGAGTTCCCCGGCCTTGGCCACGGCCCGATGCTGCCGGCGTCCTTCCATGCGGCGCTGCATGAGCTGTACGGCGTGACCGATCGCAGCGCCGGCGATGGCGCGCCCAATGGCGGTGACAACGCCGCCGAATGAATCCCTTCGCACGCGCTGCCGTGCGACCCCACTACCCAGGCGAGGCTGCCGACGTGCAGCGGCCCAGGCAACCGATGACCCCCGCGCCACGTGGCGCGGCCTACGTGTGCAAGGAGCCTGCCATGTCGTTCCGTCCGTCTCTCCGTCTTACCTCTCTCGCTGCCGGCCTGCTGCTGGCAGTGACCGCCACCGCGCAGCCGGTGTTCGACCAGCCGGCCAACGCCACCTTCAAGGGTGAGGTCGTCTCACGCGGTGAGAACGTGGTTCCCGGCAGCACCGCCGACGTGGTCGGCCGTGGTTTCGTGCCGGGCCAGAAGGTCAGCCTGCTGCGTGGCGACAGCGTGCTCAACACGCAGCCGGTGGTGGTCGATGCCGATGGCAACTTCAAGACCCAGCTGAGCATTCCGACCGACGCGGTACCGGGCACCCACCCGGTGGTGGTGCGCGCCAGCCAGCCGGCTGCGGCCACGGTGCTGAAGCTGCGCGTGTCGCCGCAGCTGCCGCTGTCCGGCCAGGCGCAGTTCGCCACCCGGTCCAGCAAGCTGGTGCCGGGCCTGTACCAGTCCGCCTACAGCGCCGCCAGCGATGCGGTGTTCGTGACCTCGGCCGTGGGCCGCCCGCCGGTGACCCAGTCGCAGCTGCTGAAGCTGGACCCGACGTCGCTGAAGGTGACCAGGGCGATCACCCCGGCGCAGGTACCGGGCAGCACCAATGGCGCGGTCTATGCGGTCTACGGCGTGGGCGTGGATGACACCAACGGCAACGTCTGGGTCACCAACACCCGCCAGAACTCGATCGCGGTCTACCGGCAGAAGGACCTGTCGCTGGTCCACCAGTTCCCGGCCGACACTGTGCCGCACGCGCGCGACGTGGTGGTCGATGGCACCCGCGGCAAGGTGTTCGCCTCGGCGACGGGCGAGGACCACCTGTCGGTGTTCGACGCCAGGACCTTCAAGGAGCTGTCGCCGGTGACGCTGGAATCCGGCGTGGACGACGGCACGTTCACACCGATGAGCCTGGTGCTGGACGAGAAGGGCGGCAAGCTGTTCACCGTCAGCATCGGCACCCCGGAAGCGGCGGTGATCGATGTGGCCAGCGGCAAGGTCGAGAAGGTCATCGATCTGGGTAATTCGATCAGTGCCTCGGGCGTGGCCTTCGATGCGGCACGCAACCGCCTGTACGTCGCCTCGCAGGGCACCGACAACCTGCTGATCGTCGACGTGGCTGCCGGCAAGGTGCTGCATGACGTGCCGGTCGGCGCCGGTGCGCTGAACGTCGCCTTCGATGATGCCTCCGGCCTGGCCTATGTCAGCAACCGTGGCGCTGGCACGGTCACCGTGGTGAATGGTGACGGCAAGGTGGTCGCCAATCTTGATGGCGGCACGCTGCCGAACCACGTCCGCGCCGATGGCAAGGGCAACGTGTTCGCGGTGAACAAGTCGCGCGGCGCTGAGGACCCGAAGGGTGACCGCATCACCCGCATCACCCCGAAGCAGTAAGTCACACGGTGGGGCGGCGTGCGCGCCGCCCTGCCAGCAAGGAGAACGAGCATGAACATCGCGTCCCGTCTGCGCCTGTGTGCGCTTCCGTTGGCTGTTTCGCTGGTACTGGCCGCCTGTGGCGGCGCGTCGACACCGCCTGATGGCCAGAAGGCCGCCGAGCCGCCCGCCGCACCGGCCGCTGCCGAAACCGCGTTGCCGGCAGGCTGGCAGCGCGTGGCCGGTGCCGAGCTGCCGGCCGTGCATGACCAGAAGGCGGTGCTGCCGGCCAAGGTGCATTCCGATGACGGCGCCGATATCGAGGTGACCGATACCAGCCGGATCATTGCCGGTGGCGACGACGTCATCGCGGTGATCGAAGCACTGGGGCTGGGCACGCAGGTATTCGCCGCGCCGACCAACACCACCACCCAGGCCGGCCTGGCGGCGCCGCACCAGTTCCTGTTCAACCGCACCACCGGCGTGGAGGGCGTGCTGAGCCTGCAGGGCTCGCTGTTCCTCGGCAACAGCCTGCGCCGCCACACCGAGCTGGCCAAAAAGCTGCGCGAAGTCGGTGAGCCGGCGGTGGTCATCGATGATCTGCAGCCGGCCCCGGACAAGGTGCGCAAGGTCGCCGCCGCACTAGGGCTGGCCGAAGCGGGGCAAACACTGGCCACGCAGGTGCAGCGCCAGCTCGACGAGGCTGCAGCGATTGGCAAGGGCCTGGGCCATGCGCCACGACTGATCCACGTATCGGCCACCGGCGCTGGCGGCTCGCCCACTGTTGCCGGTGCCGACAGCGCGTCAGCGCAGCTGATCGCGCTGGCCGGCGGCATCAACATCGGCACCGAGGCCGGGGTGAAGAACTACTCGCAGCTGAGCAACGAGGGGGTGGTCGCCGCGGCACCGGAGGTGATCCTGGTGACCGAGCATGACCTGCGGCTGTTCGGCGGTGCCGAAGGCCTGTGGAAGGCGTACCCGACGCTGAAGCAGACGCCGGCCGGGCAGGCCAATCGGGTCTGGGTGATGCCGGATGTGCAGCTGAAGTACACCAGCGTGGGTTCTGGTGCGGGCGCGCTGGCGCTGGCCAAGGCCCTGGCAGCCTTGCCGAAGGCATGAGTCCGGCGGATCGGCGCCGCCGTCGCGGGCGGACGATGTTGATGGTGGCGTTGCTGGCGCTGCTGGGGGCAGTGCTGGCGTCGTTCGCCGTGGGTCCGTTGCGGTTGCCGCCGCTGGAGGTGATGCAGGCGCTTGCGGTGAAGCTGGGCCTGCTTGACCCAGGGGCAGTCAGCAGCCGTGATCTGGCCGTGGTCTGGCAGCTGCGCATTCCGCGCGCCCTGTTGGGCGCGATGGTCGGTGCGTCGCTGGCGATGGCCGGTGCCAGCCTGCAGGGCCTGTTTGGCAATCCGCTGGCCGACCCCGGCATCGTCGGTGTCAGCCAGGGTGCTGCGCTGGGTGCGGTGGCTGCCATTGTTCTCGGCGCTGCCGGTGCGGCCGGCTGGCTGGTGCCGGTGGCAGCCTTCGTCGGCGGCGCGCTGGCGATCGGCCTGACCTATGCGCTGGCCCGGCCCGGCAAAGGCAGTGGGAATGCCACGCTGCTGCTGGTCGGCATCGCGATGGCCGCGTTCTGCTCGGCGCTGATCGGTTTCCTTACTTACATCGCCAGCGAAAGCGAGCTTCAGTCGCTGGTGTTCTGGCAGATGGGCTCGCTGGCGCGCGCCAACTGGGCCGACGTGGCCGCGGTGGTGCCGCTGTTTGCGCTCGGCGTGTTTGCGCTGCAGCGACTGGCCACGCCGCTGGACATGCTGGCGCTGGGTGAACGCCAGGCGCAGCACCTGGGGCTGGACGTGACCCGTACGCGGCGTCGCCTGGTCGCGTTCAGTGCGCTGCTGGTGGGCGCAGCGGTGGCGTTCGCGGGCTCGATCAGCTTCGTCGGCCTGGTGGTGCCGCACGTGGCGCGACTGCTGGTCGGCCCGGGTCATCGCTGGCTGCTGCCGTTGTCCGGGCTGCTCGGTGCGCTGCTGATCGTGGTGGCCGACACCGCCGCACGCACGCTCGATCCACCTGCGGAGATTCCGCTGGGCCTGTTCTCGGCCGCGCTGGGTGCGCCGTTCTTCCTCTGGCTGGTGCTGCAGCAGCGCCGCAAGGCGGCGCCATGAGCGTGCTGCTGAAACTGCACCAGGTGGTGGTGCGCCGCCAGCAGCGCGAGATCCTGCATGGCATCTCGCTGGCGTTCGAGCCGGGCACGGTTACCGCGCTGGTTGGCCCGAACGGCGCGGGCAAGTCTACGTTGCTGGCGGTGGCGGCCGGTGACCTGCGCGCCGATGCGGGCGAGGTGAGCCTGTTGGACAAACCGCTGGCCAGCTACAAGGCCGGGCCGCTGGCACGCGAGCGCGCGGTGATGCCGCAGGAGCATGGCGTGCGCTTCGCCTTCAGCGTGGAGGAAGTGGTGGCGATGGGACGGTTGCCGCATCCGCCGGATCCGCGTGTGGACGATGCACGGGTGGAAGCTGCCATCGATGCCGCCGAACTGCAGGCGCTACGCCTGCGCGAAGTGCAGCAGCTGTCCGGTGGCGAGTCCGCCCGGACCACGTTCGCGCGCGTGCTGGCGCAGGACACGCCGCTGCTGTTGCTTGATGAACCGACCGCGGCGCTGGATCTTCGCCACCAGGAGCGTACGTTGCGCAGTGTGCGTGCCTGTGCCGAAGCCGGTGCGTGCGTGATCGTGGTGCTGCACGATCTGAACCTGGCCGCCGGCTATGCCGACCGCATCGTGCTGCTGGAGCAGGGCAGGGTGGCGGCCGATGGCACGCCGCTGCAGGTACTCACCGAAGACAACCTGCAGCGGGTCTATCAGCAGGATGTGGTGGTGTTGGAGCATCCGCGGCGCGGGGTGCCGTTGGTGGTGGTGACGTAGTCCGGATCTGCTGCCGTCGCCGCGTATCATGTCTGACCGGTATTCCCTCAATGGACTGATGCAATGATCTGTAGCATTTCGCGCGGCACGCTGCTGGCCGTGTTGGTTGGCTTCTCAGGCGCTGCGACTGCGGCTTCCACCTCTCCGGTTTCGCTGACCGATGCGGCGGAGAATGCCTCGCTGATCGAGATACGGCATTCCGCTGGCGCGGGTTCCCCTGTTGCGTCCATCCGGACGCAGTACTTCGCCAGCGAGGAAATGTCCGTGAGTTGGGATGACCAGCGGGTGCTGGTGCTTTGCAAGGAGGCGGCATACCTGCAGATTCCCCCTGCCAAGCTCAAGGCCGCTGCGTTGAGCACCGAGCAGCGGCAGATGATCGTCTACCAGGCGCTGATGTCCGGCCTGGGTGCTGTCGCGGGCGTGGTCGGGCCGGCGGGCGAGATGGTGGCTGTGGCGGATGACGGAAGCGAGACCCGCAGCATTGGCGAAAGCCATTGGGCGTACGGTATCGAGCGCTACGACGTCACCACCCAGCGCATGCCGGGCGGCGCGCTGCGTGTGCATTCCCGCAAGACCGAGACCGTGAACACGACGCCCCCGGCGAGCCCGGACGACACGTTCAGCACCGAGGATGACCAGGCGGCACGCCTGTCCGAACTGGCGCCGGTGGGGAGCTGGACCGAGGTGCTGATCCATGGTGGCCCGCAGCTGCCGCACATTGACCCGGCGACGTCGCTGAAGGGGTGGATGTCGATGGGTGATGACCAGGCGGCGACCGTGGCCGAGGCGCGCACGCTGCACGGCTGCAAGTAAAGGCTGAGAGGGGTCAGATCCCTTTGCCGTTGCAAAGGGATCCGACCCTGATGCCCGCCGGCCTCATCGTTCCATCTGTGTGTGCAATATTCACTTGCGCACCAGATTGGCAGGTCTACAATGCGCCCCATGAACCGGATGCCGCTCCTGAAGTTTTTCACCCTGACCCGCGCAAGCGCGGAACGGGCGTGTCTGCCTGGAGCCCCACGAGGCCGTTGAAGCGGCCATCGCTGGACCTTCGACAGAGCGCCCTCCGGGGCGCTCTTTTTGTTTTTGTTAGTCGACTAACAGTCGACTCTACCCAGTCGACTCTACCCAGCCGACGCTACCCAGTACTGCAAAGGAGAACGTGCCATGCACCAGATCGCCGAGACCGAACGCTAGCCGCGCACCCTGTCGCCAACCGGGGGGCGCGGCCCCCGAAGTTGGCTTTGCAGGAACCTTTCTCATGAACACCCAAGTCCTTTCCCGCCGTCGCAACCTTGGCATCATTGCCCACATCGACGCCGGCAAGACCACGCTGACCGAACGCCTGCTGTGGAAAAGCGGCGAGATCCACCGCGTCGGCGAAGTACACGACGGCAACGCGACCACCGACTTCTCGGCGATCGAGCGCGAACGTGGCATCACCATTGGCGCGGCCGCCGTGCAGGCGCAGTGGGCGCCGCGCGACCTGCCGCCGCATCGGCTGACCCTGATCGACACCCCTGGCCACATCGACTTCGCCATCGAGGTCGAGCGTTCGCTGCGGGTGCTCGACGGCGCCGTGGCCGTGTTCTCGGCCGTGGACGGCGTGCAGCCGCAGTCCGAGACGGTGTGGCGCCAGGCGCGTCGCCATCGCGTGCCGCTGATCGCTTTCGTCAACAAGATGGACCGCGTCGGCGCTTCATTCGAGCGCGTGCTGGAGCAGCTGCAGGACAAACTGCGGGCGCGGCCCTGGGCGCTGGGCGTGCCGTTGGGCAGCGAAAGTGGCTTCCACGGCTGGGTCGATCTGGTCGATGAGCGCGTGCTGCAGTGGCAGGATGGTGCCGCAACCACGGTGACCCCGTGGGACCAAGCGGCGCGGGCCCAGTGGCAAGCCCAACGCGATGCGCTGGTCGAGGCCGTGGCCGATCACGATGAGCAACTGGCCGATGCCTGGCTGGAAGGTCGCGTGATCGATGCCGGGCAGCTGCGCGCGGCGATCCGCCGGGCGACGCTGGCGGGTGCGGGCGTGCCCGTGCTGGCCGGTGCTGCGTTCAAGGACAAGGGTATCGAGACGCTGCTGGACGCCGTGGTCGATTACCTGCCGTCGCCGCTGGATCGCCCTGCCGTTAGCGCCGAAAGCGATGAGGGCGAGGTCGTGCTGCCGCCGGACCCGGACGGTCCGCTGGCCGGCCTGCTGTTCAAGATCACCCACCAGCAGCACGGCGCGTTGAGCTTCGTGCGGCTGTACTCGGGCACCTTGAAGGTGGGTGATGCGGTGGCCAGTTCGCAGCATCCGCAGGGGCGGCGTGTCAGTCGCCTGGTGCGGGTGCAGGCCGACCAGACCCACGACATCGAACAGGCCGTGGCCGGTGACATCGTTGCAGTGCTGGGCTGGAAGGATGCGGTCAGTGGTGAAACGCTGAGCGGTCGTGCGCAGCCGCTGCGCCTGGAGAACATCCAGGCACAGGCACCGGTGCTGGCGTGGCGGTTGGAGCCGGCGCGTGCGGCCGACCTGATCCGGATGGCACAGGGTTTGGCCAGCCTGGCCCAGGAAGATCCCTCGTTCCGCGTCGAAACCGATCGCGACACGGCGGAGACCCTGGTCTGGGGCATGGGCGAACTGCACCTGGAGGTGATGGTCGAGCGCCTGCGCAGCGAATGGAAGGTCGACGTAGGCGTAGGTGCGCCGCGCGTGGCCTACCAGGAGACGCCGACGCGTGCGATGACCGGCGTCGTCGGGCGGCTGGTCAAGCAGACCGGCGGCCAGGGCCAGTTCGCGCACGTGGTGCTGGATGTATCGCCGCGCGAGGACGACCAGGTCGTATTCAACGACCGCATCGTCGGTGGCGTGGTGCCGCGCAGCTTCATCGCGGCGGTGGAGAAGGGCGTGCGTGCTGCGCTGTCGGAAGGCCCCCAGGGCCATCCGGTGGTCGGCATCGAGGTCAGTCTTGTCGATGGCCAGACCCATGCCAAGGACTCCTCGGAGATGGCGTTCCATCGCGCAGGCGCCGAGGCGATCAAGGCGGCGCTGGCCGAAGGCGGCACGCAGCTGCTGGAGCCGGTGATGGCGGTGACGGTGCATTCGCCGTCAGCGTCGGTGGGTGATGTGGTCGGCGACCTCAACCGCCGCCATGGTCGCATTGCCCGCATCGACGATCAGGATGGTCGCGCCGAGGTCAGTGGCTTCGCACCGCTGGCGCAGCTGGTGGGCTATACCACCTCGCTGCGTTCGCTCAGCCAGGGGCGGGCCAGCAGCGAGGCGCACCTGCATGGCTACGAGCCGGTGCGCGCTGCATGAAGAAGGTGAGGGGAGCCCGTTCGCGGGCTCCCTTTCTTGTGGGTTCGGGTTGCCGCATCCATGCATGGCGTGGATCTACCGGGTGATCGGGTCGCGAGCGCTGCACTAGATCCACGCCATGCGTGGATGGGGCCCTCGCGATGCGTTTTTTTGCATTGCGATGCAACAAAACTGCAGAAAAAGCTGGATTAAAGTGATGCCTCACGATAAATTGCGCACCCCCCGTTGCTCGCCGCCGCCCGCACCCCTCTCATGCGTGATGACAAAGACCCCGGAACCCTGGAGCTGACCCTGCCGCGCAAGCGCGGTCGTCCGCCCAAGTTCGGGTATGCGATGAGCGATGCGCAGCGGGCCGCACGCTATCGTGCGCGCCGGGCAGGGCAGGCCAACCACGCCGATGTGCGCTCCTGCAGCGACATGGTGCTGCTGGACAAGATCCGTGCAGCGGTGAGCGCGCGCGACACCGAACTGGCCGGGTTCCTGGTCCACGTGCTCTGGCAGCGCTACCCCCTGCAGCTGAAATAGTTCGCTGGCGGGGTGGCCGTTGTCATCGAGCTTGTTGATAATGCGGGATTCAGGTTGTTCCCGCTGGCGTGCCCGGGATGGCAGGCGCGCATGATCGAACGGTTCCCAAGATGACCACCACCAGCGACACCACCACCGAAGCGGCGCCGAGCGGCGCTCCCCTGTTCTATACCCGTCCGGTGCCGCTGCAGGCCGATGTGCACGCCGATCTGCGCATCCTGCCGGGCAAGCTCGAGTTCGCCGCCGGCAACAACGCCATTCCGCTGGTGCTGGGCGAGTTCTCGCTGGCGCTGCATCATTTCCCGATCCTGTTCGCCGGCCCCGGTGCGGTTCCGATGGCTGCCGTCGGCGTGTCCGACCAGAACCTGTTCATCAAGGACGGCCTGTGGGAAGACGAGGCCTATATTCCGGCCTACCTGCGCCGCCACCCCTTCATCTTCATCGACACCGGCGCGGAGAATGACTTCCTGCTGGGCATCGACGAAGAAAGCCCGCGCGTGGTCAAGGGCGGCGAGGAAGGCCAGCCGCTGTTCGTTGACGGCAAGGCCACCGAAATGGTGCAGCAGGCGCTGGAGTTCTGCGGCCAGTACACCCGCGAGCACGAACAGACCTTGGCCTTCTCCAAGGCCCTGACCGACAACGGCCTGCTGGTCGAGCGCAACGCCACCGTGCGTACCCCGGATGGCCGCGAGTTCAACCTCAATGGCTTCCTGGTGGTGGACGTCGAGAAGTTCGTTGCGCTGCCGGAAGCCACCGTGGTCGAGTGGCACCGCAGCGGCTGGCTGGCACTGATCCACCAGCACCTGATGTCGCTGGGTCGCTTCAATGACCTGACCCGTCGCCAGGTCGAGCGCCTGGCCGCCTGATCAAGGCATTGGCAGGGTTCCCGCTGGGCGGGAGCCCTGTCCGGCCTTCAGCACGTCCAGCAGGCGCCGCGCATCGGCCCAGTCCGGCGCGGCGTCATGCGCCAGGTCGACCAGCTCCGCCGCGATGGCCGCATGCTCGCATTGGCCCAGCATCTGCAGCGTGCCCTGCAATCGGTGCGCGTGATGGCCCAGTGCCGATGCATCCGCTCGATCAATAACCCGCTCCATGTTGCCGAGCTCATCGTGGATGTCGGCGATGTAGGCCGCGTCCATGTCAATCGTCTGCGCGGCTGCGCACGGGCCCTCTGGTCGCGCAATGCCGAGCGCAGGCAGCAGCTGGGCGGCGCGCAGCGGCTTGGCCAGCACCGCGTCGAAGCCCGAGCGGTGGCAGCGTGCGCGATGACGCCGTCCGGTGCGGGCAGACAATGCGATCAGGCGAACGGTGCGCCCGGCAGACCCGCGCAGCTCGCGCGCCAGCACGTGACCATCGGCGCCAGGCAACCCAATGTCGATCAGAGCAACGGAGCGGGGCTGCCGTGCCTGTTCGGCCAGGGCACTGGCCGCATCTTTCACGGCGCATACTTCTGCGCCCCAGCGCCGCAGCTGTTCGGCGATCACGTGGCGATTGAGCTCGTGGTCCTCGACCAGCAGCAGGTGCAGTCCGGCCAGTGGCGTATCGCCCACGGGCATGTCCTGGGCATCCACGCCGGTGCCAGCCGGGCACACCGGCAGGCGCAGGATGAAGCGACTGCCACGGCCCAGCACGCTGTGCACGGTGAGGTCGCCGCCCATTGCGCGGGCCAGCTCGCGCGCGATGGAAAGCCCCAGCCCACTTCCGCCACGCCGCTGTCCGCTGCTGCCTTGCTGGAAAGGCTGGAACAGGGTGGCTACCTGCGCCGGCGCGATGCCGATGCCGCTGTCGATCACCTCCAGCAGCAGCGCCCGCGGACGCGCCGCCGGCATCAGTTGCAGGCGCAGCTCGATGCGGCCGGAATCGCTGAACTTCACTGCGTTCGCCAATAGATTGCTGGCAATCTGGCGTAGCGCATCGGCGTCCACCAGGATGTTCGACGGGGATGCGCCCTGGGCATCGAGATGCAGCTGCAGGCCTTTCCGCTGGGCCTGTGGCCGGATCGCCTCCAGAGCCTGCCGGCACAGCTGGGTTGCATCGCAGGGTTGCGCATGCGGCTTGAAAGCGCCGCTCGCAAGGCGCGAAAAATCCAGTGCGCGATTCAACAGGCTGCGCAGGGATTGGCTGGCGCTGCTGGCAGCGGCGAGCAGGTCACGCTCGCCCTTGGGCAATGTCGATTGCCCCAGCAGCTCGATCGAGGTCAGCACGGCCTGCGCCGAGTTGCGCATCTCGTGGCTGATCACGCCGATGGCATGCGCGCTGCTTCGGTCACCGCGCGCCCGCAGGTGGCGCATTGCGAGCCACAGCAGCGGCAGGGCAATCAGCAGTGGGGCCAGCAGCAGCCACCCGCGCGGGGGCGACGCCTGCATCCAGTCCAGTGCATTCCCGGCCGCGGCAGGCAGGGTCTGGCCTGCCCATAGGTGGAGCAGGCCTGCGTGCTCTTCCAGTGTGATCTCCCGCAATGCCTGTTCGATGCGCCCAAGCAGTTGCTGGTCTTCCCGGCGAACCAGCAGGTAAAGGTCGGTGGAGAAACCGCTATCGAACGGCTGCAGGCGCAGGCTGCCATTGAAATGGCGTCGAACCAGGGGGCGCAGCGTGGGCTCCAGGCCAATCGCCACGTCCGCCAGGCCGGCTTCGACTGCCGCCAGTGCTGCATGCCGGTCTGGCAGCTGCCGCAGCCGGACCTGCGGGTGATGCGCGTGCAGCCAGCTGGCGTAGGGCCCGCCTTCAACGACGGCGATGACCCGGCCGTCGAGTTCGCGCATCTCCCGTGGCAGCCACTCGCCGGCGCGTCCGGCCAACAGGGTGGCGCCGCCACGGAACGGGGTGGACGCGGCAAGGCCGGGGCAGGGCAGCGCCTGGTGCCTTGCGCCGCCAAACACCATGACCAGGTCAGCCTCGTGATGGCATACAGCGAGGATCGATGCGGCGGTTGTCGGGTAGGGGTGTTCCAGGAAACGGAATTGGGCGTGCCGCGCCACCAGGTTGGCATAGCCATGGGCGAGCGTTGGCGGTGATGACGGATCGGCCAGGGCCGCGGGCAGGGGGCGCAGGGAGGGAGTCGTGGCGACCCGTACAGTGCTGCCCGGCAGCCAGCGTGGCGAGCGGATATCTTCGGCCGAGGCAGCCGGCAGGAGAAGGAGCGCCAGCAGCCCGTGGACAGGAAGCGGCGGCGCAACGGCGGCTGGCGCCTCACGGTGTCTCCAGTCGTTCGCGCAGTGCGTAGATTTCCACGTCGCTGCGCAATCCCAGCTTGCGCAGCACAGCAACCTTCTGCGTGCTGACAGTCTTGATGCTGCGGTGCCGCCGCAATGCGATCTCGGAGACCGTCAAGCCTTCCAGCAGCAGGCCCAGCACTTCGCGCTCGTTGCGGCTGAGCTCGCCGCGGTCGCCGGCCAGCCTGACGTCCGGTGGAACCCGGGTCAGGCCCTGGGAAACACGTACGATGGCGTCGGACAATGCAGCAAGCGGTTCGGCCTTGCTGACGAATCCGTTGAGTCCGGCATCGATCAGGCTGTTGAGGTTGGTGGTGGGGCAGAGCGTGGCGAAGGCCAGCAATGGCGTGCGCGGGAATTCCCGGCGGAGCAGCGCAACCAGCTCGAGGCTACCCAGGTCGTCACGGGCAAGCGTGAGATCGATGATGGCCACATCCACTGGTGTGCGTTGCAGGCTGCAGAGCAGTTCGTTGCTGCAACTGTGGCTGGCGACGATGTCGAAGCGGAGATCGCCTGACAGGTGCAGGGCGGTGCCGCGACGGACGACTTCGTGATCGTCCAGGAGCGCCAGGCGAAGCCGACGCGGTGCAGGAAATCCATTCATGCGCGGGAGGTGGTCGGCGCCCATGGGCGTGGCCGCCATTCTGGCGCCGCTGTCGCGTCGAACATCGAATTCGTTGCGTTTTTACGACTATTCCTAAAGATCGATGGATGCAGTTGATCGGCCGGGGCTTACGCATTCGTGACGTAAATGGATGGGGTGCTGCAGGCGTCCCGTCGTGGCTGCCGGAACCATTAATGTGACGCGTCACGCTGGCGTGACCCTGCGCCCCTGACCTGAGTCGTTGACGCCGTCAGGGCAGGGCTATCGAGTCTGCACGCGGGGGATCGACATGCGACCCAGGAACTGCGCCGGGGTGATGCGGGGCAACTGTTTGGCATGGGCGTCTGAGAAGTGGCGCAGGCCGCCCCAGAGTGCGGTGTCTCCGATCAGGAAGCAGCGGTGCTGGGCACGGGTGACGGCGACGTTGAGCAGATTGGGCTTGCTGGAGGCCCAGTGCGCCGCGCCCACCGTGTCCGTGTCGCAGCCCAGGACCATCCAGACAATGCTTTCCTCCTTGCCCTGGAAGGTGTGCACGGTGCCGACGCGCTCCCTGCACCACGTGCGCAGTTCGGTGGTGCGTGGCGCCTGCGTGCCGGGTGGGGCATCCGGGCCAAGCCAGGCGTCCTGGCTCCGCAGTCGCTCGAGCAGGGCATTCTTGATGCGCTTGAAGGGCGAAATGATGTAGACCGGGGGAAGGCTTCCGGTGCTGTGGTAGAGCGCGGCCAACGCCTGCTGCACCAGGTCGATCTGGCACGGCACGACCTGCTTGTCGCTGGTGCGGCCGGGGGCGTGTACCCAGGCGCTGCTGCCGATGTCCAGGCTGTCGGCGGGTGGCCGCGCCGCACTGGGTTCCCAGGGGTTGGAGAAGATCATCTTCCCCTCGTAGGCAATCGTGTTGGCAATGGAGAACATCGGTTCGACGCAGCGACGATGCACGCGCAGCGGACTGCCGATCCAGAGCGGCGAGCCGCCGGACTCCATGCGGGCACCGAGCGGGTTGGCCTCGTCGGCCAGTACCTGTACGGAGGTCTTGTCGGGCGAGACGTTCACGCCTGCGGGCAGTGCGCTGGTTCGGCCCAGCGCCTGCAGCAGCTTGACCGGCACGGTGAACACCGGCTCGATCTGCAGCGGATCACCCACCACGACCGCGCGCCTGGAGCGCAGCAGTGCACCGACTGCCGCCTGCGGCACGGCCTGGCCAGCTTCATCGATGAACAGCCAGCCGATCGAGTCCGGCCCCAGATGTCGGAACTGGCGTGCGACCGAGGCGAACGTGCTGGAGACAACCGGCACGATCATGAACAGGCTCTGCCAGATGGCCAGCGCATCGCGTGGCTCCTGCAGCCGCTTGCCACTCAGCAGGTGGCACAGTGCAATGACGTTCTGGGCGAAGCCGCCGCCCTTCTGCACCACTTCGTGCAGCCAGGCCTGGTGAAGCTGCAGTGCCGCCACGAAGAGATTGGCGCGCTGCTCGTTGAGCTGCTCGCTGTTCCAGACTCCCTTGATCTGCCAGTCCTGATCTTCCAGTTCGGCCGCGTCGGCGGGATGGGACGCGGTGCCGAATTCGGCTTTCAGTTGTTCGAGCTGTTGCGTCATTCCAGCCCATTGCTGCGCCCGTGCCTGCGCGGCGGCCGATGCCTCGGCCTGGGTGCTCGCGGTTCGGCCCAGGTGCTGTTGCGCCGTATCACATTGCGTCCCGAGTTCGAGCCCGCGCTGGGTCCATCGGTGCTGATGATCTGCGTTCTGCACCATTGCGGCCGCATGGCTGTGCGCGCGCTGCCGGTCGAAGATGCGGGCCCACCAGCCAGGCTTCTCTTCCCTGAGCAGGATGCGTTGCGCCTTGAGCAGGGCGAGCTGTTCATCGGATCTGCTGCGCTGGCCCTCGAGTGCACGGCACTGCTGTGCAGCTTCCTCATGCGCGCGCTGTGCATCGCGAAGCTGAGAAGTCGTTTGCCGGCAGAAGCTCTCCTCATCGTTGCCGCTGATCTCACGGCTGAGCGAGGCGAGCCGATCAAGCTTTTCGACCAGGCCATTGACGATCGCATCGGCCTTGCCGAACGCCTGCCTGGCCTGCTGGAAGCTCATGGCTGCTGGGTTGTCCCGCCACTCCCAGAGCGACTGGTGGCGGGCGCGGTCGTAGCCCTTCGGTGCGGGGGTTTTGCCATCTTTTGGGGCGCTCCTGCTGATGGCCCGCACAAGTGCCTCGCGGTTGGCCTTCCTGCCCAGCGCGCAGCTGATCAACCCCCAGGCATCGCTGTCTGCCGCCGGTCGTTCATAGGCGCCCCTGCCGTTCCATTCGAGCAGGTTGCGGGCCAGTGGCCGCAGGTAGTCGAAGGTCACATCCCCTGTGCTGTTGCGCCAGCGCGACCCTCCGGGCTTGCCCAGTGACCGGCTCTTCGGCAGGTCACGCGAAATATTCTCCACGGCGGCATTGTTCGACGATGCGACCACCATCTCGAAGCCGGCCAGGTCGGCCTTCAGTGGCGAGACCCTGCACGGCTTCTCACCTTCGAAGTTCACTTCGCGGGCTGGGCCGAGCGCAGCGGCTGGCGTCGCGTACTGTGACAATGCACGTGCACGCCGCACGATGTTCTCAGCGAAGACCTCACGCAACAGCGTGGTCTTCCCTGTTCCGGGCGGGCCATTGACCGAGAAGATGCCTGAATCGCGCACCTGCTCGAAGATGCTGTTCACAGCGAACTGCTGCATCAGGCTCATCGTGTGTGCAGGATCGCCGGGCCAGTGGCCCCGATTGATGTGGCGCGGGCGCAGCCGGTCGGCAATCAGCGCATGGCCTTCTGGGGTGTAAAGGTCTTCGCGTCGGCTTTCAGGCAATGGGCTCAGGTAGGTACGTAGCGGCGCACTGGCCTTGCCCTGGTCGAGTGCGCCGATGGCCCGCGCGATATCCTCGACGAAGAAACTGTTGAGGATGCTGATCTCCGCGTCCTCTTCGGGCTGGGCCTCGTCGTCCTCGGCGTCGTCCGCTTCCGCCGTTGGCTCGTTGTCCGGCCCTGGGGGTGTGGCTTTTGCTGCCCGTTCCGGCTTCGGCTTGTCTTCAACGCTTTTCGCCCGGATGACCAGCAGCGGAGCGGACGCGTCGCCCGCGGAAGAGTCATGACCCGACCAGTTGCACAGGATGTCGAGCAGGCGCAACAGGTCGTCGGGGCTGCAGGGCGTTGGGCCCTCACCCTCTCCGGCGGGGGTGGCAGCGGCGCTGCGGAACGTTGCTACGTCGCGCTTGAGTGCTTCAAGGCTTGCCTGGAAGGCGTCGAAGTCCAGGCCCTGCAAGCCACGCCTGGAGATCGTGCCCAGTGCCCACGGAACGGTCGATACCGAGATTTCACCCAACTGCAGCACGCCCTCGGCGCTTGCCCGCAGGCTGGCCGCGCAGGTCAGGCCTTCCAGTTCGGCCCGTTCATCCTGTTCCAGCGACTCGTCTCCGCTTGGCGTCTCAGCCAGTACCCGCTGGGTGATATCGGCCAGCTGGGCTTTGTCGAATATGCCGAGGTAGACATCGAATCCGCTCAGCCTGCGACCGAATGGCAGGGGTGGGGACCACAGATCCTTTGGGTCCAATCGCTCGAGCTGATCCCTGGACAGCTGCCGTACGCTCCAGTCCGCGTCCTTCGACTCAAGGACCTGGCCCTGCAGATCGTAGGGTATGAAGAACTCAACCCTGTGCCAGAAGCTGAGGATCGCGCGATGACTGGCCTGCAACGTGTTGCGTCGTTCTTCCTTCAACTGCCTGTTCCTTCCATTGTGAAATCGGCCACGACCGGAATGCACCCTTCGTCGGCCATTGTGGCCGGCGCGCACAGCCCTGCATTGGCCATTAGCGGCCGCCGCGGTCGAGTCTTGAGTGTTCGCGGCCCCGGCGCCAGCTACTGCAGGCAGGGCAGGGGCGGCGTCGCTGTACGCACGGGTCCGGCAGCGGCTGCGCGCGTGCCGGATGAACAATGCCGCAGCGGTGATGAATGCGACATCCGGCGCAAGCAGATGTCGACACGCCCTGCCGTCAGCAGGTGCTGCGTGGGGATGACCGATGGCTCAGCGCACCGACTGCGGCACGCGCCTCAGCCTTGCGGTGTCGTAACCCATGGCCGCGATGCGCTGCACGGCCTGCTGGTAGTCGCTCTCGGACACCTGTGGCGTGCGTGCCATGTACCACACGTAGTCGCGCTTGCTGCGCGCGACGATGGTCTGGCCGTAGTCATCGCGCAGCCAGGCAATCACATACTCGGCCTGGATCGGCCAGATGAACTGCATGCCCCAGAGGGCGCCGTTGCCGTCCTTCTCGACCCGTCCAACAGGGTGCATCGACTTCTGGGGGGCGTCGAAGCTGCCCTTGCGATAGGTGAACGTGGTCTGGATGCGCCCGTCGGGCTTCAATGCGTAGCTCTCCACCGCGTCGAAAGCTTCGCGCTCCGGCCATGAGGGGATGTGGGCGATCACATACCAGTCGCCCATGAAGCGTGGCACGTCCACTGAGGGCGGGCGGGGCAGGGGACGGGTATCGGTGGAACTGCAGCCGGAACCAAACAGGCTCAATGCCAGCAGGGGAAGCAGCGAGCGCATGCGCATGTCACACCTCAACGGGGGCGGAACAGATAGTGGGCGACCAGCCACTGCTGGCCGTCGTCGTAGCCGAACAGCTCGGCGCATGCCATCCAGAACATGCGCCAGCGCTGCCACCAGATCTTCGCGGCGGCCTGGCCGTAGGTCGCGACCAGCACCGGCATCACCGCCTCGCGTGCTGCATCCTGGTTGGCCAGCCAGTGGTCGGCCGTGCGCTGGTAGTGGGTGCCGTCCAGCAACCAGCGCTGGTCAAGCCGCAGGTCGCGCTGGAAATGCAGCAGCGTGTCGGCCGCCGGCATCAGGCCACCAGTGAAGAAATGGCGGCCCATCCAGTTGTCGCCGCCCTCGGTCTCGAACGGGTACATCAGCGTGCGGTGGGCGAAGATGTGCACGAACAGCGCGCCGTCGGGCTTCAGCCACTGGCTGATGCGCGCCAGCAGGCGCTCGTAGTTGCGCACATGCTCGAACATTTCCACCGAGACGCAGCGGTCGAAGCGTGCGGTTGGCAGCTCGAGCTGGTTGACGTCGCGGGTGATCACCTCGACGTTGTGCAGCCCCCGGGCCTGGCACTGCGCCATGATGTGCTGGCGCTGGCTGTGCGAATTGGACACGGCGGTGATCGCGGCGGCGGGATAGCGCTCGGCCATCCACAGGGTCAGCGAACCCCAGCCGCAGCCCAGTTCGAGGATCTGCTGGCCATCGGCCAGTCCGGCGCGCTGGCCGTACAGCTCCAGCATGGCGTCCTCCGCCTGGTCCAGCGTTTCGCGCCCGGTGGGGTAGTAGCAGCTGCTGTACTTCAGGCGCCTGCCCAGGCAGGCCTGGAAGAAGGCCGCCGGAACCTCATAGTGCTGGCGGTTGGCCGCGTCGGTATGCAGCGCGAGCGGGCTGTCGGCCAGCTCGGCGATGCGACGGCCGAAGCGTGCGGACTGTGCTTCGATACCGCCCAGCATTTCCTCGTGCAGGCGTTGCGCGCACAGGCGACGGATGCCGGCGCGCAGCGCGGCATCGGGAACCAGGCCGCGTTCGGCCCAGGCGATCAGCCCGGTTTCCGCGTCGTCGGCCGGGGTCAGTGACGGAATCGCGCTCATGCGGAATGCTCCTTGGAAGGACGAGGGAACCAGGGGAAGAACATCGGCGTGCTGCGCTGGTAGGCGCGGTAATCGTCGCCGCGGCTGCGCAGCGCCTGCTTTTCGGTGAACGGAATGCCGCTCAGGTAGCGCAGGAACACATACATCAGCAGCGGGCCGGACCACGCCAGCCACCACAGCGGCGAGCCGACCGCGAGCAGGACATAGCTGAACCAGTGCAGCCACTCGAAGAAGTAGTTGGGGTGGCGGGAGTAACGCCAGAGCCCGGCGCGGCAGGTGCGACCCTGGTTTGCCGGATTCGCGCGGAACCGGGCCAGCTGATGGTCGGCCAGGCTCTCGCCGCCGACGCTCAGCAGCCAGACGAGTGCGGCGGCCACGACCCACAACGTCATGCTGGTCTGTGGATTGGCAGCCACCGCGACGAAGGGCAGGGCGAACAGCACGACCAGCAGTGCCTGGGCCATGAAGAAGCCGAAGATCTTGGCTTGATGCCCTTGCCAGTAATCGCGCAGATAACGGTAGCGACCGTCTTCCTGTTCGTGGCGGACCCGATGCCACAGGTGCAGTGCCAGTCGGCTGCCCCACAGGCCACCGAGCACGCCCAGTGCAATGCGTGGCGCCGCCGCACCATCGCCGAGCCACGCCAGCAACAGGGCCGAAGCACCCACGCCCTTGGCCCAGAGCACATCGACCACGCCGATGTTGCGGTGGCGCCGCTGCCAGGCCCAGCCCCAGCTCATCACCAGCACGGCATACAGCAGTACCCACACCAGATTGATCATGACGGCGCTCCGGCCAAGGGCGGCGGGATGGTGCGGGAGCCGCGACGAGCGGCCATGCACAGCAGCGAAAGCGCGATGCTCCAGCCCACCCCCAGTACCAGCAGGCCTTGCCACAGCGGCGTAGTGAATCGAACCGCATCGAAACCGCGCGCTGCGGAGAGATAGGCCAGCGGGGCCAGCAGCAGGCCGAACGCGGCTGGCAGGGCAGGGTGGCGAAGCAGGAAGCGCATCGAAGTGGTCAGCGTCATCGCAAACGCGGCCCACAACGCCATGATCCAAAGGGGTGGCGTCCAGCCCAGCGGGGCCGCGGCGTAGCGTACGGTGCCGCTGGCGGCGGCACTGGCGTCGACCAGCCACGCGCAGGCCAGCGCCAACAGCATCAGCCGAAGATCCAGCCGAGGTTGCGGCGAGGTCAGCAGCTGGCTGCCGATGTAGAGCGACGCTGCCAGCAGCGCCGGCCATTGCCAGCCGCGCCCGGCGCCGGCCACGGCGCACAGCCAGACCAGCTGGTTGCCAAGCAGATTGGCCCAGAACCGGCGCACCTCAGCCGCCTTGACCCGATGCGCCAGCGGGACGATGCCCGGGGCGCGCCAGCAGCAGATGCGAAACGCCGATCGAACGCTCCAGGAAGCCGCCCTCGCAATAGGCCAGGTAGAACTCCCACATCCGGCAGAAGCGCGTATCAAAGCCCTGTGCCTGCACAGCGGGCAGCTGGGCAAGGAAGCGTTGGCGCCAGGCGCGCAGGGTCAGTGCGTAGGAGTGGCCGAAATCCTGCTGGGCGACCAGCTGCAGGTCACTGGATCGGGTCTTGGCCGCCACCATCGCGTTGATCGACGGAATGAAGCTGCCCGGAAACACATAGCGCTTGATGTAGTCGACGCTGCGCCGTGCCTGCTCGTAGCGGTGATCTTCGATGGTGATGGCCTGCAGCAGGGCGACACCATCGGGCTTGAGCAGGCGCTGCAGCGTTGCCATGTAGGTGTCCAGGTATTCGGCGCCGATGGCTTCGATCATCTCGATCGATACCAGCTTGTCGAACTGGCCCTGCAGGTCGCGGTAGTCCTGCATCAACAGCGTGACCTTGTCCTGCAGCCCGGCGACGCGGACGCGCTCGCCGGCCAGTGCATGCTGCTCGGCGGAGATCGTGGTGGTGGTGACGTGGCAGCCGTAGTGCTGCGCCGCGTGCAGCGCAAAACCACCCCAGCCGGTACCGATCTCCACCACGCGGTCGCCCGGCTTGAGCTGCAACTGCTGGCAGATGCGGTCCAGCTTGCGCCGCGAGGCGGATTCCAGCGACTCGCCCTCTTCGGCGAACAGGGCCGAGGAGTACATCAGGTCCGGTGACAGGAACAGGGCGAAGAAGTCGTTGCCGAGGTCGTAGTGCGCGGCGATGTTGCGGCGGCTGCCTTCGCGGCTGTTGCGGCGCAGGCGGTTCCAGCCGCGCAGCAGCCAGCCTCCCACGCGCGCCGGGCCGTGTTCCATGCTGTCGAGCAGATCGCGGTTGCGCACCAGCAGCCGTATCAGGGCGACCAGGTCGTCACAGCGCCATTCGCCATGGATGTAGCTTTCGCCGGCGCCGACGCTGCCTTGGGCCGCCACCTTGCGATAGAACGCCGGGTCCTCGATGGTGACGGTGACATGCAGCTCACCGCGGGCATCGCCCAACCAGACTTCGCCCAGCGCGTCGCGCACGCACAGGCGGCCGTCGCGCATCGGGGCGAGCTGGGCCAGCAGGCGGCGGCGCAGGAAGGCATCCAATGCGCCGGGGCGCGGCAGCGCGACCGAAGGAATCATCGAATTCATCGCGGTTTCTCGGCAAGGGTAGGGTGGTCGTGTACGGGATTGCGTTTCAGCCACAGCCGCAACGCATGCCAGTGGATGGCGGCCACCACCTGGGTGGTCATCAGTGGATAGCAGGCCAGGACGCGGGCCAGCCCGCGGCCATCCAGGGGGTGTCGTTGCATGACCTGGGTGGCATCAAACTGGCGCGCGCCGTCGCGCCAGACCTGCATGTGCACGCGCAGGTCCTCATCAGGGCAGTTGAACCGCCAGTCGTAATGACAATCCATCGGCATGAAGGGCGAGACATGGAAGCACTTGTCGAACCGCCAGCGCAGCGAGGTGCCTTCCTGCGTGGCCGTTGCGACCGGCAGCACGTAGGCGTGCCGTTCCTTCCAGGGTGTGTTGGTGATCTCGGCGACGATGCAGTCCAGCGTGCTGCCATCGGCCCGGTAGCAGTAGTAGAAGCTGACCGGGTTGAACACGTGACCGGCGAAGCGCAGATGGGTGAGCAGGCGGACCGGGCCGGTGGGCCGGTAGCCCAGGGTTGATGCAGCGTGGTCGCGCACTGCATCGGCCAAGGGCCGCGCGGGATCGCCGAAGTAGTCGCTGCGACGGAACTCGGCGAGATTGCGGCGATTGATCGACCACAGCCAGCGCCCGGCGAACACGCTGTCGAGTTCATCCAGGTCGAGCAGCAGCTGTGCGATCGGATAGCGGAACGCATGCGGGTGTGGCAGGTGCCTGCGGTGCGCCACCTGCCCGAAGTAGAGCGCACTGGCGCTCATGCGGCCACCTCGCCGGGAGCCGCCATGACGTGGTGCGGTTCACAGGTGCGCAGTGCATCGACCACGCGGCGGGCGCTGCGGATGCCGTCCTCATGGAAGCCCCAGCCCCAATAGGCGCCTGCGAACCAGGTGTGGCGGCGGCCCTGCAGCTCGGCCCAGCGCTGTTGCGCGCGCACTGCGGCATGGTCGTGCACCGGGTGCGCATAATGCAGGGTGCGCAGCACCTTGCCCGGGTCGATTGCCTCGCTGCGGTTGAGCGTTACCACCAGGGGCGTGCTGCCGGGCAGGCCCTGCAGCTGGTTCATGCAGTAGCTGACCGTGCAGGGCGCAGCAGGGTCGCGGGGCACATGGGCATTCCATGCCGCCCACGCCTTGCGGTTGCGCGGCAGCAATGACGCGTCGGTGTGCAGCACCGCTTCGTTGGCCTGGTAGCGGATGGCGCCGAGCACGTCGCGTTCGATGGGGTCGGCGTCACGCAGCAGCGCCAGGGCCTGGTCGCTGTGGCAGGCCAGGATGACCTCATCGAAGCCTTCCACGCCGGCCGCGCTGTGCACGCGAGCGCCCCACGGCATGCGCTCGACCGACTGTACCGGGCACTCCAGCCGCTCATGCACCCGCCAGCGGGCGCGCAGGGCGTCGACATAGCGGGCCGATCCACCGCTCACCACCCGCCAGGGTGCACGCCCGGTCATCTGCAGCATCTGGTGGTTGGCCATGAACTGGGCCAGATAGCGCGCCGGGAAGTCCATCACCGTGGCCGTCGGGGACGACCACAGCGCGGAGGCCATCGGCAGCAGGTGCTCGTCGATGAAGGCATCGCCGTAGCGCTGGCTGCGCAGGTACTGCCCCAACGTTGGGCCCTCGTCTTCTGCCAGCAACAGGGGGGCATCGCGGTAGAACCGGCGCAGGTCGGCCAGCATGCCCCAGAACCGCGGCGACACCAGGTTGCGGCGCTGGCAGAACAGGCCATCCAGCGAGGTGGCGTTGTACTCCACGCCGCTGCGCTCGCTGTGCATCGAGAAGCTCATCGTGGTCGGCTGCGAGGCTACGCCCAGCTCGTCGAACAGTGCGGTCAGCAGCGGGTAGTGCTGGGGATTGAACACGATGAAGCCGGTGTCCACCGCCATGCGGACGCCATCCACCTGCACGTCGTGGGTGTGGGTATGGCCGCCCAGATAGTCGTTGGCCTCGAACAGCGTGACGTCGTGTTCGCCGTCCAGCCACCAGGCGCTGGCCAGTCCGGCAATGCCCGAACCGATGATCGCGATGCGCATGTCAGTACCTCGCCTTGGCCAGCACCCACTCGGGAATCGGCTTGAGCCCTTTGACCAGCCCAAGCGCCGCCATCGCGCGCAGTCCATACCAGGTCAGGTCCACTTCCCACCAGCGGAAGCCCTGGCGGACGGTGCCCGGGAAGAAGTGGTGGTTGTTGTGCCAGCCTTCGCCGAAGGTGAGCAGCGCCAGCCAGAGATTGTTGCGGCTGTCATCGCGGGTCTCGAAGCGGCGGCGACCGAAGCGATGGGCCAGCGAATTGATGGTGACCGTGGCGTGGAACAGCACGATCGTGGAGATGAAGAAGCCCCACACCAGCAATTGCGAGCCGGAGGTATGCAAGCCTGGCGCCCAGCGCTCCAACCCGGCGCCCAGTGCATACAGCGCTGCGGCCAGCAGTACCGGCACAGCCGTATCGAAGCGGTCCAGCCAGCGCAGCTCCGGGTAGCGCGCCAGGTCGGGCACCCGCGACAGGTCGGTGGCAAAGGCCTCGCGGGTCAGGAACCAGCCCATGTGGCTGCGCCAGAAGCCGCCCTCACGGGGGGAGTGCGGGTCCAGCGGCTGGTCGGCGTGACGGTGGTGGTGGCGATGGTGGGCGGCCCACCACAGCGGCCCGCGCTGTACGCTGGAGGCGCCTATCACCGCGAACACGAACTGCACCGGCCGCGATGCCTGGAAGGTGCGATGCGAGAAGTAGCGGTGGTAGAACGCCGTGATGGCGAACATGCGCACCGCATAGAGTGCTGCAGCCACGATCACCGCTGTCCACGAGATGCCCACCCAGATCACTGCGATGCAGGCCAGGTGCATCAGCACGAAGGGCACGGCGCGCACCCAGTCGATCCGCCCCGGCCGCTCGCCGGTGGCCTCTGCGGCGTTGCCGGTATCGAACCAGCGCTGCAGCGTGCGCAGCAGGCGCCAGCGTCGACGGGGGAGGGGCGCTACAGAGGCCATGGCGGATCTCGGCGGGTTTCGTGTCTTCCTCTACGCGGCAGAAGGCCCACTGGATGCGGAGCGCGGCAGGAAATTTAGATTTCACCTGGCCATAACGGTGCAGCGATCTGTCAGCGGCTGCGCCCAGGCCTGCTGCCATTCGCTGGCGGGGCGACCAGCCGCTGCGGCGATGAAGCGCACCGTCACCTGTGGATAGGCACCGCGTTGATCGCGCAGGTTGCTGGTGCCACGGAACTCCAGCAGGCGCTGGTCAGCGCTGGCATATACCAGCGCAAGGCGTGGCGCGATGCCGCCGTACCAGGTGTCCAGGCTGACCTCGATCGACTGCGCATCGATCCCCTGCCAGCGCTGCGGGCCGATGCGCCTTACCTGCACCGGGAAGTAGCGCTGCCGCGCTGGGACCAGGAAGGGCAGGGTCACACGCTCGCCGCGCATGAGCGCCTGCCAATGCAGGCGCACCGCCGCGTCGAACCCTGCGTCGATGACCGCGCCGGTCGGCAGGTCGAGCTCGCGCTGCACCGGTGGGCTGCCGGCATCCTCCTTCCACGCGATCGAGACCCTGCCGCTGGCGGCCTCGACGTCGGCCTTCTGGCCGCTGCGCCGGTCCTCCAGGGTATAGCCGCGCGCCTGTGGGTCCGCGCTGGCCGGCAGGTGCTTGCGGGCGAAAGGCCGCCCGTCCGCGCATTGGTACAGCACCCAGCGCTCGGCACCCTCGGCCGCATCGCGTCGCCAGTGCACCTCGCGGTAGAGCAGGTCGCCGCGCGACGACGTTGCTACCCCCTCGCTTCGCAGCCAGGGCGCGGCCAGCGCGATATGGGGCAGGCACAGCAGCAGCCAGGCGGTACGCATCGCGTTCATCCAGGAAAGGAGGGCTGAGGTCATACGGCGGGGATGGGCGGTTGGATGCGTCTGCAGCGGCTGCATCCAATCACGGCCCCTGCGCGTACAGAGGACAGACCTTCACCCGCCCGCCGCGAACGCCGATGTACCCTGACGCCGCCAGCAACCCCCTCAACTTCGATACCGCACGCATCGTGTCCAGTTCCCAGCAGCCGAGCAGCGAGCCGACGAACTGGGCCGGTGACATGGACGGCGTGGCACGGCTTCGTGACCGCGACTGTTTCATGCGGATCTATGATTACTTCATGCCGCGGCTGTGCGTATACCTGCGGGGCCTGGGCGTGCCTGACGCGGTGGCCGAGGAACTGGCGCAGGAGAGCCTGCTGCGGCTATGGCTGCGCGCGGCCGACTTCGATCCCGCGCAGGGTGCGCTGAGCACATGGCTGTATCGCATCGCCCGTAACCTGCACATTGACCGCATCCGCCGCGAGCGCAGCTGGATGCAGGTGCAGGCAGCCGTCGAGGACGCAGCAACCCTGGATGTGATCGAACGCAGCAGCGCCGAACAGTTTGCCGACCAGGCCCGGCTGCGCCAGCGCATCAACGAACTGCCCGCCGTGCAGGCGCGCTTGGTGCGCATGTCCTATTTCGAGGCCAAGAGCCACAGCGAGATCGCCGAGGCGATCGGCATGCCCTTGGGCACGGTCAAGTCGCATCTGCGGCGCGCGTTCCTGCAGCTGCAGGCCAAAGTGGGAGGTGCGCTGTGAACCCGCGCCACCACCTGCACGAATCGACGTTGATGAGCTATGCCGCAGGCGCGCTGCCCACGCCACTGAGCGTGGTCGCTGGTACGCATCTGGAGCAGTGCCCGCACTGCCGCCAGCGCCTGCGCGAGGCCGAGGCAATCGGCTCGGTGCTGCTCGAGCAGACCCAGCCGCCCGCGCCTGATCCACGCCGCGAACAGCTGCGCGAGGCCATGCTGATGCAGCTGGCTGCGGAAATGCCGATTGCCATGGACCAGGCCGCGCGTCCCGTGCCGAAGGAGCGGCCCGAGGCCGACCCGGACCATCTGCCTGCCTCGCTGCACCCCTACTTCGGGGCATCGCTCAGTGGGTTGCGTTGGCGCTGGATGGCACCCGGCGTGCACTGCATCCGTGCCGAGCAGATGCCTTCGCTGATCATGCTGAAGATCGCCCCGGGCAAATGCCTGCCCATGCACAGCCATGGCCGCAGCGAGCTGACCCAGATCCTGCGCGGTTCCTACAACGATGCGCTGGGGCTGTTCGCACCCGGCGACGTGGCGGACCTGGATGAAGACGTGGAGCATCAGCCGGTGACCGCGCCGGGGGTGCCGTGCATCTGTGTGTCGGCGCTGGATGCACCGCTGGTGTTCAGCGGGTGGCTGGCGCGCAAGATCCAGCGGTTCGTGAAACTCTAGCGCGGCCCTGGCCATGGCTCAGGCACGGACATTGCGGATTCTCCTGACCGGCGCTGCAGGCCTGTTGGGGCAGGGCGTTGCCCTGGCCTGCCAGCGCTCGCCGCAGGTTGCCGGCTTGACCGCGCTGGTGCGGCGCCCGGGCAGCCTGCGCGGACCCGGCAGCGAACGGGTGGTCCCGGACTTCCTGCACATCGACGCGCAGCGTGATGAACTGGCCGGGTACGACGCATGCTTCTACTGTGCCGGCGCGCCACCGGTTGGCACTGCCGAGGCCGAGTACCGGCGCGTGACCCTGGACACCACACTGGCAGTGGCCCGCGCCTGGGCTGCGGTGAATCCGCAGGGGTCCTTCCTGTATGTCTCCGGCGCAGGCGCGGACCCGCAAAGCCGGCTGATGCCGCTGCGGGTGAAGGGCGAGACCGAGCGGGCGTTGCAGGCGCTGCCGCTGCGCGCGGTGATGCTGCGTCCGGGCGGGGTCCGGCCGGTGCCGGGGACAGGTACCCGGCATGCCCTGTTGAAACCCCTGTACTGGGGCGGCGCGCCGTTGATGAAACTGGCCGGTGCGCTCGCGCCCTCGCTGATGACCAGCAACCTGGCGCTGGGCATGGCCATGATCGCCCTGGCCGGAAGAGAAAACCCGCCGGCCACGATCGAGTGCGCGGATATCAACCGGATCGCGGCAGGCATGCGCGATGCGTCCGCCTGACCTCAGCGCGGCGCAGCCTCCAGCGCGGTGCGCACTGCCAGCGCAAGGTCACTGCGGGTAAATGGCTTTGGCAGCAGGGCGGCTGCACGCCCCTGCGCGCCAACCGCATCGTGGTCGCGTGGATAGCCTGACGTGAACAGGACCGCGATTGCCGGCCAGCGTTCACGCACCTCACGCACCAGCTCCCAGCCGGACATGCCCGGCATCACCACGTCCGAGAACAGCAGGTCGACCTTGGTGTCCGGCCGTTCCAGCAGCCGCAACGCCGAGGGGCCGTCGTGCGCTTCCAGCACGCGGTAGCCCAGCAGGCGCAGCGCATCGACTGTATGCGCACGGACATCGTCGTTGTCCTCGGCCACCAGCACGGTTTCCTCGCGTGGCGAGTAGCCGGCCAGGCCCGTCTGCGGGACGCGAGCCTCGCAAGGCAGCGCCAGAGGCGAGCGCGGGAACATCATGGTGATGCTGGTACCGCCGCCTTCCACCGAATCGATCAGCACGTGGCCACCGGACTGCTTCACGAAGCCGTGCACCATCGACAGGCCGAGCCCGGTGCCGCGGCCGACCTGCTTGGTGGTGAAGAACGGCTCGAACACGCGCGCCAGGGTGGCCGCGTCCATGCCGTGGCCGTTGTCGCGCACCCGCAGCATCACATACTCGCCGGGGGAAGCATCCGGGAACAATGCGGCGTAGTCGTGGTCGAGGTGGCTGTTGTCGACTTCGATCACCAGGCGGCCGCCGTGCGGCATCGCGTCGCGCGCATTGACCGCCAGGTTCAGCACCGACGCTTCCAGTTGGCTGATGTCGATCTCCACGCACCAGATGTCCTCGGCGGTGCGGATGTCCAGTTGCACCAGTTCGCCCAGCGCCCGCCGCAGCATGTCCTGCATGTCCAGCAGGCACTCATTGAGGTTGGCTGCCTGGCTGTGCAGCGGCTGGCGCCGGGCAAAGGCGAGCAGGCGCTGGGTGAGGCTGGCGGCACGGCCAACCCCCTTCAGGGCATTGTCCAGGGCACGGCTGGCCATCGCGCCGGCTTCGCCGGCCCGTTCGCTGAGCAGCATGGCGTGCTCGATGTTGCCCGAGATCACCGTCAGGATGTTGTTGAAATCATGCGCGATGCCGCCGGTGAGCTGGCCGACCGCCTCGATCTTCTGCGACTGGCGAAGCGCATGCTCGGCCTGCCGCCGCGCAGTGGTTTCCACCGCCTCCGATACCACGGCGGTGACCACGCCGTCGGCGTCCAGCAGCGGGCGCAGCGAGACGTCGAAGCTGCGCCGGCCGGTGGGCAGTTCCAGCTCGAGGGAATGCAGCGAGTTGCGACCCTGCGCCGCCGCGGCGACGGCCTGGTCAACCACCGCGCCGACGCCGTCGGTGTTGGCGAACCACAGGGATTCGCCGAAGCGCTGGCCGACAATGTCCTTCTTGTCCGCCAGCACGGCGGCCAATGAAGCGTCATTGGCATCGACCACGCGCCCGGACAGATCCAGCAGCACCTGATGCTGGAAGCTGGATTCAAAGATTGCCTGCAGCCGCCGTTTGCTGGCCCGCAGTTCGGCGGTGCGCGCCTGCACCTGCTGCTCCAGGGCCTGGTTGTCCTCACGCAGGGCCAGTTCGGCCTGCTTCAACACCGATACGTCGCTGCCCATGCAGATGTAGCCGGCCACGCTGCCATCGGCGGCATGCTCCGGCACGCAGTCCATCTGCACGAATCGTGACTGGCCGCTGCGATGCACGAGCTCGACCTGGAAGCTGGTGCGCTCGCCCTGCAGCACGCGTTCCAGGCTGGGGAGGGCACGTTCGAAGGCGCTGATGCCGCTGACATCGCGGGCAAGGCGTCCCAGCAATTCGGCCTGGCTCACGCCATGCCAATCCAGGAACGCCTTGTTCGCGAAGCGGTAGCGGTGGTCCTTGTCGAGCCGGGCGATCAGCGCCGGAACGGCGTCGGTCACCTGCTGCAGCTGCGCCTGGCTCTCATTGAGCGCAGCCTGCGCCTGCACCAGCTGGTTGCGCTCGTGGGCTTCCTGCCGTGCGCGACGGATGGCATCCGGCAAGCGCTGCAGGCGCTGCTTCACCACATAGTCGCGTGCGCCGCGGGTCAAGGCCTGCACGGCCAGCTCTTCGGTCAGGGTGCCGGAGACGAAGATGAAAGGCGTGTGCGGGATGCGCTCGCGCGCCAGCGCAAGGGCGGCATCGCCATCGAATCCGGGCAGTACATGGTCGGCCAGGATGATGTCGAAGGGGCGATTGTCGATCGCCTCGATGAACGCATTGCGGGTCCACAGCCGCTCGGCCTCGAAGTCGAGGCCTGCGCGCTGCAGCTGTGCGCTGATCAGCTCCGCGTCAAGCGCGCTGTCCTCCAGCATGAGGATGCGCAGGCGCTCACTGCGGCGCGATCCATCACGCATGGTGCTGCCCCGAACCGTTGGGCCGGTGCGGCGGTGGCTGGTTGGTGATGCCCCAGAACATGCCCAGCCCCTGGATGGCATCGAAGAATTCCTTGAAATCGACCGGCTTGACCACGAATGCATTGACGCCCAGTTCGTAGCTCCGCACCAGATCCTGTTCCTCGCGCGAGGAGGTCAGCATCACGATCGGGGTGCTGCTCAGCTGCGCGTCGCCACGGACCTGTTCGAGCACTTCCAGGCCATTGACCTTGGGCAGCTTCAGGTCCAGCAGCACCACGACCGGGCCGCCGTGCATGGCGCCGGCGAACTTGCCTTCGCAGCGCAGGTAGTCCAGCGCCTCGGCGCCATCGCGCACGTGGATGACGTCGTTCAGCAGCTGGCAGCGTGACAACGCGGCCATCGTCAGCTCGGCGTCTTTGGGGCTGTCCTCGACCAGGAGGATCGGCCGCAGGTCCCTCATGGGTGATCTCCTGTGGAACGGGGTAGGGTGAAATGGATCGTGGCGCCCTTGCCGGGTTCGCCCTCGGCCCAGGTGCGGCCGCCGTGGCGGCCGATGATGCGGCGCACATTGGCCAGGCCGATGCCGGTGCCTTCGAATTCCTCGACGTGATGCAGGCGCTGGAACACGCCGAACAGCTTGTCCACGTAGCGCATGTCGAAGCCGCAGCCGTTGTCGCGCACGAAGAAATGGTCTTCGTCGTCGTTGCGTTCGTGGCCGACCTCGATAACCGCCTGCTCGCGCTCGCGGGTGAACTTGATCGCGTTGCCCAGCAGGTTCTGCCAGACCAGGCGCAGCATGGTCGGATCGGCCTCGACTTCCGGCAGCGGCGCCAGCGTCCACTGCACCTCGCGGCCGGCATAGTCCAGGGCCAACGTCCTGCGTACGTCCTCGGCCAGCGCAGCCATGTCCAGCCGCACCCGGCCCACCGTCGAGCGGCCCATCTGCGAGAAGCTGAGCAGGTCATCCACCAACGTGCCGGCCGATTTCGCCGATTCCACGATGGTGTCGAGGAAGCGGCGTTCGGTGTCGTTGAGGCGCTCGCCCGCAGAGCTGCCCAGCAGCTCCGAGTAGCCGACGATGTGGCGGAAGGGAGCGCGCAGGTCGTGGCTGACCGAATAGGAGAACGCTTCCAGTTCCTTGTTGCTGCGCACCAGCTGTTCGTTCAGCTCCGCCATTTCCTCGGCCTTGCGCAGCACGATGTCGACAATGGCGGTGCGCATTTCGTGCGCGGCATCGCAGTCGGCATCACTCCACGGCAGGCTGCGCTGCTGCACGGTCTCCTTCCACGCCTCGAACGAGTTGCGCGGCGACAGGGCCACGCCGGGCGCATCGGTCTTGCGCGGGTCGCCCCCCCAGCGCACGGTGCGCACGACCTCCGGCCGGAACCACATCAGGTAGCTGTGATGGAGCTGCGAGATCGACACCGCCAGCAGGCCACTGGCCACGTCGGTCAGGCACGCGGCAGGCGACCAGTCGGCGGCGAGATGATCGGTGCAGTACATTTCCTGCCCGGCGTGCTGGTTGGCCAGCCAGTCGGCCAGGGCCAGCACCTCGCTGGGGGGCGGGCACTGCCCCACGCGCATGCAGTCCCCCTTGTGCACGATGGCCGCGCCGGCCGCGCCGGTCAGCGACAGCAGGCTGGCCTCATCGTGGCGCAGCGCCGCCATGAACTCTTCGTCCCCGGCCATGCGTGCCAGCAGCTTGACCAGCACCGAGCGACGGGCCACGCGTTCCTCGATCGCGCGCGCGCGCTCCTTCAGCGCGATCTGCAGCGACAGGATCTGGCCCATGAACTCACAGGCCGTACGCACGTGGTACGGCAGGCGGCGCGGCTGCACCGCGTGGCAGGACACCAGGCCCCACAGCCGCCCTTCGTGCACCAGCGACACCGACATTGATGCCCCGGTGCCCATGTTGCGCATGTACTGCAGGTGCACGGGCGAGACGCTGCGCAGCACGGCCAGGCTAAGGTCGGTGGGAGGCGCGTCGCGATGCGCTTCCGCGCGCAGCAGCGGTGCAGGGGTGTAATCGCTGTCCGCAATCAGGCGCACCCGGTTGCGGCGGTACAGCTCACGCGCCTGGGCGGGGATGTCCGATTCGGGGAAGCGCAGGTCCAGATAGGATGGCAGCAGGCCGTTGCCGTCCTCGGCCACCACCGTGCCATTCCAGCCTGCATCGAACTGGTAGACCAGGGTGCGGTCGAAGCCGGTGAGGCGTCGCACATGCGCGGCGGCCAGCCTGCACAGGTCTTCCACCGTCGTGGCGGTCTCGATGCCGGACATCAGCTCGCGGATCGCCGGGTACAGCTCTTCCAGCGAACCGGGCTGGCCCGGAACCGGCGCCTCCAGTTCAACCAGAAGGTCGGTTGCAGACCGGTGCACGAGCAGCTGGTGGCGGCCATGGCCATCCAGATGCACCGCGCCCACGTGTGCGCTGCTGCCAACCGTGGCCTGCTGCAACACCGCCTGGAACGGCGCCAGCACGCCACCCATCACCTCGGCGACGTGTTGCATCAACGGCTCGCCGAACTGCTGCAGCAGGGCGGGGTGGCTGATGGCGCGCTCACGCACCTGCAGCGAGTGCGGTTCCACCACCAGAAGCACACCGTACGGCTGGATCGCGCCGGGGGTATGGATCGGTTCGCGCGCGCAACGCGACAGGGCAGCGTCGTGCGAGGGCTCAGCAGAAGGCATCAAGGGCGGGACTCATGATTCGTGAAGGGCAGGAACGACCCAGCGGTGTATCCGGTAACCATGGATGGTGAAGCAAAAGAGCGTGTCCGCCTACCTCCCTGTGCATGTGGCGTGTCCTCCATCTGAAACTGAATTCTTCATACAAGCAGCGATGCGCATGCGGCAGGCGTCTCTGCCGGCTTCGCGGCCAGTGCATCTGCGCTGCACGCCGGCTCGACAGCGGCTGCCCTAGGGTGGCTCGACTTCCGTCGGATACCACGCCCGTGAACCTGCAGACCCTGCCTTCTACGCCGTACCGCATGCTGGCTGACAGTTGCCATTTCGAACTGCTGGATGTGGATGCCCTGCAGGACCCCGCCAGTGGCCGGTTGCTGCACCTGTATTCGCTGGTGGCCCGTTGCCTGTCCTGCGAGACGGTGTTCAAGGCCGAAGAAGGACAAGGCCTGGTCAGCCATTCGTCGGCGCGTGTGGTGCGTTGCCCCACCGGCTGCGGGCAGCAGGCGTTCAAGCCGGCACTGTTGAGGAACTGGCGCCCACAGGTCGTGGCCCAGGCGTAAGCGATGCGGCGCGCTATCACAGCAGCCCGGGGTTGGCACGCCAGACTGCGAAGTTGAGCGCCGAGGCGAAGCAAATCCAGGCCAGATAGGGCAGCAGCAGTACGGCTGCCATCGTGCGGACGCGCACGAACGCGAGCATCGTCGCGCACACCAGCGCCACCAGCACCAGGATGTCGGCGAAGGCGAGGGCGCCCAGCTTCCAGCCGAAGAACAGCCAGCTCCACAGTGCATTGATGGCCAGCTGCACCAGATAGAGCCACAGCGCAGGCCGCGCGCCGCGCCAGCCGCGCTCCCGCCAGACCAGCCACGCCGCAATCGCCATCATGGCGTACAGCAGGGTCCATGCCGGGCCAAACACACCGGCAGGCGGCGCCCATGCAGGCAGGACGAGGGTGGCATAGAAGCTGGCGGCGGACGTCGAGGCCCACGCGCCCAGTGCGGCGGCGGCGAAGGTGATCGCCACCCATCCCAGAAGGCCATAGGCCTGTGTGCGCTTGTTCATTGCGTGCAACTCGTCAATTGGGGCGTCGGTGTATACGCACCGGGGCCGGCAATGGATGCAGCCGCTTGCCTTCAGTGCGACGAGCCTGCAGCTCCCGTGCCCTGGCCCGCTGGCAGCAGCGAAGGCCGCTGGTCAAACCACTCGCGTGCCTTGACCAGATGCCATTGGCGCTGGTCGCCGTCCAGCTCGATGCCCGCACCCAGCAGCCCCCACCGTAGATAGAGATCACCGCGCTTGCGCTGTTCCAGCAGATCCAGCCGCGCGCGTACCGACAGGCGGTCGTTCTCGGCCTGCAGGCCATCGATGACCAGATGGCCAGGGCGCCAGCGCAGCGTCGCCTGCGCCTGTACCTGTCCGGAATCCAGCAGGGACAAGGTCCAGCGTGGGTAGTCGGTGCGCTCTGCGAACAGCGCCAGCAACGGTCGCGCATCGCTGAGATCGAGGTCCGTGGTGGCATCCACTTGGAACGGCGACTGCGCATCGATGCGCCCACGCCTGAAGGCCGCGCGGCCTTTCCATGCCGTCGAGCCCTGCGTGCCCGCCACCTGCACGTTGCGCAGCTCGACCGTGGTGCCGGACAGATCGAAATGACGCTGGTTGAAGTCTCCCCGGCGCAGTGTTGCGTTCACGTCGATATCGCCGCCCATGTCCAGCCCTGCCACCTTTGCACTGGCGTTGCGCCCCAACAGCCGGGCCGTGCCATGGCCGACGCGCCCGTCGGTATCGAGGGTCGCATCACCACTCACGGTGCCGGTGCCACGGAGTAGTCGCACCTGGGGCGAACCCAGGTAGCGGTTGTAGGCGGTCAGATCAGGGATGGTGGCTTCACTGAAGCGCAGCTGCGCGCGGACGCCTTTGCGCAGTTCCTGCAGGCGGCCATCGCCGGTCAGGTCCAGGGCCAGATCCCGGCCGTCGAACAGGCGTACGTCCTTGGCATCGCCTGGCCGCGCGGTGAAGCGGGGCAACCGGACGGCCAGCCGCGCCTGGCTGGGCGTGCCGGCCTTCAGTTCGCCGTGGGCACTGGCCGTGCCCGCCAAGCGCACACCCGCCACCTCGGCCACGGCTTCGGCTGCAGGAATGTCCACGGTGCTGCCTTCGGTCAGCTCGCCGTTGCGAAGGCGCAGGTCCGCCTTCAGCGTGCCGCCGCCATCCAGCTGCAGCCACGGCTTGCGCACGAACAGGGCAGGGATCCAGTTGAGCGAGGTGAACGTCCATTCGCCGCGCACTGTGCCAGAACTGCGTTCCAGCAGCTGTGCGGGCTGTTGGAAGGGAATGTCCCGGCCACTGATATGCAGATCGGCATCCACCTCGCTGCCTGAACCGGACTTTGGCGGCAAGCGGGCCTGCAGGCGCACGTCCCTGGCCACATTGAGTTGCAGCGCCAGCATGCCGCGATCGGGGGCGCCGTCGCCCAGGTAGAGCGGCACCTGCCACAGCGCGTGGTCGCCGGGCTGCAGTTGGCCATCGATCAGGTGGAGTGCGGCCTGCAGCCGTCCGGGCACTGGTGCGCTGGAGATCTTCGGCGTTGTGGCATTGGTGTCCATGCGCAGGCCCTGGCTGCGGGCATCGACCTCGAGCTGGGCATGCAGCAGCTTCAACTTGGCCAGGCCGGGCGCTTGGTCCCGATAATGGCGCGGATAGCTGAAGCGCGCGGTGAGATCCATGTCGCCCAACAGCTGCACGCCGTCAAAACTGGTGTCCGCATCGCTGAATGCAACCTCGGATTCGAACAGTTCCGACGGCCCGCCGCGCAGCTGCTTGAGGAAGCCCACCGTGCCCTGGCCCTGGCCGATGATCAGCAGCTTGCCGAAACGTGCGCTGCGGATACTGTCGCTGTGGATGGCATCGAAGCGCAGGGTCCAGCCGCGGTCGCTGCGCGGCGGTGGCGGGATGGCCTCTTCCACGCGGCTGATCTCGGCCGAAACCCCTGTGGCCTGCAGCCGGGGCACCCGCACCTCGCGCTGGAACAGGGGCAGCACCGCCAGACGAGCGCTGGCGCGGTCGGCGTGCAGCACGTAGACCGTGTGGTTCACATGGCCGCGCATGTGTACATTCCAGGCGATCACGTGGCCTGGCAGCACGGTAATGGCCGGCCCAGTAGTCATCACGAACTTGTGCGGCTTGCGGTTGGTGACCTGGTCAAACAGCGGTGTGTTGAGGAAGATGTTGCCGGCCAGCAGGTACAGCAGGTAGATGCCCAGCAGGACGCAGGCAGGAACACGCCACCGTCGAAGCCGGTGCGGGATGTGCGCGGAAACAGGGGGCATCTACTGCTCTGAAGGCCGGAATATCTGCAACTATTGCCGAGCCGATGGCGGTGGCGCGTGAAGCAGCTACGGAGCAGGCGTTGGATTCTGGTAGTGTCCGGCCTGGTCACCACCACAGATCTGCAGGAGTCGCATGGATATCCGGCCCGCACGTGCAGGCGATTTCGACGTGATGTGGGGCATGTTCGAGCAAGCCATTGCGACGCAGGATGCGCTGCCCTTTGCTGGCTCTTTCGCCGTCGAGACGTTTCGCGCGCATTGGTTCCAGGCCCAGGCACCTCATGTAGCTGTGCTGGAGGGCCGGGTTGTGGGCATGTACAAGATGGGCCCGAATTTCCCTGACCTTGGGGCGCATGTGGCCAGCGCCACGTATGTGGTCGACGCCGCGACACAGGGGCGGGGCGTGGGCCGAGCCCTGGTGGAACACAGCCTGGAGCTGGCGAGGGCGGAAGGGTTCCTGGCCATGCAGTTCAATTACGTGGTCAGCACCAACGGCCCGGCGGTGGCGCTGTACCGGAAGCTGGGGTTTGCGGTGGTTGGAACGCTGCCAGAGGCCTTCCGGCATGGCAGGCGCGGGTTGGTCGATGTCTTCGTAATGCACAGGTTCCTGTAGTGCCGTCGCCAGGTCGGCCGCATCAATCAGCATTCTTCGGGAGTGTGATGACGAATGAGGTGCGGCCATCACGCCATCGTCCACGAACAGTGCCGCGGTGCGCGTGGCAGATTTCCCGCACCAGGAACAGGCCGAGGCCAAGGCTCGCGTGTTCTCCCTGTGACGCGTTGTGCGAGCCTCGGCGCAAGGGATCGAACAGGCTGTTGAACGCTTCGTCCGACAGTTCGGCCCCCGCGTTGCTCACCGTGATCAGGGTCTGGTCGGCGAGGCTCTCAAGGCTGATCCGCACATCGGTGCCGTGTTCGCCGTACTTTGCGGCGTTGGTCGTGAGGTTGTGAACCGCCTCGCGCAACGAAGAGGCATCGAAGCAACCGCGGGTATCGCCTTCAACCTCATACGTGATAGGGACGTGGGGCAGGGCAGCGCGAAGCAATTCGACTTCCTCGCCAAGCGATTGGGCAAGATCGCAGTCCACCGGATGAATGGCCATCCCATCGCCCAGCTTGCTGCGGCTGTAAGCCAGCAGGTCGTCCAGCAGCTTTTTCATGCGCATGCTGCCGTTGATGATCCGCTCGGCCTGCTTGGCCAAAGCTGGGTCCTGCAGCCCACTGGCCAGGGTGTCTGCCGAGAAGATGATCGCTGCCAAGGGGCCTCGGAGATCATGCCCGAGCGCCGCGAGGAAGATCTGCCGCCAGGATTCGACCTCGGCAGAGAACTGAGCAAGGGATTCGGCCACCGCCTGGTCGATGGCCTCATTGAAACGAAGGATGTCATCGATCGATGAAGTGACCAGCTGCTGGTCGGATGCCCATCGCCGAAGTACCGAAGCCCGAAGCGCTCGATACTCAGCCACCATCTGGTTGAGGCCAAAGCCGGCGATGGCGCGGGTTCGGCCATGATAGGACGCGGCGGACTCGGGGCCGGGTTTCAACGGTGCAAGCCCGTGGGACTTTGCGAGCTGCTGGGAGTCTGTCTGCGGCGATCTGAGATCGTCTATGACCGCCTGAAGAATCTGGGGAAGATGATTCCGAAGTTGCTTTGCGCTGAACTCGACGGTATCGGGCGCCTGCGTTTCGGCGAATGCCACCGCGTCGTCGAGGATTTCCCGCGCATTCCGTTCGATAAAATCAGCCAGGCGCATCGCCAAACCCGTCCTTAAGTGGTGCGCCGAGCCTACACGAGGGCGTTTGGATACGGGGTGAGAAATGCTCGGCCTGTGGGGCGCGGTTCTGCCGGTGTTGGGGCGGCCATTTGAAGGGGGAGCCTGCAGCGCGGGTTGGGCCCGGGCGGCGGTCGCCCGGGCCAGTCTGGCTAGAACATAATATACATTATGCGAAATTGAATATCCGCCGGATCTGGGCCTTTGTCGGCTCCGCGTGGCAATTGTTCATTGCGGTCATTTTTAGCGTGCCATTGCAGACTTTTTAGCTTTTGAGGCAGACAATTTCAGTACAAGACGAACCATTGCAGATAATTTTGGTTGTTGGTTGCCGCAAGGTAGAAAGTATTGACGCGTAACCCATGAGGCTCGGGGCGTTCTCCCCACGGCTCGCCCACACTTCTTCCGGCTTGCTAGACTCGCGTCCTGTGTGGCATTCATAGTTCGAGACGGCTGAATGCACTTCGACACTCTTACGCCCGCTCAACGGATCCTCCGCGATGCGGCTGCTGCGCGCCAAGCACTTGCTGCGCAATGGCTAAGTGCCGCGCAGGTCAGTCACGGGCTTGGCTTTCATGCGCCGAACGGTAGCCGCCTTGTCAGCCAATTGCGCCGCGCTGGCAAGTTCTTGGGGGTCTACGTCACCCATCCGTCGCCCAGCTACCGCTATCCGACTTGGCAGTTCCTCCCGAGCGGCCAGCCTGTGGACCACCTAGCGGAAATTTTGGTTGTGCTGCGCGAGTTCGCTCCTTTTGAGCATGAGTCAGGCGGACTACGGCGAGGCACCTATTGGGGAGAAGTTGAGTGGTTCCTGTCGCCCCACGCGATGCTCAATGGCACAACTCCGTCCGAAATGTTGGCCACGGATCCCTGCCGTGTTCTGCGGGCCGCATGCGTGGAGTTTCAGGACTAGTCCTAAGGGTACCGCTTCGGATCGTTTAAGTGCTTTCTCTAGCTGCATTGAGAGTTCTCGGAGGCTAGAAAGTTGCCTCTGCCGGAGGCCATGCCGCGTTTGTGGTCGATCACGTACCCAGGGGGCCGCGGGCTTCAAGGCCAAGCTCGGCCCGTGGACCTTGTCCACCGTACGCCATGGCGTTCTGCGACGACAACCTGGAAGGGAGTGGTGATCGCGCCCTGCTTTGCTTCGGATTCTGAAGCGGTGGGAGCCGGCGGAGCGAGATCGCCGCGGCGGATCTACGGGGCCTGCTTCGCATTGGAGAGACGGGCTACATCTATCGGCTCGAGCACAATGATGCCTGTCAAGGATGGCCTAACCGCCATGCGTGAGATTCGGCAGGACGGGCGCTTCGGCAAGTTGCCGATCATCGCCCTCACAGCCAAGGCTATGCCCGACGACCAGAAGCAGTGTATTCAAGCTGGTGCAAACGACTACGTCGCCAAGCCACTGGACGTGGACAAGCTCGTCTCGCTGATCCGGGTCTGGATGACGGCCTGAGTTGGAGCCATCCTCTATCAACCTCCGTACCCGTTGGTGCGGACGGTTGAGGGCGATGCCGTTCAATTGGGAGCCCTGCGCGAGTTCTATCGCATACTGACCTGAGGACGATCACTGCTCATCCAGCTGCCGAGTGCATAGACCAGTGCATAGAGCAGGTTATGCGTGAGGCATTCATTCGTCTGGTGATGGACCTAACCCTGCTCGATAGCGAAAGGCCGCCAGCAGCGGAGACGTTCAGTACATGAGAGCTCATGCCTGCGCCGGTGATCGTCATTCCGGCAGATCAAGTAATCAGCCTTCATCAACAACCGCTTGGCAGATCTCTACACAAAATTCCAAGAACGCTTCAACCGCTGCTGGCGCCAGACGTCGGGAGGGCCGAACGGCGTAGAGTGGATATACCTCATCTGGCCAGTCGGGAAACAGATCTATCAGCTTTCCCTGATCAATTAGCTCCCGCACATTTAGCTCCAAGGTCTGTGCGATGCCGGCGCCGTGCAGACAGGCTTGGACCATCAGGTCGACGTCCTCGGTGGTTATATGGCCCCCAGTCTCCACGGGCAGTACCTGCCCGCCGCGGTGGAACTCCCACGCAAACGGCCGGCCGCGTTGGGGATCGATGTACTCGATGCAGTCATGGTCCTTCAGCTCCTCCGGCCGGCTTGGTCGCCCGCGACGCTCCAGATACCGGGGCGAGGCCACTGTGATCACGCGTGTCTTCAAAAGCAGGCGGGAGGTCATGGTTGATGAAGGTTGCGGTCCGAAGCGTACCGACACATCAATCCCCTCGCCTACCAGATCTCCACTGTCGGCTTGGTGCATCGTGGTCAGGCTGAGTCCCGGATAGCGCCGGCGAAGTTCGTCTAGCTTTGGGGCCAGGACATATCTGGCGAAGATCCGGTTCAGGCTGACACGCAGATTGCCGCGCACTGCGACCGCGGCGCTGGAAACATAGCTTGCCGCCTCCTCAATTCCCTCCAGATGCGGCGCAGCCCGTTCATAAAGGCTGGCCCCTTCCCCGGTCAGATGTAGAGATCGCGTCGACCGGTCCAGCAGCCGAACGCCCAAGCGCTCCTCCAGCCGGGTGATGGCTCTGCTCACCCCGGACGTGGACATGCCCAAGGCCTCCCCTGCCCTGCCGAAGCTTCCTGCCTCAACGACGGCAGCCAACACGCTTAATCCTGAAAGAAGACGACCGTCCGAGCCCACGGTTGATCCTTGCATTTAGTCAAATCTGATTTGTCGGAATCTACCTTTTTCAATACCCGGGCGCAACCTATAGTGCCCCCCGTGCCAGCCGGGCAGCCCTCAAGCCAGCCAGGCCGTCACCCCAAATCCTTCTTCCCGTGGAGCACGCCATGTCAATCAACCGCACCCTGTTCAAGGGAGGCACCGTCCTTACCCTGGATGAGCAGTCCCCCAGTCTTGTGACGGGCGATGTCCTTGTCACCGGCGATCGTATCGAGGCGATCGGCCCGTCGTTGCAGGTGGAAGATGCGCAGGTCATCGACGCCGCTGGCTACATTGTCATGCCAGGTCTGGTCGACGCCCATCACCATATGTGGCTGGGTGTCATGCGCCGCATGATGCCGAATGTGGACGACCTGTTTGCGTACATCGATTTCGTCGGTGAGACCTTGGGGTCTCACTACCGACCTGAAGATATGTACCTGAGCACGCAGCTGACGGCGGTTGCCGCTCTGGACTCGGGTATTACCACCATCGTGGATGCATGCCATAACTCGCGAAGCTCGCTGCATACCGACGCCGCACTTGCAGCGCTGGACAACAGTGGGATCCGCGCTCTGCACATGGTCGGCGCGGCGATGGACAAACAGGCATCCAGCAGCCATCTGCCCCAGGACCTGCACCGCTTGGCTGCAAAGTGGAACCACGACGACAGCATGGTGAAAGTCGGCCTCTTCGGTCAGTTGAACCTTGACTGGTGGAAGGTTGCGCGCGAGCTGGATATGCATATCCTCACTGAGTTCATCGGTGACCTCGCCAAATTGGGCCCTGAGTTTGCTGCTCCCGGAGTGCTGGGACCGCACAACATCTTCAATCACTGTACCCGCGTGCCGGAACAGACGTGGAAGCTCCTTGCCGATGCAGGCGTCAACATCACGATCAATCCCAGATCCGATGCGCTGTTTGGCTTTGATGATGACAGCTTCGCCTATCAGGTTGCCGTCAATCATGGCTTGGCACCGGCGCTTGGTGTCGATCTGGATACCGCCTTCGGGAGCGACATGTTCGGTGAGATGCATGCTCTGTTCGGCCAGCAACGAGCCGCAATGCGGTATCGGCGGTTCCGTGGTGAAGCCGATGCGCCGGCGCCCATATCGGTGGAGGCCGTCCTGCGTGCTGCGACGGTCAATGGCGCCCGTGCCGCTGGCTTGGAGGCTAAGGTTGGCACGCTCACGCCAGGCAAGCAGGCTGACATCATCATGGTGCGCACCAACGGCGTTGCCGTATTCCCGGTCAATAATGCAATCGCAACCATCGTCCAGGCGGTCGAGCGTGCAGACGTTGACACCGTGATGGTCGCCGGTACGTTGCGTAAGCGCTCAGGAAAGCTGATCGACGTGGACATCGAAAAGCTTAATGCCGAGATCATGGCCTCTCGCGACTACCTCTGCCAGGCAAGTGGCTACAACGCCGACATCTTTGCGCAGTCCTGACCCTGCCCGTCCCCCCTTCCGCGCTCTTTGAGACGCCAGGAACTGAACATGACTACTTCCTTACAAGCGCGCTCCACCACGGGTGGTGCGCCGGCAGAGCTTCTTGCGCGGCCCGCATCAGGAGTGATTGCCGCACTTTTCTGCGGCTATCTCGCCGTGGGTCTTCCGCTGCCGGTCCTGCCGCTCTTCATTCATGAGCGACTGGGCTTCAACAGCATCGTGGTGGGAGTGGTCATCGGCATCCAGTTCCTGGCGACGGTGCTCACGCGCGGCTATGCAGGCAAGCTCACCGATCAGCACGGCGGCAAGCGCTCGGCGTTGCAGGGGGCTTTGGTGTGTGCACTGGCTGGTGCAATCTACCTGATCGCGGCCACCCCCGCGCTCTCACCAGCCACCAGCCTGGCCATCATCGTGGTGGGACGGTTGGTCGCCGGGTTTGGCGAGAGCCAGTTCGTTACCGGCTGTGTTTCCTGGTCCATTGCCTCGGTGGGACCGCAGCGCGCTGGCATGTCAATGTCATGGACAGGTATTGCGATGTTCGCAGCGCTTTCCATCGGCGCGCCGCTGGGCATGCTGCTGTTCCAGAGCTACGGCTTCTGGGCGGCAATGGTGGCGTGCATTGTTGCCCCCGCCGTGGCCGGGCTGATTGGTATGTTGGCGACATCGTACACGTCACCTGGTGGAGTTCGCTTGCCCTTCCACAAGGTCATCGGACTCATCTGGCGTGACGGACTCGGTTTGATGCTCCAAGGTGTTGGCCTCTCTGGTCTGACTGCATTTGCCTCGCTCTTCTTTGCCTCGCATCACTGGGGCAACGCGGGATGGGTGATGACGTCCTTTGGTGTCGGCTTCATTCTTGTTCGACTGGTTTTTGGACACCTGCCCGATCGTATCGGCGGCTATCGCGTAGCCGTGGCATCCCTGCTTGTGGAGGCGGTCGGCCAGGCAATGCTGTGGCTTGCGCCAAATGAATGGGTTGCCCTTGGTGGCGCCCTGGTGACTGGCCTGGGATGCGCGCTGGTGTTTCCTGCCTTTGGCGTAGAAGCGCTCAAACGTGTCCCGCCTGCCAACCGGGGAAGCGCGATGGGCGCGTTCGTGGCCTTCCTGGATATTGCCTATGGAGTCTCTGGTCCGGCGGCCGGGCTCATCGCGGGCAGCTTGGGTTATGGGGCGGTGTATCTCTTCGGCGCCTGTAGTGCGCTGGCTGGCGCACTACTGGCCGCAACATCCCGCAGCGGCCCGTGACCCGGTCATTGCTGGTATCCCAATCTCCCCCTTTTTGAGGAATAACGAAAATGTCCCGAGTTTTCATCTCTGGCTCGTCCACCGGCCTTGGCCTGATGGCCGCAGAGCTCCTACAGAGCCAAGGGCACAAGGTCGTACTGCATGCACGAAACGAAGAGCGGGCCGAAGACACCCGCCAGGCACTGCCCAAGGCTGAAGCGATCGTCGTTGGTGATCTTGGCAGCATCCAGGGCTCGAAGGAGGTGGCGGCCCAAGTCAACGCGCTCGGGCACTTCGATGCCGTTATTCACAACGCTGCCGTCGGGTACCGCGAGCGCTTTCAGCTCACAGCTGATGGCTTGCCGCACGTATTTGCCATCAACACCCTGGCTCCCTACATTCTGACCGGGCTCATTTCCAAGCCGTCAAGGCTGATCTACCTCAGCTCCGGCATGCATCACCATGTCGATGCCAACCTCGGTGACATCCTGTGGCGCAGGCGGGCATGGGACGGATCAAATGCCTACGCGGAAAGCAAGCTTCACGACGCAATGCTGGCGTCGGCGATGGCAAGGCGCTGGCAGGGTGTTCTCTCCAACGCGCTTGAACCCGGCTGGGTACCCACACGCATGGGAGGCTCCGCAGCGCCCGATGACATGCAGAAGGCCCATGTTACCCAGGCCTGGCTGGCGACCAGCACCGATGAGAAGGCAAACGTCAGCGGGCGCTACTTCCGATACCTCAAGCAGATGCATCCCAATCCCCAAGCGCTGGATACGGGACTTCAGGACGAACTGATTGCAATTCTCGAGGAGATCTCAGGCGTACGGCTACCGAGCTGAGGTGGAAAGGGCCGCACTGGTGCGGCCCTTCCGCGATTGGAGAGCGATGGCGTGGTGATTGAGCCCAATGCCGGTCGACGGCTCACATAGATGCGCAGGTATGGTGGTTGATTGAATGGCGGCGAGTAAGCGCGCCGCCAATCCTGCTCACTTACCTGGCAGATCCCACCCGCATGCGAAGCGAGGCAGGACACCTCTCCGTGAGAAGCCGGCCATTGTCGGGTTGGAGCGAGCACGCCGGTCGTGGCCCGCGATGCATAGCGGGCTGCACATAAGCCAGAGCGCGCTAGCGCAACTCCTGCAGACCGTACCCAGCCGTGTCGAAGTCGACATACCCAGCGAACCGGCCTTGTCCGGTTGGCGTCTTTCCGGCTTCGACGTCGTAGCCGAACTGGGTGGCGTCCAGTTGATCCAGGCGCGCCCTCAGGGCGACGATGTTCTTGAACTCGCTCTGATCGATCGCGTTATGCAGGTCGTTCCAGCGCCCGAGTCCAGCGAAGTAGGCATCGGCAATCGTTGGACCATCGCCTACCAGCCACTCACGCTGCCCCAGCAGCTGCTCCAGTTGTTGGTGAGCCAGTCGGACTCGCTCTGCGCCCATCCTCGATAGCGCTGGCTTGTCCTCTTCGGTGGCACCGTGCATGGCGATCCATAGAGGCGCGAAGGCACCAAAGAAGGTCGTATGCAGGAAGCCGAGCACCATGTTCTGGCGATCGAGCTCAAACCCACTCTTGGCACCCATCCGCGGATCGTTGGAGGCCCTGGCCACGTGCTGCAGGATGGCCAGGCTTTGGCCCAGGAAGTGGTAGCCAACCCTCATCCCGGGCGTTTGCCCGAGTGGATTGATCAGGCGGTAACGTCGACTGCTGTCAGGGTCGCCAAGTTGAACACGGCAGAGGTGGTAGGCAAGACCCGACCACTCAAGCGCAACGATGGCCCCCAGCGAGCAGGCGCCTGGCGCGCCAAAGAAAAGTGTCCTTTGCATCGTGTTCATCTCATCAGATGGTGGAAATTCCCGCCGCTGAATTGTGGAGTTGCGGCGAGCGCAGGTGCTAGAGTCGCGGCTCGAACTTCAAGTCCACAGGCATGGACGATGCACAGTGCGAATGACCTTCTCCTCTTCGCCAGCGCCGTGGATGCTGGTGGGTTTGCAGCCGCAGGGAAAAAGCTGGGCCTGCCAAAGTCCACCCTCAGCAAGCGAGTGGCGCAGCTCGAATCGGATTTGGGCGTCAGGCTGCTCAACCGTTCTTCCCGCAGCTTTTCCCTTACCGATATCGGCAAAGACGTCTACGAGCACGCCAAGGCTGCCGCTACGCAGGTCGACCTGGCCGGCGTGGCGGTACAGCAACGTATGGCTGAGCCGACTGGCACCGTACGGATGACTGTTCCGGTCGCCATGCTTCATTTCGAACTCGCACATAGCCTTCCCCTGCTACTGGCGCGGTATCCGAAACTGCAGATCTCCGTGCATGCAACGGATCGTTTTGTCGACGTATCCAATGAGGGTTTCGACATTGCGGTTCGCAGCCATTTTGCGCCCCTGCAGGATTCCGAACTGGTGCAGCGGACCATCAGATCCGAGCCCCTGATCTTAGTGGCATCCAGCGATTACCTTGCACGTTTCGGAGAGCCCCGCAGCGCGGAGGCGTTGTCGCAGCATCACGGACTGCCTGGCGGCCTGACGTGCAGCACCTGGCACCTGAGCAATGGCGAGCGGACTGTATTGGTGGTTCCCAAAGCCAGGATCACCGTCGATGAAGCTTTCGCCCTTGTCAACGCGGCTGTAGCGGGCTTGGGGGTTACCATCCTGCCGATGAGTTACTGCAAGGGGGAACTGGCCAGCGGGCGCCTGCGCCAGGTGCTACCCAACTGGACCGCTGGCCCTTTCCACACAACGATCCTTACGTCTTCCAGAACTGGCCGACTACCGAGCGTGACCGCCGTGATGGATTTCCTCGCCACTCTATAGATGTGCGAGCCAGGCGTCGCAACGGTACGCGGCGAGAATGGAGGCACGGGCCACGTCATGCATACAGCCAGGCACTGGATGACCCAGCGACGCGGTGTGTCTGGTGAACGTTGACCAGAGCGGTGGCGAAGGCGAGGCGAAGGCGAGGCGAAGCGGTGTCGCTGGCGTGCGTGCCCTGCCTTCACCTACAGGAGCACTCGCTGCCGCGCCGGCGCCCTATCGGGCGCGGCAGCTGTGCGGGGCGGTGGAAGCAGCCGTGTTACGCAGGTCTAGTCCGGCAGATCGCTTCAGCCCTGGGGTGCGAAGATCCCCAAAGTGAAGGAGCGGTAGTTCTCTTCGGAGGTGCTGCGACGAGCGGTCAGAATCGGGGCAATGTCGTTGGTGGGCGCGTAACGCAACTGGTCGGTGCCATCGGTTGCTGCGGTGAAGATCGACGCAACAACCTTCTCGACGGCGTCCGGATCCGCGTTTTCGCCCATGCCAGCGTACATCTGCCAGACGTGGCCAAGGAAGGGCTCATACTCAGGGATAGCCCGCTGACCGGCGGTCTCACCGCCGACCCGCGCCATGAAGTTGGTCTTCATCGCCCCGCCCGGCTCCACGATCTTGACCTTGATCCCGATAGAGCGCAGCTCATAGGAGAGGCCTTCGGACCAACCTTCCAGAGCGAACTTCGAAGCGCAGTAGATGGAGGCCATCGGGAACCCGATGGTTCCGGCACCGGAGCTCACGTTGACGATCGTGCCCGCGCCCTTGGTGCGGAAGTGCGGGAGGATCTGACGGACAACATCCATTGCGCCGAACACATTGACGTCGAACTGCGCCTGGATGGCGTCGGGCGTCAGCCCCTCAAAGACGCCGAACAGGCCGTATCCCGCATTGTTCACGACCGCGTCGATGTCACCAAAACGCGCGATCCCTGCGGCGATCGCCTGCCGGATGGAGTCGCTATCCTGGACGTCCAGACGGGTCACCAGTACGTTGGGGCGATGAATGAGTTCATTGGGAGCCGCTTCTGGATTGCGCATCGTGGCAATCACGTTCCAGCCTTCGGCAGCGAAATGGACTGCAACGGATTCTCCGAACCCAGACGAAGCCCCGGTAATCAATACGGTTTTCATGTTTTATCTCACGCTGTTTGTACGGTTTCTCTACTCTATGAGAGAATTATTGTTCCGGTAAGTGGCTCAATGCCGTACACCATGATGAAGGAAACCGTACAATGGAAGACCTAGGGTTGCGTGCGCTCAAAGTCGCCAACGCCGTAGCCGTGCACGAAAGCTTCCGCGCTGCGGCGCTTGAGCTGGATATGTCGCCGTCGTCGGTCAGCCATATCATCGCTTCCTTGGAGAGCCGCCTGGGCATTCGGCTATTTCTCCGCAATACGCGCAGCGTGTCGTTGACCGAGGCTGGAGATTCGTTCTTGCGAAGGGTGCGACCGGCGCTGGATCAGATTACCCACGCGATTGAAGACGTCCACGACCTGCGCGATCGCCCTACCGGGTTGATCCGAGTCAATGCGTCGAGCTGGGGCGCCGAGCGCCTGTTGCCGATCATCGTCGGCTTCATGCGTGAGTATCCGGATGTCCGCGTGGATATGGTGACCGAGGGGCGGCTGGTTGACATCATCGCGGAAGGCTTCGACGCAGGCCTGCGCCTGTTGGACGTCGTTCCCCAGGACATGATCGCGCTGCCACTTGGGATCGACGAGGCGTTGATCATCGTGGCCTCAAGGGCATATCTGGATGAACGCGGCACGCCGGGCACCCCGGGCGACCTACTCAATCATGAGTGCATACGGGCAAGGCTTCCCAGCAACGCCATCATGCGCTGGGAGTTCCCAAAGGGAGGCGCAACTCCAGAGATTGATGTCAAAGGCCGCTTGATCCTGGGCACGACGGTACTTGCTGCCAAGGCCGCAGCAGCAGGCGCAGGTTTGGCCTACGTCGAGCAACGCGAGGCCCAGCGACATCTAGACGACGGAACTCTGGTGCAGGTCTTGCGAGAATGGACGCCGCCCTTTGAAGGCGAGGCGCTCTACTACCCGCGCATGCGACTTCCTTCTGCCGCGTTTCGGGCATTTATCGATTACGTCAAGCGCTGGAAGCAAGGAAGGGCCCAGCGACTTTTGCCAGAACCAGAGAATCCCGATTGAATCGGAAAGACGCGGCCGTCTCAGGGAGGAGCTGGTTTTGGCGCCATGTTGGCAGGTGTCTGGCGCTTTCCGGGATGCGGGTGGAGCAACGTGGATTTACAACCTCGGCAGATGAGGTCTCAGCGCCGCTGTTGTCGGGCATATTCTCTATCTTGGGCGCAGGGGCTGCGCTTGTAGAAGATCTTTTCAGGTGCCTTTCAAGGCTGAACGAATGCGGCGCATCTACTTCCAACGTCTGCGCAATGTAGTGGAACTTCTGCTGGCCTATTTGTGTACTGGCCTGCGGCCGCACCACTTCATAGGTGGCTGAACTCAGATTGCACACCACCAGGCGGCACGGCTGTCGAGAACGTCTGTGCCACCGGAGCTGTATGGCTACGTGATAGCAGCTATGCCACTTCTATCGTGATGCGGAGATCGAATGTGACGCCGCTTGCGAAACCAGTTGGGGGCTGGTTGCGAGGTCATCGCCGAAACAGCGGCAGGCGAGATTATCGCTTCGTGACTGCTCTGATAATGCAACTTGCTTAAAGTCATGAACGATAGATTGACACGCTGGATGTCTACCAGATCCGAACGCAGAGCTCGGTGCTCTGCATGTTCTCCAAAGAATGAGCAAATGGCGAACAGTCGATTCTCAACACTTGCCCCAAACGCAATCAAAGAAGACAGGAACCGCACCTTGCAGTTGATCCGAACCGTTGTTGTGCATCAACACAGTTCGAATTGTTGTTGAGCCCAAAGGTGGGCAGGCATGACTGCGAGTACCATCGACGCGCACGGGCTACCCTCACATGCAGCCATTCTAGGTTGCGACCGTCTCTCAAGTTTACGCAACCGAGCAGACCCGTCGCGACGCGTAGGATTCAGTTGGGGTAGATGGCCCGATACAGTTCGATCCCATCTATCGGACAGCTACATCTCTCGCCACGAACCACTAAGGCAACGACGAGGACGCGATGGACGCTCTACTCCTGTCCCGGATTCAATTTGGCTTCCTGATCAGCTTTCACGTTCTCTTTCCTGCTTTTACCATTGGGCTGGCCAGTTGGCTCGCTTTCGTGGAATGGCGCTGGCTTAGAACGAGCAATGCTCTGTGGCGAGACATCTACTTCTTTTGGCAAAAGATCTTCGCAGTTTCGTTTGGAATGGGTGTCGTCAGTGGCATCGTCATGGCATTTCAGTTCGGGACCAACTGGCCGCGTCTCAGTCAAGTAGCGGGAGCCGTGATAGGGCCGCTTCTTACCTACGAAGTCTTAACCGCCTTCTTTCTCGAGGCAAGCTTCCTAGGTGTCATGATGTTTGGCTGGGGGAGAGTGTCACCCCGACTGCACTTCCTTTCCACATGTATGGTGGCGCTCGGGACACTTTGCTCGACGTTCTGGATCCTCGCCTCAAACAGCTGGCTGCAAACGCCCGCTGGGCACGAAGTGGTCAATGGAATTGTGCGGCCCGCCAATTGGCTCCAGATCATCTTCAATCCCTCATTCCCTTACCGCTTAGCACACATGGCCCTGGGGTCGTTCATCACCACCTGTTTCGTTATAGGCGGGATCGGTGCCCTGTACATACGCCGGCAGCGACATATCGAAGCTGGGCACAAGATGCTCCGCTGTGCGGTGATCTTCGCGGCGGTAGCCGTGCCGCTTCAAATTTTTGTCGGCGATATGCATGGTCTGAACACACTGAAACATCAGCCGATGAAGATCGCCGCAGTAGAAGCGCACTGGAATCGAGCGAACATGGGTGAAGGCATACCCTTGGTTCTATTCGCGATTCCCAATCAAAAGGAAGAACGGAACAGGTACGAGATCGCGATTCCGCGCCTAGGAAGTCTAATACTGACTCACTCGGTCGATGGAACCTTTGAGCCGCTAACTAGCGTCCCGGCCAGCGATAGACCTCCGGTTCTCCCAGTCTTTTTTGCGTTCCGAGTAATGGTAGGACTCGGAACACTCATGCTCCTTGTCAGCTGGGCTTCTATGCTGACACTCCTGCGTGGAAGGCTTTTCGGCTCTGTAATGCTTCTTAGGGCATGGACCGTCATGGTGCCCAGCGGGTTCCTTGCTCTAGTTGCTGGGTGGTTTGTCACAGAGATGGGACGGCAACCCTGGGTGGTTTATGAGGTGCTGCGCACTGCCGACGCAATAGGCCCTCAGGCACTCTGGATGACTATCCTGTCATTGATTGTCTACGCGGGGAGCTACAGCTTCGTCTTTGGATGGGGCTCTTGGTACCTATTCAAGATTCTCCGCAGAGGGCCGGAACCGCATGAAGTTGCCCCTTCTTTGGCCGAGGGGAATCGCACGCCTGCGCGCCCCATATCCGCTGTAGATCAATCTCTCTGAGGACCGCCGTAATGGATCTGAGCACATGGTTGCCTGTAGCGTGGTTTGCCGTGATCGGCTTCGGCATCCTGATGTATGTTGTTTTAGACGGATTTGTGCTCGGCATAGGAATTCTGTCGCCGTTTGCCGCAGATGAAGATCAGCTGGATTTGATGATGAACACTGCTGCGCCGATCTGGGACGGCAACGAGACCTGGCTTGTACTCGGCGGAGCGGGATTGCTGGCTGCCTTCCCAGCTGTCTACGGCGCGCTCCTATCGGCACTGTACCTGCCCGTCCTTCTCCTGCTCGTATCACTAGTCTTTCGCGGTGTAGCTTTCGAGTTTCGCTTCAAAGCACAACGGTCAAAGCGACTTTGGGGGCTGGCATTCGGGATGGGCTCTTTGCTTGCTACGTTATCCCAAGGGCTAATACTGGGCACTCTGGTGCAAGGTATTCCAATCGTGGAGGGCACGTACTCTGGCGGCCCGTTCCTTTGGTTTAGCCCGTTTTCCATGCTGACGGGGGCTGCGTTGGTAGCAGGCTACGGACTACTAGGCGCGACCTGGTTGATTCTCAAGACTGAAGGTCGAACTCAAATTCTGGCTAGAAAGTTCACCCGTCCGCTGGTGGCGGCCGTTATTGTTGCGATGGCATTGGTCAGCAGCTGGATGCCTTTCCTGGACTCCAGGCTGATGGTCCGTTGGTTTAGTAACGGCAACTTCTGGTGGCTTTCGCCCGTCCCTATTCTGACCATATCAGTGGCAGTTGCTCTTTGGCGCTCTGGAGGGCGCTCTGATCGCGACCTTGCACCTTTCCTTCTTTCGCTGACTCTGTTCGTCCTCGGGTTCCTCGGACTCTTGCTCGGGATGTGGCCTTATCTGCTCCCTCCTTCCCTAACCATTTGGACTGCAGCGGCACCTATTGCATCACTCGGATTCGGCTTGGTGGGGCTGATCATCATGCTGCCAGTGATTCTCGGCTATACGGTATGGTCGTATCGGATCTTCAGGGGGAAGATCCGGGAAGGTTCCGGCTATCACTAGACTTTGCCATCTTCCGGGGTCGCGTCAGCATAGGGGCCCGGCGTAACAGCGCACGCTTGACCAGCACTGTTTCCGATCAAGACCTGAAGCTGAGTCAGTCGTGGCTTTCGTGAGCGCTAAGTATGGGGGACGTCCAGTTGACCTCTTAGATCAACGTCCTCAGAACTGTCGGCAAAGCCATTGGTCCCTAGAAGCGCAGCTTCAACCCGACGGAAACCAAGGTTGGATCAAGGGTGATCTTGGCCTTAACTGGGCTGTCTTCGATACTTCCCTTGGCTTTCAGATATAGCCAGAGATGTTTGTAGTCGACAAACACCGACCTTCTGTCATCCAGCCTGTACTCAAAGCCAACTTGAGCCGCGAACCCACTGTTGTCATGAACTTTCAGGTCAGCGACGGCTCCATCAAAGTTGCTAAGAATGAAGGCATGAGCGAGCCCCGCGCCAATGTATGGCTGGAAGCCGTTGAATTCAGGGAGGCGGCGAACTGCCGTAAGAAAGATGGGGCCATAACGCACAGCGCCGAGATTTCCCAGTGGAGCGACGGCCCCTCTTCCGTCGACGGCTGTTCGGGGAGGTACTCCTCCCATAACCATGAGTGAGACATTGTCCGTTAGATCGTAACCGACATCGAAAATCACGGTCACGTTTCCACGAGCACGTGCAGTAGCGCCGGGAAGCTCACTTCCGCCCAAGCTGATTCGTGCGCTGGAGTCATAAGTTACGCCGAGCACTCCGACGCGGGAGAACCACCTATCCTCTGAACGATTGAGGATTGACTGATCATCCGCTCTGGCGTCCGAACTATAGGAGACGATTCCAGCTGAAGTTGCGATGCCGATAAGTCCGCAACGGAGGATGCGGTGAACAAGCAAAGGATCCAATGAGGGGAATGTAGCAGGAGCAATTGTTATTTTCTTCATGGCCACTCCGGTTTGAGCATTCAATAATCAGCCTCTCGCTGAAACAGGCGTACACCGACTTGCGCAGAGCGGCTGCTGAGTCGTTGCCGGCAGTGCTAGCGCGCCTAGCGTAAGTTGCGAGCATCAAGAATGGGACCGTGTGAATGCACATGTAGCGCTATGAAGGTGCACAACGCAGATCGATTCTCCTCCCGATGAGCCTCTGCTGAGGCTCCGTTCCCGGCTTCTGATGCAGATGCGAAAGGTGGCAGCGGACAGCGACGACCGCTATACGAGAGCGAGTCAAAAATGCACTGTCATTCTGGATATCGTTACTTGTGCTTTTGCACAATCCCAACCCCGACTGCATTCCCTACAATCATTCGCGTGCGGCGAACTGGGCAGACCATTTCATGCATGGGTAGCCACGGCCAGCACAATCAACCCAATAGCACGAGAGCAGCGAGATGAGTGACTCTAGGTCTACACCTGCGTTAGTCAACGGCAGGCTCTTTGTCCTGCAAGCCTACCCCGCCCGGATTGCTTCTTTGGATGTCGCCACGGGTTCCGTCGAAACAGTATTGGAGATCGAATCTGGCACCCCGGATGGTGTGCAAGTTGATGTTGGAACGCGGACCTTGTTTTGGACCAACATGGGAATGATGCCTGCACAAGGTGAGGATTTCCTCCTTGCCGACGGTGCGATCGAGAGCTGCAGCTTGAATAGCGGCGAGCATCGCAAGCTGGTCGGAGGGGGCGCCATCGTGACGCCCAAGCAGCTTCAGCTCGATCCTCACGCGGGCCATCTCTATTGGTGCGACCGCGAAGGGATGGCGATCTATCGAAGCTCCCTTAGCGGTGACGAATTGACAGAGCTATTCCGTACAGGCGACTGGCCACAAGACAGCTCTGACGTACTTAGACACTGCGTAGGCATCGCCATAGATGCTGCGAACGGCCACCTGTACTGGACGCAGAAGGGCCCGCCAGACGGAGGTCAGGGCAGAATTTTCAGAATGCCGCTCGACGTCCCGCCTGGTCAATCAGCCGCCAACCGAAGTGACATTGAGCTGCTCATTGGAGATTTGCCCGAGCCAATCGATCTTGAGATCGATGAGGAGGCCCAGCAGCTCTATTGGACAGATCGCGGCCTCGACAGCGAGGGTGGAAACAGCCTGAATCGCGGTGACATCTCGGCCGATGGCCTGAAGAATCATCAGATCATTGCCCGGGGCTTGAAGGAAGGCATTGGCCTGGCTCTTGATCTTGAGAGGCGCAAAGCATTTGTTGCCGATCTTAGTGGCGCAGTCAGAGTTGTTTCGATGGATGGTGGGGAGTTCGAAACGCTCTATACGTTCCCTGGACCAGTGACAGGAATCGCATTCCCCCGGTAGTGCTAAAGCTAGATCTCGAAGGCCAATATCTGTGCAACCACGCACATATGGAGATGTAATAATGAGCAAGAATCGGAAGATTGAACGCGTTGCGATTATTGGCACCGGCGTAATCGGTGCTAGTTGGGCCGCTCTTTATTTGGCGAAAGGTCTCGACGTCGTCGCGACAGACATTGCCCCAAACGCCGAGAAGCTCCTCCGTGAGTTCGTCGACTCCGCGTGGCCGGCGCTTGAGCGTCTTGGCCTAGCGACGACTGCCGATAGGAATCGCCTGAGGTTCACGGCAGATCTTGCTGAGGCGCTTCAGGGGGCGGATCTGGTGCAGGAGAACGGACCCGAAAGACTGGACTTCAAGCAAGACCTATATGCGCAGTTGGATGAAATTCTGCCGCCCGAGGTCATTATCGCATCAAGCTCATCGACACTGCCTATGTCCGATATTCAGCAAGGTGCGAAGCGGCACCCGGAGCGCTGTGTCATTGGGCATCCATTCAATCCTCCTCATTTGATTCCGCTCGTGGAGATTGTAGGTGGCAGCAAGACTTCGGAAGACGTTATCAATCGCGCAGTCGAGTTCTACAACTCAATCGGCAAGAAGACCGTTCGTCTGAACAAGGAGCTACGCGGTCATGTTGCCAACCGTTTGCAGGCGGCGTTGGGGCGCGAAGTCTACTACCTAGTCGCGGAAGATGTTCTGAGCGCCGAGGACGTCGACACGGCATTGTCCTGGGGGCCAGGGCTGCGCTGGGGGATCATGGGAAACATGATGCTGAACCATCTGGGCGGCGGTCCGGGTGGCATTGAGCACTTCCTGCATCAGTTTGCCGGTCCGGTAACTGCTTCGTGGAAGGAACTTGGCTCTCCAGAGCTCAATGAGCAAGTGCAGAAGAAGCTCGTTGATAGTGTGAAGAAGGAAGTCGGTTCCCGCTCAATCTCAGATCTGGAAGCGGAGCGTGACGAGCTTCTTCTTGGCCTTATCCAGCTTCGTCTGGGTACTAAGTAGGTCTGACGCATGTTGACCCAGCAGTAAGTTTAAGGAGAAGAAATAGTATGAACGCGGATAACTCGAGCAGTCTCGGCGACTCTACGGCTGCACTTACCAAGGCGATCACCGACTCCATCTCTAACCCGGTCAAGCACGCCGACTTCGATTTGCACTCCGAACTGGAGGCCGTTCTTCAGGAAGTGGGCCTCTCCGCAAAAGATAGCGGTGGTTCGATCGAGTTCTACGGCAAGGATCCCATTGTCCCTAGCGCACTTCGTTTCGGCGGGATGTCGGCTATCGGATTGGCTGCCAAGGCTGTAGCCGTGGCAGCGATTTGGCGCCAGCGGACTGGCGAGTCTCAGGACATCCAAGTCGACGTACGCAAAGCTCTGAAGCGCTTCTGTGGCTTCTTTGACCTCAAGTGGGAGACCCTCAATGGTCGGGCCCCTCACTTGGTCGACCCATTGAATCCGTTCCTGGATCCCCACCTCTTCCGTGAAACGCGTGACGGGCGTCATGTGGTACCGCTGAACATTTACCCGAGGCTGGCAGCTAAGGCGCTCGGCCTCCTGCGCTGCGGAGTTAGTCCGGAAGCGGTGAGCAATGCGATTCTGCAGTGGCGAGCCGATGAACTAGAAGAAGCGGCAGCAGATCTGGGCATCGTAATGGCAAAAGTTCGGACCTTTGACGAGTTCAAGTCCGAGCCGCAGTACACCGAAGTACTCGCGAAGATGCCTCTTATCACGGTGGAGAAGATTGGTGAAAGTGACCCTGTGCCATTCTCGGAGGGTGCAAGGAATGCGCTAGACGGCATCCGAGTGCTCGGAATGGGTCACGTCATTGCCGGTGCAGCAATCGGCCGTGACCTGGCACTTCATGGCGCAGATGTCCTGAACATCTGGCGGCCGGGGGACACGGAGATTGAGGCGTTCATCCTGGATGCTCAGGTCGGTATGCGCCAAGCGGTACTCGGGGACTCCATGGAGGATAAGCATGCCTTCGATATGCTGCTCAAGGACACTGACATTTTCTTTGCAAACAAGCGCCCGGGATTCCTTGAAAGGCATGGCATGGACGCGCACTCCCTCGCGGCGAAAAAGCCGGGAATCATTCATGCCAGCGTGCTGCTGCATGGCGATCATGGTCCGTGGAAGAACCGCCCGGGCTTTGACGAGATTGGTGCTGCCGTGGCAGGTGTGTTCGCAATCGAAGGAACTCCGACCAATCCGAAATCACCCCCAATCATCCCAATTGTCGACAACATCGTGGGATGGCTCGGGACGGTGGGAATCCTGGCGGCGCTTCGCCAGCGAGCGGAAAGCGGTGGCAGTTATCGCGTCACAGTTTCTCTGACCAGGACCGTGCTTTGGCTGATGTCTTTGGGCACGTTCGACAAGGAATTCGCCAAGGCAACCGCCGGCTCTTCGGACGAACACTCCGTGGTGGATCCGGACCTGTTTACTGCTGAGACTCCCTTGGGTACGTACCAAGGAATGACAGATCAAGTTGTACTGACTAAGTCGCCGGGCGAGTTCAGAACCGTGCTCGAGCCTAAGGGTGCCAGCAAGCCCGAATGGTTGACCCTCTAGAGCTTTCTGGTCTCATACTTCACTGTAGGGTGCAGTAGGGGGTCGAGAACAGAATCTCTATCTCAAAGAAGAGCCGCACTGCAGCGGCTCTTCTCCCATCTACACTCCCAGATATAGCACTCGATGGAGAATGCTCTAGGAGGACAAATCATGGATTTCCCGATGCCGCCTCTTTCAAGATTCTACGGATCTCGATGATTGCCTCAGGAGTGTCCTGTACGCTATGCCCAGAAGTCACCACAATCTCTGACTCAGCCGCATCCAGATGCGAGCTGCGATAGGGTACGTACCCATCGGTTGAATTGGGCAAGGGCGTCAAGGGGTCCTTTCGAGCAATGATGCTGTGGAACCTTACTCGGTCATCAATTTGCAGGTGGCAGGTGGAGTTCACAAATCGAGAATGCTCTCCCAAGTCATCCACGCCAGTGTTCATTCGTTCGAGCCCTACCTGCTTCAACTCGCGCTTACTAGCTCCCGTATGGGCTACGACACCCTTGAAGTCAGTAATCGTGTCGACGGGAAGGCTAATCAATTTTGAGAGCAAACGTGGGATGTGCTTCTCGGATGCTTCGGTACCACAGTGTGGTGCGGCGAGAAATATCGCGGTGGTGACTTGTGGCAGGGACGTCCAGTTCATGTAGCGTCTTGTCATCTCTTGGCTGGCCAAGGAGCGATACTGTTCCTCGCTCAGCTTCATGTGATCAGGCAGAAATCGACGGAGCATGTCGTCGTCCGGCTTGCTCACCAGCAACCGAGAGATGACACCACCCATACTGTGTCCGATCAGTGCGGCGTCATGGCTTGCTGTCGCACTACCAGAGGGATCCCAGTAGGTGAAAGTACGCCTAATCGCTAGCTCGACTCGCTCTCGAGATATCAGAATGGGCATTCTCGTCGGATAGATGACCTGCCATACCTGCAGCCCCTCTCGCAGTCCCGAGTCGCCGAGAATTTCATTTGCTACATTTACCCAGGCCTCTTGGCTGCTTGCCAGACCATGCACGAGTATCACTACTCGTCTGTTTGGATCGAATGGCTCAAGCATGAGCACTTTGGGCGCGAAAGAGACGGAATGACCCCTGGCAAGCAATCCCGCAAGACCGACCCTGCGCAGCTTTTGCCTAGACATCCATAGTCCATACGCGGCAGAATAATTTGCTGCGAGGGGCACAGTTGTTCTGCCAAGATGGACTTCCTTGCTTTGATAGATGTCTTTGACCTCTAGGGTAGGAGAGTTGTCCTGGAGTATCTGCTCGATCGTCTCGCCATCGAATCTAATGACAATTGTCACCGATGTGTATCCAAGCTGCTCAAAGGAGGCGGGCAACGCTTCCTCCTCCTCGACCCGTCGATCCCTTAGCGCGTGCACGGATACGAACTCAGCGCCAAATCCGTCTCGCCTGTAGATGTTGCGTATGCCCTTGAACTGAAGTCCACTGGCCGTCACAAGCTCTGCTGGCCACCGATCTACGCCTGTCTCGGGAACGTCTAGAGCAATTTCAGTATCGTCGCTCAGCGCGAATCCCTTGGGAAGTCGATACTCGTGTGAGCTCATCTTCACCAAGCGTGGTACCAACTCCTCGAGCGACCGGTTGTAGAACTGCCTGACCTGCTCCTGCCGGCGCTCAAAAACCCGTTTCTCTGGCGGTCGTCTTCCGAAAAACAGATAGGCATAGGCATGCCTTGCAGAGCTAACCAAGTCCATTGAGACCGCCTTCTCGCAGGCAAGGTCAGTAGTGCTGCAGGTGCTATTGATCGCGCGATAGAGGTGTAGCTCAGAGAGTCCCGCGCTGACCTGGTCCCGATCGGAGACGCTTGCTTTCAGTAGTGCCTCACGACACTGGAATAGATTTTCATAACATTGTTTGGGAGGCCTTCCAATTGTGCTCAGAAGCGCGCGAGTGTCTGTTGTCAACCCTTCGAAGAGCACCTCTTGCGAAAGCGTGTCTTTGGAGCCAGGAGAAGAGCCGCCCTTATGAACCGACACCACGGCGCATCCTGAGAATAGGAGCGCCATGACAGGACTTGATGTACGGCGAAGCAGAGTTCTGAAGCCATTCATGCCGCCCTCCCCTGCCGCTTTTGCTGCGGCATTTCAAATGTATTGAAACTTGATCGCATCACATGGCATAAGCCACTGATATCGTCCCGAAGCTGGAGAATCGCCGTTGTCCTTCAAATTCCTTGCCGACGAAATAGTTAGCGATGTGGAACTTCCACCTTGAGATGTGGTAAACCGCTCCGACTCCTGCGCTAGCAACGAACGGTCGCCGCACAACGGAGGGGCTTTGCCTCCATGTGTTTCCATCTAGGCTGACGTCCCACAGGATCCACTGGGCGCCGACAGTTGCATAGGCATAGCGCTCTCTCGCGCTATTACTCCTATCCGAGCCCAGGTTGGGAACTCCGCCAAGAACCCCCTTGGAAAGCGAATGCGCGCCTAAGGAGCCTGAGGTGCGCCTCCCGAGTCGCACAGTTAGGGTTCCGCCGGCTTCTGTACGCAGATTGCCGACTGAAATGCCGACGCCGAGCACGACATCACCGGGCCAGTTGTTCTTCGAGTCTGAGCCGATCAAGCGCCTGAGCCTGTCGTATCTGACCCCCACTAATGGTTCGTCGTGCAGCTGGTCACTCCAGCCCTGAAAGCGCTTGCTGCCTGTCAACTGATGGATCACTGACTGAGCTTGTCTGCCGTAAGCGTGCGGTCCGACAAGCCCTAATGTGAATTGGGTATAGCTCGCCGAATGCTCCCGCAGCTTGGCATTGCCCAACCCAACCAGAAGGATTCCAGCATAAGGACGGTCGGTACTCGTACTGCAAGTACATTCGGAAAAGGCCGGGGTGTAGATCGCATGACTGACCGAGACAAATCTTGAGGTCTCCCAAGCATCCGCCAGGGGAAGCTCAGAAGCATCGGCTCGCAGGTCCTGCAAGGGGGCGGCAGCCGATTCGGTGGGTCCATGCATCCATGCCAGCTGTATTCCGCTGGTGTAGCCTTGATCCGTGCCGCCCACGATGTCATTGTCCACCCTCACGGAAGATGGAATGAAAGCATAGTTTGGCGGCTCCCTTAACTGAGCGGAGGCTTCCATAGGGGCAATGATGAGCAACCCAGTCAGCATTAGATGCCGCGTCGCTGCAGCTAACCATTTCGCCTGAGCTAACCACTTCGCCTGCAAGGATGTTGCTTCTCCTCGAGCAGAGCACATTCGCCACCCCGGCAGCAGATCAGGCCAACCAACTCCGGGCCATGGCATTGGCCTGTTCAGTCTTCGCCCCCCAAACTCGGAAGGGGTGCCCTTCGCCCTAGGTCAATTGCCATATACAGCTTAGACAAACTATCTACATCTGATAGATGCATTCCCAACAGCGTCTCGACTCTGTCGAGCCGATAACCAAGCGTGTTCGGATGAATCCCCAAGGCACCGGCTGTAGACTTCCTGCCCATCGAGTTGTCAAAATAGGCTCGAAGCGTCGGCACAAGCTCTTGCTCGTGACTTAGACGCTCTAGGATGGATTGCAGGTACTGGAGCGCGGCGGGATCTCTCTTCGTAGACTCTCTCAATGCGAACGCGGAGTACGAATGGAAGACGCCAGCGATCGCTGGCACGCCGTCGGCTTGAAGTGCCTTGATCGCCTGTCGTGCAGAGTCCCCCCAGCCGGCTGGACCAACGCCCTGCAGACCTATCGCTCCTAGCTGCAGCTTAGGCACTGCTCGCGACAGCGGACGCATCGCAGCGAGAATCCTCGCATCTGCGCGAATGGTTGACTCGGCGCGCTCACATGGGATCCAGATCACTAATTTGCCAAGAAGCATGATACGCAGGAGATCATTAGCATCTACATGCAAGTGCCGACCGACGATCCGAGTGATCTCATCTAAGGCATCCTCGACACGGATCTTGCTCACATTACTTAGGTCAAGTTCAAGCGCAACGGCAACCCGGGCCCCGTGAGGATCCAAGCCGAGCGACTCGGCTGCCTTCACGAAGCCACGGACCTCTTCAGGCGTGTTCAGAATGATGCTGCATAGCTGGTAGCGAACCGCGTCTCTCCAGCGCCCCCCCTTAAATTGCTCCTCCAGGAAGGCGCCGGCGATCGTCTGAGACATGATATCCGCGTACTCAAGCAGCGACGGGGACAGGTTAAAAAGCAACTCGTCGCGAATACTATTGTCATCACGCGCCATGTCCAACGCTACGTTAAGCATCTGCCGAGATCCGAGACGGAATACACTCAAGAGCGCGCCGAGACTTATTCCTTGATGCACTCTCCGCCGCCCTATGACCCGTAGTGCTTCCAGGTCCTCCTCTGAGAGGGGGCGATTTTCAGAGACGCACCTGAACCACAAAGTGGTGAAGTATCGAACGGACTCGCGAACGTCTCTTTTGATATCTGCTGGCAGCGAGCCATACTCTTGATCGGCCTGCAACAGTTGGGCATAGGTGCGCTCCGCCATGTCGTTCGGCCGTGCTACAACCGCATCGATGCGACTCTTCAACTGGGGGGAGACTGCTGGAAACGGGAGGTCCATCTATTCACCTCAGGAAGGAGCTTTCGAACAGGATGCGGTCTCGTCGTCCCAGCCCACTCTTGCCGAGAGAGCACGACCTGTAGCTGGCGTCTCCACCTTGGCAAACGAGTACTTCTAAGCCTGGGCTAACGATTGACCGGCAGCCTGTCACGGACGCGTGAAGTTCACGGCAGAGCAATCTAGGGTGCGCCCTAACTTGACCGAATCAGCTGCAGTCTCCCTGCCTAGGACAAACGGCAATTCGGGCCTCGCCCACTACCGACGCTCTGGGACCCCTGCCCTCTAGGGGAGGAATACTACTCATCCCATGCTGCCAATCATACTGTTAGAAGACACCAATGCGTCTGTTGGATTCGACAAATTGCTCTCGTGTTCGCTTCTATTCTGGACCCGCGCCAATCCAGTCGGCTTTGGGGCAAAAGTGATGGGTGCGTCGACAATTGAAACATCATGTTTGGTGAGCCTTGCATGCGCTTACGCACCGCAGACCCCCACCACCATCGCCACCGCGCCCCTGAGGCGAAGCTGCGCATCTGCAGCCTCCGCCTCACTCTTCGCGGAATCAGGGCACGTCACGCGGAGGCCGATAACCAGTGAGAGGAAATGTGATGCGATCAGACGACTCCCTAGCGGCATAGCTGTCTGGCCTGGAAAAACGCATTCAATTGCTTCCTCGACAGGCGCGCAGAAGTGCCGTAGCGCTTGCTCCCAAATTGCCGAACGATCAACATCACTTGGGACACCAGGATCGGTAAGCATACGGTACAGCCCCGCCGACACTTCCTGGCCCGCGCAGTTCCAAAGCTGGAGGGCCGTCTCGCCTAGCGCGGCGTGGGCACCAGCTGAACCGCCGCTGGCAGGAGCACTAATAGTGGGAAGCAACTCCAGCGACCTCACCAGTGCACTCATGAATAGCCCCTTCTTGCTGCCAAACCAAGCGTAGATGGTCGCCTTTGTCACGCCGGCGTCCTGGGCGATTCTTGCAACCCTCGCACTAGTGAAGCCATGGCGCCAGAAGTCGCGACATGCTGCGTCCAGAATTGCAGCGGCCTTGCTTAGACAGCGCGGGCGCCCCGCCCCTCTGCGAACAACGTCATTGAAATCGCCAGACGCCCGGAGAGTGTGTCCTCTCGGGTGTCGCGAATTGTGCTCGGCCGGCGCCCGCAACGCGACGGAAATTATAGACTCGGTCTCGGCGTATAGTGAGGGTGCCTCCCCTTCGCACCATTTCAAGGGAAGCATCGTACCAAGCCCTTCTTCGTTCGACCGGACTCGCCACCCTCAGTAGACCTATAGCGGAAATAGGCCAATGCACCGTAAACAACGATCAACCCAAACAGCTTCAGAAGCTCAGGCAGCGACTCCTGAACCGTTGCTCCCATTTGATTGAACTTTACCATCGCTATGATGCCGGATGTAGACGGAAGCAAATCTGCAATCGATCTTAAGGGTTCCGGGATGGATGAGCGTGGCCAAGAGAGACCACATACGAAGTACAAGGGCATAGAGGTCATTAGGAGAAGTTGAGCAGCGTGCTCTCGAACTCGGAAGAAGCTGCCAACAAAGGCGCTGAAAGCCACTGTTGCGCCAATGTATAAGGAGATCCCCAGCAGCATGCCTAGCATGTTCCCGCCTCGCGGAAAGTCCTGAAGCCAGAAAACGAATCCGGAATAAAAGAGCATGTTAGTCACGCCTAAGACCCAGAACGCACTCAAGGTTCCAGCAAGTTCAACTCCCGAGAAACGAATACGTCTGTTTAGTTTCTCGCGCAGACTTCCAAGAACTAGAACCATCCCCGTCAGTAGTGTCTGGTGGACAATCAGGGCAGAAACCCCGGTCACGACGGCGCTCGCGTAGCCCTCGCGAGTATTGAACAGGGGACGCTGGATCACATCTATGGCGCCCCGCCCGGGCGGGCCAGCGAACTGGGCCTGTTCGAGCGCGGCGTCGCTTGAGAATCCTGCAACGGCCAGTGACAGCCCCTGCGAAACAGTATTGGCTCGCCCCAGTAGCGCACCTGAGGCCAGGAACGTTACACGACCCTGTTCGCCACGCATAATGTCCCGCTCAAACTTCTCATCGATAACAAGTATTCCCTCAGCATTTCCGGCCTCAACCTCTGCCTGTCCTTCCGACACCGATCCAACAACACCCCTGCTCTCTACGTCACGAACAGCGCCAACCTTGCGGATCAGGTCTCTGCTTGACGTGCTGTGGTCCAAGTCAGCAATCACGATAGGTAGTCTCGTCGCGACCTGGTGCTGATATGCCGCAGGGTAGTAGAACGCGTAGATGATCGAGGCCGCGATCATCATCGTGACAGCCGCTCGATCTTTGAGCACATGCCTAATGGTTGCCATGAAGGAATCGCCAAACGTGCTCATCGGCGGCCCCAGGTAGAAGGATCTTTGAGCGCGCGACGATACAGCACGGAGCCGGTCCCGCCTGCTACGACAACGAACAACATTAGGATTGTGAAGTGCCTCATGGACGAAGGCCAGTGGGAACCGATGTCAAGCTGCTGGGATTGAATGTGAACGAATGTCGTGAAGGGCATCAGCTCGCTCCAGACGCGCGTGAATATCGGGCCCTCGATGGTGGGGAATGGACCTCCCGAGAAGGCCATTGCAACACCAGCGTAGATGCCAGTGAGCGACAGAGCCACGATCATGCTTTTCGTTAGTCCCACGAAGAGGACCCCTATGCTGGCGTAGGCGCAGTACAGTGCCAAGTAGCCCGCCATTAGCGTCAGCGGATTGCCTGCTATCCCGCCCGATCGATGAGCTAGCCAGGCGGAAGCCAAGGCTGCATATGCGAGGAACAGGCACAGGTAGGGAACTAGCTTTCCAATCAACGCTACCGCAAAGCTCCCTCCAGCCTCCCGCATCCAGCTAGGTCCCGTCCCATCACGCAGCTCCCGTCCGAAGGCCACTGCTACCGCCAGACTGAAGGCAAGCAGCAGAATGGCTGGGAAGAGTAGGGACAGGAGGAAGTGCTCGTAGCTCTTCTCAGGATTGAACATTATTGTCGCCTGCACCCTCGCAGGAGCAGACTCCGGTGGGGTTCGCCCCTTCAGGAATGAAGCTCTGATCAAAGACAGATTCGCGTTCTCACTTTGAACCACGTTGGTGAGGTCGCGCATGGCTGACTGACCGGTTAGCAGAAAGCTGGCGTTGTAGAAGACGAATGCCTTGGAGCTATCACCTCGATCGATATCCTTGGAGAATCCCCTAGGGATAAACAGAATTGCATATGCTTTTCGACTACGTACCAGTGACCATGCCTCCTCCAGATCGCCAGGCCTAAACGCCACTTGGACGCCTTGAACGGCGCCTGCCCGGCGGATCAGGTCTCGACTTAGGCCGCTCCGATCATGATCAACGACGACGACGGGTACGCTCTTAATGACCCCCTGGCTGAAAACCATCGCGATAATGACGAGGAGCAGTGCAGGAAACCATGTCACCATCGCAGCTGACCAGCGGTCTGATCTAAGGAATAGCAGTTCTCTTCTTGCGGACGCAAGGATGGCCGAGGAGACGTTCACTCTGATCCCTGCGGCCAGGAGAAGAGCACAGTCATACCAGGGCGTAGGCCAGCGTAGCGCTTCACCGGTCTTACCCGTACCTCGAAGCTTTTCACGTCGTAACCGGAGGACTGGCGAGTCGCGCGCCAAGTTGCAAAGTCTCCGGCGGGATTGATGAAGTACACTTCAAACTCCGCGTTTTCAAGCTTCAAAGCAGGAATCTGTCCTTGAAGATGCTGTCCAATCTTCACTGCGTTGAACTGGTCTTCGCGAATAAAGAATGACACCCACTGACGGTTGATATCGATCAACGTGAACACCGGATAGCCTGCAGGAACGAGTTCTCCGACGTCGGCAAGCCTTCGGCTGATTTCGCCAGAGCTTGGCGCAATGCCCTGCACCTCAATCCGCGATGCCTCTACCTCGGCCACGCCGCCTTCGGCTTGCATGACTTGGGCTTGGGCAGCAAGTTTGTCTTGGCTTCTTGTCCCCGCGAGCGCAAGATCATACTGTGCTCGCGTCGCAGCCGATGCCTGCTCAGCGCTCCGAAATTGAGCAAGAGCCTCGTCTCTCTTCTGCAGGGTAGCTACCCCTTGAGAATAGAGCCTCTCGATGCGTTGATAGGTCGCTCGCGCCAGAACTGTTCCAGCCTCGGCCCTGGACCAGTTGGCACGAGCGGCACGAATGTCTTCACTGCGTGCGCCTTCATCGGCCTTTGATTCTTGCGCTCTCGCCGCCTCCAGTACCGCGGAGACTTGACGGTGCTTTGCCTCCACTTCAGGACTGTCAAGCTGAAAGAGCACCTGGCCCGCCTTGACAGCGTCGCCCTCATGCGCCTCTAGAACTGCCACGCGAGCTGTGATCTTTGCGGATACTTTGATCGAATCTGCGTCCACCATGCCCTGTACGACGTCGTCTGGCTTTCGTAAGGCAAGAAAAAGCCCGCCTGCCACTATGACTACTGCAGCTGCTACTGGCAGCAACTTCCTGGCGCGCGCTTTGGGAGCTTTCGATTGAACACTCATGGCGAGATTACTCTGTCAGCTTTCTGGATGTATGTGGGGAACTGGTCAGTCTGCCCGGCCACATCGAGCAACTGTGCTAATGCCACGTCATACTGATAGGCCGCACTTGCTCTCTGAGCAGAGACGCTGCCCAGCCTCAAACGAGCGTCAATGACATCGAGCGAGCTGGCTTGCCCTTCTCTGAAGGAGAGATCCTGCAAACGGAGATTTTCTTCGGCCTGCTCCAAGGAGCTATCGAGTAGTAGGAACTGCCGTCTCGCGCTGTCGAGTGCATTTGCAGTCCTGGTAACCGCAATCTCGATCTGGTTCTGAACTTCCCGCAGGCTTGCCCGCGCTTGCTCAACCTGATTGCGAGCAGCACTGATTTGCCGGGGTCGGTTATTGGACGAAAGGAGTGAGTACTTAAGTCCAATTCCGAACACCCAATCGGGTTCAGTAGCTAGGGCATCCGATCTTTTGAGATCCTTCTGTCCAAAGAGAAAGATTTGCGGCTTTAGCTCTGCCTGCTTCACGGCGACAGCCTGCTCGGCTTGATCGACAAGCGCCTGGAGTTTGAGGATCTGCGGTTGTCGCCTTAATGCTGACTGTCGGAGCCTTTCAATCTCCGGCAGCGGGGTCGTGATTACGAACAACGGAGTAAGTGTCTCGATGGCCTGTCCCGCTCGGAGAAGCTGACTCAGCGTGGCTCCCATTGTTGCTCGGTCGTTGATGGCCAACTGGAGGTCGCGCTCAGCTTGGTCACGAGCTACCGCGGCCTGAAGCCGCTGAGCCTTGGTAGCCATTCCTTCGCTTTCGAGGGCTTCGGCGTCATCAAGATGGTGCTGAAGCCCGTCTCTTACGGTGCGCCTGACAGTTTGAACGTGAGACGTGAGCTGCTGGCCAAAGTAGGTCTGGATCAGCTGTACACTTTCAGATTGCCTGACGCCCTGCTCTTCCGCCTGAGCCTGACGTACTCTCGCGGCGGCAGCCCGTTGTACGGCCGGGATCTTTCCTCCGGTGTAGAGAGGCATCGTGACACTTGCAATCGGACGGAGGTGCCAATCGCGGTCAACGAAGCTAAAAGAATCGGCCAACCCAGCGGACTCTGCGATCCCCGCCAAGGGGCCTAGCGGCACATCCAAGGTCTTCTGCAGCTTCAGCTGCCTGACGTCAAGCGAGATGTCAGGCAGACGTAAGCTATTGCTAGCCTCTGCGAGATCCCGGTTGCCCTCTGTCGCCGCGTTAGCTGCAGCGAGCGCGTCCGACACAGCGGCAAGGCGCGCATTTGCTTGCTCGTACGTCATCCCTGTGGAAAGAGTTGGCTGCGCATTGGAAGCAAATGAAGAGCAAAGCAGGTAGATGGCACAAGGCGGAATGGACCGGTGTCTACGCAACCATCCAATTCCTCGACTTGGTGCTGAAGTACGCATAGCAGGTGAAATTCGCATATCAGGTGTTATCCGTTCCAATACTTCATCAGGCGCATTCATTAGCTATCCCATCTCCGACCGCCGTATGGCCAACTTCGAGGCCCCTCACCGAGGAGAGATCGTGTGGACTGCAAGTATCCTTTCGTCGCGAGACCGCGCGGCATCCATACGCAAACTCCCGGAGGATGCGAGATTCAGCTAGGAGGCTGCACTCAGAGTCCCGTAGCGAGTTAGTCATCTTGGCGAGAATCGTGAGGATCAATTTTGCTCAATTTCCCACATCTTCTTCGCAGCAATTGCAGGGGAGAAAGTTCTCTGTGCTTGGGTGGGCACCATTGGGAAGAGTCACCCTGTCCTCAACGCCTGTCATCATTGGGTACTCCACTTTGCGACAAGTTCCAACGACTCACGCAGGGAGCGGGGCCGCGGTACTCGCTCTTTGCCCCGTCGCAAAAGGCATCAAGGCCGTGAGGAAGTGATCGATCTGCGATGCCGTCATTCTGGATTGTCTGAATCGTTGCTCAGGAACGATCCTAGGCATGCCCGCCGCAAGGGTCATTGGGGTATATGACAATTCTCGTTGAGTATTCGCACAATCACATGCGGCTGCGCTTGACCTACGATTCTGTAAGCCCCTTGAGTACGAACGCTGCATTGGCCTTGAAGCTCCGCTTCGCAGCGCTCTTGAGCGCTGTCCAGTCTCCAAGCTTGAGAATGGGGCGGCTGTGCCAAGGTCAGATGCATCACTACCTCACGAGGAGGATTCGCATGACGCATAAGGTTCTGATCATTGGCGGAGGCGCAGGCGGCGCCGAACTGGCTTGTGCGCTGGGCCGCGTATCCAAGAAGGCGGATCTGGAGGTTGGGTTAGTCGATTGCGCTCCTCTTCATTTCTGGAAGCCGCGCCTCCATGAACTGGCAGCGGGACTACATCGTGAGAGTGACGTAGGCGTTCCCTACCTAGCGTTGGCTCAAAAGAATGGCTTTCGCTTCCTTCTCGGTCCACTGACTGGATTGGATCGAAATAGGAAGGAAGTTGCACTCGGACCAGTTGCAAGCGCGAAAGGGGGAGCGTTTCTCGATGCACGAACCATTAGCTACGATACGCTGGTGCTCGCTTTTGGCTCTGAGGTCAACGACTTCGGGACGCCTGGGGCGAAGGAGTACTGCCTCATGCTGGACGACCCTGACCTGGCAATTGCTTTCCAACGGGAACTCCTCGAGGCAGCTGTCCTCGTCTCGGCCGGTAGGGTTGAGCGCCTAAAAATCGGGATCGTCGGAGCGGGCGCGACGGGGGTGGAGCTGGCTGCGGAGCTTTGCCACTCGCTGGGCGCGATGGAGCGGTCTGCTGGTCTATTGACGGCTTCCAAGTTCGATATCACGCTTATTGACATGGCTCCGCGTGTTCTCGCCAATAGCGCAGAGCCTGTGTCACTCTTCGCCGCGAGCGCACTCAAGCGTCTCGGCGTTACCGTCCGCCTCAACGCGGCGGTGCAAAGCGTGACATCTGAAGGATTCTTCCTCAAAGATGGAGACTCGGTCCCATGCGACATTAGAGTCTGGGCATCTGGTGTCGCTGGGCGATCCGTTGCATCCCGCTTGGGTCTAGCGCTAGATCGGTCACGGCGTTTTGTCTGCGATGAATTCCTAAGGACCTCCCAGCCTGACTCCATCTATGCAATCGGTGACTGCGCGTCCGTCGTGGATGCAAGCAGCAAGCGCACCTTGCCTAGCACAGCACAAGTAGCGCATCAGCAGGCGATGTACTTGCTTGAAAGAATTTCTCGACCAAACTCGGCTGCAAGCAGCAAGCCTTTCAAGTATCGGGATAAGGGCTCACTTGTGAATCTCGGCACCGAGAAGGCTACTGGTGAGCTGCCATTGCTAAGCGGAAGACCACTTACCTTCAATGGACTTCTACCCAAGCTTGGCTATTTTATGCTGCAGATTATGCATAGGGCAGCTCTATTCGGATGGCGTAGGACTCTGACGCTAACCTGTTCCGATGCAATTCGCAGAACCGCGACACCGCATGTGAAACTCCACTAGTTATTTATCGATTTGAACGCATCCAAGTGACCGAAGTCGTCACGGTAGCTCATGGCGCTCTCAGTGAGTGCGTCAACGCTCTTTAGTGACCCAAGCATTGCAGTCGTCTGGTTGAGGAGCCTTGCCAGATGTGGCGCCTCCTTGACGACTTGCTCTTTCGTTCGGAAAGCCGAACACAGGACTTCGCGGCTGTGCGGTTAGTAAATCTATCCTCATAGGGCCCTGGCCCGAGCGAGACACTCTTGTCCGCTCACTTTATCCCTTCTAGCGTGTGCTAGCTGTGCCTCTGAGAGCTTAGGGGCCGAAAGCGAACCGGTCGCTAGCGAAAGGCTTGCGGCTTAGGCCGTCTTAATCCTCAGAGTTCTGCATCAGATTCCCTCACCACTTCGCTAGAGCGTGGTGAAGGTGTGGAGCCCGCCCAAACGCCGTGCTCATGGCGGCAGGAGCAGCATGGGGGACGATACCAAACATGGGGCGACCCATGTGCCGACTGCCCCTCAATCCCGGCAGCGACGTGGATAACCAGGACAGAGTGCACACCCCGGACAAGCTCCGGAACAATGACGCTACCTGGTGGGTCAAGGACATGCCGGAGGCGGACGCACCGCCAAACCGGAAGATTGCGAGCGTCCCGCAAAGCCCCGAGGACCGACTCCAGCGATTTCACCCCGTTCAGGAGAACCTGATGGCCTTGATCCATTCGATATTGATGGGAGCAGTCGCTGGCATGCGGGCGATGACCCCTCTGGCCGCGGTGACCAGCGCCGCACGGAGCGGTAACTGCCGGTGGACAACGGTGCGCCTCGTCTTCTGGCCAACAAGCTCGCCTCCGTAGGAGTGCTCGCATTGGCAGGCGGTGAGCTCGTCGGTGACAAGATGAAAACGGCCCCCGACCGCATCGTTCCGGCAGGCATGGTGGCGCGGCTCGCTACGGGGATGATTGCGGGCGCAGCGCTTGCTCCCCATCGGCAGCGAAAGCTGGGCGCGCTTCTAGGCGCTGGCGCTGCGGTTGGTATGGCCTACGTGACCTTCACCTGCGGATGCGCGCGATCGCCCGCTTCGGCCAAAGCAGCACGGGCGCAGTTGAGGACGCGATTGCTGTCGGCAGTGCAGCCCTCATCACACAATGGGCTGCCGGGGGTGGCAAGCCGAGAGCAAGCCGAGAGGACGTCGCGGATGAGCCCCAATGAGCCGGCGTCCCTCGGTCGGCGATGCTGGGCGATTGCCGAGGGCTACATCAGCTGCAGAGCCATGAAACCTGCTGCATCCTCAACGCGGGTTTCACCGATGCGGCGATCACCCTGACGCTGCATTTCAAGGATCGCCACCCGCAGGGCCCTTAGCGTTTCACCGTCCCCGCCAGGCGCACGTGTCACAAGCGCTTCAAGAATCTTCAGGTGCCTGCCCCGATGCCCTGTGCTATGGGTTATTCGTGCGTCATAGGATCCGACGTTCCGGTCGTCGTTCAGCACACGCGGCTTGATTCGCGCCAAGCCGAGAACAGCATCATGACGACCATCGCCCACCCGCTCTGACCACTCCGGTCGATCCTGCCCCTGCACATCACATCCACACCACTGGGCCGCGACGTTTACTAGGGCGTCCACACACTGAGCTTTCCTCACCCCGATAGAGGCTCAGTCGATGCCCGTAACTAACTACCCGAAGCCTCCGTTCAGGGCGCAGCAGCAGTCGTTTCCCGGCAAGACCGACGCGCTGGACCCTCGGCCGGATCACGGTGAGAAAAGCTACATTGGTCACGGCCTGTTGAAGGGCAAGAAGGCCCTGATTACCGGCGGGGACAGTGGCATTGGCGCGGCAGTAGCGATTGCCTACGCCCGGGAGGGCGCCGATGTGGCTATCGCGTTCCTTGAGGGCGAGGAGAAGGATGCCGCCAGCATTCCACCCTTATCGAAGCGGCGGGCCAGAAGGCCGTCCTGTGCCCCTGCGACATCAGCGACGACGCCCAAGCTGAAGCACTCATTGAGCAGGTAACCCGCGAACTTGGGGGGCTGGACATCCTTGTCAACAACGCGGCGTATCAGCGCTACTTCGAATCGTTCGACGACATCACCCTGGACGACTGGCGAAAAACGTTCGATACCAATGTGCATGCCGTTTTCAACCTGACCCGTCTGTGCGTGCCGCACCTGCAGGACGGCGGCTCGATCATCAACACTGCCTCCAAGAAGCCGACCCCCAATATCCTGCCCTACTCCGCCACCAAGGGCGCGGTGGCCAACCTCACCATCGGCCTGGCCGGTCTTCTCGCCGAGAAAGGCATCCGTGTCAACGCTGTATTGCCTGGCCCGATCTGGACGGCCTTTATTCCCGCCGGCATGGCCGCAGAGGAGGTTGAGCAGTTCGGCAGCCAGACCCCGCTCGGTCGTCCCGGCCAGCCGGCCGAGCTCGCTTCCGCCTACGTGATGCTCGCTGCCGACAGCGCGAGCTACACCTCCGGCGCACTGCTCACCGTCTCCGGCGGCGCGGTCACCCTGTAAAGCCTGCATCTCCCTCTTCCCTCCAAGGATTCCAATGACTTCTCGCAACCAATACGACATGCAGAACCCGCTGACCCAGTTTCCCCAGCCGGCCTACCCGGCCCAGGTGCAAACCCCGCCCGGCAGCGTTCATGAGCTCTCGCCGGCGGCCGACCATGGCGAGAAGAGCTACGTGGGCCTGGGCCGCATGAACGGTCGCAAGGCGCTGGTGACCGGCGCCGACTCCGGCATCGGCCGCGCAGTAGCCATTGCCTTCGCGCGCGAGGGCGCCGACGTGGCGCTGAACTACCTACCCGAAGAAGAAGACGACGCTACCGAAGTGGTGGCGCTGATTGAAGCCGAAGGCCGCAAGGCGATCGCCATCCCGGGTGATCTCCAAGATGAGCAGTTCTGCGGCGACTTGGTGGCGCAGGCGGTCAAGGAGCTAGGCGGGCTGGACGTGCTGGCCAACATCGCTGGCAAGCAGTTGGCCGTGGAGAAGATCGAAGACCTCACCACCGAGCAGTTCGACGCTACCTTCCGCACCAACGTGCACGCGTTGTTCTGGGTATGCAAGGCTGCCCTGCCGCATCTGCCCGCCGGCGGCACCATCATCAACACCGCGTCCATTCAGGCCGACCAACCGTCGCCAAACCTGCTGGACTACGCCCCCACCAAGGCCGCCATCGTGAATTTCACCAAGGCCTTGGCGCACCAGGTGGCCGAGCGCGGCATCCGCGTCAACGCCGTGGCTCCAGGTCCAATCTGGACCCCGTTGCAGCCCGCTGGCGGCCAGCCGCCCGAGGCCATCCCGGAATTCGGCTCGCAGACACCGCTGAAGCGTGCGGGCCAGCCGGTGGAAATGGCGTCGGCCTACGTGCTGCTGGCCACCCAAGAGTCGAGCTACATCACCGGTGAGGTGATCGGCGCCACCGGCGGTATGCTGCTGCCGTGACCGGTGGCTCCAGCCATTGCAGCACGACCACCGCGTCAACCCGTGGCTCCCTGAGAGAGCTTCCGGGCGGCGCGCTTTTCCGCTGCGGCCAGCGTGGCTCGCATCACGCCGTCAGCAACGCGCGGCTCTCGGCTTTTGGAGAGCCTTTCAAGCGTTCCGCGCACCCTTTGGCACCGAGAATGCCGCTCAGCCCAATGCTGCCGGTGTTCCATGGGGCTCTGGTCATCGAAACCAAGTAACAGTCCACGGACGTCTTGGTCGTGGTCTTGACCTCGACGCCCGCCCTCACACTTCTGAGCTGCCCTTGGACGTCGCGTTCTTGTCCCCGTCGGACGGCGCGTCAGGTTCTTCTTTCCGTGCGTGAGCATGCCCGTCGGTCGGATCCTCGATCTGGATGACATTCCCCTTCTGCCACGCATCCGCCCCTGCATCGATGGGGGGCGCGGCGATATCGGCACGACGCTTCCGCTTGTCCTCACTACTGACCCCGAGCCGGGCGTCACGGGCAGCGACCATGGCTGGGTCCGCTTGGCCGTCTGCGGTGAACCCCATCATCAGCTGCGGCATGCCTCGGGGCAGGTCCTTGTCCAAGTCCGTGTGCCAGGTGTGCCATGTCTTGCCATACGTTTGGATGAGCTTCTCCATCAGCGCATGCTCGGCCACCTCGGGAATCCCTGGCGCAATGAGCTGACCCGATTTCACCTCTTGAACATGGCTGTGCCACAGCGCTTTTTCCTGCTCAGGAAGGCCTGCAAACAGCTTCTCACTGATGATGTATTCCACCCCCATCAACTTGGCGTCTTTCACATTGCCGTCGTAGATCGTGCACTGGATGACATCCTCGTTGAGGATGGAGCAGTAGTGGTGAGCCTCCATTTGGACCTTCATCTGGCCGTTGTAGAAATGGAACCCGTCCAGATAGGCGTTGATGGCGTCGACCGGAGGCCGGTCCTGCAGCACGGCCGCCGCGGTCTCGAGCGCTTTGGTCTTCGCGGTTTCTTCGGCCCCGGGGGCATGGACGCTGGACTCTGTGTTCCCGCTTCCGCACGCAGACAGGACAAACGCGACGGCGGCGCAAACGATGGATCGACGCATAGTGATTCCTCCTGAAAAGCGACGGCACCTGGTAAGGGGGATCAGTCGTCCTACGCCCATCGTGCCAGGTTCTGTTGGATTGATTCAATGCCTTCCCAAGGGTCCTTGCGCCTGCGTTTGAGCTTGGCAGGCACGTCCTTCATGATGAAGGCATCTGCGCGGGTGATTCGACAGATCGCTCCATGCAATGGGCATTGCCACGGGCGCGCCCGGCCGACCTCGCAAGGAATACGACGCAACAGCGGTTGCCCCTCGGCCGTTGCGCAGGTAGTCGACGAAGATGCGTTTGTCGCGCAGGCTTTTGGTCGACGTCGCTAAAAATCGCTGCGGCTCAGACTGTGCCAAAGCGTCTGCGAACCCATGGGCGAACCGCTTGGTCAGATCCCAATCGCATCCCGGATTCAACGGCATGACCACGTGCAAGCCCTTGCCCCCGGAAACGCGCAGGAAGGACTCCAGCTCCAACTTCTGAAGGAGCTTCCGAATGTCGGTTGCAGCCTTCTTGACCTCGGAAAACGGCACGTCTGGGCCCGGGTCAAGATCGAACACCACACGATCGGCGCGGTCGGGCGAATCGGCGCGGCTGCCCCAAGGGTGGAACTCCAAGGCATTGAACTGGACAAGCTCCAAGAGACTGGCAGCGTCTTCAACCACCAGGTAGTGGGCATTGATTCCACTGTCTTCCTTGAGCTTCACCGAACTGACCAACTCCAGACCCGCAGTGTGGTGCTTCTGGAAGAAGCACGGCCGGCCGGTCCCAGCTGGACAGCGGATGATCGACAGTGGACGCCCAACGATCTCAGGCAGAAGATGGTCCATGACCGCGCTGTAGTAGTCCCACACATCCTGCTTCGTGGCCTTGATGTCGGGGAAGATCAACTTGGACGGGCTGGTGAGCTTTGGGGGAACTCGCTCTCCTGCATCCGCCCTGCCCTTGCTGTTCGTGGGTTAGACGGCGACACCGCGCTCGGATTTGGTGACGGCTTGCTTCTCACGTTTGTTCGGCTCGGCAGATGTAGCACCGCCGCCGGAATCGTTGCTCTGATCCGAGTCTGTTAGATCGGCCACGTCTTTGTCGGGCCGCACCGCTTTCAGCGACGCTTGGCGCAGCAATTGTTGTCCGCCAATGCCTCGGTAGGAGACCTCGACGACAAACCGGGGCGCAAACCAGGTGGCGGCCCGCAAGTCGGTCTCTGTCGTTGGGACATGTGCGGTGGGCTTCTTCCCGCCGGCGGTGCCGATCAGCGCCGTCAGCTCCCCAATCAAGGTGTCCGAAAACCCCGAGCCGACGCGACCCACGTAGAGCCATCCATGCTTAGGGTCGGGCTTGGCTAGCAGCAACGATCCGAAACCGGTGCGGCTTCCTTTGGGTGCCGTGTAGCCGACCACGGCGAACTCGTCGCTGGCCAACTGCTTGGTCTTCTTCCAATCCTCGCCTCGGCCGCCCTGGTAGCCGCGATCGGCGCGCTTGGAGATGATGCCCTCGAAATGCTGCTCACCCGCCAAACGGTAGGCCGCCTCCCCATCGCCGGCGATGTGTGAGCTCATGGCCAAATGGGTCGGGGCTCCCTTCAGGACTTCCTCCAAGAGCGCCTTTCGTTCCAGCAGCGGAGCATCGGCGATGTCCACGCCATTGATATGCAGAAGGTCAAAGAGCGCATAGGACAGCGCACCCTGGCGCTCGCCAGTCAGGGTGGCTTGGAGCAGGTTGAAGTCTTCCTTTGTCCCGCGCCCCGCAATCAGCTCCCCGTCCAGCGCACCTGACTTCAATCCCAATGCAGCGATGGCGTCGAGGATCTCCGGAATCTTGCCGGTCCATTCCAACGCATTGCGCGACCACAGGCGAACCTCGCCTTCCGCCACCGCGGCGAGGATCCGGTAGCCGTCCCATTTGATCTCGTGAACCCACTTGTCGCCCTTGGGTGGCGATTCGCCCAGCTTGGCCAACTGGGGCTCGAACGGGCCCTGGGGGACCTCGGCCCTTCTACTACTGGTGAGCGCTAACGCCCTCTTGGCCCAATCCACACGTCGGACGGATTTTGCGACGGGGACCGCCTTGAGCCGCTTCTTATTAGGCATCCCGCTACCGGCCCGTTTGAGGTCTGCGGCAGGGGGCGCGGCGACATCCCCCAACAGGTCATCGGCCTCGACCTGACTGGCGTAGGCATCGTCCTCCTTGAAGAGAAGCCACTGCGGTTGGCGGGCCGGCTTGCCGGAGCGGACCAGGTGCCATCCGCCTTTGAGCTTGGACCCGAACAGTTCAAAGCGCAGATGCCCCTTGGCGAGTTGGGCCTCGGGATCCCCTTCGGTGGCCCATACCCCGTGATCGAACTGGGCGACATGCCCGCCGCCATATTCGCCCTTGGGGATCTCGCCTTCGGAGCTGGCGTAGTCGACGGGATGATCTTCCACCTCAACGGCCATCCGCTTGACCTTCGGGTCGTAGCTTGGCCCTTTGGGCACGGCCCAACTCTTCAGCGCGTCACCGATCTGGAGGCGGAAGTCGTAGTGACGACGGCTGGCATGATGCAACTGAACGACAAAGATGGCCCGCTGCCCGACGGGTAGTGCCTTGCCGGGTTCGGGCTCTTTGGTTTTGCTAAAGCTGCGCTTGCGGCGATATTCGGTGAGGGACATGCCGCGCGCTCGTCACTTGCCCAGGTGCTTACGAACCGCCGCCGACGTCGGGCCGACGGCCTTCACCGCTTCCTTAAGCTGGGCCGCGGTGACACCTAATGCCTTGGTCCAATACTGAAGCTCGTAGTCCTCGTTCACGTTGATGCGATCACGATCCGGGAACCGGTCTTTTTCTTGTCGTCGCTCATGAAGGCGCCACTCCGCGGGAGGTAGTCCCGTTTGTAGCCCCCCTTATGTGGCACTTCCGTGAAAACCCATTGCCCACGAATTCACAACGACCGTCTTCTGCAGTAGCGCAAGGCAGCAAAGAACCGACAAGCCAAGGACGACTACCAACGCGAAGGCTGGCGCGGCCCAGATGACCCAGGTAGAAGTGGGTCTAGGGTTCAAGCCCCCTTGCCAGCCAGCCTCGGCTGACCCGCAGATGGTCACCGCAAAGATCACGGGCAAGTATCCAGAACGCTGCCGGCATGCTGCTCTAGTAGCGATATACGACGCACGCCATCGGCGGCACACGTATCCCAATAGCAAACCCGCCAAGGCGAGCATCAACGCGCCAACGAGGAGATTCGGGTAGAGAGATAGCCACACAAGCTCGCTAACGCACATGCGTGCGAACTGCGCACCATGCAAGGCATCTCGCGGACTCTTGATGTACTCGCGAGTTCGGCTCGTCTACCCAGTGCAAGTCTAGGGCGCCTGCAGTCAGCCAAGCGAAATAAAGCGTATAGGCGAAGGAGGGCCACGCATCGCTGTCAATCGTGTTCCATCCTTCCAGCGTGTGCGCTTTATCGACAATGGAGCCTGTCGGTGCAGCGTGGGCTAGGTGATTGCCGACCAGCCTTCATCGCAGCGCAGCGCCGCCTAGACCCTGACCGGTAATCACCCGTAAGCCTTCCGATCTGCAAGTCCGGTCTTGTTCAACGTCATGATCATCCCCATTCGCCTCCAGCTAACCTATGGGTGACGGCATTTCGCCCAGTAGCGAAGAAACGCCTCCTGAGCCTGGGTTTCAATGGCGCCGGACCTGACACGACGAACGGTGGCGATGGCCTCTGAAGCTGTTAGCGTTGCGTCTGTCTGCAGCAGAAGCATGGCCGCAACAGTACCTGCACGTCCCAGTCCTCCTTTGCAGTGGACTACAACTCGATCCCCGCGAAGCAGGCCATCGAGAAGCTTAGGACTCAGCGCTGACCATTGTCGGAGCAGCCTCCAATCTGGTGCAGCGCCATCGGTGATCGGCAGTCCGTACCAAGAGATGCCCTTCCCCGCTGCCACCTTGGGTAAATTTTCGATCCGAAGTTCATTGAACTCCCAAGGTTCTAGTAGGGAAATTAGGTGCCTAGCGCCCCACGTGTAAATCGCAGAAATGTCCACATCAAGATCTCTCGCCCATGCGCCAGTCATGGCGAGCTCTTGGTACTTGCCAGGCGCGAAGGTGACGCCGATGGCCCCTCCCGCTTCTCCAACGGGTACTTCTGCGATGACTAGTGGGTGAGTCAAGCTGGTACGCATCATCTATTCTCCTTGAACCTTGAGCTGGTTCTGTCCCTCTGCCATCGCTGCATTCCCACGCATGCCGCCGATTCCCAATCACTTGCGACCAGATTGCCTGGTCGACTCCAATCGCTCTCTGATCCTGCCAAGGGCGATTTCCAGTCCGCAGTCATTCACGTGGTAAGGAGCGCTGAACAAAGGAGCTTCAATCCAAAAGTCTTCTTGCCCTGAATGCACATAAGCCTTGTGGTCGTCCAGCAGGAGGGCTGAGCCCGCACTTGGCGACACGTTCTGTAGATCCTTCGTAATTCCATGCCAGGCTGTGTAAGGCAGTTGAGCGAACCAGGGAGGTGCACACTGCTCGGCGACCAGCAGCTCAGCAATTCTTCGAAAGACGGGCTCCGGGACCGTGGTATAGATGACCAGGCGCTCAAAGAGTTCGTTTACAGCATCAAGAAATAGATGGAGTCCTGGGCGTGGGATCTGGCTTACTGCGTTTGAGATCAGGGTGCCTTCAAGATCCATGGCAAGGATGGTGGGTCGCATTGGTCGCTATCCTTGTGGATGGGAGGGACTTGCATTAGGGCTGAGCGGTCCAGCCAACGCAGGCTGCCTGCAATGGCTGGACCTTGAAGCCTCAGGTGTCCGCAAATTCCTCGGCTTGTTTGAGTTGGTGTTCCAATAGTTCAACTCTCTTCTGGTAGCCGGCGGTCAAGTACGGCTTGTCACCGAAGTCCATCGCTGTCTCGGGGATTGCCGAAAGTTCGACGCGCGTGGACGACGCTTGCCGTATCGCCAACGTCGACCACGTCTCGTCACCCTTGACGACGCCAACATTGAAGCGAGCAGTGATCTCGTGACCAGGCTTCAAACCATCAATTGAGCGGAAGTCACTGCGCACCTGGGACTTGGCTACAGGCTGTGGGTTGCCATTGATGAAGAGCGTCGCCGACCAGCTGATTTGGCTAAGCGGCAAGGATGAACCATTGGCGATGCGGGCCTCAATGACCGGCTTGGGGCCAAAAAAGCTGTCCTCAATGTCCAGCCTCTCGCCACTGGTGCGAACCTTCCCAAGCTCAGCCATTGTCGGCAACTGTGCTTTGGCCTGCTCTTGGAGTGAGCGGATCTCATTTGGACTGCTGGCTTTGATGTGCCTTACCTGCCCTCTTACCACCTGTCTAACGGTGGCGTTTGGGTACGTTTGGTTCAGCTTATCGAGGTCTAGGCCGGCGACAGCCCAGTTGAAGGCCTCCCTTTCAAGGGCACTCAATTCCCTGTCAATTGCGTCAATAGAGGCGCGGTACTGCTGGTGGGTGCCATCTGTGACCATCTACTTGTCGGCCGGGCCGCCACAGGCAGCAAGTAGGCCTGTCAATGCAAGTACGAAGCTCAGTCGGCCGCTTGTCCCCGTATCGTGTTGTTGTCGCTTGCGCCTCATCTGCTACCTCTGTCTGTAGAGAGCACAGAATATCGGGTTTTTAGATATCGGAGAACTGGATATAGCTTCTGAAGCCGCTCAACAAAGGTGCGGCCGTGTCGAAGTCCATCCATCGCAAGGAGTACGCTGCCCTGATTGAAGCAGTCAGGGACGCGCGGGTGGCAGCCGGCCTTACCCAAGCCCAAGTGTCACATAAGCTCGGACGCAGTCAGTCGTTCATTAGCGACGTTGAGACTGGCAAGCGTAGGATAGATGTCGTGGAGCTGAGAGACATCGCGCACCTGTCCGGACTCTCGCTTGGCAAGCTCATCGCTGATTTTGAGAGGCGACTTAAGGGCTGACGTGTGCTATCACGCGCGGCGCATCATCGTCTAGCTGCGTACCAGTAGGCTCACACCTGCGACCTCCCCTTTGTCCTGTCGAGGCCGGCAGGTTCCGTCGTCGCCGCCGGCTGAGCACGTCTGTACCGATCCGGCTGGCTACGCGGCCCAGCTCGTCTGCGCTCGAGCTCGTCTAGAAGTAGTCAATTGCTGCTTCCGATCTCGTTGTGCGCAGTCAACGTCCTGTGGGCACTAGCAACGTGGTTGTTCGGCGACCGGGATAGCCGAATCTTTAGAGCAATTGTTGGAACCAAGAGATCCGCAGTCGTCGTCGTCGGCCATCGACTAGGTCCCTTACAGTTGTCGACGTGAGATCATTTAATCACCCCACCCCAAGTATGCTTCGCAAAGTGCTGAAGCGAAATCCTCGCCGTGCACTGTGGGCAGTTCGCGCGGCTTATAGAACATCGGCACTTGTGGCCTTGCTCGAGGCAGCGGCGATCCAGAAGATTCGCACGCTGAAGGCAATCGCCCACCGGAGGCAGCGGCAAGCGAGGCGATGGGCCGCAGGTCATCCCTACATGCTCTTGGCAGTCTTCCCGCTCTGGGGCAATCCGCGATCATTCCCGGTGACGCCCAGAACGTCCCTGTGGACACAGTTCCTGGGCGGTCTGGCGCTTATCAGCGTTGCGACTGGGCCATGGGCGGTCGCCTACGGCCAGCTCCAGTCCATGTTCGTTGACATGAATGAAGCCATAGTCGTGGCGAAGTCCGGCCAAGTCGCATTTGACCAACTGAAGACGATGCTTGAACTCAGCAGCGCTCTGATCCCGGCCTTTGGATGTGTCCTCATCAGCTCTATCGCGGCGATAGCGATGCTCATGCACCGCTTTGAAATCGTAGTCACTCAGTGGAACATAAGGGCGCGGCCGCGAGTCGGCTACCGATTCCATGTGGTCCAGATTAGCTCGGTCGCGTTGTACCTTGGCCTGCTCACCCAATGGCTTACATGGTCAATGAACCATCGCAGCTTCGCTGAGCCCGTGTTTCATTGGGTGATGAACTCACCGCTGATTCTGCTGCCCGGCGTCCTTTGGCTGCTAGTGCACCGCCATATTGAGAGGAATCGCAAGGCGGTCCGCCGCAAACTATACGGAGGCCCGAAAAGGGCGCTGATAGCCTCCCTACTGTCAACGGGCGTGTGTGTTGGTGTGCTGGTGCTCGCGATGAGCTCCCTCAGGTAGAGACCGGGTCGTCACCGCTGAACCGATGGAATGATGACCTGACATTTCGTTACGTTGGTCAACCCAGTCCATTGCGGTCAGTTGGGGTCGGAAGTTTTGATCGCCGCCAGCAGCCAGTATTCGGGGTGCAAGATCAAGTGCTGCGCTCGCGACTTAGATAGGACCCAGGTCCTGTATGAAGGCTTGGCCCTGCCGAAGAACGGCAGTCAGTGCGTGGCCGCCCGCGACTTCTCGTCCTACCGCCTTGTTGAGCCAAGCCGCTTGGATTTGGCTCGCATGCAGCACCGCCTTTGGTAAGAAGCTATCGGCTCTGCCCTGCAGTGGCTCGCCTGGAGAAGCCATGCCACCTTCCAGTGGGTGGGTCACAGCCGGCACCGAGCTGCGACTCTTGGCGTAGGCCGTAGCCACCATCCGGCCAGCTTGGGGGGACCGTGGTAGGGGCCTGTCGGCCCCGCCACGGGAATCGGAGCCATGTTCAAGCGAGGGAAGACGCGTTCCTGGTGCTGGAGCTGCGTGAAAGGGAGTGCGAGCGACGTGTTGCAAAATCCGATGGCCGAACCAGGGCATTGGAATGCGCCATACGGGTTGCCGTAATCGTTCTCTGGGATATCGGAAGATCAGATAGACGCTGCGTGATCAGGTTGATATGCTTGCGCACTGGCGAGCGATTCGAGGGGCGAAGTGGCCTATGTCGTTAACCAACCGACCCTCCTCGCAACCTGGCCAGAACTGGACACATTTGTTCGTTCGATTGGCCCTCTCTTGGCGTGCGCGTGGTGCGCCCTTGAGAGATCGAGGAATGAGAGTAGTCCGGTCGCTAGTGAAGGGCTCGCGGCTCAAGCTCTTGAGACTCTCTCAACTCTCAGAGTTTTAGATCCAGTCTCACTCCCTTTTGCTGGCAATGCTGCGCGATCGCGGTATGAACCGCTTGCGTGGTCATACCGCGCCCCATGGAGTCGCCCAGAGATTGATCTTGGCTACAGCTTGACCACCATTCTGCTGGCATGGGCTCGAGAATGCTCGGTCGATTCGAAGCGACGGCTCTGGGAGACACTCGCCGAAGGTGAGGCCAACGCCTACCTTACGAGCCTCCTGCGCAAGCACCGAATGGACCCTGAGTCGGGGAAGCGACTCCGCTCGCTCGCTGGCAGTGACTGGGAGCGGCTCAGTCTCGGTCGGAAGCGTTATGTTCTCTGGTCAAGCATGCGCGGCGCTGCGTCGGAGCTCCTCCGAACCGGCATGAGTGAAATGCGAGCGGTCGCTGCCCTGGACCGCCAGATTGAATCAAAGTGCAAGTGGCTTCTGCAGCGAGAGCAGGCTGGAGGACTTGCCCATACTGACTATTGCTTCTTCCCCAGCCCAGAATGGCGTCGCCCCCTGATACTCGATGTGGCGTTGGCGACCTTCCTGCCGATTGGGAACGCGTACTGGGCTTGGCCGGCCAGCCGCTGGAAGTTCTAATTACGCGCTGCGTCGGCGACCGTCGGTCGTTTCGCGCGGCTCATAAGGCACCGGCATCGGGTCCGAATGTGGGCCGGGCAGTTGCACCGAGCTTCCCTATGGCTTGACGGCCAGCCCGCATACCCACCCGCGGAGAAGTGCCGCCTGTTCTCGGCATCTATGGCGCTCAGGCGCATTGCCCTTCTAAAACGCGGACTCTTCTGTCGCCCTCCCCCATCCGGTCCTTCTGCAAGGGCGAGCAACGCAAGCGTATGCGGATCTAGCGGCTGTCTACTCTGCCTGCGTTTCGCCGGGCGCCCAGGCCCTTAGCCTGAAGGATCCTGGTAGGGAGGCTGAGTTCCTGGCCCGCGGCGCAATGTGTCTCGGCCCTAGGGGCGCAGAGCGCTACCGGCCACCGCCATCGAGCCTTCATGCAGGCCTGACCCATGGAAATTGGGGGCACTGTCCTAGGTCTGGCCGAAACAGGCACGTTGGCCGTCGTTGCCAATAAAGGGGCGCATTGTCCCAAACTCATCAAATTCATCGCACTGTCCGTAGCTGGAACTACGACAAGTCGTCCATTGGATCCTGCTCAGGGCCGGTGAATGGATCACTTGGGAGCGATGCTTGCCTTTTTGGCCGTTCTCCTGGCCTTGTTTTCCTTACGAACCGGCGAGACCGGTGGGTTACGACGGAGCGCTTCGGTGAAGCGCTTGGTAGCCTCCTTGAGCGAGGTCAGTTGCGCCTCCAACCCGTCGGCCCGGGCGCTCGCTCTGTCGGCGCGGCGCCCGGCATCCCGCTCACGTTCGGTCGCCGCTAGGGCCTGCTTCTCGCTCTCTTTCCGTTCGTGAGCCCACATAGAGCGTTCGCGCGCCCATTCCTGCTCTGCGGCGCGGTGCGCCACTCGGTGGCGATCAACCTCCGCGTGGGTCCGATCTTCCACCGCCCTCACATGCGCCTCGAGCACCTTGCGCTCCTGCTCATGGGAGACGCCGGCTTCATCGAGGCTGCGGCGCGCCGCTTCCAAATCCTGCTCCAGTCGTTCGGCCCGTACATAGGCACTGTCTCGTTGGCGCAACAGGTCCTGCACCTGGTCAGTCAGCTGCGACACCTGGGTGGCCAACAGCTCTCCGGTCGCGGCCGTCGCCGCTGCCCGCGACTCGGCTTCACGCTGAAGCTCGCGGGCTACTTCAACTTCCCGAGCCAGTGCCACTCGCCCGTTGGACATAACCAGCTCGCGATCTTCCAAGGCGTGGCGGTCTGCCAACAACTGGGCCTTGGCGTGCTCGTCGGCCTCCTGCAGAGCGGTCTGCCATAGCCGCTGGCTCAAGCTCGCCACCCGCTCAGGCACACCAGGCTGGGCCGCTTCGATGGCGCGTTGGCGCAAGCGGCCGCCGAGGGTCTGCCACCAAGTCTCCAGCCAGCGGGTCACGGTGTTGGGTGATCCAGTGCCCAAGTGGGAACGGATGCGCTCCACAGTTGGCCGCTCGCCCATGGCGACGATGTCGTCCGCAGCGTGGTGGACTTCCAGTTCGGTGATTCCTTTGGGCATTGCGGCATCCTCGTCCAAAAAAGCGCAACTTGGCGGCGTACGTCTGATAAGGCATATTTATCAGACGTACCTCGATGAATTCATAGTGAGCGATACATAGTGCATATGAATAATATCATTTCTGTGCCGAGTGATCTCGTTTCGGGGCTGGCTCCAGAGCGGCTCGCCGCCTCTGCGGCAGAGGCGGCGCGGGACATCCTGCAGGAGGCCGAAGCGGCTAACACTACCCGCAGCTACGCCGGCGCCCTGCGCTATTGGGCGGGCTGGTTCGTAGGTCGCTATGGCAGGGCCATCACCCTGCCCGTCCCGCCCGCCGCGGTGGTTCAGTTCATCGTGGATCACATGGGGCGATCAGGTGATGCGGGGCTTCGCTGGGATCTGCCGGCAGATCTGGATTGCGCCCTCGTGGCGGCTGGCCTGAAGAAGAAGCCTGGTCCGCTGGCGCTGTCCAGCTTGGTGCACCGGGTAGCGGTACTGTCGGCCGCGCACAAACAGGCTCGTCAGCTGAATCCGTGCGAAGATCGCGCCATTCGGACGTTGCTGTCCAAAGGGCGTCGGGCCTCCCACAAGCGGGGTGAGCGTCCAGCGAAGAAGGCCGCGTTGCTGGCTGCGGATGTACGGGCCATGGCCGCTACCTGTGATGACTCACTTAAAGGCAAGCGTGATCGCGCCCTGCTCTACTTTGCCTTTGCTAGTGGTGGACGCCGGCGAAGCGAGGTCGCCGATGCTACGTTGGCCAATCTCAGTCGCCTCCCGGAGGGCGGCTTCACCTATCTGCTGGACAGCGGCAAGACCTTGCAAACCGGACCGGCCGCGGGTGGCAGCCCTGAAAAGCCCATCATGGGCGAGGCCGCGCAAGCCCTGCAGGACTGGCTTCAAGTCGCCAACATCGTGGACGGGCCAATTTTCCGGCGGGTGTGGCCACGCACCATCGGGGGCGCTTTGAGCGGGAAGGCCGTAGCGACGATCGTCAAGGACCGGGCCCGGCTGGCCGGGCTGGAAGGAGACTTCGGTGGCCACAGCCTTCGATCAGGCTTCGTCACAGAAGGGGCTCGGAGAGGGATTGCACTGCCAGCACTGATGGCCATGACCGATCATCGCTCAGTAGCAAGCGTCATTGGCTACTTCCAAGCCGGCTCATCCCAATCCAATCCCGCCGCCAACCTTCTGGACACAACTCCCTCTGGCGCGATCTCGACCGGCAAACGTTAGATTTACAGGGAGACGCCGGTAGTTGCATGGTCTCCACGCCGCCATCTCTGTTGCGTCCTCGCTGAAACATGTTGAGGGGCGAGCCTTAGTGCAAGGCAGGGCTCCGTCGATCGCGTTAATCGGGAGCAGTGACACCTAATCGGAGCATCTTTCGCACCGTAAGTCCTTGGAAGATCCAGAGGCTAGACGGGGCACGCAGACAAGACCCGCCCCGTCTCCGGCTCATCCCTGCTATTTATTCAAACTCACGAATCGAATCGCAAAATGTGCCGTGTGATGGGTGTCGTCCTGGACAACGCCGCCGCCCACCTTGGCGTAGGCACACTTAATTCGCTTATCAATGAAAACGATCGAATTTGGATGAGCGAGCTTTCGCCTTCCTTGTGAAAGAGGGTAAATGGGTTGGCTAGGGTCGTCCTTCTTCACCGGGAAGTCGAGATAGATCAGTTTTTTGTCCAGGTCCTTTAGGCCCATCAGCCATTTCGCGACCTTTCTTACATCTCGATCCGTCGAGTTATGGTACGTATAGATCATGCGACGAAGGCGGGACAGCGTAGGATCGGCCAACACAAACGAGTACCGATCAGCACCGTCCGTTGATCGATAGACTGCCGCAGCAACAGACGAGCCGATGTCCTTGGCGTCGATTGACTTCCATTTTCCGCCCAGTCGAACAAGTAATTCGACGCCGTGAGGTACCGGCTCGCTCGGCGGGCGCTGGGTGCCCACGCGGCTCAAATCAGAAGTGATGGCGTGCTGTAGCTGGAGGGCGTACAACGGGCGCAGTCGTCCGACCCGAGTCCAGTCACCGGCACCCCTCATGAAGCGTTTGACGATGGTCGAATCCCAAGTGACCAGCTTTTTGATGTCCCATTCGACATGCAACTTCTGGGCGCTTTCTGCTGGATGGCTTAGCAAGGTCACAGGCAGGCCGCCGCGCGTTGTGGGAATCGGGGCTTGCGAACTTGTCTTGGACACCTTTCCGCAGCAGAGCAAGATCGTTCTTCCCTCAATCACCTTGTCGGGGCGTGCAAGGTCGCAAGCAGGCGTAGCGATAGCCATCGCGATCCGCGGAATCTTCCCCCTAACGCAGTCTTCAGCACGAAAGAAGATGTCGCCAAGGTAGAAGAATCCATCCTTCGGCCCACGACGGAGCTTCGCCTCCTGCTCCAGCCGGGACGGGGCGTGGATCACATTTCCTGTATATAGATCACGCACAGACGGGCGCAAAGCGAAGCGTGATCGCGGAATATTCTCTCTCTTCCACGCATCAATCTCGGCGGCCAAACTCCAAAGCTTTGAATCGGACTCGATTAGATACGACAAGTACTCGAGAGATAGCTCTGTAACGTAAACGCCCATTGGCATCTTTTCGATCCCCGCAGTGTTCGACTGGAGGATTCGATAGTCCGCGATATCCAGATCGAGGAGCGATCGCCGCAGTGAAGTGGCCGCTTCACCAATGGCTTCTACTACGCCATCAATCGCCAGGCGCATGCGCGTCAGGTGTGAGTACGATCGCGCATAGCTATCGAGCACCTCTTCAAACATCTGATCCTGAGAAAATAGATTCTTGTCCAGTGCTTCAAACTGAGAGTGGTAGATATCCGCCGAATTACGAAAGATTTCGGATGACGCAGGAAGCGCGCCTGAGAGCGTAGACATTAAAAACACGAACGGATGTCCGCCATGCTTGCCTTGAATCCGGTTGTAGGCACCAACGGCGGCATCAGTGCTGACCGCACCGCCCGCGGCATCGTGCATTTGAAGGTCAAGGAATAGCAAGTGAGGCGGATTGCTATCATCAATTTCATCACCAGCCCCATAGCACTGAACTTCCAACCCGGCAGCCACCAGTTTGGCTTCAAGGACGTCCACCTCTCGCCGGCGGCTTCCCTTCTGATCATCGTAGGGCTTGAAGAGATCTATAACTCCTGGGTAATTGGCTTTTTCCAGGTAGAGAGTGGCGGTACCAGGCAGTGTCGTGAGGTATTCGATCAGGAGCTGATCGTCATCCATATCGTCAATGCTTTCGCCATCATCAATAGTGACGGCGAGCTTCAGCTTTTCCAGGAGATCGTCAAATGCCTCCCCTATGCCGTCGATGACCTGCTGCGCTTCATCACGGCTTAACGGTGTATTTGGAGTTTTATCATAAGCATCATCGACGATGATGGCATGGCGAATTTCCGCCCCCTCAAAAACATCCCGCAGAGTCATTGCTCAGCTCCTTCCTTGAGCTCTAGTTCAAATCCATTGAATCGACCGGGGCGCGTCTCCCCCTCGCCAGATAGCCTAAGGCTGCCACCTTGCATTTCGGCGCTCTGCCTGGCTATGTAAAGGCCAAGGCCCTTTCGCCTCAGATCGGAATCCGGTTTTGTCGAGAAGAATGGCTCAAAAACGATCCGTTCCCTTTCTACTGGAATGCCGGGCCCGTTGTCCGAAAAGGCGATGCGCGGCGGATTGCTAAGCACTTCAAGGGTTATCGCGCTATTGTGATTCGGCCATTCTTCACGCCATACATCGAGCCAAAAGATTGAATTGTTGATCAAATTTTCAAGTATTTGAACGATGTTGCCCTCGGCTACGAAGGCGTTGACTATTCCTACATCGTCACAATTTGTGACTACGGTTACGCCATGACGCTCGAACTGAGATGTATGCCCCTCAAGGACATACGAAACAATGCGGCTTATGTCCTGAACACTTCGGCGCTGCCTTGAGGGTATGGAGAGGGGTTCCAGGGCGCGAAGCCGCTTCTTGATCACGCCGACCTGCTTGGAAAGCGTCTTCAGCGCGGAAGCGGTGCCAGCATCCAACGAGCCAGCCGGAACTGCCTTGATCGTTTTCAATGTATCTTCTGTGGCGCGAGTCAATTCATGAGCCACCACTTCGGTCATTAGTCCGATGCCAGCCAACTGAGTGAGTCGTTCCTTCTGATCCTCGATCTCTTCAATGTGCTGGATGGCGCGACGATGGGCATCTTTGATTTCCAGGAAGGCGTCTTGAACCTCCTGCAAATGGGATGCATCGCCCGAGTATCCCTTTCCGATTGACTTCAGCGACGCCTCAGCACGCTTCTGAAGCTCCTTGACGCCGCCGGATTCACCTTGACTATCATAGCTGGCCTTATCGCCACTCTTCTTCGCGCGCGTTGCTTCGGTCAGGTAGCCGCGCCACCATTTTTGGATAAGGTGGTTCAGCAGCGCAGTAAGGGCAAGCTTTGTTGGATTTTCGATCAATCCTTGGCGATTGGTCTGGTCCAACAATTTGGGATTCGATAGACGGCCAATTCGAACGCGCCCAATGATCTGCTTTGTATTGAGCTTGTAGCCAGATGATGACAATGCTACTCGATCCAAACCAAGCCAATCGTCTCCCTCGTCGCCATACGGAATGACACGATAGCCATCACGGAACAAGAGAATGCCCGTCCAGGCATTCACCAGGCTGAGAACCTCCGCGCGGTCAAAGCCGGGAATCGCCTTAATCCTTTGACGGTTGAACCAGTAAAACTCAAAGGAAAAGTCGCCAATACTAGACAGAACCGAGAACGGTTGCCCCGCATCCTTTAGGCCGGCCATTGGATACAGATCCGTCTTATCGAATGTTAGGGTCTGCTTCGGTCCGTCATACAAGAGTGACTCCATCTCAATCGTTAGCGATATGGCGCCTTCCTCGGTGACTTTGAACGTGCCTGAGCACTTAGCGTGCGCATTCTTTAGAAGCTCTGTGGATACGGACCGCTCTTTCGCGACAGGCTCACCGTTGAACAGGAATCGGACGGGGAATCTACGACCGGTCCAGGAGAATGGGTCCATCATGCGGACGACTTGCTTGGCCATCACGGCTTCGACTGCTTCTGCCGTCCAAGTTGAGCGAAGGTCTGAGATGAAGAGCCTCGTGAAGGACTCGTCAGAGCCCTTCGGGCCGCCCTTTTTGGGCTCGACAATTACCGATGTAGCCGGAAGGTCATCTGCCTCTTCGAACTTGCGCCAGTCAATGTCAAGGACGTTGACTGCCTCGTCCGATGCTGTTGCTGTTTCAACGCGAAGTCGGTGGCCCAGACGCATCACTGAGAGCCGCCCGACACCCTTCTCGCCCAGATACGGTGTCGACGTCGCCCCGCCCTTTAAGGCCTTTCTAACCTCGGCCGCGCGACTTGTCGTGCCGATCGTCAGGTAGATCGTCTTCAGGTCGGCGAGAGACATTCCATGTCCCCAGTCGCGAACGGTGATGGTATTGAACTGGCGATAAGCCTGCTCTGCGACGTCCAACAGCTGGGCCAAGGTGGAAGGAGCTTCGATCGCTTGGCGAAATTTCGACGCCTGAGGATCGGGCGCAGTTCCCAGAATTGAGGCTAGCAGCGCGCTACGAACAGCGTCGCGCCGTTGGGCTGGTGTCCCGTCTCGATCTGCGAGTTCGATTGCAGATCGATAGTCCGAATCCTTTATGACAATGTCGAACTCTATCGACACGCCCTTCTTGGACTTGGCATCAACTGAGTTCTTTATCAGCTCATAGAGCGCAACTGCATCGGAAGAGATCAACTCCGCGCCGAGTTGAAGAATCGTCCTTGCACTGATATGAAATGCCATCCCCTGGTCTCCTTAGCAGTTTGCTTTACGCGCTTAATCAGACGGTGCACACCACGCAGCCATCGTCCTCGACTACCTCTCGCTGCGCGCGGAAGATATCGGCCAAGGATTGATTGTCTTTAGAGGACGCTCTAGCCGGTCGCTTTAGTGCGTCTTGCTTGATCTGAGCCACTCGTTCGGGCTTGCGCAGCTCCGCAAGCGGCTCCCCCTGCGACCAGGTGAAGAGATTTCCGGTCGGGACGTACTCCCGCTCGTACTCCTCAGCCTTGTCAAAGAGGTCGGGGTAGGTTTCTAAGAGATTTACCCACTCGATCTTCTGCTGGTAGAAGCAGAAGAAGCAACCGGAACGCGTGCGGCCCCACTTGGTGTAAGGGGGCATGCCAACGCCGGATTGATGCAGAATTCGCACGATGTCCGCGTAGACCAAACCATCCTCGATGAACGGGTAGACCGGAGTGATGTTCTGCTTGGTGCTCACATAGCCTTGGCGATCTTCGTCAGCGCGGATGCCAACGTAGTTCAGTACCGGCTCCTCGCCGATATAGGCCTCAAAGGGCTTGAGCTTGAGCATCTTGGTGCACCAGCGGCGATGATTGGAGGGAATCATCCCGCCATACATCTCATACCAATGGTCAAAGCCCTTGTCAGCATTGAGGCGAATTACAGGCCGGCCCAGGTAGTCGCCAATTCGATCGAGGTACTCGTACGTCTCGGGCAACTCCTTGCCTGTGTCATTGAAGATGTACTCCATGTTTGGGATTCGATCACGCAAGTACAGTGCCAGGGCGGCACTGTCCTTGCCGCCCGATAGGCTCAGAATGTGTCGAGGTTCGGTCATGCCGCGCTCTCCGGCTGGGTTGCGGGTAGGTCTGATGAGAATTCCAGAAGCAGGCGAGCCAACGCATACGCCGGCACGGGCAGGCGGGAGAGTGCCTCCCGGAGGTCAGCCATATCCTCTGAGGCCAGCATTCCCTCGGCATCGGCTGGTACAGCGACAAATCGCTCCTTGCCCTTCTGATCCACGACATGCACGGCAACGGCGGCGTGATCCGGTGACTTCGAAGTCCCGGTCAACTTGTTCAACGCCACTACGCGCGTCAGCAGGGTGTAAACCCGACGAACTTCGCCGCGGAATCGAACAATCGTTTCATCGTGCCAAGTATCGATGCTCCGCCCCCCTAGGAGACTCGCCAGCGAATCGATCCACTGGCGATCATCGCGCTGTCCATCCATCGATCGCTGCATGAAGGCTCTGAGCGCATAGTCGACAACTTCGCCGGCGGCCCCCTGTGACAGTGCAATGATGTGAGGCCGCACAGCTACGGAATCCCGCACGCCCACTTCTTGTGCCAGTACCAAGGTGATCTCCGAGCGGAGTTCGTTGAGACGCTCGGAGCCTGCGCGCAACAGTCCCTCAAAGCGAGCGCGAAGAACCTCAACGGCCACCTTGCTCTGTCCATTGATCGGCTCACGGACCTTGATCGCGCCCAAGGCGAACGGAATTGTGACTGTGAGAAGCTCGATCGGATCAGATGCCTTGTTCAGCAGGGCAAGTACAGCGCGGTACGAGGGGTCAAGCTTTGTGGAGTTGAGGGTGTGCTCCGGGAGGGTCAAGTACCAGTCGTAGATCGAGCGAGTGATCTCCGCGACCGTCGCGCCGACCCCGGAGGAGCCGAGGTGCTTCTGCAGCACAGTCTGGTACATGGCCAGCACCGAAGCTGTAGAGGACTGGGCGTGGATCATGTGAAGTTCAAAAGCCTCGGGCTTCTTCACCAGACGCCCCAGGTGGCTGTCTTCCAATGCCGTAAGATAGCTGCCTCGCTCACGCAGGATGATTGCATCACGATTGACGCGCAGGAAGGCGGCAATCAGGAGCAGGGAGACGCTGTCTCGCATGCCAAACGGCGCTGCTCCAAGATGGTCCATAACTTGCCTGACGGAGACCAGGCCCTGGGTTTCAAGCAGCTCGCCAAGCGCTTCCCAGGCGGGCAGCCAGTCGCTCCCTGCCGACGGCGCAAAGAAGCGCCAGCCGGCACCGTCATTGCGATGCAGTCCAGTGTCCTTGAACAATGACAAGTAGATCGCCATTTCCGGAGGCGTTTGCTGAATACCCAGATCACGCTCGGCAGTATTGGCAAACATCCGCTCCAGCAGTCGTTGACGGGCCGCAGCAGCTGCGCTGGAGATCGCCGTACGATTGATCAGCTCGTTGCGGACCCGCGGTGCCCGACCGTAGAGCTCATCGAAAATGGTGGAAAGCTGTTGGTTGAGCTGCCGACCCGAGCGGACCTCAAGCCGCTTGCCCATATGCCACCAAGTGACCACGTCAGCCCCCTGCCCGGGGGCGCGCAGATCCGCCAGGCGCAACGAGATGTTGGCCGTTACGCGATGAATGGACTGCTTGACTTCATTTCGGGCGTAGGTATCCACGCGCAAGTCCGTGCACTCACTTTCCAGCTGGGTCCAGGCGGCCAGGTCATCGGCTAGTTCAAGGTCGTCTTCGCTCACCCCTCTCAGAGCGAAAAGGCGGCCAGGCACCGACGATGCACTCATCTCCTGAAGCTGTCGGCTCAGGGATGCAACGTCTTGGCCGGGGTAGCACGGCACAATCACAATCTCGGCATCCCCCAGGATGCCCTTACCTGCCCCGGCATGGGCCTGCTCGATCTCGTCAAGCAGGTGAATTTGGGCCGTGCGAAGCGTGCCGGTTTCAAAGTAGTGCCGATGGGCGACCATCGGCCGCGCATCGGGAAGGTGGTGCAGCAACGAGCCAAGTCGCTCCGCAGGCTGTAAACTCTTGCGGATGCGCGAGTACTCGCTTGCTACATCGACACTGCTTTGCGGCCACAGACACAGCTCCTGAGTTGCAGGACGTACATAAAGCAGAGACTTCTGGATCAGTTTCTCAACTGCCTCAGCGATGGGCGGTGAGTCGATTCGGTCATGTAGGGCAAACGAAAGATTTGCCAGAGTTACAGGAAGTCCAGGCTGGGGCTCCAGGAGATTCATTAGGCCGACCGCCTTGAGGCACATCAGCTCTTCGGCCTCATAGACTGGCGCAGAACGAAGTGTCTCCTGCAGAAGCGACCAGCGCTTCAAGCGCTCCTCATCAAGCGTGCGCAATGTCCCTTGGGCAAGTAGCCAGTCGCACAGATCAGTGATTCGATACCACTCACCCGGATCCAGGTTGCGCCGACCGATGTAGTCTTGGAACGCAAAAGGCTCAGAGGCCAGCAGGAACGAGAAGGTAGAGCGCTCGTTCTGGCCAAAGCGCCTAAACATGGATACAGCAGAAAGCAGTGCGGTGGGATGGAGCGGGTAGAGACCCTCACCGCTCGCGCCCTCCCCCTTCAGCAGACCTGAGTCCAGCAGCCCCATCTTGCTCGCCTGCTGGTACAGATCTTTGGCGCGCGTTGCAACGCCGGCACGCTTGTAGGCTGCCCGATCGGGCTCCAGTGCGCGAGCAACTAGCTTGGCAGTGCTTTCAAAGGACTGGACAAACGAGATGTCCTCAAATCTCTCGGCAACCTTGGCCCATTCCAATCCTGCTCGGCGATCCCGGCGGCCGCCGGCGTAGTCTTCAAAACGCTGGTGCAGGAAGCCGATAATTGCTACTGGGATGTCATCAACACGACCACCGCACTGCTCGGCCAGCGCCTGGAAGAAAGAGGCGTCGATGCTGGAATCAGATCCAGCGGCATACTCGAGCCACCGTCCCATCTCATCGACAAGGATCAGCAGGCCTTCGGACGCCAGCGTGGCAGAAGCGATCAGTGCCCGGACATCTCCCAAAAGCTGCAGCACATCACCCGCCGGCACCTTCGCGGTCTGCCGGGCTTGAATGAAGTCACCCAGCCGGCTACGCAACTGTTTTTGAGTCGGGCTGGTTCGGCGCTTGGCCAAGAGCTCATCAAGTGCTCGAGCGAGCGCAATGCTCGCATCCTCCTTGGCACCTGTGATGACGAGCACCTCATAGCGCGGCAACTTGCGCAGGTCCGGCAGCAGGTCCTTGGCCTGCTCGTCAAGAACAGCGCCTGCGGCGCCCTTTTTGGTCAATGGCTGGCTGAAGATGTTCGCAAGCAACAGGCCAAACGCTGACTTGCCGCTACCATAGCTTCCGGTTACCCGCCACGCTCGCTGCGTAGACGCGGCGGACAGACCCTTGGATAGCCGCGCGAGCGCTTGACGAACTCCGTCAGTGATTAGATAGCCATCGAGCGCCCCGGCATCGTCCAGATCACGCGAGATGTTGACGGCGCGCACGTATCGGCTGCGCACGCCAAGGACGTCCCTGATAGTCATCTTGCGATTGCTCATACATACCCCACTTCAGTTTTGGCCTTGCGCACGTCTGCGGACAGCAGGGTGACTGTTTGAAGCTCTGCGCTATCAGACAGGTGGAAAAGGTCCGGCCTCAACGCACACGCGTCGGCGAGCAGCTGCAAGAGCGCGCGCTCGTCCAAGCGCAGCGTCAGGCCTGGACTGCCAAACCCAGTTTGAAGTGATCGAAGCGAGATGGTCTTGTCATTTGGGGCGGCCAACTCCCAGTAATCCAGTAACACGCAAATGAAGGTCTCCAGCGAGAGATGCTTCCAAGGTCCCCGTGAGAACTCGATCAGCTCCTCCTTCTCGCCCGCAGGTGCGATGCGGGCCAAGCCCAGCTCCTGAAGAGGACTACCCAAGCGTTCCTCCACGCTGGCACGCTCTGCGTTCGGGGAGGCGGCATAGGTGCTGAGGAAGATGTCTAGGTGCTGTCTGACGGTGCTGGCAGACAGCTTCTTGTCCAGCGACACCGCGTGCCGTTCCAGTCGCTGAAGAAGGTAGCGCTTGAGAACCTCCTTCTCTGGCAGCTGGAAGAATGCGACATGCCAAGCAGCCAAGTCGGCTTTGGCGGCCAAGCGCCAATGCAGCAGCCAAAGGCTGCCAACATCCTCCAAGTAGGGGTCGGCTCCGCTCTGCTGGTCCAACAGCCAGGTAGCGAAAGGAGTTGCTACCGGTTCCATCCTGGGCTGATCCACCATCAAGCCAAACGCTTGCATCCAAAAGCGTACGGACTTGACCATGTTTCGGCCAATACCAAGAGCCACCATGACCTGCTCATCTTCACGAACGGCCTCAGGGCGGCGGATCAGCAGGTCATAGAACTTCGGCAGCCACCCATATCGGCATGGGAAGGACTCGTGGCCAGAGAAGCGATCTCCCGAGGTCCGTTCGGCAAGATTCGCAGTTGCGGCATCAAGCATTTGATTTTTAAGCCTTTTTGGTGCGGCATCCTGCCCCTATGGCTTGCCGCCTATGCTGAGTATAGGCGGCTGCTCCTCGGGGTCAATCTTGACACCGTCCCGAGGTCGACTAGCCCCGCAGTTGCCCAGCTGCCGACGATAGCCGTTCTATTACATAGTCCACTTCGACTTCAGTGGTCATTCTGCCCAAACCAATTCGCAGGCACTGGGATGCCTCTTCCTTAGACAGCCCCAGGGCTGTCAACACAGGCGATGGCTCTGGAGTACCAGAGCTACACGCAGACCCAGTCGACATCGCAATTTCCGGGAGCATGAGCAGCAGGCTATCAGCATCAGCCCCTTCAATCCGCAGGTTCAGGTTGCCTGAGTACCTGCTTATGGCACTGCCATTGAGGTGGACACCCGCGAGCTTGCTCGTCAGGCCTGTCAAAAGCTTGCCAGCAAGTATTGAGATCCGACGCCCTTCGGCGCTCCCCTCTTCCAGCATCAGTCGCGCCGCTGCGGCAAATCCAACAGCAAGTGGAACGGGGATGGTCCCGGCCCTCAATCCATCCTGCTGCTTTCCTCCGGTGATAAGGGGTCGAAGCACCTTACGAGCGCGTTCGCCAACAAACAGCGCGCCAATGCCCTTCGGTCCGTAGATCTTATGGGCGGAGACACTCAAAAGATCGATGTGCTGACGATGAACGTCAATCGGAATCCGGCCGTACCCTTGCGCTGCATCGACATGGAACAGCACGCCCCGGTCCCGGCAGATCGCACCGGCGTCGGCGAAGGGTTGTATCACCCCAATTTCGCTGTTTACCGCCATCAGCGACACGATCCGGGTGGACGGCGTGATGCTGGCTGCCAGCACCTCCAGGTCGATCAGGCCATCATCACCCACCGGCAAGAGTGTTGTTGAGCAACTGCTGTCCTGAAGAGCTGACAGCGTGTTGAGCACACTGCTGTGCTCAGTGACACAGCTGATGAGGTGAGACTTGCCCCGCTTGGGGAGCGTCCCGCGAAGTGCCAGATTGTTTGACTCAGTGGCGCCAGAGGTGAGGACAATCTCATGTGCCGTTGCCCCAATGACCCGCCCGACATCTTTCAGGGCCTGGTCAACGGCCAGTTGAGCGGTGATACCGAACCGATGCTCAGATGAGTGAGGATTGCCAAACGTCTGAGTGAAATACGGGAGCATCGCCTCTAGAACCCGCGGATCGATCGGGGTCGTCGATTGATAGTCCATGAAGATGTCACCCATCACTGGTGCTCTCCCCTGGAACTGGGCTCAAGAGGCGCCGCCCATGTAGCTGTCCGGGCCTGCCAGCCCTTGATCTCCTCTCGAAGTATGTCTGCATCAATTTTGACCAGCTTGTCCAGTCGTCGTGGGAAAGTGGTTGTGTAGGACGGCAGGGGCGCGGAGACGCCCGTTGCCGGGTTCACGGCGGCCTGCAGCACGCCCTGATGCGCCAAGAATCTACCCAAGCGCTTGCTCAGCTTCCGATTCTCGCTCCGGACCAAGCCAATTTTCTGGTGAAGAAGCGCCACGATGCGCTCGTTAACCGACACGATCTCTTTGACCGGCCCCATGACATTCCTATGGTTTGCCTGCAGATAGGCCATTTGCTCAATGAGTCTAAACGGTAGTGCATCAGAACCATCGGCGGGAACGACAAAAAGTGACCGCCCCTTGCGGCTCTTCGGATCGGTCCTCATCTCGTACTTGCGGTCTGTGCACGCGCTCTCAATCAGCATCCGATAGAGCTCGCCTCGCACCGTCACGTTTTGACGCAGCAGCGCCTCAAGCGGAGCGTACAGCTCATAGAGCTGACGGCTTTTGAAGTCCATGAGCTTGGACGCGGCAGTGATTCCTGCCGTTGCCCGCGATGCCTTGTTCTCATTCTCCAAGCGCCTCTTCTGCAGTCGAGAGGTTGACCAGTTTGCCAAGGCAGCACCAAGGAGTACGCCCAACACGCTCAATATTGCCGGTGCCAGCTCTTTCAGAGGCGAGCCTTTGAGATCCTTTATGCTCCTGATCAGGTCTTCCTGCCGGCGAAGCATCAGTTCGATCTTCGCGTCGTTTGAAGTGCGGGCTGCACCGGCACTTGCTGCCAATGCCGATGCCGTCAGCAAGGGCGTAGGCCGCTCAGCCTGGCTGGCCAGCGGATGGCCCTGGACAGCTACCCCTTGAGTGTTCCTTGGCTGAGCGCCATCGCCGGGCGCGCCACTTGCCTGTGACTGTGCACTTAGCGCGACAGACAACGCAAGCAATGCGCCGGTCATCCGGAATTCTTGGTGCCTCATACTCCCCCCCCCCCCTGATGAATAGGGGAAGTATCCTCCTGTGCGTGCCAGTCTTTCCAGCGTCAGTTGATCGACTATGGGCGGAGCCTAGCTATCTTCCAGCCCTTAGGTCCCCAAGCCCCCCCATTAGCGTGACCGAGTGGTAACTATTCAATCGCCAAGCCGCGCACCTGACGCCACACCGCCTTGGGAACAATCCGCTGTCGACTTCGGCCATCGAGGATCCTTTTGCCCCACACCTTTAGCGCTGTGCGGGTGACAACAAACCTTGCTGCGTCAACTGATGTGGCGCTTGGTCTGAGCTGGTAACCGGGCGAGAGCCCGTGGAGGAGATCATCGCCCAGGGTGCCGTCCAACATCTTTCGCCATCCTGAGGTGTCCCCAAGCTGCTGATCACCAAGGTCCTCCTCATCTTCCAGCCGCGTGAGATGAATAAGGAAATCATCCGCTGCGGCCAGCAAATCCATCAGCGATGGGTTGATGATCACGTCAGTTGAGCTGGCCAGCGGAAAGATATTCCTATGAAAAAATGCGATGAGGGAGGATCGCATGAGGAATGGAACGCCAAACGAAACCGTCATGAGTAGGATCCGGTGAAGGTGGGCGCCAACCTCCAGGCAAGTCCACTGATCACCATTTTCGCGAGCTTCACGTAGCACCCACACTGCTGCGCAGAGCGCCTCAATGCCGTTGATGCAGGCAGCTAGTTCATCAAGGCAAAAGTCTTGTAATGCCTTGGTCTTAAGGTGCCTACGATCGCTAGCGGCACGGTCGAACAATGTGTCGAAAATAGGTGGTGCCAGCTGCCTCAGCGCATCGTCATCAGCGTGTAATGCTCGAGAGCAGTTGAGCAATCGCCAATGAGGCGCGTCAATCCAATCTCTTGCGCCAGGAGCCAGCGCCTCAACCTGATCGAGCGTCCGGGGAGTTGGTCGATGTATGCCGGCGGCATATCTGGACCATTTGTTCGATGTATAGCCATCCTTCCCTGAGATGTAAGTCATGGGCTCCAAGTTCTTTCCCACGGCGTACGCGGTAAGCGGGCGCCCACATTCGTTGCCGCCCAAGCTCAGTCGAACGGCCTCAAACCAAGCGCCGGTCTGAAGCACACGTACTTGCCTGTCTACAAAGCGAACAGGGTTCCCGCGCTCGACGCGGTTCAGGAGCACGGCCGCGCGTTTGAAGTCATATGTTGCATAACCGTCATCGGACATCAGGGCGCCTCCAATGAGTGGCCCAGTAGTACCAGAGTAAAGTTGGCGCTCAACTTTACTCTAACCCTTCCAGTCAAAGGTGGGCTACCGTTGTCTAGACGAACCTGCCTGGAGGTGGTCAGTGAGCGGTGCGCTATCAGCGAGTCAGTCGTTCTCCAAAGAGGACCTCGAAGAGATCCTGGCCCGCGACTTGCTTTATCGCTATGGCCCACTACTCGGTCAAGACGAGCTTTGGCGCGCCTTGGGTTACATGTCCTTGGACGGCCTGCGCCAGGCGCAGGCCCGAGGAACTGTTCCAGTCCACGTATTCAGCTTAGAGAGGCGGCGGGGGAAGTTCGCACTGTCCCGGGATGTGGCCCACTGGCTCGCCTCTCAGTTCATGGCCCCTGACCAAGCATTACCAACCTAAAGCTCATTGAGAGCACGTCTGCGATCCATGGCCCGCCGCGCCCATGATCGAAACAGGTGAAGGCGCCGGCCTAATATGGGCGCCCCAAGAGCACGTTGTAGCGGCAGACGCCAGAAATGAAAACGCCCGGCGGCAACCGGGCGTGGAGTAGCTCTAAGGCTTGCGTCCCAAGCCCGAAATTACTCCCATTTCGCCCCTTCGTCCACCCCTTTCTTTCGGAAAGTGCGGGTGCGGGAAAGAGCTGACAGGAGTAGGAGAATGTCTACGAAATCGGAAGCATCTCATAAGGGTGTAACTGAATCTGCGGGGCCTGGTCGCCGGCTAGATCGGGTGCATCATGACTAGCCCTCGTTTTGACGCCACGCAGGCACCGTCTCACCTTCCCTATTCAGCGAGGAGCCTCACGCCCAGGGAGCAGATCAGGCTTGACGCTTATCACTTCCTCTCGCCGAAGAACGGCGGCCGAACCATTACCGTTGTCGAGCCCTGCCGGCTGGCCTTAGCCTTGGAGCTAGAGTTTGACTTGTCGGTGGCGAGCTACGTGGAGCGTCCTCGCACTCTCGCTATCGAAGGTTGTGAGATCCAGCTGTGCTTCTGGCTTGCCAAGACGGATGGCGCGGAGAGCTTCATCGCGTTCCGACGGCAGACTAAGCCCACTACCAACGCAGAACGGGCTGAGAATGCGGCTTGCGCCAAGCTCATGGAAGCAGCGAAAGCCGCTGGAATCGCCCTGACCATCCGCAAGCCGCAATCACTGCTCACGGCCCGGATCGCCAATGCGACACGGCTTGAACTCCTACCGTATGTCCAGTCTGCTGCCGACCTCAAGGCCGTGGATGTGTTCATTGAGGCTGTTTGCCTTCACATGAACGCCAACCCCCTGAGTTCTTTCTACGGCATTGAGACCAGTCTAAACGGTACGTTCGACTGGCGGGATGTCCGGTGTGTTACATGCCTGCTGATCCATAGGGGCGTACTCAGCATCAATTTCAGCGAGCGCCTCACTGCAGGCACACAGGTGCGCCTGGAGGCCGCAGGCAAATGAGCGTGCTCGCTTTGAAAGAGATTTCATCATGGGATCTGATTGCTCCATCTCAGCTGACGCCGAAAGCCTATCGAAGCTACACGGCCCGATGCGAAGCCCTTCAGGCCGTAGCCGCAGGCGTTACTATCGCATGCGCAGCTAGGCGTCATGGGGTCAATCCCGGCACGTTAGGATCCACAATCAGAAACGCTTTGCAGATGGCCCCCGACGGTAGGCCGTGGGGTTGGCGTGCGTGCTTGCCGCACAAAATCCGTAACCACATCTCCGCCCCACCCGCAGACTTTCCACAGTTGGCAGGCCCCGGAGCCTTCAAGAAGGTGCTGAAACTGCTCCCCGAGCTTGAAGAGCGGCTGACAGCCTACTCAGGGCAGCTGCCCAAGCGGAACGTTCCTAGTAAGGACTTCAACAACTTTTTCAAAAAGATCAGGACCTTTATCCGCGATAAGGTTCCAAGTGATCGCTACCCCGCAAACGACACAACTTGTGCCCGACGTAGCATCGTGGAGTTCATCAAGGATTCTCGCCGCGGCACACCTTTCGTCGACGAAGACTTTGAAGTGGAAGACGCTGTCAGCGCGGGCCAGTTACAGGAGGTCTTTGCTCTCCAGTACGGCGATTGGGTCCAATACGACGGTCACAAACTAGACGCCTCCTTCTCCGTGGAGGGCCATGATGCCGATGGCAATCCATTCCTTCAGACGATCGACTGCGTTTGGCTTATCGTTGGGTGCTTTGCGCTACTCCGGATGTGCTGCAGTTGGGCACTGGCATTCGCAACGAACTACAACGGCACCGACTTCAACATAACCTGCGCAAACACACTTCGGAAATGGCAGCCCAAGGAACTCGTCTGTCCGCGCATGAGGTACGTCCCGGGTAGCGGAATCGGCACCGCACCTGCGCTCGGCTTTGTATCAACCGGGGTCATCACGAGCCTCGACAATGCTATGGCTCACCGCCTTGGTGTCAATCGTCAGCGCATGACCTCGGAATTAAGAGGAGTTATCCACTTCGGCGCAAGCGGCGTTCCGGAAACGCGCGGCCTTCTTGAGGCCTGGAACAAGCGCAAGGAGGAGAGCGCGATCCGCCTGCTGCCTGGTGCGTTTCGACCCCAGGGCGAGGAAGCAAAGAAGAGCCTCACCAATGGCAGCGATCCGGATGACTATCCGCTGCAGCGAGATGCACTGGAAGATCTGATGGATGTGATTGCTGCCGCGTCGAACGTCGAAAGCCATGGGTCTCACCAGGGACGCGACCCTTATGAGGTCCTCCGGAGCTACGCAGCAGCTGGCGGCTGGCTTTTCGCGACTCGAAACAATGAGGAGCGGGCAGTTGCCATGTCGATCATGAGCATTCGAGTCCGGATTAAGGGGAACAAGGGCCGCCGCCGGCAGCCCTATGTTCAGTTCAAATACGCACGATACCGGTCAGTCGCACTGAAAAATAGATGGGACTTGGTGAGCACTGACTACTCTGCTGAAGTGGACATCACTGATAGCCGGACAATGTACCTTTACACCGAGGAAGGAGATCTTTTCGTTGTGCTTCGGGCACTGCGCCCATGGGCAAGGACGCCGCACAGCCTCGCCTTGCGCAAGCTAATCCACAGGAGGGTCGCTCGAGGTGATATTGACCTATCGGGCGTCGAGGATGCAGTTCTAGCCTATAAGGAGCACCTGCGGGCGCGCTTCCGTGACAGCAAAGAAGCTGCTTCCAGTCAGCTGCAGCACAAGAAGAGCCTCGACGCGGCTGAGATTCCCGAGGCTCTGCCGAAAACGGTTGCCAATTCTCCACTTCAGCATGCGCCGCAAGCAGCGATCATCGCGGAATTGGGAATCCCCCTTTCGGGAAGGGTGAAGCTCGGCAGGAGGGGGTACAAGAAATGAGAGCCAATCACGAAGTAAATCTCGACCCGGGCCTGGGAACATTTAAAACAGTTTTTACTAAAAGGGGCGAACCCATCATTGAAACGGTCGCGATGGAAGAGGCGCTCACCAAGATTGTCCTGGCAATTGAGAAGGGATACCGCGGCATTGGGCTGCACTCGCAATCCCGATTTGGCAAGACCTTCCTTTCCCGGTACATCTGCAAAAACCTCGACTGGTGTCCATTCAGTTGTGCGCCCGTGTCGGCTATTGTGCGCTCAATCGGCGTCACCGAGGCCGCATTTATGGATTGGATGATAGCCCAGCTGGGACAGCGGCCTATCGCGCGGCAGTCGGCCCAGAACAGGATTGATCGCGTCATCAACGCCATCGAGATGATGTTGAGTAACGCCAGCGTGGATCGACTGCTCCTGGTCATCGACGATGCCAATCTGATCGAAACAGCAGCCCTGCAGCATTTCGCAACACTTGATAACGAACTGGAGAAGCGTGGGAAATCGATCTTCGTCGTTTTTCTGTTCCAGGATAACCACACTTCCAACAAGCAAGAGGCGGTCAACAAGCTCCATGCCCCGCCTCAGATCAGGGGGCGCTTCTTCACGCAGTTTCATCAGTTCCACGGGATTCGCTCGGCAAAAGACCTCAAATGCTTTCTTCAGCGGTTTGAAGATGACGCTGAGATGGCTCCTGGCTCTGGCGTAACATTGCCTAGGAGTCTGGCACCACATCTCTACGATGGGAAGTTCAGGATTGCCGAATACAGTGAAAAACTGTGGGATTGCGGGGTACAGCAAAGAGCCGCAGCCGGTCGGGGGGAATTCGATGAGTGGCCGCTGCAAGCAGTGAGCGTGATGGCTCAGTACATTGCAAAGCGGATCATCACCAGGCCTGGCTTTACTGAGATGACAGACACGGATCTCAAGATGGCCATCGGGTACTCCGACCTTGTTGAGTACGACGGTGCCTGTGCGGAGCTGAACTTCACCCCTGATCGGGGAAGCTTGGCTGGTCCTGAGGGTGGAATGGAATATGACGATGTCTGACGAAAGTTCGTTCGATGCGATCCTTCACCATTCACCCGACCAGCTGCTGGGCATCTCACCTTTGGGCTTCTTGGCTCAAACTCTCAGGCTCAACTGCTTAGACTGCCATGACAGCTTTGGCCTGCTAGGCGTTAGGCCAAAGTATTCAGACGATTGGTGCAGGCACCTCTGCTACTCTCAAAGTGCACAGACTGCAATCGTAGCAAGGGTGCCGGCGGCCAAGACGTTGGCGCCGCTCTGGAACCCCCGGAAGTGGCACGCGCTCAATGGTGCGGCTGCTCAATGGAGGCCCTATCTAACGGCCTGTCCGGAGTGTCTCAAAAGCAGCTATCACTCTATGCTATTCCAGCTGCCCTGGGTCAATCAGTGTCCCTGGCATCGGGTGCGCACGGTCGCTCAGTGCGCGTCTTGTGGCGCGCCTCTCTGGAAATCTTTTCGATCCGACGCTGCGCCTTTCATCTGTTTATGCGGACGCGACCACGTTCATTCGCCTTTGGTCCTGTCCGATCCTGATGGGAAATCTGGGGCCCGAGAATTTCATGTGCGGCGATACCTTGCTTGGGCGGACGCAAGTCGCTCGCGTCGGGACTTCTTTGGCTGCGAGGAAGACCCCCGTGTGATCGAAGCGACCTCTGCGTTGTTCGTTCCAAGAGGAGCTGCCTGGCATCGAGGAACTGCGGGATCTCCAGGCCTACTCGCCCGTTCGTCGGTTGTAAAGCACCCATCCACGTCAGAGCAGTGCTTATCATCAGCCGCTCTGGCGGGTTTGGCACCAGGCATTGCGGATGCACCGGAGTTTTTTCTAGAACTCCCACTGGAAATGGGGGATGCCCTTGAGAGGATCACATTCTCCATAGCCTCGAAATTCCCCCCGGGTGATTTCTCTGAACGTGAAAGGCATCTCCTAGGGATGTCGACCACTGATGAGTCGCCGCGTCGATTCTCGAGGATCAACGTCATCCTCTTGGTTGCCTATGCCGTCCATGGAAGGCTCTTCTTCGACGGGAGAGTGCTGTCACGATCCGCTCAAGCGACATTGCGGGAGATAGCCGACGCAATTTCCATGCGTGGCGTCGAGGGTTCGCGATTGGCTGCTTTGTATCGTGCGTTTAGCCGCATCCTCTTCAGGGCCTATGCGCGGGCCGCATTTCAGGTCCTAAGCGAGGTTGAATATTCCGCATGCAAACGGCCGCCCCCTCCGCTGCGACCAATAGCGCTGACACGAAGCAGGGTGCGCTGCAGCCACGTGAAGCTTCTCTGGATCCCGGAAGCAACCTCAAAGTGAGCGCCCTCAGCACTGCCTGGCCTGAACGAGGCCTGGGAGACTTGCCATCCGTGCTGGCATAACATGTGCGCCACTAAATCTCGCCAGGACTGAAGAGCGCATCTGGTGACTCTAAAGACGTCCTGGCGCGCTGACATCTTCTGCAATGGTCAGCCACAAGTCAATTTCTTATGCGATGATCTTCGGAGCATCAATACTTTCTACGATGATCTTTGGCGCATCAAAATGTTCTGCAATGAGCATTCTTGGATCAAGATTATTTGCAATGCCCGACGCAGAGAAGGCCTTCAGATTGTTGGGGTGTTCTTTGTAAATCAGCAAGATACGTGCGACAGGCTACTCAGCGACGAACAGCAATGGCTGGGCCTCTGGCTCAGCTCTTGCCTGCGCCCTCAGACCCCGGCCAAGGATGAGATCGCGGCATGATTGAGTTCGACCCGCACCACCGTATCGACTTGGCCGGCCCTTAGGCCGGTTTTTCTTTCCTCGGTGATCGTCTGATCACGCCTGAAGGCCGCGAGCTGCTTCCTGAAGATTTGGCCTGGCTGTCGCTCACCGCCTGCCAAGCGCAGGAATGGCGCCGGATGATGGAAGCTGCACGCTCGGCGCCAGATTCCCATTGCTCAATACTTGGGAACAATCGTGCTGCAGTCGCGTGGGCCTGACGCCGAGCCACCAGCGGCAGTCCTACCAGGATCGGGGCCGAGGCCTCGCCAGCGCGGATGAGGCGTTTTCCGTAGGGGCGCCGCCCCTACACCCCAGTCATGTCCTCTGACAGTTGTCCGCCATACGTGCGAGAGAGCCGCAAATGAGGGCTACTGAGATCTTCATCCGATCGAGTCTCGTTTGAGCATTGAGTAATTGCTCGACGCGTCTAAGCGGCATAGCTGCGATGAGAGAATCGATCTTACGCTCCAGGTGTGCAGCGTCTCTCCCATGGGCGAGCTCATTACGAGCAGAATTTAGCTTCTCAACAGCCTTCCACAACTGAGGGTCTCCCCCGACTACCGCCATCGCGAGCTTCGTCTTCGTCCAAAAATTCAATCTTGCGTCGATCACGCAATCTGGATGATCGAAAACTGAAAGAACGATGCTTTCAAGTTGCTCCTCGGCGTAAAGATGACCTTGGAGCAGCGGGATCGCGTACTCATTCTGCCGATTGAATCGGGCAAAGAATTCTTTGGCGCGATCCTCAGCGTGTTCGAGACGTTCGTCTATGTCTTTCATTTCTCACTCTCCAATACGAAGAGCTCTTCAGTGGTCGGCTATTTGCAGGCCGACCAAACCATATCATCCATGCGGCGACCAACCATGTAGGGCCGGTTGGAGCCGTACATGCGGAAAACGCGCTCACGCTCAGCCTTGGCGGCCTCGCATGCGTCAGGGTCCTTGTACTGGGAAATGCTGTGGAGGCGTCCGCCACCACCGCCATTTCGATACACAGGACGCGTTGGTGCAGGTCGAGGCGCGATAGACGCTGAATTCTGCTGTCGAATGGCGTCGAGGCGACGCTCATTCTCAATGACGCCCTCAGATCGAGGCGCTACCTCGACGGCCCACGTCTTCGCCGCCTCACCATTGGCGCACGGCGTTGACTGGTATTCGGTCCCTGCCTTGGTAACGCACTTGTAAATCTGCTGGGCGACCGCAGGCGCGGCGAGTGCACACAGCAGCAATCCGGCTGCAATCCTTGTGAACATGGCATCCCCCTGATGCTTGAGCACCAAGGAAATGGCTGGCGCTCACGGCGGCAGTATAAGCGCCACAAGCCCAAGGCAAGCCAGATGGCCCACGTAGTAGCCGTAGAAGGCCCACCGGCCACGTGGTACCGGCCACGCCACCTGAGACAGGCCAAGCGCCACCGGAACCGCCGCGAGCGCCCACAGGTTTATGCGCATGGGTGCGGCGCACTTGCCAAGTTCGGAGATTGAAGCCGCTTTCGCATTGGTAGGCATCAACCCGGCCACCGACGAGCTCGTCCAATACCTAGGTGAGTTATCTCCTAAATAGTTCGAGTCGGCGGCGGCTTCATCCTTTGGATATGCACCGGGACTTCTTGCGCCCCCGCCCGCTCCATCACGGCGTTCACCATGCCTTGCACATAGACATCCAACAGCTCCGGCTGCGTGAGTGCAGCAAATTGGTCGCCGTGTTCTCCCATGAATTGAAGCAGCTTCTCTTTCGGGGTGTGGATGTAAGTAGCTTTCAATCTGTCATAGAGTTCAATAGGATCGTTGATCGGGCCAGGTCCTTGGCGGATCTGCCCGAAGAACGTCTCTGGATAGCGCTTCCAAGCAGCAAATTCCTCAGGCGAAAGCTGGTTGGTGTAGATCGCTTGTCCGCCTTCATCCCGAGCAATAATCAACGCGACCTCCCCGTTGTCGCTCATCACACAGGCGTCTTTCAACGTGCCCACCACGCCATCGTCCATCTGATATCGGTGCCCGATGAGCAGGCGGTTTGACGGCAGCCCAGGAATTTCCCCCTCAAACGTGGAAGGCAGGTCGATATGTTCCTGGATCGATGCTACGAGTGCCTCGATCTCAGGATTACGTACACGCATCCCTATCTTCTGCGACAGGGTCAGGATCTCACCGGTCCGATAGTCATCGATCTTGAAGCCCTCAATGGCGGCTCCAGCATCAGGAACCTGAGTATCAAGGTGGTGATGGTCAGGATAGTTGGTGATGAACACCACGGCGGGGGGCAGGGTCGCCGCCTTTGGTTGTGCCTCGAACCTTCGAAGCGTGTTGATGCCGATCGTTCGCCAATCATGTGGTCCGCCCGGAACATAGGGATAGGCGTGCATGTTCAGATCGACGAAGATCAAACGGTCATGAGGGGTTGTCTTCTTCAGCGCATCACTTACCAGCCCAGCAAACCTCCCAAGATGCTGGTTCGCCTGCTTCGCAGTGTCCTGGTTTCGGATCTTGCACTCCACGCCAAAAGCTTTGCCGGTGCGCGGATAGGTGGCTGTGTATTCCACATGCTTGGTTCGGCGATCGGTTTCATCTTCCCATTCCAGCTCGAATCCCGCTCTCAAAAGTATGGCCGCAACACGGATCTCATAACGCACCCCGATGAACTGATCTTGGCACTTCAAGCGACCGATCAGTAAGTTCCGCAGCTGTGGGGTGCGCGTTTGGACGTTGTTGTGCTCTAGGATGTAGAGGTCATACGCCAGCGCTAGAAATGCGCTGATTGCGCCGGTCATCAGCGTCTGGCGTGTCTCGCCTGGCGCCAGGTCGGCGGCTTTCGACGCCAGCAGGAACCTTTCATGCCACTGAATGACAGGGTGACGTTCGTTGTGTTCCAGTTGCGTCTGGGCTTCGAACCAGTCATGCCCCAGAACGTCAAGGATGTAGCTATAGAGGAAGTCATGAAAGGTTGGCCATTCGCCTTGAAATAGGCGATGGCCCACAGCGACGATCCGCTTGCCGGCAGTCTGGTCGGCGATGATTGGGCGACCTAGGCCTTGCTGTCGCTGCTGCTGTATCCGATTGATCTCAGCCCTGCGCTTGGCTTCCTCCGCACCTCGCGAGATCATCTCTTCGTAATTGACATTGAGGCCGCCGTGGCAGCGCTTGAACTTCTTGTCGCTTCCACACGGACAAAGTTCATTCCTGCCTGGCTTAGTTCCGCCCATAGATCGCTCGTTCGCTGTTCTTCCTTGAGGGAGACCACCTCAGTCGCACATTCAGTTATTTAAATGCCCGTATAGAGCAGAAATCACTTCGATGTAGCCTCGCCGCTACTTTACAGCCTCCGCATCGGGGCGGGAACAGCCCTCCCCTACCCTCGATAAATCTTCCTAATCTCCGTCCCTGCTCAAGGCCCGCACTCGGCCAGAAGCGGTCTATCCAGTTGCCGAGCTAGCAAATAAGTCTGACGGCCATGCACTCAAAGAAGGATCGACAGTTCCCTGCGGGTGCCCAGGCTCCTTGGCGAGAGGCTGTGTGCAGCATGAACAAACCTATGCACATTGACAGCCAGTTACATAGTCTCGGACTTAAGCCTTTCTAGCAAGAGCTGGAAGGCCTTTTGCTCTAGAGCTCCCTTCGATGCTTCCAGATAGGGTAGCCATTGGGCGGTCACTACGTCCTCACGAAACACATTGTTATGAGTCAGCAATGCGCTACGAATTTGACACAGCTGAGGATGCTCCTTGACGAAGCCAGATTTTCCGGCGGCGCCAAACAGATCGTCCTTCGCCAGAAAACGTATGCCGCCGTCTGGAATATACCTAACCCACTCATCTTCTTCTGAAATAGTATTCAAGACTCGTCCTACGATGCCTCGATCAATGAAATCACCCCAATCGAAATTAGTTGTGAGTATCGAACCGCACAGGATTACGCACTCGAATTTCTCCGAAATATCACCGGCATTGGACAGGTAACGACCCACTATGTAGCTCCCGAAAGAGTGCGCCACGATGGAAATTGGACCCTCATATTCCTTTCGGACATCAATCAGCCAGGATCTAAACCCCTCAACGATTTCAGCCTTCTCCTCCTCATTGCGAAGGACGTTTGCAGATCGATACCCGTACACATAGGGAGCAACAGCCCATCCTGACGTGCTCGCAGATAGACACAGGCGTGGTAGCCATCCGTCCGCATGCGTTCGAATCCCGTGCAACGGTACGATAACCCCCTTCGTTGTCTGCTGTTTCGACCAGCGCCGGCCCAAGTATGCAACCTTGACTATCTCAAGGCTCTGTGACGACTGCTCAGGCCTGTAGAAGGTTTGCACAGAGCTGTGCATCTTTACCTGGACCAAGCCGTGCCTAGCGCCGGATCGGGTGGTCCCCAGTAATTCAAGGTATGCACTAGCGATCTCGGGCTGGTCCTCCGCAAGAAGTTGCACATCGAGCATGAGGCCATCTATGTCGTAGCGTTCCCGGCCGTGTGGGACCTGCGAAGATGTGGCGAAAAAGATCACTACATCCAGGTCATTGGGATCATTTTTGCGCGATACGAATGACCCTCCGACGACAATTGACGTTGCCCCAGCCTCCTCGGCCCATTCGTAAATATCCAGGAATGGCTTGAGGAATTTCGAGCGAGCCATCTCTTGATAATGGCCGAAGGTCTTCTCGGGACTGCTACAGAACTCCGCAATGAAGTCTTCCTTGCTTATGATGTAAGTTCCCGGCAGCAACAGGCCCTCTTCAAACTTGAGCGAAATCTTATCCATCAATTCAATCTCCAACAAAGCAATGGAATTGTCGTGAGCCGCGAAGAGAATTGTACCTTGGTCTCGTTGATCGCGGCCGGAAGTTCGCGAGTTTATTCAAGCACTGGGTGCGGTCCGTAGTTCGGGGAAGGATGCTGCTCGGCAAGAAGGGTGTAACTGAAGAGCCCTGCTCCCGACATGGACGGTGGTGGATAGCAGGTGCTTCCTAGAAGAAGCGTAAGCGTCCGAAATGGCCACTCTCGCCCGTAAGTGCACACCCCTCTACTCCCGATAGACATCCCTTATCGCGACTGGACTGACTTGTCAGGCAAAACGTTTTTTTGCGCAATCACCAGCCTTCTCACGCCGCCCACAGGCACAAGAACTGCAGTCTTCTGTGCCATGTCCCAGAACACATAGTTGTCCCCCAAGCGCCCCACCAAACCCAGGCTACCTTGCACCTTCTCATCAATGGTCACATTGACCGTGTACTCGCTGCTGCCAGAAGTAATCGCCTTGGCGCGTTCGAAGCCAAGCCAGTTTGACGAGATCGGGACATAGACAATCATCACGAGCGCATAGACCAGCCAGGGCGACTCCTTCACGGCGGCCGGCAACACTGGAGACAGGCGTACTGCCATTGCACATATGCCCGTCAGCGCCACACCTATCAAAACGGGCCAGGCATTTGACCACCAAAGCAAGGCACCCATTCCAACAAGACAAAGAGCCAGGGTCAGCCACATCAGCAGATTGGCTGGGGACGGCGTCGCTGTCACCTTCCCCTCGACCCACCCTCCAAGCAGCAGCGCAATCAGTATGAAGAACAACACCATGGCCGATCCCCGCAAGCCCTGCCAGCGCAAGCTCGCTTACGGCGACAAACTGAAAGGGATCCAAGCCGAAGTGCCCCCAATACGCCTTCAGATAAAAGGCCCCTTGAATCAGCCCGAACGTGACGAGCGCCGAACCCCATCCAGCAACATCAGCCATCGTTAGCGTCTTCTGCGTACGTTCCATGTATCCCCTTCCATCAATGCAGCCCCGCCACATAGTGGCATGCAGCGCTCCACCTCGCAGAACCCACCCTATTAACGTGACGCGTCACGCCCGATCACCCCGCCCATTGGCGCCCCTCCCCTCCCCCACTATAGTTCCACCCCTCACAAGGACGAGGCGGCACACATGCCCTATATCGGAATCGGACTCCACGTACTGGCGGCCATCTACTTCGCGGTACACGCCATCCGCTCGGGCCAGAGCCTCTATTGGCTCATCCTGCTCTTCTCCTTCCCACTGCTAGGCAGCATCGTCTACTTCCTGGCGATCTACTTCCCGGAAGCCCGCAACTCGCGCGGCGCGCGGCAGGCAATCCGCTCCGCCAAGCAGCTCATGGACCCGGGCCAGGACCTGCGCAACGCGCGTGCCGAACTGGCGCGTACGCCCACCGTGCAGAATCGGGTTCGCCTGGGCATGACACTGCTGGATGCTGGCCAGGCGGAGGAAGCCAGAACCCTGCTTGAGCAGGCAGCCAGCTCGCCGCTGGGCGACGATCCCTACATCCTGACCGGCCTTGCCCGTGCCCGCCTCGAGTCCGGGCAGCCCGCGCTTGCGGCGGAGACGCTGGACGGCCTGTTCGCCCGCCATCCGGATGTGCGCCGCAAGCCGGAACAGACCCTGCTTTACGCGCAGGCACTGGCGGCTGCCCAAGCGCCCGGCACCCGTGCCGCGTTCGAGCGAGCCGTGGAATGCGGAAACGATGCGGCCGCCCGTTGCCTGTATGGCGAGTGGTTGATGGCACAGCCGCAGCCCGACGATCGTGAGCAGGCCCGCAGCCTGTTCGCCAGCATCATCGATGATGCCCAGCACTGGTCGCGTCACGCACGCAGCCACAATGCCGCATGGCTGGAGCGGACCAAGGTCGCGTTGAAGGGCTACTGACGCCTGGCGGCCTTTGGCAACCCTGTCGCATCCGCCTCGTTCACGGCCTCGCCGGGCGGATGCCGACACTCGTCAGGCGTGCACCGCCGAAATCGACAACAGCCTTGCGGCGCAAGGCTCCAGCGCCGTTGCGCCATATGCAACGATTCTGAAAATGTTGAATGTGGTGACGGCATCGGCCTTACTGCATTGGCATCGCGCACAGCCGGGCGTATTCCTCTCCGTGCCACCGAAAACAGGTGGCCGGGATTCGAAACCCCGGTAGTTCGCTGAAGTAAACGCTTGCCAGCCGGCATCACCCTGTGTGGTGCCGGCTGGCAATCCGTCGGCCGGCTATGGCGGGCGGTGCGTGGAGGCCTTGTGCCTGCCGGTTTAGCGAACACCGGGTTTCGAACCTCGCACCGTCCGCCACCTTTATCGGTGGCGGCTTCTGCATGCACGCAAGGAGCCCAGCCATGACCCAGCCCCACTCCCCTGCCCCGCACCCGATCCACGACGCGTGCGCGAACAGCCCCGCGCTGGACCCGAACACGCTCATCGCCCTGCTGCACAGCATCGGCGCCGGTGTCGCCTCCGATGGTCAGCCGTGGCCGGAACGCCATCAGATGCCCGGCCGGCGCATCGCCCTGGCGGACACCGATTGCTCGCTGGCCGGCCTTCGGGTGGTGCTGGAGATCCTGCTGGCCGCGCAGCGCGCCCGCGAGAACGGCGAACTGGAACAGTACGTTGGCCCGCGCGTCATGGAGGGCCTGATCATGGCCGGAATCGGCCTTACCGCACACGCCAGTACCCGACTGCATCCGGAGGGCTGAGTGGCGTGGTGCCGCTGGGCGGCCAACGCGCTCTGTCTTGTGGTGGTGGTTGCGGCACAGGCGCAGTGGCCGGCGACGCCGGCGCCCTCGCCTGTCGCGTTCCAAAGCATCAACGACGATCGATTCTCACAACTGCGCCGCCAGGCGATGCAGTTCGTGGACTCTCGGCCACGACAGGGCTTCCAGTTCGTCGAGCGGCGCCGAGATGCCGAGTTCCAGGTTCATTGCCGGGGCATACCCGTGCTGTGGCTGGAGGGGCGCTCGCACCATCTGCTGTTGCAGGTCTCACTGGACGCGGAGCAGCGGGCGCCCGCCATTGTGCAGCTTGGTACGTTGCTTCAATGGCAGCTGGAGCCGGTGGGCTATCTGGAGCAGGTGCTGGCTGACGTGCCGGAACCTGTTCTGTTGGATCGGGTGCTGCAGATGCTCGGGGGCGAGGTGCCTGAGGGCGCGCGATGTGGCCCACACTAGTCACCTGCGCGACAGGCATTGGCCCAGTGACCATGCGGGTCACCTCCCGGCATCGATCCAGCCCGCATCGCGCGCACGCGCAAGATCTTCTGGCGTATCAATATCCAGGCCCAGTTCCGGTGCCTGCAGGACATGCACCGTATCGACAGGAAGTTGCCGCAGGCGCGCTCCGAAGCCGCGGTCACCGGCTGCACCGACAGCGGTGAACCAGGCGCGCGGCACGACTGCGGGAACGCCAAGCGCATTTCCGTGGCGGGTACCCGCGCACGTTGACGCTGCGGCGCGGGCACCCGAAAGCAGCGCCTGCAGATGGGAGCGCTCGATTGCGGGCTGGTCGCATGCCAGGATCATCACCGCGGTCACCGTGGGCAGCAGGTGTGCGCCGGCAACCTGCAGACTGCTCGCCAGGCCGCGTTCCCAGTGGTGGTTGGTTACCGGAGCGGCATCCAGCCCGGCAATGCTGGATGTCACGGCCTGTGCGTTCGCGCCCACCACGACCAGTACCTGCGCTGGCGCGAGCTCACGCGCCAACCGCACCACGCGGTGTACCAGGGTCTCGCCCTGCCGGGTGAGAAGCTGCTTGGGCTGGCCAAGTCGGGTGCTCCCGCCGGAAGCAAGCACGATGACCGCATGCGCGTCAGTCACCTGCCGTGCGCGCTTCGCCATTGCTGCAGCTGCGCGGCGATGCTGAGCGAAATCGCCTCCGGCCCTCGGCCGCCGATGTTCAGGCCGACCGGTGAACGAAGTCTCGGGGAAAGGCGGTGGCGCTGATCCGGTGTCAGCAGCTTGAACAGGTCCTCGCGCCTTCGCCGCGGACCCAGCAGTCCAATGAACGCGACGTTGGTATCAGCCAGGGCCACCAGCGCCTCCCGGTCCAGTTCGAAATCGTGATGCATCACCAGTGCCGCGTCGCACGGGTCGCCATGAAGGGCCTCGGCCGGGCTGGTCTGAAGATGCGCATCCGCGCACTGCCCGGCTGAGGCCCAGCGCGCTCGACGTTCGGCCACGCTGACCCGCCACCCCAGGCCGCGCAGCAGCGGAACCAGGAAGGGCGTTTCGGGACCGCCCCCCAACACCAGGGCCCGCGGAAGCCGAGGCAACGGCAAACACCACGCACCCTCGCCAAAGGGCTGCGTACCCTCCATCGGATGCAGCTGCCACGCCTGCTCGCGATGGCCGGCACGGAAAACGACCTGCCCCGACGTGCGAAGGTCGCGCTGGAGTGACACGCCCTCCCGCAACCAAGCCTCGATCACGTCGTCGATGCCTGCCATGGCACGCAATGGCAGCAGCGCAATCCGAAGCCGGCCGCGGCAGCCGAGCGCGGATCCGCTCAACAGGTCGTCGTCACTGCGGGTGTCGATCTCGATCCAGTCGACCCGCCCTGCCGCGCTCACCTGCTCCGCGCGTCGCGCGAGCTCGGGCTCCAGGCATCCGCCGCTCAGCCAGCCGACCTGGCTGCCGTTGCAGAACAGCACCATGTCGCCGGCACCGGCGTAGGTGGAGCCATCGGTTTCCAGCACAAGCGCGAGCACGGCGTGCTCCCCCGCACGCATGCGCGTCAAGGCCGTCTCGAGCACGCCGCGCGGGCTGCCTTCGGCGAGGAAGCCCGGCGCTGCGGACAGGTCCTCGGCAAGATCGCCGGGCTCCCCTCCGCCTGCGGCGGAGACCTCCAGAGTGGGCGAGGCTACGGGTCGGTCCATGCGCAACGTCAGCCTATGTCGGGCAAGCCGGGCAACAGCTTGTCCAGGGTGATGGGATAGCTGCGCACGCGCACGCCGGTTGCGTTGTAGATCGCATTGGCGATCGCGGCGCCAACCCCGCAGATGCCCAGTTCACCCACACCCTTGGCCTTCATCGGCGAGATCACCGGATCCAGCGTGTCGAGGAAGACCACCTCCTGGTACGGGATGTCGGCGTGCACGGGAACCTCGTAGCCGGCCAGGTCGTGGTTGATGAACAAACCAAGCCGTTTGTCGACCACCAGCTCCTCCATCAGGGTCGCGCCCGCACCCATCACCATCCCGCCGATGACCTGGCTGCGTGCGGAGAGCGGATTGAGGATCCGGCCGCCATCGCATACGGCAAGCATGCGGCGAATGCGCGTTTCTCCAGTGTAGGCATGCACGGCGACCTCGCAGAAATGTCCTGCATAGGTGCCGACGTCGTAGCCTTGTTTGAAGTCGCCGAAGGCAATGCCGTCCTCCGCCGACAGGGTTCCCGCCTCCGCCAGCGTGATGGTCCGCCCATCCGCCTGGATGCGGCCATTGGCGAAGTTTGCGGTGTCGCCGTCGAAGCCGAGTTTCTCGCCCACCTTGCGGCGCAGGCTGACGCACGCCGCGTACACGCCCGCGGTGGAGCTTGCCGCGCCCCACTGGCCGCCGGAACCGGCGGAGGCGGGATGACGGGAGTCACCGAGGGTGACCTGGACCTGGTCCAGCGGCACGCCCATGGTCTCGGCTGCCGTCTGCGCGATGATCGTGTAGGAGCCGGTGCCGATGTCGGTCATGTCGGTCTCGACAACCACCCCGCCCTGGCCGTCAAGCCGGACCCGCGCCGCCGACTTCATCGTCGGTGCGCCGCGATAGCCCGCGGACACGCCCATGCCGACCAGCCAATGCCCTTCCCTGACCTGCGCCGGCTTGGCATTGCGCTTGTTCCAGTTGAAGCGCTCCGCGCCTTCGCGCAGGCAGCGCACCAGGTTGCGGTCGGAGAACTTCTTGGACGGATCGCCGGGCACGACCTCGGGCTCGTTGAGGATGCGGAACGCGATCGGATCGAGGCCCAGCTTCTCGGCCATTTCGTCCATCGCCACTTCCAGCGCCATGTGGCCCGGTGCTTCACCCGGTGCGCGCATCGCATTGCCTTCGGGCATGTCGAGCGTGGCGATGTAGTTGGCCACCAGGCGGTTGGCGCCTGCATAGAGCTTGGGCGTCTGCAGGGTGCCGTTTTCGCCATCCTCGCCGTTGATGTTGCCCGACCAGTTCTCATGGGCGATGGCGGAGATCCGGCCATCCTTTCCGCAGCCGATCCGCACGCGCTGGAGGGTGGCGTGCCGGTGCGTGGTGTTGTTGGGCATCAACGGGCGTTGCAGCGCGATCTTCACCGGTCGCCCCACCTGCTTGGCCGCCAACGCGGCCAGCACCGCGTCGGCGCGGATGAACAGCTTGCCGCCGAAGCCGCCGCCGATATAGGGCGAGTCCACGCGCACCTTGGCAGGATCGATGCCGAGGATCGCCGCCATGCCCTGCCTGGCCCAGTCGACCATCTGGTTCGCCGTCCACAGCGTGAGCGTGTCACCCTCCCAGGCGGCGATGGTGGCGTGCGGCTCCATCATCGAATGACTTTCGTCGGAGGTGTGATAAGTCTCGTCGAGCTTGACCGCGGCCCTCGCGTAGGCGGTGTCGAAATCGCCCAGCGCCTGCCGGTCGGGCTTGCCGTCACGCCCCTTTGCCAGCGGCGCGGTCGGTGCCAGGGCCGGGAAATCGAAGCGGCCCTTGCTGCGCTCGTAGCGGGTGCGGATCAGCGCCGCGGCGGCGCGGGCCTGCTCGAAAGTCTCTGCCACCACGCAGGCGATGGCCTGGTGGTAGTGGGCCACTTCGGGTCCGCCGAACAACGGCGCGTTGTTCCAGTTCGATTTGCCGACCGGCTTGGTTTCCGGTGCGGTGATGACCGCCAGTACGCCGGGCGCGGCACGTGCGCGGGAGGCATCCATCGAAATGATGCGCCCCTTGCCGATGCCCGCACCGACGATGTAGCCGTAGGCCTGGTTCGGCGCGACGTCGTGGCGCTCGTAAGCATAGGGGGCGGTGCCGGTGGTCTTGCGTGGACCGTCGATTCGCGGCGTCGACTTGCCGACGACCTTGGCCTTGTCGAACAGGTTGTCGCCGGCGGGGGCGTTGAATTGAAGGGGCATCAGCGCTCTCCTTCCACCAGCACGGCCGCGAGGGTGCGCTCGGCGAGCGCGATCTTGAACGCGTTCTCCGGCGTCGGACGGGCGCCGGCGAACACCTGCCGGGTCGCGGCCTGTACGCCGTCGCGCAGCAGCGGTTCGGCTGCCTCGACGCGCCACGGCTTCGGCGCAACCCCACCGAAGGCGAACCGCGCCGAACCGTCTCGCTGCACGACCGCAGCGACCGACACCAGTGCGAACGCATAGGACGCGCGGTCACGTACCTTGTGGTACACGTGCCGACCGCCCAGGGGCTTCGGCAGCGTGACGTGGGTGATCAGCTCACCGCGCTGCAGCACGTTGTCCTGCTGCGGCCTGTCGCCGGGGGAACGATGGAAATCGGCAATCGGGATGCTGCGCGTACTGCCGTCACCGCTGACGGTCTGGATCGAGGCGTCCAGCACCCGCAGGGCCACCGCCATGTCGCCCGGATAGGTCGCGATGCAGCTGTCCGAGGTGTCGATCACGCCCATCTGCCGGGAGAATCCCTCGAGCGCGCCGCAGCCTGATCCGGGCAGGCGCTTGTTGCAGGGCAGATGGGGGTCGTAGAAATACGGGCAGCGCGTGCGCTGCAGCAGGTTGCCGCCGGTGGTGGCTTTGTTGCGCAGCTGCCCGGAGGCGCCTGCCACGATCGCGCGGGTCAGCACCGCGTAGTCGCGGCGCACGCGCTCATGCGAGGCCAGCGCGGTATTGGTCACCAGCGTGCCGATGCGCAGGCCGCCCTCGTCGGTGGGTTCGATCCTGTCCAGGCCGATGTCCTGCACATCGACCAGGTGCGCTGGCGTCTCGACCTCCAGCTTCATCAGGTCGAGCAGGTTGGTCCCTCCGGCCAGGAACTTCGCGCCCTCGATACCGGCGACGGCCTTGGCGGCCTCGGCCGGGGATTTCGCGCGTTCGTAACTGAAGGCCCTCATGCGCGCCTCCCAGGGGTCACGCCTGCAACCTCTTCCATCGCCTCGGCAATATTGGAATAGGCTCCGCAGCGGCAGAGGTTGCCGCTCATGCGTTCGCGCATCTCCATGTTGGTGGCCCGGGGCCGTGCACTGATGTCTGCCTGCACATGGCTGGGGACACCCCGCTTGATCTCGTCCAGTACCGCCACCGCCGAGCAGATCTGCCCCGGCGTGCAGTACCCGCACTGGTAGCCGTCATGCTTGATGAAGGCGGCCTGCATCGGATGCAGGTCATCGGGTGTTCCGAGCCCTTCGATGGTGGTGATAGCATCGCCCTGGTGCTGCACCGCCAGGCTGAGGCAGGCATTGATGCGCTCACCGTTGACCAGCACGGTACAGGCACCGCATTGACCGTGATCGCAGCCCTTCTTGGTCCCGGTCAGCTTCAGATGTTCGCGCAGGGCATCGAGCAGCGTAGTCCGCGTGTCGAGCTCAAGCTCCCGCCGCTTGCCGTTGACGGTCAACGCCACCGTGCTGATGACCGGCGGCCTGGGCGGCGGGGGCGTCGCCAGTTCGGCGGCGAGCGATGACGCCCCCGGTGCGGCGGACATTGCCACGGTCGTGACGCCGCCGGCGATCACCTGGCGACGCGTCAACTTCATTCCTTCATCACAACTTGGCACAGTGACCTCCTGGCGTTCGGGAAAATCCCGTGGCTGGATGGACGCGCTCACACTACCCAAGGGGCACTATGCCCATCTGCGGGGTACAGGCCTGTGAAGTCGGCGACATGTACGATCCGACCAATGCAGGCAACCGCGACTTTTACTCTTCAGCGCGGCACTCTTGAACCATGCGCATGCCTCATTGGATGGCTCACAGTTCTGTTTATCCCTCACGGCGCTGGCTTCGAGGGTTCGGGCTCGTGGATAGAGGCCTCCAACAATGCCACGTAGGTATCCAGCCTGGTGCGAAGGCCGATCAGCATCCAGCCCAGCAGGTACAGCAGCACCATGGCGAAGATAAGCAGTGCGCCTAGCAATCCAACATCGAAAGCGCCCGCCCAGTCGCCCCATTTCCATCCGCGGAACTGCAGGTAGAGGGCAATCAACAGCGGGAATGGTCCAAGCCGCTGCAGCCCGCCATACATCATGCCCATGCGCTCAATCATGTTTGTGCGCAGGTGACTGACGTACTTGAGGCGCCGCTCGCGCTGGACGCGCGGAAATCCGCGAAGCTCGGTCACCACCGATTGCCAGTGAGCGAAGTCTTCATCCATCTCCCGGGCGTGCGAGAGCCGCGGTTGGCTGAACTGGCGGATACCTCTGCGGGCGGCCAGGACGCCACCGACAATGAACCCTCCGATTTCGATTGCCAGGCAGGCAACAACCACCTGAAGCACTGCGCCAACAGGCAGCCATCGATCCGGAAGCTGGCCAGTGAGAATGCCGATGACCGCCGCCCCCATGCCGATGCGGAACGCCCACGTCTCCACCCTGCCCGCCTTCGGGTAGATGCTGTGCTCAACCAGCCCCTGCACCCGCTGATAGAGCCAGTGGAATGTCAGTTCCTGCGAATCGGTCGTTGCCGGCGGATCGACGCCGCCCCCTGCCTGCATGTCCATTGCACCCCTGCCCCGGCCGGCGCAGATGCCGGCCGCCCCATCGTACCTGAGCACGCTTCGAAAGGCGCCCCAGCGGGAATCACATGCCCAGCTCCGACAACCCCGGGTGATCATCCGGGCGACGCCCCAGCGGCCAATGGAACTTGCGGTCGCTTTCCTTGATCGGCAGGTCGTTGATGCACGAGAAGCGGCGCTGCATCAGGCCGTCCTCGCCGAATTCCCAGTTTTCGTTGCCATAGGAACGGAACCAGTTGCCGGAGTCGTCGCGCCATTCGTATGCGTAGCGGACCGCAATGCGGTTTTCGGTAAAGGCCCAGAGCTCCTTGATCAGGCGGTACTCGAGTTCCTTGTTCCATTTGCGTGCCAGGAACTGCCGGGCTTCCTCCCGGCCGTTGGTGAATTCGGCACGGTTACGCCACTGGGTGTCGAGCGAATAGGCAAGCGACACCTTGTCGGCATCGCGGGAATTCCAGCCATCCTCGGCAAGGCGCACCTTCTGCGTGGCCGATTCGAGGGTGAACGGAGGAAGCGGCGGACGGGGTTGTTCTGCGGACACGGGGAGACCTCCAATCGAAATGGATACACGGGTTGCTTCAAAGGATCTGGCGTACCCAGGCGCTAACGCTTGGCCTGTTCCAACAACAGCTTCGCGACATCCTTCGCGGTGTCTGCGGCGTCGAGATCACCCATCACGCGCGACAGGGTGATGGCGCCTTCCATCAGGATCAGCAACTGGCGGGCCAGGTCCGCCGGCTGCTCCACATCCAGTTGTTCGGTAAGTTCCAGCGTGTAATCGAGCAGCTTCTGCTTGTGATTCCGCGCGATCTGCCGGATCGGATCGGCCGGATCGCCGACCTCCCCCGCGGTATTGATGAACGCACACCCGCGATAGCCCTCGGACTGGAACCAGCTCTTGAGCGCGGTGAACATGCCGAGGATGCGCGCTTCCGGGCTGTCGGCCTTGTCGCACTCCTGCCGGAACCAGGCCAACCAGCGCACGTCGCGCGCCTTCAACGCGGCGGCGGCCACGTCGTCCTTGTTCTCGAAGTGGCGGTAGATGCTCTTGCGCGCCACGCCCGAGGTCTTCACCAGCAGGTCCATGCCGGTGGCATGGATCCCGTTCTGGTAGATCAGCGCCTCGGCCGTGGCCAGGATCTTCTGTTGGGTGTCGGTGGTGACCTTGCTCATGGCTGCAAGGTAGAACGGTCGTTCTACACTGTCAACAGACAATCGCGAGCGATGGGGGCGCGCACATCCATGCAAGACGATCTATCAAGAAATCCGGACACTTCATCACCCGGGCGCCTGATCACAGGCGCAAAGTACGTCTCACCACCCACCCATGAGAGTTCCCGCATGAACACCTTCGCCCGTACGCTGGCGGTTGCCGCCCTCGCCCTCTCGGTCCAGGCCGGCCTGTCCGCGCAGGCCGCCGAACCGGCCAAGCCGGCCCCGGTCACCACCATCGCGCGCACCGCCAGCTACATCACCACCGCCGACGGCGTGCAGCTGTACTACAAGGACTGGGGCCCGAAGGACGGCCCGGTCGTGACCTTCAGCCATGGCTGGCCGTTGAATTCGGACAGCTGGGAGTCGCAGATGATCTTCCTGGCCAACCATGGCTACCGCGTCATCGCGCATGACCGTCGCGGCCACGGGCGCTCCAGCCAGCCATGGGACGGCAACGACATGGATCACTACGCCGATGACCTGGCCACGGTGATCGATACGCTGGACCTGCACGATGTGACCCTGGTGGGCTTCTCCACCGGTGGCGGCGAAGTGGCGCGCTACATCGGCCGGCACGGCACCGGGCGGGTGAAGAAGGCCGTGCTGATCAGCTCGGTGCCGCCGTTCATGCTGAAGACCGCCGACAACCCGAACGGCCTCCCGATCGAAGTGTTCGACGGCATCCGCAAGGCACAGATGGAGAACCGCGCGCAGCTGTACCGCGACATTCCGTCGGGCCCGTTCTATGGCTTCAACCGCCCAGGCGCGAAGGTGTCGCAGGGGCTGATCGACGCATGGTGGGCGCAGGGCATGCAGGGCGGCCACAAGAACACCTACGACTCGATCGCCGCGTTCTCGGCCACCGATTTCCGCGCCGACCTGAAGAAGTTCGATGTTCCTACCCTGGTGATCCACGGTGACGACGATCAGATCGTGCCGATCGATATCTCAGGCCGCCAATCGGCAAGGCTCATCAAGGGCGCCAGGATGATTGTCTACCCGGGTGCGCCGCACGGCCTGACCGACACCCACAAGGACAAGGTCAACCAGGATCTGCTGGCGTTCCTGCAGGAAAAGTGAGTGACCGGGGCTCTGTTGTGATGGCAGAGCCCTTCCTTCCCAGAAGCAGGGCTGGCACCGGAGAAGCGCCAGGTGCCGCGTCAGTGCACGATTGCGGGCGTAGGATTTCAGGCCAACGATGGAGCGTGTTCCGCACTTTGATGAAGGGTTAACCTCCAACGGAGGACACTGCGCCCTCACGGCTCTTCTCCGGCGCAGAATCCTTTGCTCCCGTGTCCAGCCCAAGACGACACGGCCATGCACCCTCCCAATGCCTTCCGGATCCATGCGATCCAGCCCCTTCTTGCGCGCAATGGCGCCATCGTTCGCCTCGATCAGTTGCGATCCACCTGCAAGAGTTGCGGCTTGCGCTCATCAATGACTCAGGACGAGGGCATCAAGACGAGTCCATCGGGCACGACGCTCACGTGCCCAGCGTGCGGTGACACGGGGCTGATGGACGAGGTGGAGATATGGCACCACTGGCTCGAACAGTGCCGGCGTGAGCGGATGCTGGCGCTCTTCGATCCCGCGCCTGACGAACCACTGGAGCCTGGTGTCCCCGAATGAGAGCGGCTGTCATGGACTCTTCGGCCGGCGCCTCAGCGCCGCGCCTCAGCCGTCGCCCGGGTGCCGCCCCGCCAGGCTGCCCATCGTGAAGGCGTAGCCGGCCTCCTCCAGCAGCGCTCTCATGCGCAGCTCCACGCGCCTGGGTGAAAGCAGGCTGTTGGGCGCATACAAGGCGTAGACGTAGCCGGCGCCGTCGATGATTTCACGGCGCACGGCGCAGTCGTTGGATTCCGCCGCCTCGGACCAGACAGACATCAGCCTGGCCGGACTGATGGACTGCCCGTTGCGAAGGCGAAAGAACAGCCAGCGCACTCCCAGGGAATGGGCTGGATTCAACCTAGCCACTGAGAGCCTCCAATGCGCCGGAAGAGATCCGTGAGAACCTCAGGATCCAATCGTGGATGCTCGTCTTTTGAAGATCGCGGAAGGTCAATGCGCGCGGCACCCTTCACCAGTGCAGGCAGATCGGACTGAAGGTCGATCCACCATCCCGCAGGCAGCCGGAGCCCTGTGCCCGTTCTATCGTAGATGCAGATCGGAAAAGTCATCGCGTTGCTCCTGAATGACTCGAGCATACGCCTGCGCGATGTCAGGTCCGGATGCGACGCCTAGGGAGATGCCACATCGGCGCGCTTTGCGCATTCGAATACGTGTGCTTCGTCCTGCTGGACCCTGCGGAACGATTCCAGCCAGCCGAACGCTGCACCACGATTGTGAATCGTATCGCCGAGCCTGCCGGTCAGGCACCGTGCGCACTCCATCCCGCCAGGGCTGGGCGCGTGGCAGCAACGGCATTGCGCCATTGTTGTGGTTTTCTCCGGGCGACACTGGTACATGATCTTGGTCATCAGGCTGATCGCCTGGCTTTGTGCGGACATGCACGCTCCCTGTCTGCTGCGGAAGCAGCCGCGCGGCGCGCGGCTCCTCCTGTTCCTCAGCGGCGGGTATCGCCGCCGAGACCGCCCTTCTTTTCATCCGCTGGCTTCGGGCTCTCGCGATCCTTGTTGTCCTGCTGCTGTTGCTGTCCTTGCTTGCCGGGCTCCTCCCCGCCGGGTTCGCCCCCCTCGCCCTGCCCCTGCTGTGCAGGCTGTTCTGCTTCAGCGGACGCGTTGGAGCGGTCATTCCTGTTCTGTTCGGGGACGCTGTTCATTTCGATTCTCCGCCGCAGCAAGTCTGCTGCCGATTGACTGTGGGCGTGTCACCGTTACGGGAACGTACGGGGACGCGTCCCATATGAACAAGGGTCATGAACAGGCCCGCAGCAACAAGCGTGTACAGTGGAGTTTCGAAAAGGGGTAACGCCATGATCCATGGAAGAAGCAAGCACGTTGTCGACGTCGAGCGCGAGCTGGCCCACTGGAAAATCGCGTTCAACCTGGGCGCCCTGCCCGCGATGAGCTTCCGATATGAAGTGGCGCCCGTTATCCGGCTTGCCTGCGATATCTATGTGAGAGATCCGCATGGCACCCGGTCGGCATGGATCGACGATCTGCAGGGCAGGCTTGCGAAGCGATCGAGCCTGCGCGGCCATCCTGGCGCAGCGGAGATTGCCGATCGGTGCTGGTCCCTGCTTGGCTGCGCCTAGGCGCGGCTGGCTGCGTGATTCCGCTCGCGCATCAACTCATCATTCAGTACGTGGACAATGGACATCACCGCGTCGGCAAGTCCACGGGAATCGCTTATGGATCCGTAGAAGTAGATCCTGGCGCCTTCAATGCGAACATCCGCCAGCTGGAGCTGGGACGCCAGTGCCCTGCACTTGATGAGGAACATCTCTGTCCAGCGAGCGCCCGGCGCCACATCCAGCAGCGCGGTGATGGCTTCGTCGGTGGATGCGTCTACACGCTCATGCAACAACGGGACATCGAAGCCGACGATTCTTGGGAGCATGGAAGCGTTCACCTGACCATCCTCTCGCTGATGGGCGCTGCGAGTACTCCCACAGTACAACAGAATGCACGCAGCCCCGGATGAGATGGCGTCAGCTGGCCTGCCCCAGCTCGCGCGCAAGGAACGGCGCAGTCCTGCTTCCCTTGGCGCGGGCCACCTGTTGCGGCGTGCCCTTCGCCACGATGGTGCCACCCGCGCCGCCTGCACCTGGCCCGACATCAATCACCCAGTCCGCCTGTGCGACAGAACGCATGTCGTGCTCGATCATCACCACGGTGTTGCCAGCCTCCACCAGCCGTTGCAGCTGCGCCAGTAACCTGTCCGCGTCAGATGCATGAAGGCCGGTGGTGGGCTCATCCAGCACATACAGCGTGCGCCCGCGCTGGCTGCGCTGCAGCTCGGTCGCCAGCTTTATGCGCTGTGCCTCACCGCCTGAAAGCTCGGTGGCCGGCTGGCCCAGCCGCAGGTAGCCCAGACCGATTTCCTGCAGCAACTGCAGCGGGCGGGCAATGGCGTCTTCTTCGGCGAAGAACGCCTGCGCCTGGTCCACCGTCATCTGCAGGACCTCGGCGATGGTGCGACCATTCCACAGCACCTTCAGGGTGGCCTCGTTGTAGCGGGCGCCATGGCAGGTGGGGCACGGCGCATAGACGCTCGGCATGAACAGCAGTTCGACGCTGACGAAGCCCTCGCCTTCGCAGGTTTCGCACCGGCCCTTGGCCACGTTGAACGAAAAGCGGCCCGCGTCGAATCGGCGGCGGCGCGCGTCGGGTGTCGCGGCGAAGAGCTTGCGCACGTGATCGAACAGGCCGGTGTAGGTGGCCAGATTGGATCGTGGCGTGCGGCCGATGGGCTTCTGGTCTACCTGCACTACGCGCTGGATGGCGTCCACGTCGCCGGCCAGCTGGCCCCGCGTGGCTTCGATCACGGTCGGCCCATCCGCGGGCGTGCTGTCGGCGCTGTCGTCCACCGGCTCATGCCCCAGGTGCAGCAGCATCAGCTCGGGCAGCGCCTGCGCCATCAGGCTGGACTTGCCCGACCCGGAAATGCCGGTCACTGCGGTCAGAAGCCCCAGCGGCACCTGTGCGTCCACGCCCTGCAGGTTGTGGCGGTGGATACCCTTCAGCTCCAGCCAGCTGATGACACTGCGCTGCCGGCTGGCGGGCGCAGGCACCTGGTCGAACAGGTACTGCGCCGTGCGCGAATCCTGAACGTCGCGCAGGCCATCGGGCTCGCCACTGTAGAGAACGCGTCCGCCATGCTCCCCTGCCTGCGGGCCCACATCGACCAGCCACTGCGCGCGGCGCATCAGCTCCAGATCATGTTCAACAACGAACACCGAGTTACCGCCGTCGCGCAGCCGTTCCAGTGCGTCGTACAGCGCCTGGCTGTCGGCCGGATGCAGGCCGGCCGAGGGTTCGTCGAGCACGTACAGCACGCCAAACAGCAACGAGCTGAGCTGCGTGGCCAGCCGCAGGCGCTGCAGTTCGCCGGCCGACAGCGTGGGCGTGGCGCGATCAAGTGATAGATAGCCCAGGCCGAGCTCGCGCAGTTGCCGTACCCGCGACATGACCCCGCCCGCCAGGCGTTGTGCCGCCAGGCGCTTTTCCTCAGACAAGGCTGAGGTCAGGCGCACGTCGGGTGCGCCTTCGTGGGTCGCGCGGTCACTTGCTGCCCGCTTGGCGCGATCGCGGGGCGTTGCACGCCTGCTGGAACGCGCGCCGTGGCTGTGTGCACTGAAGTCGCCCCGCGCGATGGGCTCGAGCAACGCCGCCAGCTGGTCCAATGGCAGCCGCATGAACTCGCCGATATCCACACCGGCAAAGGTGACCGAAAGCGCCTCCGGCTTCAGGCGCTTTCCGTGGCAGGCGGGGCACAGCTTGCCTTCCATGTAGCGCGACACACGCTTGCGCATCAGGGCGCTCTGGGTGTTGGCAAAGGTGTGCAGCACGTAGCGGCGTGCGCCGGTGTACGTGCCCATGTAGCTGGGCTCCTGCTTGCGCTTGAGTGCGGTACGGGTCTCGGCCGGCGTGAAGCCGGCATAGACCGGCACGGTGGGCGTCTCCTCGGTGAACAGGATCCACTCACGGTCCTTCTTCGGCAGTTTCTTCCACGGCACATCGATGTCGTAGCCCAGCGTGACCAGGATGTCGCGCAGGTTCTGGCCATGCCATGCCGGTGGCCAGGACGCGATGGCGCGCTCGCGGATGCTCAGCGACGGGTCCGGAACCATCAGTGCTTCAGTCACTTCGTAGACATACCCCAGCCCATGGCAGGTGCTGCAGGCGCCCTGTGGGGTGTTGGGCGAGAAGTCTTCGGCGTACAGCATGGGCTGGTGGGCCGGGTAGGCTCCCGCCCGCGAGAACATCATGCGCACCAGGCTGGACAGCGTGGTCACGCTGCCCACCGAGGAGCGCGCATTGCTGGCGCCGCGCTGCTGCTGCAGGGCGACCGCCGGGGGCAGCCCGTCGATGGCATCCACATCGGGCACGCCCGCCTGGTCGATCAGGCGGCGCGCATAGGGTGCGACGGATTCGAAGTAGCGCCGCTGCGCCTCGGCGAAAACCGTGCCGAAGGCCAACGAGGACTTGCCGGATCCCGACACGCCGGAGAACACCACCAGTGCATTGCGCGGAATGGAGACATCGACATTCTTCAGGTTGTGCTCGCGCGCACCGCGGACCTCGATGCAGCCGCTGGCTGCGGCAGCACATGACGACTCGCCATAGGGGGTGTTGGACATCTCAGCATTCCTGCAATCGGTGGGCGGCTCGCGCATGGTGCGCCCGGTAGGCCATTCTCGCTGTTGCGGGGTGAATGGCGTGAGGGGGTGCGCAACCACGTGCCGCATCAGAACGCCATGGCCGACGCAGACCGCGCCGCCGCGCTGATTGTTAACGCGTATTGCCTGAAGGTTTGACATCACGTTGCCCCGCCCTTGATGGGGCCGCTCACAGCGCATTCCTATGCTGGGCCCGCCACCTGCGAGGTGGTGATCAACCTGGAGATGCACCATGCAACGCGACCAGAAAGACCTTCCCCATCCGGACCCGGAGGCGCAGCGCCCCGATCCTGTCAGTCCGCTGCAGGCGACGCTGCACAACCGCCGCAATCATGACGAGGCGCTGCAGGAAACCTTCCCCGCCAGTGACCCGATCTCCCCCTTCGTCGCTGCGCCCACGCCGGACGAACAGGCCAAACGCCTCGGGGAGCGGGTCAAACTGCCAGACCGTCACACGGATGAGGAGGCCGCGGGAGGTGACCAGTGATCCGGCGCGGTTTCGCCCGCGTCGCGGCGGCGACGGCGCGATTGTCCGGCAGCCTGGGGGCATTTGTCGCAGCGCTGGGGGTGATCATCACCTGGGCTGCCAGCGGGCCGGCCTTCCACTTCAATGACACGTGGCAGCTGGTGGTGAATACAGGAACCACTATCGTGACCTTCCTGATGGTGTTCCTGATCCAGCATACGCAGAACGCCGATACCGCTGCGTTGCACATCAAGCTGGATGAACTGATCCGGGTGAGCAAGGACGCCAACCAGGAGTTGTTGAACCTGGAGTCGATGGAGCCGGCCCATCTTGAAGAGATACGCCAGCGTTACGAGGCACTGGCGAAGACCGCTGCAGACATCAAGTCCAAGAAGGAGCGCTGCATGCCCTGCGATGCGGATGCAGCCGCCGAAGCCTGAGGTGGATGCCTGCGCCTACAGCTGTTCTGGTGTGAGGCCCTGTCTGGCAGGGCCTTCCAGCAGCGCTCCGGTGGCGGAAAAGCGGCTGCCGTGGCAGGGGCAGTCCCAGGTGCGCTCATGGCCATTCCATTGGACAACGCACTTCAGGTGCGGGCACAGCGCCGACATTGCGTGCAGCTGGCCATCATCATCGCGGTAGATCGCGGTGCGCTCTCCGTCCACGTCCAGCAGCGCACCGCACCCGCGGCCCAGCTCGCTGGGAGCGCGCGACGACGCGGTTCCAAGGCGATCGCCCACCATGTGCCGCGCAACCGTGGCGTTGGTGCGGGCCCAGCCTGCAGCCGAGCGCAGCGGAGTAAAGCGCATGGGGCTGAGCAGCTGCTCGATCTCGCTGGTCGTTCCCGTGATTCCCTCCGTGATCGCGCGCGCGGCCACGCCCGCCCAGTTCAATCCGTCCGGCCCATAGCCGGTAGCGACCCATACATTGTCGTGCGCGCTGCTGCCGATGTAGGGCAGCTGATCCGCGGCCCGGAACTGCTGCGCGGACCAGCACAGCGGCTCGCCCTGCACGCTGAAGTTGCGACGCGCGTCGGCGACCAGATGCTGGGCCGGATCCATCGCCGGGGTTTCGCCAGTGCGATGTGTCTCACCGACCAGCACCAGCCAGTCGCGGCCATCAGCGCCATGCACCCCGCGCAGCGAGCGGTGCCGGTCGGCGATCCAGTGAATCCCTGCCGCTGGCGGATTGGCCACCGGTACCGCTACGCCGTATTCGCGGTACACCTCCATCTCGGCCTGCACCAGGTTGAATCCTGCTGGCGAGTGGGTGGCCAGCACAAAGTGCCTGGCATGGATGCGGGCACCAGGGGCCGTCGCCACTCCGGCTGAAGCCTCGATGCGGGTGATCCGGGTCCAGTCGTGGATGCGCACGCGGCCCACCAGATGACGGGCCAGTTCCCTGCAGAACGCCGCCGGATGCAACTGCGCCTGGTCGGGAACGCGGAAAGCGTGGCCCAAGGTGAACGGCAGCCCGGATTGGCGGTGCTCGCAATACAGGCCAACGCGTTGGTAGGCCTGCAGCTCGCGTTCGAACTGCGCCGTGGCCTCGCGCGAACGCTCCTGCACGCCGTACTGCATGGCCACGCGCTCGAAGCCACAGTGCAGATCGTAGCGGTGGACCAGTGTTTCGATGGAACGCAGCGCGAGTTGCCGCCACTGCACGACACGACGTGCCGTGTCACCGCCCCAACGCGCGATCAGGTCTGCCATCCGGGACACGGGAGCGTAAAGATTGCCGGTTGACATCACCGTGTTGCGCCCGCCGATGGGGCCGGCATCCACCACCACCACATCCAGGCCGCTGTCGGCCAAGCGGGCGGCGGTCAACAGGCCGGTCATGCCTGCACCGACCACCAGCACGTCCGCGCGCGTGGTCCCGGCGAGCGGGCGGAAGCCGTGCGGATCGGAATCAGCTGACCATAAGCTGGCGCGCGGGGACGGGTCGGCCATGAAAAGGATCCTTGCAGGTTCATCGGAGAGCCTTCCCTGATACGCCCTGCCGGGTGAAACGACGGTGGCGTGCCCGTGCAGGAAATGCTCACGTGCGAGGCACTGCCGCGGTGAGGATCAAGACGGGGTGAGTGCCGCATGGATACGATGCCTGCGTCGCCTGTGCAAACCGCGACCCTCTGCTTGCAGCGTGGTTGCTAACGTGGCTGCATGGAGGGCCAGGCAGTGAGCACGCATCTGGAAATCGACCTGATGATCGCGCAACTGGAGGAAATGCTGCCGACCTGGGCGGCGTTCTATCCCGAGCCGCAGTTCATCCGCATGCTCGCCGAGGCGCTGGACTACATCGCTGCCAGTGCTGACCCGGATGCCCGCCTGTACTGCGTGATGCGCACCGGGCACCTCGATTCGTGCAGCGGCGAGATCCCCTGGGCGGCGCGCTATGGAGGCCGCTAGGCCGATCGATCACGCTGCGACGGCATAGGGTTCCACCAACCTGGCCAGGACATCCATCGCCGTCTCGGTTGGCACATCGTCACCGGTCCGCTGGGCGAACCCTGACCAGTCCGCGCGGGCAAGACTCTTCAACTGCTCGGGTTGCGTCGGCAGCCAGCGCATCGGCCAGAACGGGAGACACCGGTTGCCTACCCTGCCGCGCTGCAGCTCGATCAGTCCCGTGTGGCTTGCAGCACCGAGTACCCGCGAGTACGCCACGTTCAAGCCATCTTCGGGTCCTTCCATGTACTGCAGGAACCGGGCGCCATCGAACAGCAGTACGCCGGTAACGCCGGCATTCCGGTTGAAGCTGGCGGCATCATCGACCAGGTCGTCCAGCTTCCCGCTGCGCAGGCCCAACGGGTCACCGGCAACGGCCGGGCCCGCCTCACTTATGTATGCGACTGCCCTGATCGGCATTGGCTGCTCCTGTAGCGAATCCCCCCAGATTCCGTACCGCAAGCATAGGCCAACCGCGCCGACGATATGTTCCGGCCCTGTGTATTCTGCGAATCAGTTGGGTTCGGGCTGACAGACGGTACGCAGCACGGGCCTGGCCTACGGGTCTGCCCGGGCCCATCGGGCGAGATTCTGCTTCACTTCCGCGATGCCGGCCCAAGGGTCCTTGCGGCGACGTCTGAGCTTTGCGGGCACGTCCTTGATCGTGAAGGCGTTGGCGCGCTTGAGTTTCGCCAGATCACCCCAGGCGATCGGCAGTGCCACCGGCGCGCCCGGCCGGGCGCGCAACGAATAGGACGCAACCGCCGTCGCACCGCGCCCATTGCGCAGATAGTCGACGAAGATCCGCTTGTTGCGCAGGCTCTTGGTGGCGGTTGCCAGGAACCGCTGCGGTTCGGACTGTGCCAATGCATCGGCGAAACCCTTCGCAAAACGCTTGGTCAGGTCCCAATCGCACCCTGGGTTGAGCGGCACGACCACGTGCAGGCCCTTTCCGCCGGAGACTCGCAGGAACGATTCCAGCTCCAGCTGCGCCAGCAGTTTCCGGATATCGGTTGCCGCTTTCTTGACTTCGGCAAAGGGCACATCCGGTCCGGGATCCAGATCGAACACCACCCGGTCGGCCCTGTCGGGCGCCTCGGCGTGGCTGCCCCAAGGGTGGAACTCCAACGCGTTGAACTGCACCAGTTCCAGCAGGCTGGCTGCGTCCCGCACCACCAGGTAATGGGCGTTGATGCCGCTTTCCTCCTTCAGCCTTACCGGATCGACCAGCGCCAGCCCGGCCGTATGGTGTTTCTGGAAGAAGCAGGGCTTTGCGGTGCCGCTGGGGCAGCGGATGATCGACAGCGGACGATCCACCACCTCGGGCAGGAGGTGCTCCATCACTGCTGCGTAGTAATCCCACACGTCCTGCTTGGTGTAGCCGTCGCCGGGAAACAGGATCTTGCCTGGGGACGACAGCACGGGGGGCGCGCGATCCGTTGCCGGCGCCCTTTCCACCCGGCGCCCACGCCGCGCGGGCGCTTGCGACCGCGCAGCGGCCGGGGCCGCTCCGGCGCGATCGGAATCGGCGAGGTCGGCGATATCCTTGTCCGCCCGCACCGCCTTCAGCGACGCCTGGCGCAACAGTTGCTGCCCACCGATTCCGCGGTAGAAGACCTCCACCACGAAACGCGGTTCGAACCAGGTCGCGGCGCGCAGATCGGTGTCCTGCGTGGGCACGTACGCGGTTGGCTTGTGGCCGCCGCCGCCCTTGATGCGCTTGCTGATGTCGCCAATCAGTTCATCCGAGAACCCGGACCCGACGCGGCCTGCGTAGAGCCAGCCATGCGTTGCGTCTGGCCGGGCCAGCAGCAGCGAACCAAAGCCGGTGCGGCTGCCTTTGGGTGCGGTGTAGCCCACCACCGCGAACTCGTCGCTGGCCAGCTGCTTCGTCTTGCGCCAGTCCTCGCTGCGGCCGCTGTGGTAGCTGCGATCGGCGCGCTTGGAAATGATGCCCTCGAAGTGCTGCTCACCGGCCAGACGATAGGCCTGGTCGCCATCCCCCTGTACATGCGAACTGAAGGCCAATGGGCTGCCCTGCCCCTCCAGCACCGATTGCAGCAGGGTCTTGCGCTCAAGCAGGGGCGCATCGGCCACATCCACGCCATCAAGATGCAGCAGATCGAACAGTGCATACGTCAGGACGCCCTGCCGCTCGCCGGAAAGCGTGGCCTGCAGCAGGTTGAAGTCTTCCTTGGTGCCGGCGCCGGCGATCAGCTCGCCGTCCAGTGTCGCCGAAGTCAGGCCCAGGGCCGCGATCGCGTCACGTATTTCGGGAAGTTTGGCGGTCCATTCCAGCGCGTTCCGTGACCACAGCTGCACGTTGCCCTCAGCCACCGTAGCAAGGATGCGGTACCCGTCCCATTTGATCTCATGCACCCACTGCCCGCCCTGGGGCGGCGCTTCGCCCAGCTTGGCCAACTGCGGCTCAAACGGCCCGGACGGCGCTGCGGCCCTTTTCGCCTTGCTGAGCGCCAGGGCCTTCTTCGCCCAGTTCTTTCGCAGGGCGCGTGTGGCAGGTACCGCCGTCAGCCGCTTCTTCGCGGCCTTGCCAGCGCCGGCACGCTTCAGATCCTCCGGTGGCGCTTCAGCGACGTCCCCCAGCAGATCGTCTGCCTCGATATCGCTGGCAAATTCGTCGTCGTCCTTGAACAGCAGCCACTGTGGCTGGCGCGCGGGCTTTCCCGACCGGACCAGATGCCAGCCGCCTTTCAACTTGGTACCGAACAGCTCGAAGCGCAGATGGCCCTTGGCGAGCTGGGCTTCCGGATCGCCCTGCGTGGCCCATACACCGTGGTCAAACTGGGCGACATGGCCGCCGCCGTACTGGCCCTTGGGAATATCACCCTCGAACGCCGCGTAGTCCACCGGGTGGTCTTCCACTTCCACCGCCATGCGCTTGACCTTCGGGTCGTAACTGGGGCCTTTGGGCACCGCCCAGCTCTTCAGCGCATCGCCAACCTGCAGGCGGAAGTCATAGTGCCTGCGGCTGGCATGATGCAGCTGCACCACGAAAATGGCGCGCTGGCCTTTCGGCAGCGCCTTGCCCGGCTCGGGCTCCTTGGTCTGGTCAAAACGACGCTTGCGGCGATACTCGACCAGGGACATGGCCAGCTCCGCGCTATTTGCCCAGGTGCTTCCGGACAGCAACCGCCGTGGGCCCGACTGCCGCGACGGCCGCGCGAAGTTCGTCGGCGGACACGCCCAGCGTCGTGGTCCAGTACCGCAGTTCGTAATCCTCATTGACGTTGATGCGGTCCCGGTCCGGGCTGCCGGCGTTGTTCTTGTCATCGCTCATGGGAGTCTCCAGCGTGATCGGGGGTGAACTGACCGTACCGGCCACTCCATGGGCACGGAGCGATGCCACTGTGAAGCCATGGCGAAGGCCGCCGGCACGGCGTCCTGCCGATGCGCGAAAGACGCTGCTTCGTGAAGGCAGCGCGCAGGGTCCGCGTGGGAATTCACATGCCGCCTTCACTCCTTCCCCGCCTGATCGCAACCGGACGGGACCTACTCTGAGCACTCCATTCACAGCGGAGCCCAGCATGGCTATCAAGACGGCGGAAGATCTGTTCATCCACGAGCTCTCGGACATCTACAGCGCCGAGAAGCAGCTGACCAAGGCGCTTCCGCGCCTGGCCCGTGCGGCCGAGAATCCGGATCTGGCCGCAGCGTTCGAAACGCACCTGGAAGAAACCCAGGGGCAGATCGAACGCATCGACCAGGTGGTCGAGGTGCTCGGCATCCGCCTGAAGCGCATCAAGTGCGCGGCGATGGAAGGCCTGGTCGAGGAAGGCAAGGAGGTGATCGACAGCATCGACAAGGGGCCGGTGCGCGATGCTGCCCTGATCGGTGGCGCGCAGAAGGTCGAGCATTATGAAATAGCCTCCTACGGCACCATCGCCGCGCTGGCCAAGCAGCTGGGCTACAAGGATGCCCTGCCGTTGCTGCTGGAGACGCTGGAGGAAGAAAAGGCGACCGATGAGAAGCTGACCCTGCTGGCCAAGGGCGGCGGCAATGCCAAGGCCGCGCAGGCCGCCTGAGTCGAATCGCAGGCCGCCATGGACGGCGGCCTCAGGGTGGGTAGAGTACCTGATCGTTTGGGCAGAAGAACGTGCGTCGCCGCGTCGTACCCATGTACAGCTTGCTGACCGGGCCACCGCAGAGCGGGCACACCTTGCGCGTATGCACCTGCCAGTGCTTCTTCAATTCGAAGCGCCGTTTCCATTCCAGGAAGTCGAAGCTGTAGGCACGGGCCTGGGTGATCAGGGCGGTGAGCTTGCGCGGTGGCAGGTCGCCCAGTCGCGTGGCCGGATGCACGCGGATGCGGAACAGCACCTCGTTCTTGATGATGTTGCCGACGCCGGCGAAGATCGTCTGGTCCAGAAGCGCATCACAGACCAGGGTGTCCGGCAGCGCCTTCAGCTTGCGCCGTGCCAGTTTTGGATCCCAGGCGTCGTTCATCACGTCCGCCCGCCAGTCGTAGACGTCGTCCAACGGCTGGTCGATCAGCCGGACGGAACACGCATAGAAATTCAGTTCCCCGTTCTCGAATGCCAGCGATACCCGTGCAGGAACTGGCTTCCGTTCGTCGATGCGCCAGCTGCCGAACATCATCAGATGGATGCGCAGCGTGTGGTGGCTGAACTCCAGCAGGAAGTGCTTGCCCCAGCTGCGAACCGCCTTGACCCTGCGTCCCTGCAGCGGTGACAGGTCGATGCGGCTGTTGCCGGAGACGCCGCGCACGACGTGACCCTTGAAGCGGCTGGCGGCTTCGCGCAGCAGGACAATGGACGGACCCTCAGGCATGCGCGTTCTCCTGCAGCAGTGCCTGCAGGTGCAGGGCGTTGCCGGTCGCGTGGCCCAGCGCGGTGTTGTCCAGTACGCACCAGGCGCGGCGCTGCGCAGCGGCTTCACGCTGCAGGTGCTGGGCCAGCCCCGCCAGCGCCTGTTCGCTGTAGGGGCTGCGATAGATCTGCGGCTGCCCGTGCCAGCGCCAGTAGCTCCACGTGCGGTCACCGCCCGGGACCGCTGCTGCCGGTACCCGGGCCGGGTCAGCCGCGACCCGTGCGATGCCATGGTCGCTCAGCAGCGTGTCGACGTCCGCAGTGAACCAACTGGGATGGCGCGGTTCGCAGGCGACATCAACCGAGGTGCGTGCGCGCAGTCCGTGCAGGAATGCCGTTACGGTCGCCGGCTCATACGCCAGGCTGGGCGGCAGCTGGAGCAGCAGCGGCCCCAGCCTGTCCCCCAGCGCGATCACGCCATCAAGGAACAGCGCCAGCGGCTGCATCGCGTCGCGCAGCCGGCGTTCATGGCTGATCACGCGCGGCAGTTTCACCGCGAAGCGGAAACCCGCGGGCACGCTCGCCGCCCACCGGGCGTAGGTGGCCGCCTGGTGGGGGCGGTAGAACGAGGAATTGATCTCGACCATCGGCAGGCGGGTGGCATAGCGCTGCAGTACGCTGTCGCCTGCGCCGAACGCCGCCTGCGCCGCGCGCGACAGCGACCAGCCTGCGCAGCCGATGCGTACCTGTCCTGGCGTGCCCGGGGCGTCGGCTGCGCTCATCGTGCCACCGGTCCGTCCGGTTCCAGCAACCGGCCATCGCCGGCGCCTGGCGGCGCCTGCGCCACCGATTGCAGTCGATCAAGCGCACTGGTGCCAGGAGCGAGCGCGGAGGCGCTGCGCACGAAGCCGGTCCAGTCGGAGATCGCGATCTTTCCCAGCGCCAGCTCATCCACGCGCACGCTGTGCATGCGCCAGTGCGGGAACTGCCGCCGCCCCACCCTGCCCCGGTTGAGTTCGACCAGACCGTTGTGGCTGCCGGCCGCCAGGATGCGGGTGTACGCCGCGCTGACACCGGACTCCGGGCCTTCGAGATATTGCAGGAAGCGCGTGCCGTCGAACAGGAGGACGCCGGTCACATCAACCGACTCGTTGAACAGCATCGCGTCCGCGACAAGCTGCTGCAGCCGTTCTGCAGTCAGGTTTCGGGTGGCTTCACTTACATATGCAATGGCACGAAGAGGCATGACAGCACCGGGTTGTTGCAGATGGCTCTACCTTAGCGGTGCGGATCAAACGCGCGGTGACACCTGCGTGGAGGCGGCGTTGAACCTGTACGTGCCAACGCCGCGCTGCGTTGACACCCGGCTCGAGCACCACGACCGGCATGCCGTGTCTCCCGCCGATGGATTTGCTTTCGTGGAGAATGCATGAGGAAGCGCGTGCCTGCGCATGACATCACGTTGGCAGTGGTGCCACCGCCGTCTAGCGGCGGATCTGGAAGATGGCCGCTGCCGCCAATCGGGCGGCTCACTCCAAGGAGACCTTCCATGGCCAACCAGAACCAGAACCAGGGCAGCAGCAACCGCGGCTTCGCTTCGATGGACGAAGACAAGCAGCGCGAGATCGCCGCCAAGGGCGGCCGCGCCGCGCATGAGTCGGGCAACGCCCATGAATTCAGCTCTGAAGAAGCGCGCGAAGCCGGTCGCAAGGGCGGCGAAGCGGTGAGCCAGGATCGCCAGCACATGGCCGACATCGGCCGCGAAGGCGGCCAGAACAGCCATGGCGGCGGCAACCAGGGTGGCAACCAGGGCGGTCGGCAGCAACAGCAGGAACGTGGCGGCAACAACAATCGCGGTGGCCAGCAGCGTTGATCGAGACTGACCGGTTGCACCCCATGTGGGCGGACAGCGTGTCCGCCCACTTTTTTTTCACGCGAAACGTGGGGCGGAGGCCCGCCCCGGCCTGTCCCGCGTCAAGGCTCCCGTGGCGGCAGGTCGAGCGCACCGGCGCCCGGCCCGGCGCCCAGCTCGGCACCGGTTGTCGGCCGTGCTTCGGGATCGGAAAGCGTTCGCAGGGTCATGGCCTGCACCGCCGCCTGCTCGCGTGGGTCCAGGCCCACCGTGGCGCTGCCGTCACCGCCGTCCACAGCGGCCTGGGCCTCGCGGTCGCTGACCCGCTCCCACAGCTCGCCGCTGTTCCAGCTGCCCAGCAGGTCATCGGCGCCGTCGCCCTGCGACATGTCCATGTACAGGTCGGTAAAGGCGGGGTCACCCGGCTGCTTGCCCGGCGGGAAGTTGGGCTGGATGCTGTGCAATGCCTTTTCGAAGGACTTCTGGTGGGCGATTTCGCGCGTCATCAGGAAGCGCAGTGCGTCCTTGATGCCTGGATCATCGGTCACCGTGATCAGTCGTTCGTAGACCAGCTTGGCGCGGGCTTCGGCGGCGATGTTCGAGCGCAGGTCGGCGGTGGGCTCCCCGATCGAATCGACGTAGGCCGCCGTCCACGGCACCCCGCTGGAATTGACCAGCGCCGGGCCGCCCCCATACAGGATCTGTTCGGTATGGCTGGTGCTGTTCTGGCCCAGCAGCCGCATGTCCTCGGCTTCGGCAAGACCCTCGGACTGGATGGCCTTCGGGCCGCGGTTGAGCATGGCGATGATGGTGCCGATGATCTCCAGGTGGCTGATCTCTTCGGTGGCAATGTCCATCAGCAGGTCCTTGCGGCCCGGATCGCATTCACCGAGTCCCTGGGTGAAGTAACGCATTGCAGCCGCCAGTTCGCCTTGCGGGCCGCCAAACTGTTCCAGCATGAGGCTGGCAAGCTGCGGGTTGGATTCGCGCACGCGCACGGTGTACATCAGCTTCCTGTGGTGGAAGAACATGGGACTGTCTCCTGTGTATGGCAGGCGGGATCGGGATCAACGCTTGGCTTGGGCGCCAGGCGTTTCGTCACGGTTGAGGAAGGCGCCGACCAGGCTGTCCTGGTGCTCTTCCAGCCAGCGCGCCATGGCGATCTCTTCCTGCAGGATCTGGCCGCACACGGCCGCGATATCCGGCGCGGCGGCCCGCTCGGCCGCGATCACCAGTGCCCGGTAGGTGGCGATCTCGGTGTTCTCGAAGCCAAAGGAGATGCCGATGCTCTTGACGACCTCGTCCTCCATCAGGGTGTTGCCGGCGGCGTGGATCGCTGCGGTCATGCTCGCGAACAGCCCTTTGGCGGTGGGCACGCTTCCGCCGAGCGCTTCAATGCACTCGCGCAGGGAGGCGGCCTGCTGCTGCGTCTCCAGCACGTGCTGGCCGATGCGTGCGGCAAGATGGGGATAGTTCTGGATGCGCGAAGCCATGGCCTTCATCATGGTCTCCGCCTCCTGCTCCATGGCGTAGGCATCCTGCAGCCATTTCAGCAGGCGCTCGCTGCGGACGGTGTTCTGGTCTGCCATCACGGTCTCCGGTAGTGGGGCGACATGCCTCCGGAGACCATGGTGGCGAGGCAGCAATCACTGCCCCGTCGGCCGGCGTGAGCCGGCGGGCGTGCGCGCTGCACCTGGCGCTGATGCGGTCATAACATCCGCTGTTGCGTGGCAACGCCTGCCGCGAACTCAGGCGGGCATCGCGCCGGACACTACAGCGCTGCCGGCGTCGCGACGGGGGCTTGCTGCGGGTGCGCGCGCGCCTGCGGACGCCTTCAACGCCTGGATCACCCGGTGCTGCGCACGGTGCGCGCCACCTTCCACGCCCACCACGTAGACAAAGCGGCCATCGAACTTGGCCTGGGCACCCTCCAGCACGTCATCCTCCTGCAGGGCGCGCTTGAGCGACTTCATCCATGCCCGTTCGGGGGTGCGATCCAGCTCCACGACGATCGCAGCGCCGCCGCAATCCAGGGACATGCACTCCACGCGCAATGCGCAGGGGGCGGTGGGGTCGGTGGCGGATCGAGGCATGGTCATGGCTCCAGTGCTGGGGGACGGCGGCAGTATCCATGGCCGCCGCCAACGCGCCGTCAAAAAAGGCGCACCGCCTTCCACGCCGCATCGACGGCATGGAGCACCTGCGCGGGGCGGCTTCGCGCTGGGCTGACACGGCCCACGCGCGCCGTTGATGCAATACAGCACACACTGCAGTTCCCAAGGCAACACAGGCATGCGCGCATGCAATCGGAAATGGACCAGCGCAGGTGCAACCTGCTGCTGGTTGAAGACCAGCTCGACCTGGCTGCACTGATGGAACAGGCGCTGGAAGACGGCGGCGGCCGGGTGACCCACGCCTACAGCGTGTTCGATGCGCTGGGGTTGCTGGATACGCAACGTTTCGATGGCGCGGTTCTGGATGTGGAGCTCCGCGATGGCGTGGTGTTCCCGGTGGCCGATCGACTGGCGGAACTCGGCATTCCCTACCTGTTCGTGTCTGCGGTCTATGACCAGCTGGTGCCGCTGCGCCACCGCCGCGCAACCTTCGTGGCCAAGCCGTTCCACATCGACCAGTTGCAGGAAGCCGTCCAGCAGGTCGTGGGAGACGCCTGCGCGCCCCCTGCCACGCATTGAGCGGCAGACGCCGGGATTATGCCAGGTGTGGGGCTACCACCTGGCCCAGCTGGCGCAGCGCACCACCACGGGAGAGCCCGCTCCAGTTGCCACGAGCGACGCTGCGGATGTCGGCAGGGTCGGTCCAGAGCAGCCGCATCGACCAATAGGGAAAGAACCGGCCGGACACCCTGCCCCGGCCCAGCTCAAGCAGTTCGCAATGGCTGCGGGCACCGAGGATACGGCTGTACACCACGTTGATGCTGTCTTCCGGTCCCTCGATGTACTGGAGGACGCGGTGCCCATCGTAAAGAAGCACACCCGTCACGCCTGCTTCGAAGTTGAAGCGGGCAGCGGCCTTGGCGAGGTCGTCCACATGGTCCATGGAAAGCCCCGGTATCGCCTCACTTGCGTAAGCGATTGCGCGGAGGGGCACGTTGATTCCTTCTGACGCAGGAAGTGTCCTGCCCTTCCATGATGCTGCCCTTGCCGTAGCGCCAAATGAGGCGGTTCACAACCTGCCTCGCTCCATCCTCTCCCCTGCGGCACACTGCAGTAACAGGTTTCCGGCTCAGGCGGCCTTCGCGTAGGGCTCGACAATCAGCAGCAGCTTGTCCATCGCCGTGGCATCGGCCTGTTCGGTCGCTGCCCGCTGGATGAAGCTGGTCCAGTCGGCACAGGCGATCTCGCGCAGCTCATCTGCAGTGACGGACAGGCAACGCATGGGCCAGAACGGCAGCCGCCGCTGGCCGACACGCCCCCGCGCAAGTTCGATCAGGTGGATGTGACTGCTGGCGCCGGCGACACGGGAGAAGGCCACATCCAGTCCATCGGCAGGGCCCTCCATGTACTGCAGGAAGCGTTCGCCGTCGAACAGCAGCACCCCGGTCACCCCTGCGCCCCGATTGAAGCGCGCGGCATCGTCCATCAGCGCTTTCAGACGTCCCGGCGAGAATCCACTGACGGCCTCGCTGACGTAGGCGATGGCTCGATTCGGCATGGTGCCACTCCTGCTCTCCCACCGCTTCACTCTAGGACGGGCATCGTGGCGAAACCGTAAACGCCAGCCGGGAAAACATCACATCATGCCCAATTCAGCGTGGTTTCCGAGGCGCTTCCAGGTACCGCCATCCGCCGATCTGCCGCCGTGGCGGGGCGCGCACCCTCCATTCCGGCCAGGTAGGCCGAGAACCCTCCGGTCGCGCGTCCCACCAGGCGGGCACTGGTCATGACGATGGGAGCGCCGGCCCACCTTACGGCAGCGCCGATGCGTTGCAGCCTCCTCACCAGTGCAACATCCTCTCCACAGCGCAGGGGAGCAAATCCCCCGGCCGCCAGATAGGCCTGGGCGGAGACGCCGAAATTGGCACCGTGGATGCGCCCATGATCGTCGCCCCACTGCTGCCGTTTCTGGAACGCGCGTCGCAGGCGCTTCTCCGTCCTGGAGGTGGTTGCTATGTCCACCAGTCCGCAGAAGGCGTCGCACCGGCCTTCAAGCTGGGCAACCAGCCATTCGGGAGGTACCTCGCTGTCGGCATCGGTGCTCGCCAGCCATCTCGCACCGCGTCCGAGCAGCTCAGCGGCGGCCGCTGCCCTGGCAACGCCGACGCAGCGTGCTTCCAGGCGCACCGTATCGACCCGCTGCTGCTGGCAGATGGACGCGGTGGCATCCGAGCAGCTGTCCAGTGCAACCACCACCTGCACTGCTTCGCCGTGCAGCCCGGGATGCAGGGCTGCCCTTCGGATCGATTGCAGGCAGCGCTCCACGCTGGCGGCCTCGTCATGGGCCGGAACCAGGATGCCGATCATCGCAGGCCCTCGTTGCGGGCCAGCGATAGTGCGCTGCGCGTCCAGCCCTGCAGCACGAAGTCCGCATCACGATAGTGGAAGGCTTCGTGCAGGCCTTGGCCAAGGCACCGATGCACGACGTCGGTGCGACTTGCGCGCCCATGGAACGAAGGCAACCAATGGCAGGCGACCAGCAGTCCGTCGTCGCGAAGGGCCGAATCGATGCCGGCGCGCAGCTCGTGTAGCGCTGCTGCACCCAGGTAGTAGCCCATTTCCCCGCAGACGATCAGGTCGAAGCGGCCCGGCGGCCATTGCTCGGGATGGCTGGCGCAATGGACCTGCACATGCGGCAGGTGGGCCAGGTTGCGGCGGGCCCGGAACGCTGCGCGTGGGCTGATGTCGGTGGCCAGCAGGCGCTCGCAGCGGGCGGCCAAGGCCTCGGTCAGCACGCCGTTGGAGCATCCCAGCTCCCAGCCCCGAATGAACTGGCGCTGGCTCAGGCTGGCCAGCAGCAGCGCACGCTTGCGTTCTTCATACCATCGGCTGCGATAGCCGAAGGGATCCTCCTGCTCATGCAGTTCATCGAAGTACGGTTGCGCGCTCATGCCAGGAATACCTCGTAGTTCCGGAAGAATCGGGTCAATACATGTGCGGGCAGCACCGGCGGGCTGTTCAATTCCGGCACCTCGCCGGTCTGGGTCCGGAAGTGCGCGATGGCGTTTCGTTTTGCGGCAGCCACTGCTGAAATGTCGATCAGCCTGGGAACCTCCCACGCCATGTGCGCGCAGGCGGGGTCAAGCCAGTGCCAGCCCCACACCGGGTACTCCAGGCGTCGGCAGCCCACTGTCCGCACCGCCCTGCAGGCAGCACGCCCTGCGGCTTCATGATCGGGATGCCCATCAAAGCGCCAGGGTGCCAGGACCAGGTCGCTCGGCTGGAGGTGCTGCTGCAGCCAATCTTCCAGGCCCTGTTCGTGCGCACTGACCGCGCCGTCGGCGATGCCGAGATGAAACGCGGATCCAGGCCGGATACCGAGTTCGCCCAGCGCTGCGGCAAGCTCGGCGCGTCGCGCCGAGCGCAGGCGTTCTGGCGTCCACCAGTGCTCGTCCGGATAGCACGCTTCGCCATCAGTCACGGCGACGACGCGTACCTCCATGCCCTGCTCCGCAGCGTGACGGAGCAGTCCACCACAGCCGAGGATCTCGTCGTCTGGATGGGGTGCGACCACCACGACGCGATCATGGCCGGCGCACAGGGCATTGGCCGATGTTGCCGGCCGCTGCCACAGCCAATCGCAGCGCAGCCATGCCTGCTCCTGCGTTCCTTCCCCCTGCAGGGGTGTCCTGGCTACAGCGCCCATGTCGCCTCCTGGCTCGCCCGCTGGCCGCCCAGCCATTCCCAATCGCGATCTGCGTGGCTCTGCCGAAGGAACACGGTCAGGTCCGCGCAGCGACGGGCGTGGGCATCTTCCAGGCACATCGGCGCCGGGCCCAGTGCGCGCCCCGCCAGATCCAGGACACGCGTCGCCGCGCGCTCGACCACGCAGCGCAGGCGCACGACCTCTTCGCGGTGCGCCGATTCCGGCGCGGCGTCGATGCGCGCCGCCACTTCGCGAAGCAGCGCCGCCGCCGGGCCCAAGGCGAGGTCCACTTCACCCAGTAATCGCGCGCGATTCCCCTCGGTGCAGGCTGGCCGCATGCGCTCGGCCAGGGCGGCCGCCGCGCCGAACCAGACTGCCGCGATGCCCGCACCGCCGTGCCAGAAACCCGGTCGCTGCAGGTACTCATCGCGCGTTCCCAGAAGCGCCATCGGTGCGCCGTCGAACCGCACCGTGGTGGACGGAACGCCGGCCATGCCAACGGCCGGCCAGGGCTCATCTGCAAGCGTGCGCCAGTGCTTCGCTGCCACCTGGCACAGCCACACGCCCTGCGCGTTGCGGACGGTTACCAATGCCGCATCCACCCACGCGCTGCCGGAACACCAGGGCTTGTCACCATGGAGCTGACCGTGAACATCGAAGCGGAGTGTGTTGGCTGTACCTTCCGCGGCCCAGACCGCCAGTAGCTGGCCTTCAGCCAGGGCGGGCGCGTTCAGTTCGGCAATGATCGCTTGGGCGTCGTAGTGCGCCTCAAGCACTTTGGCCAGGCACAGGTCTTCCGCCCCCCATGCCGCCAGCGCCTGCCACCGCCGCAGCGTGAGGCCGCTTCCGGGCAATGGCAGGTCGGGCCGCTGGACCACTACCTCGCGAGCGCGGCTCTCCAGCGGGGATGGCGGCGTCACATGCTGCATGAAGGGGCCTGAAATGGAGAGACATGTCGAACGTAGGCGGCAAGCGGTCACATCACTGTCTGGGAGGCGTAGCCGGCGCATGAATTCTCTGCGCGATGATCCTCACGCGCTCGCTTGCCCGCGCTGCCGTCGTGCGCGCAGGCACTGCAGCAGCTCCCACAACCATGGCAGCACGACCACGCCCAGCGCCGGCAGCAGGACCAGCCACCAGACGCCCGGTGCTGCAGGCTTCACTTCGAGCGACCACCGGGGGTGGACCTGCCAGCCCACCCAGCCCAGCAGGACCCACGGCGCGGCATCGAGCACGCTGTGCACATGCTGCTCTGCCGGGCTGATGCGTCGTCTGCCGTCCGCGCTGACGGTGTCGAAGTAGCCGGCGATTGCGTGCGCGAGGACCAGAAGTGCCAGAAACGTGACGAGCGACAGCGTGTTTTCCAGCAGGAGCCATGCGAGCACCCCGCTGCCGATCAGCAGCAACTGCAGCCCATGCAACAGGCTTTCGCGCATCGCAGAGGTGTGTGGAAGGTCGGTCCGCCGGTGAAAATGGAAGTCCAGCCAGCCGGCAGCCAGCCACAGTGCGTAGACACCGGCGGCAATCGCGCTCATGGCAGCATGCTCAGGGTGTCAGCACGATCTTGCGGCAGTCGTCATCCTTGGCATCGAATATCGCGTAGCCCTGCGCAGCGTCGGCCAGGCGCATCCGGTGCGAGATGATGTCACCCGGATCCAGCTTTCCTTCCATGATTGCGTCAAGCAGTTCCGGCATCAGCCCCTGCACATGGGTCTGGCCCATCTTGAATGTCAGACCTTTATCGAACGCATCACCCAGCAGAAAACCATGGATGAAGCCGGCATAGACGCCTGGAATGCTGACCACGCCGCCACGGCGCGTTGCCGCGATGCATTGCCGTATCGCCACGCCACTGCTGCCTTCCAGCTTTACAGCGGTCAACGCTGACTCCAGCGCACTGCCCTCGGCCTCGAAGCCTACGGCCTCGATGCAGGCGTCTACGCCCCGCCCACTGGTCTGGGTAAGGATGTAATCGGCCGGGTCTTCTATCTCCTTGAAGTCGATGGGGGTCACGCCGTAAGCACGGCGTGCATAGTCCAGGCGGTAACGAAGGTGGTCGACCATGAAGATGGTCTCTGCTCCCAGCAGTCGGCAACAGGCCGCGCTCATCAGCCCAACCGGACCGGCGCCGAAGATGGCCACCGTCGAGCCGGGCTTCACACCCGCGTTCAGCGCGGCCTGATAGCCGGTCGGGAGAATGTCAGACAGGAACAGCACCTGCTCATCGGCCACGCCTTCCGGAATGCGCAACGGGCCCACGTTGGCCTTCGGCACGCGTACGAATTCGGCTTGGCCACCGGCTACGCCGCCATACAGATGGCTGTATCCGAACAAAGCAGCTGGAGGCAGCAGCCCTTTCTGGTTCAGCGCCGCGCCCTTGCCAGGATTGGTGGTCTCGCATGCGGCATATTCGGCCAGCCTGCAGTGGAAACACTCGCCACAGGCGATCACGAACGGAATCACCACGCGATCGCCCGGCTTCACCTGGGTCACGCCGCTGCCGACCTCTTCCACCACGCCCATGAATTCGTGGCCCAGTACATCGCCATCGTGCAGATCAGGAATCTTGCCGCGGTAGAGGTGCAGGTCCGAACCGCAGATGGCGGTGGCGGTCACCCGCAGTATCAGATCGTCATCCGCCGCCAGTACCGGGTCGGGCACAGTCTCGACGCGCACATCCCTGCGGCCGTGATAGGTCAATGCCTGCATCGTGCTGCTCCAGGAGCTCGGGTCTCCAGCATCGCAAGGCCGCCATCCGGCTGCAGTGACATCCCGGTGTGCGCGGCGTTCATTCTGCAGCGTCGTGGCGTTAACCCGGCGCGGCGCAGGCTTCACTCTCTCGCCGCAGGAGCTGCCCATGAACGACAAACTGCCCTTCAATCCAACGACGGATGTGGACGATCAGTCAAAAGCGCACACGCCGGACAAACGGCGCAACGATCGAGCCAGATGGAAGGAGCACGACATGCCCGACGACGGCGACGGCCCCAAGGCGGTACCGGAGGACTACGAGCGCCCTGATCCCGATCCGACGGGAAAGCGTTGAGTCCGCCTCACATCCCGGATGCGCAGCAATCACGAGGCATGGCCCTTTGCCCACGCAAGCTTCATGGACGATCTTTGGAACGGCCTGAACGAGGTGTTGCATGTGGAAACGCAACGGTCTCTCGCTGGTGCTGCTTGCGCTCACGTTGGTGTTCATTGTGGGCCAGGCAGTTGCGGGGCATCACGTGCACAACCAGGAACTGGTCGAGCACGGACGCGTGCCGATCGATTTCTGGCACTACCTGGCTACCGGGCACTTCGTCAGCGCCACGTTCGAGAACTGGGAGAGCGAGTTCCTGCAGATGGGGATGTACGTTCTGCTGACGGTCAGCCTGCGCCAGCGCGGTTCGGCCGAATCGCGGCCGCTGGACCCTGCGCAGGAACAGAATCGCATCGAACCCGGCCGCACGCCCTGGCCGGTCAGGCGCGGTGGCCTGTGGAAGGTTCTTTACGGTCATTCGCTGGCGATTGCGTTCGGGCTGTTGTTCCTGTTCAGCTTTACGCTGCATGCATTGGGAAGCTGGCGCGCCGAGGAGGCCGAACAGCAGTTGAAGGGATTGCCGCCGCCAGGCTTTGTGGAGCACCTCGCCAGCAGCACATTCTGGTTCGAATCCATGCAGAACTGGCAAAGCGAGTTCCTGGCCGTGCTGTCTCTGGTGGTGCTGACGATCTTCCTGCGCCAGAAGGATTCGCCGCAGTCCAAGCCGGTCGAGGCGCCGCATACCCAGACAGGAGATTGAACCATGGCAGATGATCCGTCGACGGCCTTGCTGATCATCGACATGTTCAGCCGTTTCGATTTCCCGGGCGCGCAGGAGCTGGCGCCCGCGGCAGAGCGGGCGGCCCGGCAGATCCGGCGCCTGAGGGATCACTTCGACGAACGCGGGTGGCCGGTCATCTACGCCAATGACAATTTCTCGGATTGGAAGCGCGATTTCCGCCAGCAGGTGGAACAGTGCCGGCGCGACGGCGGTCCGGCGGGGCGAATTGCCAGCCTTCTCTCGCCCTTGCCCGGTCATTACTTCGTGCTCAAGCCCAAGCACTCGGCGTTCCTGGCCAGTCCCTTGCCGATTCTGCTGGCCAAATTGGGCGTGCGCCGCCTGTGCCTGAGTGGCATGACGGCCGATTCGTGCGTTCTGGCCACCGCGCTGGATGCCAACGCCAGAGAGTTCGACGTCGTGTTGGCACCGGAGGTCGTGGCGGGGCTGCCTTCCCGGAAGCGGCGCGCACTGGCGCTGCTGACTGATTCGGGCGCAGCCCGGATCGCGCGGCTTTCTTCGCTTGTCTCTGGGCAGGAAGCAGGAGGGCGCTGAAGGCAGCTCAGGCCCGGTCGGCTATACCCTGTACGCCGGCATGACCGGCGCAATGTGCACAGCAGAAGATCTGGCCATTTCCTTCAACGCCATGCCCAATGACCGCGCATTTGCAGTGTGCGCAGCGGGGTGCGAATGCGTGGATCGCGCACTCGAACGAATCGAACGTGCCGCTGCGCCCGCACTGCTGCAGGGTAAAGCTCTTGTCGTAGTTGTTGCCGCAGACATCACAGGTAGCCATGGGGCACCTCGTGCTGTGGAAGGAACATGCAGTGTGGCAGCGCGAATGTCGGTGGCCGTGAATGCACCGTGTCGCGAGGGTGTAGGACGTCCGCATCGTCGCCAAGCGGGCGCGGCATGCTTCATTGGTCATTGCCGGGCTCGGCACTGTTGCCACGTGGTGTGCCGCGACCACAGGGAAACGCCGTGCGCAGCCCTTCGACAACCAGTGGCGACGCATCCTGCTGCAATCGCTCGCGGGGCAGTTGCCGGAGATGGGAAGACACATGGTCGACCAGTTCATGCGGAAGGATCTGGCCCTGCCCGCACCACTGTCCGCGGCTGGCATCGGCGACGCCCAGGATATAGCCGCTGGCTCGAGCGCTGGACAGGCTCCGGCACTGTTCACCGTCGCAGAACCCGTCATCGCCTTTCCCCTGCAGGAGGGTGATGAGTTCCGTGCCGCTGACAAGCCAGGTCCGTGCCGGCTGCGTTGTTCCGGCCACGGCGGACCCAGCCAGCGCACAGAGGCCAAGTGCGAGGAGCCGAGGCATGACGCGGCGCGCCTGGGGTTGGTGATGTCCCTTCATGTTGAGGCCCTGGCTGTTGCTTTCATGGATGCCACGCGGCAGAGGTCAAAGCCGATCAAGCTGGCCGAGAAACGCGGTGAGATCGTAGAGGCTTTCAGAATACGTCGTATTGGCCGTTTTCCATGCGCCACTGCCCGGAGATGCCTCGCCAGTCGGACCAACGGGTTGATGAAGGCACGGGCGCTGCCAGCCATCTGGACAGATGGTGATGGATGCCTGCAGGCGGAGCAGTGCTGAATATGGCTCTGACACGGCGGTGCTCCCTGTGCCTGCGTACGGATGGCTTGTAGCAGACAACGCATGACCCGCCAACACCTGGCGGCTGCTTCATGGACTGCCGCAAGCAGGCGCCGGACTATCGCCCAGCCGTCGACCCTCTCACCACGCACCTTCCCGTCATCACCAGCCTGCGCACGGGCAGCTCCGGCATGCGCAGGCGTTCCAGCAACAGCGACATCGCAGCGCGCCCCATGTCTTCAACCGGCTGCTCGACCACGGTAATGCCAGGTTCGACCAGCTCGGTCCAGCGCTCGTTGTCGAACCCTGCCAGCGCCAGCTCCCCTGGAATGGCGAGACCGGCGCTGCGTGCCGCCTTCAATGCACCCATGAGCAGCAGGCTGTTGCTGGTGACCAGCGCGTCGGGACGCGAAGGGCCGGCCAGCCATTGGTCGACCGTTGCGATGGCGGCCTCGGCCGTTGGCTCGACTTCACGGTAATCCGGCTCCAATCCGTGCGTGCGCATCGCAGCAAGATAGCCGTCGCGGCGCTCGGCCGCCGTGGTGCTGGTGCTGCCGAACAGGCCGCCGATGCGGCGATAGCCACGCTCGACGAGATGCTCGACCAGCGCGCCCATCGCCGCGGGATTGTCCAGCACCACGCTGTCGATCGACCCGCTGGCCGCGGCGCGGTCCACCAGTACCGTCGGGAAGTCCAGCGTGAGCCGTTCCAGCCGCCCCACCGTGGTCCGTGTGGGCGCAAAGATCAGTCCACTGATGCGCTCCTCGTGCATCAACTGCAGGTACAGCGCCTCGCGCTCGGGGTCTTCGTCGGTGTTGCAGAGCGTGACGCGCAGGCCTTCGCGATAGGCGACCTCCTCCACCGCACGGATAAGCGCAGTGAAGAACGGGTTGCGGATATCCGCAACGATCAACCCGATGATGCCGGTGTGCCGGGAGCGCAGCCGCCTTGCCTGCAGGTTCGGCCGATAGCCGGTCTGGCGGATCGCCACCTCGACCCGGCCGCGAACCTCTTCGCTGACCGGGCCGCCCCCGAGCACCCGCGACACGGTGGACTTGGATACCCCCGCTACACGCGCGACGTCATTGATGCTGATACTCATTGGAAACGTTCCCGGAAAAGTGCGCCTGCCATGGCCCGGCGGCTGTTCAGGACAATGCTAACGCCAAAGAGCTATTGGCATTTTGTGCAGTGCACATTGAAATAGGCGGTGGGAACGTTCCCAATATGCCCAGCCATCCTTTTGCCGGAGCCGCCCTTTGTCGCCCCAGACCTTCCCCTCCCCCGTCAGCCGGGAACTGATCCGCCTGGACGCGCGGGCGCAGGACAAGACCGATGCGATCGCCCAGGTCGCGCAGATGCTGGTCGCGGCCGGCTGCGTGGCGCCGGGGTACGAGGCCAGCATGGGACGGCGCGAAGCGCTGGCCAACACCTTCCTCGGCCATGGCGTGGCAATCCCGCACGGGCTTGGCGAGGACCGCCATCTGGTGCGCCGCGATGGCATTGCCGTGCTGCAGTTGCCGGAAGGCGTGGAATGGAATCCGGGGCAGGTCACCCGTCTGGTGGTTGGCATCGCTGCCCAGTCCGATACCCACATTACCCTGCTGCGCCGCCTGACCCGGCTGATCCAGGATGAGGCAACGCTGCAGCGCCTGTTTGCGACCACCGATGCGGGTGAGATCGTCAACGCGCTGACCGGCGACATTGCGATCACGACCACCCAGGTACCGGCCACCGATCTGGCCGAGCGCTTTGACTGGACCATTGCCTACCCCAGCGGCCTGCACGCGCGCCCGGCCACGCGCTGGGCAGAGACGGCGCGCCGCTTTGCGGCCCGCGCCCAGGTGCGTGCCGGCGACCAGGCAGCGGACGCCAAGAGTCTGGTCGCGCTGCTGCAACTTGGCCTGCGTCATGGCGATGCCGTCAGCGTGTCTGCCGAGGGGCCGGATGCCCCTGCCCTGCTGACCGCGCTGCGCAGGGTCATGGAGGACCTGGTGGGACAGGAAAAGGCCGACGCCGAACGCGCAGCACAACGAAAGGCCACGCCGGTGGCAGGCTGGAATCCGCCCGAGGCACAGGCTGCCATCGTCGGCATCGGTGCCAGCCCTGGGCTGGCAATCGGCCCGGTGCATGTATTGGCCAGCACGCAGGCCGAGGTCGCCGATCGCCCGGCCCCGCTCGGCGAAGGCGGGGCGCGTCTGCAGGACGCGCTCGCACGTACCCGCCAGCAGTTGGCCGCGCTGCAGGATGACACCCAGCGCCGGCTTGGCGCCTCGGACGCCGCCATCTTCAAGGCCCATGCCGCGCTGTTGGACGACACCGACCTGATTACCCGTACCTGCCAGCTGATGGTCGAAGGCCATGGCGTCGCATGGTCCTGGCACCAGGCCATCGAACACATCGCCTCGGGCCTGGCCGCGCTGGGCAACCCGGTGCTGGCCGGGCGCGCCGCCGACCTGCGTGACGTTGGCCGCCGAGTGCTGGCGCAGCTTGATCCGTCGGCCGCCGGTGGCGGCCTGGCCGACCTGCCCGCGCACCCGTGCATCCTGATCGCGGCGGACCTGTCGCCGTCCGACACGGCCAACCTCGACACTACCCGCGTGATTGGCCTGGCCACCGCGCAGGGCGGGCCGACCTCGCACACCGCCATCCTCTCGCGCACCCTCGGCCTGCCGGCGCTGGTCGCCGGGGGGGGCGAGCTGCTCGCGATCAGCGCCGGTCGCGAGGCGATCATCGACGGCAGCAGCGGGCGGCTCTACCTGTCTCCGTCCGAGGCCGACCTCGCCTCGGCGCGCGCGTGGATCGCCGAACAGCAGCAGATCCGCGAGCGTGAAGCGGCGCAACGTGCGCAGCCGGCACAGACGCCGGACGGCCACCGCATCGACATCGGCGCCAACGTCAACCTGCCCGAGCAGGTGCCGCTGGCACTAGAGCAAGGCGCGGAAGGCGTCGGCCTGATGCGCACCGAATTCCTGTTCCTTGAACGTGGCAGTACGCCCAGCGAGGATGAGCAGTACACCACGTATGTGGCGATGGCCAAGGCACTCGGCGGCCGCCCACTGATCGTGCGTGCGCTCGATATCGGTGGCGACAAGCAGGTGGCGCACCTGGAGCTGCCGCATGAGGAAAACCCGTTCCTGGGCGTGCGCGGCGCGCGCCTGCTGCTGCGCCGGCCGGACCTGCTGGAACCGCAGCTGCGTGCGCTGTACCGCGCGGCGAAAGACGGCGCGCGCCTGTCCATCATGTTCCCGATGATCACCTCGGTGAGCGAGCTGGTCGCACTGCGCGCCATCTGCGAGCGCCAGCGCGCAGCACTGCAGGCGCCCGGGGTACCGATCGGCATCATGATCGAAGTGCCGGCCGCTGCGGCGCAGAGCGATGTGCTGGCCCGCCACGCCGACTTCTTCTCGATCGGTACCAACGACCTGACCCAGTACGTGCTGGCGATCGACCGCCAGAATCCGGAACTGGCCGCCGAGGCCGACAGCCTGCATCCGGCCGTGCTGCGCGCGATCCGCGCCACGGTGGAAGGCGCACGACTGCATGGGCGCTGGGTGGGCGTCTGTGGCGGGCTGGCCGGCGATCCGTTCGGCGCACTGCTGTTGGCCGGCCTGGGCGTGGACGAACTGTCGATGACCCCGAACGACATCCCGGCCGTGAAAGCACGCCTGCGTGGCAGCGCGCTGGCCGATCTGCGAACGCTGGCTGCGACGGCGCTGGACTGCGAAACCGCTGAGCAGGTGCGTGCGCTCGATGGAGCGCGCGCATGAGTTCCCGCGCCGTCACCATTACCCTGAACCCGGCAATCGACCAGACCGTGCGGCTGGCGAACCTGCAACCGGGTCACGTGCATCGCGCCCGCAGTTCCCGCGACGACGCTGGGGGCAAAGGCATCAACGTGGCCGCCTGCCTGGCAGACTGGGGCGTGCCGACCACTGCGCTGGGCGTGCTCGGCGATGGCAACGACGGCGTGTTCAGCGCACTGTTTTCCGATCGGGGCATCGCAGACGCGTGTCTGCGCATTCCGGGCCGTACCCGCACCAACATCAAGCTGGTGGAAGATGCCAACGGCGAGACCACCGACATCAACCTGCCCGGCCTGTCACTGTGCGACGCCGATCTGGACGCGGTATCGCGCCGACTCGACGCACTGCTCCAGCCGCAGCTGCCGGTGGTGCTGTCCGGCAGCCTTCCGTCCGGGCTGCAAGCCGATGCATGGGCCCGACTGCAGGCGCAGGTGCGCGCCGCCGGCGCGCGCGTACTGCTGGATACCAGTGGCGACGCGCTTGCCGCGGCGTTGAGTGGTGCACAGGGTGCACTGCCCTACGCGGTCAAGCCCAACCGCCATGAACTGGAGGCCTGGGCCGGCACGCCGCTGCTGGATCGCAGCGCCCTGCGCGCCGCGGGCCGGGCCCTGGTCGAACGCGGAGTTGCACTCGTAGCGATCTCGATGGGCGCCGACGGCGCGCTGTTCATTGATTGCAGCGGCGCCCTGGTCGCACGACCGGCGCGACTGGCGCAGGGCAGTACGGTCGGTGCCGGCGACGCCATGGTCGCCGGCATCGCCGCCGCCTTGTTGGAGCCCTCCCCCGACCTGGCCAGTTGTGCGCGACTGGCCACGGCGTTCTCGATGAGCCGGCTGGAGAGTGGCGACGCGCGACGGCTGGACCCGGCGCAGGTGCGCGCGTGGGCCGGCGATGTACTGATCGAGCGGTTGGATTGAAACCCCTGCAGAGGGAGCTGCGGCTGGCCTTGGGCCACCGATCGCCCCTGCTGCAAGGACGAACCCGAAGAATTCCAGGAGTTGCCATGCAAGCTTCCACCGTAGTCATCGCCGCTGGCGAACGCAGCATCGAGGCCGTTCTTGCCGCCGAAGCGCTGCGCCGCGCCGCACGCCAGCAAAGGGTCGAATTGGCGATCGAGATCCGCAGCGATCAGGGCGTGACCGGGGCACTGCCCGACGCGCAGGCTGCCGCCGCAACGCAGCTGCTGCTGGTGGGTGACGGCGAGGCGGACAGCGCCCGCTTCGGCAATGCCCAGATCGTGCGCGCCGGTCTCGGTGAAGTGCTGGACGACCCGCTCGCCGTGCTGGCGCAGCTCGCCGCAGCATCGGCACCCCCTTCCAGGGATGACGCGGGCAAGCGCATCGTCGCCGTCACCTCCTGCCCGACCGGCATCGCCCACACGTTCATGGCGGCCGAAGGCCTGCAGCAGGCGGCCAAGGCACTGGGCCACGCGATCCGGGTGGAAACCCAGGGCTCGGTCGGCGCCCAGGACGCGTTGAGCGACGACGAAATCGCCGCCGCCGACCTGGTGCTGATCGCCGCCGACCGCGAAGTCGATCTGTCGCGCTTTGCTGGCAAACGCCTGTTCAAGAGCGGCACCAAGCCGGCGATCAATGACGGCCAGAACCTGATCCGCAAGGCGCTGGCCGAGGCTGGCGTGCAGACCGGCAGGGTGGCTTCAGGTCGCACCACCGAGAAGGCCAGGGTCACCGGCCCCTACAAGCACCTGATGACCGGCGTGTCGTTCATGCTGCCGTTCGTCACTGCCGGCGGCCTGCTGATCGCACTGGCGTTCGCGCTCGGCGGCATCTATGCCTTCGACGATGCACACAAGGGCACGCTGGCCTGGTCGCTGTTCCAGATCGGCGCCAAGTCCGGCTTCATGCTGATGGTGCCGGCACTGGCCGGCTACATCGCCTACTCCATCGCCGATCGCCCGGGCATCGCCCCGGGCATGATCGGGGGATTGGTGGCAGTCAACATGGATGCGGGCTTCATCGGCGGCATCCTGGCCGGTTTCATCGCCGGCTACGGCGTGCATTGGATCAACCGTGCGCTGCGCCTGCCGCGCAGCCTGGAAGGCCTCAAGCCGGTGCTGATCCTGCCGGTGCTGGGCACGCTGCTGGTCGGCCTGTTGATGATGTATGTAATCGGTACGCCGGTGGCTGGGCTGCTGGCCTGGCTGACCGACTGGCTGCGCGGCATGCAAGGCAGCAGCGCGATCCTGCTTGGCCTGCTGCTGGGCGGCATGATGGCGGTGGACATGGGCGGACCCGTCAACAAGGCGTCCTACGCCTTCTCCACCGCATTGATTTCCAGCCAGGTCTACACGCCGATGGCGGCGACGATGATCGGCGGCATGACGCCGCCGCTGGGTATCGCACTGGCGACATGGCTGTTCAGTAGCCGCTTCACTGCCGAGGAGCGTGGCACGGCCGGTGCCGCTGGCGTGCTTGGCCTCAGTTTCGTGACCGAAGGCGCGATCCCCTATGCCGCGCGTGATCCGCTGCGCACCATTCCGGCGCTGATCCTTGGTTCTGCCGTGGCCGGTGCGATTTCGATGGCCGCAGGCGTCGAACTGAAGGTGCCGCATGGCGGCGTGTTCGTGCTGCCGATCCCGAACGCAGTCACCCACCTTGGCATCTACCTGCTGGCACTCGTGGCCGGCGTGGCCGTCACCGCGGTCGCGCTGCGCGTGCTCAAGAAGCCGGTCACGGCTCCCACCCTGTAAAAGGAACCCGCCCATGACCTCCCCTTCCCGCCGCCTGCTGCCGACAGTGATCCTGCTGGCCCTGCCATCACTGGCCGCAGCCGCCGACGCGAGCGACGTCTTCGCTCCTAAGCTCGCCTACACCGGCGAAGCGGCCGCCACGCTCGACGGTGGCAAGCGCAGCGGCACGGCCTATGCCGGCCAGCTGATGTTCGGTGCCGACGTGGACCTGGACGCGGCGTTTGGCTGGCGAGGTGCGACGGTCAAGGCCTACGGCATCAACCGCCATGGCACCAATCTCGCCAACAGCAGTACAGGCAACAGCACCTCGGTGCAGGAAATCTACGGCGGCCAGGGCACGCGCCTGGCCAACCTGACCCTCGAACAGAAGTTGTTCAACGACCGGTTGGTGCTGGAAGCAGGGCGCAGCGTCGCCAACATCCACCACCTGGGTTCGGACCTGTGCCAGTACTTCCAGGGCAACTCGGCCTGTGGCAACCCGACCTACGTATTCCGCACCAGCAGTTTCACCTGGTGGCCGGTATCGAGCTGGATGGCCGATGCCACGGCCTGGGTGACGCCCGATGTCTATGTCCGCGTCGGCGCCTACCAGGTTGATCCCAGCCAGGCCGAGGATGGCCAGCATGGCCTGAAGTGGAATACGAACCAGGCCACCGGCTGGATCGTGCCCTACACGATCGGCTGGCGCAGCCCTGCTTCGGCACGACTGAAAGCCCGCTACGAACTCGGTGGTTGGCAGGACAACTCGACCTATCGCGATCCGCTGCGCGATGCCAACGGCATTCCCGCGCTGCTCAGTGGCCAGGAGTACGCGACGCGTCACGGTCGCTCCGGTGCGTTCGCCCGCTTCGAGCAGCAGCTCACCAGTAATGGTGCCGGCCGCGGCCTGACCCTTTTCGGTGCGGCGCTCAAGGGCACCTCCGGCCAGTTGATCGAGGATCATTTCCTGCAGGCCGGGCTGGTGCAGAAAGGCACGTTCGCCCGGCGGCCGCAGGACAGCATCGCTTTCGTCGTGACCCAGCAGAAGTACAGCAGCATCGCGCTGGAAGACCTGCGCCTCGCCCGCGCCGCAGCCGGTGGCAGCGGCACCCCGCACGGGAGCCAGGTGATGATGGAGCTGAGCTACGGCATCCAGCTCACCCCGCAGCTTCGTGTTGCACCGAACCTGCACTACATCGTGCACCCCGACCAGTTCAATGAGCCCGCACGCCAGCACGACCTGCCGGATGCGCTGATCGCGGGCATGCGGATCGACTGGAACCTGTAGGAAATGTCAGGTGGTCCTGGGGCGCGGCCCGTGTCAGGCACCGGGTCCACGGCCGGTCCAGGCGGCGTACCGACCGCCCGGCACCCGGGTGATCGCCTGCCCTGGCCGGGGTTTCAGGTGCTGTCCGCCGCCCACGCCAGTTCGAATGTCAATGCGAGGCGCTGGCCGGGCTCCAGCCGGTGCGGTGCCAGGGTGTAGCCATCTGGCGGGCCGCTCTGCGGCTCGACACAGGTGGCGTGCGGCGTACCATCGTAGACCACCCAGTGGTCGTGGTCCGACCTCAGCCGCAGGTGCTGGCCTTCGCGTATCAGCGTGACGTCACCGTCGGCGATGAAGCAGTCATCCCAGGGGCCGGTGGTGGGCTCCACGCGGGGCAGCGTGGCAATACCTTCCCTGTCCCGCGGATACATCAAGCGAGGACTGAACAGCAGTCGTTCCGGCTTCCGGAACCAGGGGTGCCAGCCCAGCACCGCCGGCATCGCCTGGCCGCCGGCCTGGACCGAGAGGTCCATCTGCAGGCTGTGAGCCTGCAACTGCAGGTCCAGCACGGCAGCGCCACCGAAAGGCCAGTAGCCGTCGCTCGGCAGCTCCAGCGACAACCGGGCTGCCGCCGCGTCCAAGCGGTCGATCCGCCAGGGTCGCGAGAAACCCACCCCATGGATGGCGTGCCCGTCGAAGTTGAGCGGCAGCCGATGCGGCCTGCCGTCAAAATGGAACTGTCCACGGCGGATGCGCCCGGCCCACGGCACCATCGGGTAGCAGCCCCACGCGATCGCCGCCGGGCCTGCCTGCTGCGCATCCACCAGCCATTCCACGCCCCGGTAGCGCAGGTGCGCCACGCGCCCGCCCGCCCCTGCGGCTAACGCAACCTCCAGTTCGCCGCACCTCAGCCAGTGCAGCTCGCCGGCTGGCAGCGGAGCCAGCGCATCATCCACCGGCAGCATCCGCTCAGGCCCCATACGGGTTGATCGTGCGGATGCTTCCGTCCGGCTCCATGTGCAGCGGCGTGCACTTGGCCGAGCGCAGGTGGGTGATGCCGCCGGACATCAGTGCATCGTGATAGAACAGGTACCACTGGCCTTCGAACTGGCAGATGGAGTGGTGGGTGGTCCAACCGACCACGGGGGTGAGGATCACGCCAGCGTAGGTGAACGGTCCATACGGGCTGTCGCCGATGGCGTAGCACAGCTGGTGGGTGTTGCCAGTGGAGTACGACAGGTAGTAGCGACCCTGGTACCTGTGCAGCCACGGACCTTCGAAGAAGCGGCGCGCATGGTCGTCCGCGCGCAGCGGCTGGCCATGCTCATCCAGGATCTGCACTTCGCGGGTGGGTTCGGCCAGCTCGGTCATGCCGGCATCCAGGCGGCCCACGCGCGGGCCCAGCGCCGGTGCGCTGCCCTCGGGCTCCTCGTGGGCCTCGCTGTACTGGTTGTCACGATACTTCTGCAGCTGCCCGCCCCATATGCCGCCGAAGTACAGGTAGTGGCTGCCATCCTCGTCTTCGAACACGGCCGGGTCGATCGAGTACGCACCCTTGATCGGCTCCGGCTGGGGCACGAACGGGCCCTCCGGCCGCGTACCGATCGCCACGCCGATGCGGAACCGGCCCTCGGCATCCTTGGCCGGGAAGTAGAGGTAGTAGCGGCCATCACGGCAGGCGGCATCGGGGGCCCACATCTGTTTCCGGGCCCAGGGCACGTCGCGCACATGCAACGCCATGCCGCAATCGACGGCCGTGCCGTCGGGCGTATCCATCTTCAGCACATGATAATCCTGCATGCCGAAGTGGCCACCTTCGTCGTCGAATGGCTGGCCGCCGTCGATGTCGTGCGACGGATAGATGTACAGGCGCCCCTCGAACACGTGCGCCGAAGGGTCGGCGGTATAGATGTGGGTCACCAGTGGTTGCGAAATGGCGTGCGCGGTGAGCTGCGCAAGACGGGCTTCGCTGGCCTGGCCGTCTTCGCCGGCAGAGAGGTCGATCATGGTCGTCATCTTGGGGTTACGCGGAGGCGTCGGCGGAACGGCGACGCAGGTGGAGGTCCTGCTCGATGCGGGTTTCGGTGCGCTTGTCGATCCTGTAGAAGACCAGCAGCGCCACGGCGAGCAGGAAAGGAAGGGAGCAGTAGACGCTCACGGTCAGGCGGATGCCCTGCACCACGGCCTCAGGCTGCTGCGCCAGGCCGGCCTGGTAGCCGTAGTGGGCGAGGATCGCGGCGACCAGCGCGCCGCCCACGCTGAGGCCGATCTTCAGCCCGCACAGCATCGCCGAGAAGATGATCGCGGTTGCCCGCCGATGGTTCTTCCACTCCGAGTAATCCGCGACGTCGGCGATCATCGCCCACAGCAGCGGGATGGTGATGCCGTAGCAGAAGCCATGCAGCATGAAGGCGCCGAACGCCACCGCCACCGCCGTGGGTGGAAACAGGTAGAAGGCAAGCAGGAACAGGGTCGAGACAAACAGGGCGCCACCGAAGACGTCGCGCTTGCCGAAGCGGTCCGCCAGCCGTCGCGACGCGCCGATACCCAGGATCATGCAGAGGATGCCGCACGCGTTGAACAGGCTGAACGCCGAGGTGGCCGCGTCCTTCGGCCAAGTGAACGCCGCGAAGCCGGCGCTGGCCAGCGCAGCATTCAACGCGCTGACCAGGCCGTTGAACCCCGAGTTTTCAAGGAAGCCGGCGAGCGCCGCTTCACTCATGTAGTACTGGAAGTAATAGATGTAGGTACCGCCCTTCAATGCCAGGTTGATGAACACCAGCACGGTCAGGGCCAGCATCACCTGCCACGGGCGGTTGTGCAGCAGGTCCGACAGGTCCTGCACTATGCCGCCGGTCTGTTCGCGCGTCGGCACGATGCGTTCGCGGGTGGTGGCGAACGTGATCAGGAAGAACGCCGTGCCGATGATGGCGAATGCGGTCATGACCTGCTCGAAGCCGCGCACCCGGTCGCCGTCACCCAGGATCAGCACCAGCGGCATCAGCAGCACCTGGATGATGAACTGCGCGATCATCACGGCCACGAAGCGGTAGGCCGAAAGGCTGTTTCGCTGGGCCATGCTGCCGGTCAGCACGCCGCTCAGCGCCGAGTACGGCAGGTTGTTCGCTGCGTACACGCACACCAGCAGCGCGTAGGTGGCCAGTGCATAGATCACCTTTCCGCGCTCGCCCAGGTCCGGCGTGCTGAACGCCAGCAGGGACAGTACGCCAAAGGGAATGGCCGTCCACAGGATCCACGGCCGGAAGCGGCCCCAACGGGTGGACGTCCGGTCAGCCGCGATGCCGATCAACGGCGTGAACACGAACGCACCCAGCAGGCCCACCACGAAGATGATCGTGGCCGCGGTCGCAGCTGGCAGGCGGTAGACGTCGGTGTAGAAGAACGCCAGGTAGGTGATCAGGGTCTGGAAGATCAGGTTGGCGGCGAGATCGCCCAGGCTGTAGCCGAGCTTCTCGCGTACCGATAGCGCGTGTTCAGTGCTTGCCATGCAGCGGACGTCCTGGAAAAGGGATCTGGGCGGAGGGAAATCGATGCCGGCGAGAGCGATCAGTCATGCGCGGACACCACCGTGAACCTGCCCTGCGCGCGTGCATCGGCACTGGACGCCCCCACCCTGACCTCGTAGGCACCGGGCCGCACCTCATACGCGGCGCGCGCTTCGTCATAGTGGCGCAGGGCCTGCGCTGCCTCCAGGGTGAACGTCACCGTGCGGCGTTCGCCCGGGGCCAGATGGATCCGCTGGAAGCCGCGCAGCTCCTGCACGGCATCGCCGCTGCCAGCGTGCTCGCGCCGCACGTACAGCTGCACCACTTCGTCACCGCTGCGCGTGCCTGCGTTGGTCACATCGACCGCAACGCCCAGGCGGCCATCGGCGCGGAGGCTGCCTGCATCGAGGCGGAGCGTTCCATAGTCGAACCGCGTGTACGACAGGCCGTGACCGAACGGATAAAGCGGCGTGCCGCGGAAGTAGCGATAGGTGCGGCCCTCCATGGCGTAGTCGTCGAATGCCGGCAACGCTTCGCTGGCCTTGTAGAACGTCACTGGCAACCGGCCGGCGGGATTGACGTCGCCGAACAGCGCCTGGCCGACGGCGGTGCCGCCGCGCTGCCCGGGGTACCAGCTCATCAGGATCGCCGGCAGATGCGACTGCGCCCAGTCCACGGCAACGGCCGAGCCGCCGGTGAGCACCATCACCACCGGCTTGCCGGTAGCGTGCAGGGCCTCCAGCAGGGTGCGCTGCGGCGCGGGCAACCGCAGGTCGGTACGGTCGCCACCGGCAAAGCCCGGATAGTTGACCGTCATTTCCTCGCCTTCGACATCGCCGGTAAGGCCACCGACGAACACCACCGCATCGGCTTCGCGTGCGGCATCGAGCGCTTCATCGAACGGCGCCTTGGCGCCGGGCATGCGCCAGCCCAGGCGCACGCCGGCATCGCGCTCGTCGTCGTAGTACTCCAGCGTCAGCGCGTAGGCACGCCCGGCCTGCAGCTCCAGTTCGATGCCCTCGGCATGGAGGCGATCTGTGTTCACCCAGTGATCGATCACGCGCTTCCCGTCCAGGTACAGGCGGTAGCCATCATCGCCGGCCACCTCCAGCCGGTAGCGGCCGGACACGGGTGGCAGCAGTTGGCCGCTCCAGCGGATGCTGAAGCGGTCGTTCGGGATCCCCTGCCCCGGTGCCGCTTCGCCGCGTGCCAGCAGGTTGTCGGTCGGCGAGCCGCGGTCCCAGCGGAAGCCGATCTGCGCGTCGGTACGCACCAGGGCCGGCGTACCGGACAGGTCGGGCGTGCGGAAGTACTCGCCACGCAGGCCACGCTCGGGCGAGTCCGCCGAAGGCCGCAGGAAGGTCGGCTCGATCAACGGCGTGGCACCGGGATCGTCGCGGCCCTCCACCAGGTCCACGCCGCGGGCATAGCGAACCTCGACGCCCTTGGCCGCCTCGCGTATGCCCTGCAGGATTGTGACCGGCGCGGCCGGTGTGCCGAAGTAGTTGCCGAGCAGCGCCATGGTGTCGTCGGCAGTGGGTCCGACCACGGCAATGCGCTTGATGTCGCGTGACAGCGGCAGGATGCCGTCGTTCTTCAGCAGCACCAGCGACGCCTGCGCGGCCTTGAGCGCCAGCGCATCATGGGCCGGGGCCTGGTTCACCGAGGCCGGAATGCGCGCCCAGCGCACCCGCTCCGGCGGGTCGAACATGCCCAGGCGCATCCGTGCGGTGAACAGACGGGTCACCGCATCGTCGATCTCCGCTTCGCTGATCAAACCCTGACGCACGGCCGACGGAAGCGTGGCGTACTCCTGGCCGCATTCCAGCTCGGTGCCATTCCTGACCGCCAGCGCCGCAGCGGCTTCGCGCGTGGTCACGATATGGTGGTGCTTCCAGATGTCGACGATGGCCCAGCAGTCCGAGACCACGTAGCCCTTGAAGCCCCAGTCGCGTCGCAGCACATCGCGCAGCAGGAAACGGCTGGCACTGGCGGACTCGCCGTACACGCGGTTGTAGGCGCCCATCACAGCATCGACGTCGCCCTCCTTGACCAGCGCCTCGAATGCCGGCAGGTAGGTGTCATACAGGTCGCGCCGGCTGGGCCGTGCATCGAAGTGATGGCGGTCGGCCTCCGGCCCGCTGTGGACGGCCAGATGCTTGGCGGTGGCGTCCAGCTTGCGGTAGACGGGGTCGTCGCCCTGCAGGCCACGTACGAAGGCCACGCCCATGCGCGCGGTGAGGTACGGGTCCTCGCCATAGGTTTCCTGTCCGCGGCCCCAGCGCGGGTCGCGGAAGATGTTGACGTTCGGCGACCAGAAGGTCAGCCCCTGGTAACGGCCGTGCGCGCCTTCGCGGAGGAACTGGTGGTGCTTTGCGCGGGCCTCATCGCTGATCGTCGTGGCCACCTGCCCCATCAACGGCACATCGAAGGTCGCGGCCAGGCCGATCGCCTGCGGAAAGACCGTGGCCTGCCCTGCCCGTGCCACGCCATGCAGTCCCTCATTCCACCAGTCGTAAGCGGGCACACCCAGGCGTTCGATTGCCGGCGCGGCGTTCTGCATCTGCGCGGCTTTCTCTTCCAGCGTCATCTGCGCGACGAGTGAGGCAGCCCGTTGCTCGAAGCTGGCCGAAACGTCCAGCCAGGGCCGCGGCGCGGCTGCGGATGCGGCCGCCGCGATGCAGGTCAGAACGAACACAGTGAGCCCGCGGCGCAATGTGCGGCGACGGGCGTTGGACGACAGCGACAGCCTCATTTGCTTCTCCCGGTGCGCTCATCGCGCGCGAAGGGACCCAGCAGTGCGCCTACGAATCCGCCTGCCCGGTCCGTGCTCAGAACGGTGCCATCCACCTTGCCTGCAAGCAGTTGCCAGCCCTGCCCGTCGCCGGTATCGAACGAGAACGCGTAGTCGCCCTCGTTGCCGGCGATCTTCAGGCGCAACGCATCCGGTGCCCGCACCTCGCGGGTCGCCACGATGCGCGTACTGCCACCGCCATCACGAACTTCCAGGAAGAGCGAAAGTCGCTCGTCCGGAAGGCTGCGAACGCCAAGGAAGTACCAGTACGCCTCGCTCTGGAACGCCGCCAGGCCGGCCGCCACGCCAGGCCCCGGCCGGCTCATCGCGGCGCTCGCCTCGAAGCGCAGGTGCTGCTGGCGTCGGCCAAGGAACGCGGGATTGCGCAGCGTGTCCAGATCCTCGGCAAGCGGGTGCACGGCCAGCATTCCCGGGCGCGTGGCCAGGTCGGCCCAGGCGTGCTTGGGCACCCGCACGCGCAGCCACTGGCGATCGAGCCTCGGGCCATCGAAGTTGTCGCGCTCGACGAAGTTGCCGGTCGAGGGGGCCTGGGATGCCTCGCCCTGCATCCACGACGGCGCCTTGACCACATAGGGGATGGGCTGGTCGGCCGGCAGGATCCGTGGCCAGCCGTCCTGCCAGCGCACCGGCAGCAGATAGGTCTCGCGCCCGGTGTTGTAGTGCCGCGTCTGATAGTTGCGGCTGGCCAGGAACACCGCCCACCACGAACCGTCCGGGCCTTCGACCAGGTCGGCATGGCCGGCATTGGTGATCGGTAGCGGTCGGTCGTCGGGCAGCTCGCGCTGGGTCAGGATCGGATTGCCCGCGTAGGGGACATACGGGCCCCACACGGTGCGGCTGCGCAGCACCACCTGGGAGTGCTGCGGCCCGGTGCCGCCTTCGGCATCGGACAGGTAATACCAGCCTTGGCGCTTGTAGATGTGGGGGCCTTCGATCCAGATCGGGTTCTTCGCCGGCTCCACGCCCGCTTCGACCAGCACCCGGCGCGGCCCGACCGGCTTGAAGGCAGCCAGATCGATCTGCTGCATCCAGATGGCGCGGTGCCCGTCGTAGCGCGGCGGGCCGGGCGGTGCATCGTTGTTGACCAGGTACACCTTGCCGTCGTCATCGAAGAACAGTGATGGATCGATGCCATCGATGCCGGGCAGCCAGTGCGGATCGGACCACGGACCGGCCGGGTCGCGTGCGGTGGCAATGAAGTTGCCGCCACTGTCGGTGGCCGTGGTCACCACGTAGAAGACCCCATCGTGGTATTCGATGGTGGGCGCGAAGATGCCGCGCGAGACGCTCAGCCCGTCGAAATCCAGCTGCGTGGCGCGGTCGATCACGTTGCCGATCTGCTTCCAGTGAACCAGGTCGGCACTCTCGAACACCGGAATGCCCGGGAAATAGGTGAAGCTGGAATTGACCAGGTAGAACCGGCCGTTCGCGCTCACGATGCTGGGATCGGCATGGAAGCCGGCCAGCACCGGATTGCGGTAGTGGCCGGCCGGCAGCGGCGTGTCGAAGGCCGCGTCGTGGCCGCGGTATTCGAACCAGTCGAAGTACACCGGCGGTGCGTCCGGCGGCGCGCTGGCCGGGCTGGTTGCGGCCGACAGCAGGAGTGCCGCCGCCAGCAGGTGGCACGCCATCGACCTCAGGCCGGCCCTGTCGCGGACCGGAGGGGACTGCTTGGACAACGTCATCATCGTCGCGTCTCGGCTTCGGCAATGGGAAGTTCGAACGGGCCTGCCGGCGCCCCACTGCGGTCGCGCAGCGTGCACACCGGGCCATCGGCCCAGCAGTAACGGACATGCGTTGCGTGCGTCGACAGCGGGCCGCGCAGCAGGATCCGGCGCCCATCCAGTTCGGCGTCGCCGTAGTCGCAGTGGCGGGTATCACCCCTGGTCTCGCACAGTTCAAAGCCAATCGGACGCAGCGCGCCGGTCGCGGTGAGCACGCCTTCGACATCCTCGAACGCAATGGCCACGCCAGCGGGCGTGCGCACGGCCGTTACCGCTCGCGGACCCGACGGCGCCACGTCCTGCTTGCCGTACACCACGTGGCGCGCCAAGCGCGCCAGGCGGCGCCCGAGCTCCTGCTTGTTCGGCGGATGGATGTCGTAGGCGTCGCCGATGTCGATGGCAATGGCAAGCCCGCTCAGCGCGTCCTCGGCGGCGACGCGCCGCTGCGCCTCACGCACCTGCGCCCAACCGCTGGCGGCGGGCGCAACCGGCGGCTGGCCGTAGCCGGCCAGCTGCACCAGCAGCAGTGGCGTGCGCGCACCGAACTGCCGCCGCCAGTCCTCGCGCAGCGCACGCAACCGCATCGCATACGTCGCACCATCGCTGGTGTTCGATTCACCTTGATACCAGAGCATGCCGCGCAGCCCGAAGCCCCCGAGCGGTGCGATCATCCCGTTGTACAGCGTCGACAGCCCGGTGGCGGCCTGCCATGGCGCGAAAGGCGGCGCCTGCTGGCTCGCCGCCACCCGGTATTTCCAGGGGCCCTGCAGTGCCACGCGCTCGCCGTTGTCGAACTGCAGGCCGTATGCCGTTGAGGGGCCGGCCAGGCCGCCTTCGCCGTAGGTGTCCAGCACATTGACCGCAATGCTGTTGGATCCCGCCTTCAACAGGCCACTCGGCAACGGATAGCGCCTCTGGCCGGCGCCGTACTGGCTGCCGACGGCGACCCCGTTCACCCAGGTCACGTCCACCTCGTCGGCCGATGCCAGCTCCAGGGTCGCGCCGCGTGCAGCCTGTTCAGCGCTCAGCACCACCTGCGTGCGATACCAGACCATGCCGTTGTAATCGGCAAGCGCGGGCTCGTTCCACCGCTCCCATGCGCCCAGTGTGGCCGGTGCGTGCGACCATGCGCGGTCATCGGTATCCGCGCGCCAAGGTGCGTCGCCCGGCAGCGCCCCTTCGCGCGTCTCCCACCAGTGCTGCCAGTGGCGGCCCCAGGCTGCGCGTGCCTCCAGCGGATCACGGGCAGAGCGCGCGAGAATATCGAGGGCCTCGTCCATGCCACCTTGCCCGCGCAGGGCATCGGTACTGGTCCAGGCCTCGATCCGCGAGCCGCCCCACGCTGCCTGGATCAGCCCCATCGGTACGGTAACCGTGCGCTGCAGTTCGCGGGCGAAATAGAAGCAGGCTGCAGAGAAACCGCGCACCGAATCGGGCGTTGCCCGTGTCCATCCAGGGTGACCCTTGAAGCTCTCCTGCGCGTGCACGGCCGCGTCCTGCGGCACGCTGAACAGCCGGATCCGTGGCAGCGTGGCCGAGGCGATCTCGCTGGCTGCGTTGAGCGAGCGCCAGACCGGCAGCTCCATGTTCGACTGCCCCGCGCACAACCAGACGTCGCCGACCAGAAGATCCCGCGCCGTCTCGCGCCGGGTCCCGGCGGTTGCCTCGAGGGTGTACGGGCCGCCTGCGGCGATGGCGGGGAACATGGCCTGCCAGCGGCCTGCCCTATCGGCCTGTGTGGCCACCGCCTGGCCCGCGAAGGTGGCCGATACCGCCTGCCCAGGGCTTGCCTGGCCCCAGACGGTGATCGGCCGGTCGCGCTGCAGGACCGCATGGTCCTGGAACAGCGGGTGCAGCAAACCCGTCGTTTCGCCGGCCGCCACCGGTGCGGCAAGCCACGCCAGCACCATCAACGCCGCCGCGCGGGCGGACCATCCGAACCGGTTCATCGCCCATCTCCGGGTGCGAAAGGAAACTGCAACGCCTGGTAGTACGACAACGGCTGTGGCGGTGGCCGTTCTCCCGCAGGCAGCGGTCGGCCGCTGACTGACTGGAAGTACGCCACACTGGCATCGCGCCACCACTGCGCTTCCTCGCGCTGGATCTGCAGGAACGCCGCCACCTGCTGGTGCCGCTGCGGATCGATCCGATCGCGCAGGCCCGCCCAGGTCGCCTGCATCGACTGCACCTGGCGCACACCCCGCGAATAGCGCCCGACCAGTTCGTCCCACAGCGTCCTGCCCGAGCGCATGCGGCGGTCCCACGGCACGTGATGGAACCACAGCAGCAGCGACTCGGGCACCCGCGCCGGATCGCCATAAACCCCGGCAACCGGCGGGAAGTACTGCCCCACGGCGTTGCTTCCGCTTGCGCTGCGGTCAAAACCGATGCCGTTGCGGTCTGCACGGTGGTAGTAGACCGACGTCCAGTCCGCACGCGGGCCGCCGTCCACCCAGGGGCCGGGACCGTAGTGATGGCCGCGTGCCATGAGGTGATGCAACCCGAGCGGCGTCATGTAGTCCACTGCCGCCTCGCGCGAGTCCATCATCATCCGCACGATCGGGCCGGTCACCTGCGGGTCGGGCGAGAAGGTCAGCGCGGCCCAGTCCTCGGCAATGCCGCGCGCGGACTGCTGCGGATTCCATGCCAGTCGCCCGAACGCGTACCAGTTGGCCTGGTCGAAATGCGAGCCGCTCCAGGTGCGGTCTACGCCAATGTTCGCAACGCCGGCGATGCCGGTCAGTGCATGACCTTCCAACGAGCCGTCGACCACGCGGGCGACCGTGGAGCCCTCGCCACGTGCATGGGTGTCGGCCTGCAGCACTTCTTCGTAAAGCGTTCCCAGGTACACCAGGTGCGTCGCAAAACCCAGGTACTCCTTGGTGATCTGCAGTTCCATCATCAGCGGCGTGCGTGGCATGGCGCCGAACAGCGGATGGAACGGCTCGCGTGGCTGGAAGTCGATGGGACCGTTCTTCACCTGCACGATCACGTTGGGGCGGAAGGCACCGTCCAGCCCTACAAACTCGCTGTACGCCTGCTTGGCGCGATCTTCGGGAACCTGGTGCGAGTACACGAAGGCGCGCCACATCACTACGCCGTTGTAGGGCGCCAGTGCCTCGGCCAGCAGGTTGGCGCCGTCGGCATGGGAACGACCGTAATCCTGCGGGCCGGGTTGCCCCTCCGAGTTCGCCTTGACCAGGAAACCGCCAAAATCCGGAATGCGCGCATGGATCTCATCGACCTTGTCGCGCCACCAGCGCCGCACAGCCGGATCCAGCGGATCAGCCGTTGCCAGGCCGCCAAGCTCGATCGGCGCACTGAAGCGCGCGCTCAGGTAGACCCGGATGCCATAGGGCCGGAACAGGTCGGCCAGCGCAGCGGCCTTGGCCAGATAGGCCGGCGACAGGCTCAGCGCACTGGCATTGACGTTGTTGAGGACGGTGCCGTTGATGCCGAGCGAGGCGTTGGCACGGGCGTAGTCCGTGTAGCGTGGGTCACGCCACTGCGGCAACGTCTGCCAGTCCCACAGCGAGCTGCCTGCATAGCCACGCTCGACGTAACGATCCAGGTTGTCCCAATGGTTGAGCAGACGCAGTGCGACCTGCGGCGACTCACGCACATCCAGCGCCTGCAGTGGGGTGCCACGCTGCAGCAGGCGCAGCAGATGGAACATGCCATACAGCACGCCGACATCCTGGCGTGCCGCCACAAGCAGCACATCGCGCCCCTCGATCCGGACCCGCCGGATCAGGAAGCCCTCGTTGCCCAACGTGGCGATCTCGTTGCCGTACGCGGCGACGAGTGTCGAAGATTGCGGCGTGCCCAGCACCAGGGCACGCTCGGTACTGATTGCCGTTCGCATTGGCGGCGCCGCTCCCAGCAATCCAGGGAGGCTGCGCGCAAGCTCGTCGCGGGTGGCGCGCTGCATCGGCGTGCGATCCGGGGCCACCACTTCGGCCAGTTGCCGCCGGTAATCGGCAGCGACCGTTGCGGCAACCGGCTCGTAGCGCATCCACAGCGCATACCCATCCTCCGCCCGTGCCCCGCCAGCACAGGCCAGCAGCACGAGCAGGGCCCACAGGTGCGTGCCGACAGCGCGCAACAACGGCGTTAACATGCGCTTTTGTAGACTACGTCCGGGCCCAGGGCAGCGCATCATCGTCCTTCGCACCCGCGCGGCAGCGCCACCAAGAACAAAGGGATCGTGCATTGGACAAGCCGAAGAAATCGGTTCGCCGCAGAACCGCAGGCGTGACGATCGACGAGGTTGCGGCCCTTGCCGGCGTTTCGCCGATGACCGTGTCGCGGGTAATCAACCAGGGCAAGGTGCGCGACGTCACCCGAGAGCGCGTGCTGCGCGCCGTGCGTGAGCTGGGCTATACGCCCAATCTTGCCGCCAGTTCGCTGGCCGCTGCACAGCACACGCGCATTGCGCTGATCTACACCAACCCCAGCGGCGCCTACCTGCGCGAACTGCTGGTGGGCCTGCTGCGCGTCGCCTCCAGTTCCGCCATCCAGCTGGTCATCGACTACTGGGACAACCTGGATGCCGAATCCGAACGCAGGGCGGCGCGTGCGCTCGCCGGACGCGTCGACGGCGTGATCCTGCCGCCGCCGCTGTGCGAATCGCAGGCCGCCGTAAGCGAACTGGTCAAGGCTGGCATTCCGGTGGTGGCCATCGCATCGGGTCGCCTGAGCGAGGCCCTGTCCTGCGTCCGCATCGACGATTTCAGTGCGGGCAGGGAAATGACCGATCACCTGCTCCGGCAGGGACACACCCGCATCGGTTTCATCCGTGGGCGCGATGACCTGAGCGCAAGTGCGCTCCGCTACGACGGCTTCGTCACCGCCCTGCGCGAGGCCGGGCTGGCGGTGGAGCCCGGCCTGGTCCAGCACGGTGACTACACCTACCGGTCCGGCCTGGCCGCGGCCGAGAAGCTGCTGTCCCAGCGCCGGCCACCGACCGCGATTTTCGCCAGCAACGACGACATGGGTGCCGCCGCCATCTCCGTGGCGCATCGGCGCGGGCTGGAAGTGCCACGCGACCTGTCGGTGGTGGGTTTCGATGACACCTCGGCCGCCACCACCGTGTGGCCGGAACTGACCACGATCCATCAGCCCATCGCCTCGATGGCCAACGCGGCCATCGACATCCTGCTGCGCACCATCCGCCGTCCTGCGGGGGACGCAACGGTGCTGCGCGAACATGTGATGCCGCATCGGCTGATCGCTCGCGGTTCGGTAGCCGCACCGCCCACGCGCCGGTAGCGCAGGCCCCGCCCTCATGCCTGCGCCTGCGCAGTCCGCGGCAGGGTGCCGGTCAGGCCGGCAGCGATCATGCGCCGCATCCAAGGGCGACCTCGGCTTCGTTCAGTGCGCCCAGCGCGACGCGTGACACGGAGATCGTCATCGCATCGGCCGTCACCAACGACCACGGTCGGTCGATCGCGTCCAGCTTTGCACCCGCCTTGGCCAGGCACTTCAGCGGCACGCCAACGCGCTTCCACTGGCCTTGGGGAAGCGCCGCCAGCGACGGCCCGATGGCGATACGTGCCGAGCAGCCCACGCCGCACCCGACCGACAGCCACGCCTCACCCTCCGGCGCAGCGTCCACGCGCAGCGTGGTCAGCAGCATCAGGTCACCGTTGGATTCGCGCTGCAGGTCCAGCGCCGTGTGCGAGTGCAGTGCAGCAACGGCCTCGCCCTTGCCCGACCAGGCCAGGCGTCGCCCGTCCTCCTGCGCCAGATGATCCACGCCGGTGATCTTCAGCCGATCATCGGGCAATGCGTCCGGCACGCGGGTCACGGTCAGGCCCTGGCCTGCGGCCTGCTCAAGGCGCAGCGCCATGCCGGGGCCTGCATGACCGCGCGCGAAGAACACGCCGGTCGCACCCTCGTTGCCGGTCACACCCGATGCCTCCGGCAGCGCGGCCAGGTCGCCGTTGTCGGCGTAGGTCAGGCCGAAGCCGAACGCAAACAACGGATCGTAGTCCTTCTGGCCGACGTTGTTGGCGTACTGGGTGGCGGTGCGCGGCCAGCTGAAACTGAGCTTGCCCTTGAAATCGTGCTGCACCCGGCCATCGCTTCCGCGCAGCAGTACATCGGCAATGCCGGCGCCTTCCGAGCCCGGCAGCCACGCGGCCACGAAGGCATCGGCGGCATTGATTTCCCGGTTCACCCAGAGCGGCCGCCCGCTCAGGAAGACCGCGACGACCGGTATGCCATCGGCCTTGAGCCGCTTGAGCAGCGCCAGATCCGTTTCGTTGCCGGGCTTGTAGGCCAGCGTCGGCCGGTCTCCCTGGAACTCGGCATAGGGGTCTTCGCCAAACACCACCACCGCCACGTCGGGTTTCACTGCATAGCGACCGTCAACGGCAAGCACGGCTTCACCACCGGCCGCCCTGGCCTGGTGCGCGATGCCCTCGTAGATGGAGTCCGCATTGGGGAAGTCCTTGCGGGTGGTGCCGGTGCCCTGCCAGTTGAGCGTCCAGCCGCCGGCCTGCTTGCCGACATCGTTGGCACCGTCGCCGGCCACGAGGATCCGCTGCTTCGGCGACAGCGGCAGGACGCCGTTCTGGTTCTTCAGCAGGACCAGCGATTCGCGCACGGCCTGCCGGGCCACCGCGCGATGTGCCGGCGCGCCGATCAGTGCGAACTGGCCGCCAACGGCCCGCGTGGACGGCCTGCCGGCCTCGAACAACCCCAGGCGGAACTTGACCCGCAGGATCCGGCGCACCGCATCGTCCAGGCGCTGCGGCGTTATCCGGCCGTCCTTCACCGCAGCCAGCGTCGTCTCGTAGAAGCCTTTCCAGCTGTCCGAGGCCATCGCCATGTCCAGGCCCGCGTTGATCGTGGCCGGGCAGTCCGTGGTGGTGCAGCCCTTGACCTGGCCATGACCATTCCAGTCGCCCACCACGAAGCCACCGAAGTTCATGCGTCCCTTGAGCACATCGGTGAGGTAGTGCCGGTGCCCGTGCATCTTTTCACCGTTGACGCTGTTGAACGATGCCATCGCGGTCTGCGCGCCGGCGGCGATGGCCGGCGGGTATCCGGCGGCATGGATGCGCACCAGGTCCGGCTCACTGATGCGGGTGTCGCCCTGGTCCTTTCCGTCGGTGGTCCCGCCATCACCGAGAAAGTGCTTCACCGAGGCGATCACATGGCGGCCATCGAGGAACTCCGGTGTTCCCACCCTGCCCTGCAATCCCTCCACCATGGCGCCGGCATAGCTGGCCACCACCTCGGGCGATTCCGAGTAGCCCTCGTAGCTGCGGCCCCAGCGATCATCCTGGGGTACCGCAACGGTCGGCGCGAACGTCCACTCCATGCCGGTGACGCGGGTTTCCAGCGCGGTGATGCCACCGATCTGCCGCAGCAGCTCCGGATTGCGCGTGGCGCCCAGCCCGATGTTGTGCGGGAACAACGTGGCGCCAATGATGTTGCTCTGCCCATGCACGGCATCGATGCCGAACAGCAGCGGAATGGCCTTGCCGCCTTTCGACGTGTCCATGGAGGCGTCGTAGAAGGCGTCTGCCAGCGCCAGCCACTCAGCTGGCGACGCATCGTAGCGGCCACCGGGGTCGGAATTGCCACCGGCCAGGATCGAACCAAGGCGGTAGCGCCGCACGTCATCGGGGGTGAGGCTGGCAATGTCGCCCTGCACGAGCTGGCCGACCTTTTCCTCCACCGTCATGCCTGCCATCAGGTCGGTGATCCGCTTCTCCAGCGCAGGATCCGCGGCCAGTGGCCAGGTGACCTGTGGCCACGGGTCGCTGGCGGCTCCCGCAGTGGCGGCGGGCCGGTCCTGGCCGTGGCAGCCCAGCAACGCCAGCGTCAGCACGGCGACCAGCGCGCCGCTGCGGGATAAGGAGGTCTGCGATGTCATGGCGCTCATCCTTCCATCTGCTCCAGTTCCTTGCCCTTGGTCTCGTGCACATGCCGGACCACGAAAATCACCGAGATGATCGCCGCCACCAGGTAGATGCCGTAGGTGGCCGCCAGCCCTGCCGCGGCCAGCAGCATCGGGAACGTCACCGTGACCACGAAGTTGGAGGTCCATTGCGCTGCGCCGGCGACCGCCAGTGCCGAACCGCGGATCTGGTTCGGGAACATCTCGCCCAGCATCACCCACATCACCGGCCCCCACGACAGGTTGAAGAACACGACATAGGCATTGGCCGCCACCAGCGCCAGCGTGCCCATGCGCCCGGGTAGCTGCAGATGCCCGTCGGCCAGTGAACCACTTGCAAACGCGACCACCACCAGTGCAAGCGACAGCGACATCCCGGCCGAGCCGAACCACAGCAGGGGCTTGCGGCCGATCCGGTCGATCAGCAGCACCGTGACCACGCAGGCACCGATGCTCAGCGCGCCGGACAGCACGTTGATCAGCAGCGCGTCGTTTTCGGAAAAGCCGACCGCCTGCCACAGCACGGCGCCGTAATAGAACACCACGTTGATGCCGACCAGCTGCTGGAAGCAGGCCAGCCCGACGCCGACCCACACAATCGGGCGGATCCGCCCGGTCGCCCGGCTCTTCAGATCGGACAGGCGCGGGCGATGGTGGTCGTTGGACAGCGAGGCATCGATCTCTTCGAGCGTGGCGCGGGCCTTGTCGTTGCCGAGCAGCCGGGTGAGCACGCCCAGCGCGTCGTCCTTGCGCCGCTTGACCACCAGGTAGCGCGGGCTCTCAGGAATGGTCAGCAACAGCAGCAGGAACACCAGCGATGGCGCGGCCTGCATCCAGAACATCCAGCGCCAGGCAGCCTGCCCGGCCCACAGCGGCTCGGTCGACGCGCCCGCTGCGGCCGCCAGCAGGTAGTTGGACAGGAAGGCGGCGGTGAGCCCGGTGATGATCGCGATCTGCTGCACCGTGGCCAGGCGGCCGCGATAGCGGGCCGGAGCGACCTCGGCAATGTAGGCCGGCGAGATCACGCTCGCCGCGCCTACCGCGAACCCACCCACCACCCGCGCCGCAATGAACCAGCCCGACGAGGCCGCCGCCCCGGCACCGAGTGCCGACAGCAGGAACATCACCGCCGACAGGATCAGCACGTTGCGACGGCCGAGGCGGTCGGCCAGGCGGCCGGCACTGAACGCGCCCACCGCACAGCCCAGCAGCATCGACGCGATCTCGAACCCCTGCATCCATTCACCGGACCGGAACGCCTGGTGCAGGCCGTCCTGGGTGCCGTTGATCACGCCGCTGTCGAAGCCGAACAGAAAACCGCCAATCGTCGCTACCACGCTGATCAGTACGATCAGCCGGGTGTTCTCACCGCTGCCTGCTGCCTGGTTCATTCCCGTCCCCTTGCGTGCACCGTTGCCGCGCTCAGCGCAGCAGGTACTGGTTGAGCAGGTTTTCGTAACGCTCCTGCTTGCCGCTGGCCTGGTGCGGTTCGCCGAGGCGGGCGGCCAGGCCCGCCAGGTCCGGCAGGCTGAGCGTGCCACGCTCGAACTCCTGGCCGGCGCCGCTGTCGAAACTCGCGTAGCGCTCCTTGCGCCATTGCTCCCAGGGCGACTCGGTCAGCAGTGCATGGGCAACCTCCAGTCCGCGTGCGAAGGCGTCCATGCCGCCGATATGGGCAATGAACAGATCCTCAAGGTCGGTCGATTCGCGGCGCACCTTCGCATCGAAGTTCAAGCCTCCTTCCAGGCCGCCCTGGCGCAGCACCACCAGCATCGCACCCACCGTGTCGTACAGATCGCTGGGGAACTGGTCGGTGTCCCAGCCGTTCTGCGCGTTGCCGCGGTTGGCGTCGATGCTGCCGAGCAGGCCATGATCGGACGCAACCTGCAGATCGTGCTCGAAGGTGTGCCCGGACAGCGTGGCGTGGTTGGCTTCGATGTTGAGCTTGAAGTCCTTGTCCAGCCCATGCTCCTTCAGGAAGCCCACCACCGTGGCACTGTCGAAGTCATACTGGTGCTTCATCGGCTCCATCGGCTTGGGCTCGATCAGGAAGTTGCCCTTCAGGCCGATGCTGCGGCCGTAGTCGCGGGCCATGGTGAGGAAGCGCGCGAAATGTTCGATCTCGCGCTTCATCTGGGTATTGGCCAGCGACGCATAACCTTCGCGTCCGCCCCAGAACACGTAGTGCTCGCCGCCGAGTTCGACCGTGGCCTCCAGCGCGGCCTTGACCTGCACCGCTGCGCGCGCGACCACCGCGAAGTCGGGGTTGGTCGATGCGCCGTTCATGTAACGCGGGTGCGAGAACAGGTTGGCCGTGCCCCACAGCAGCTTGACGCCGGTGGCCTCCTGGCGCGCCTTGGCCAGGGCCACCATGTGCGAGAGGTTCTTCTGGTACTGGCCGATGTCGTCGGCATCCGGCGCCAGGTCGATATCGTGGAAGCACCAGTACGGCACGCCCAGCTTGGTGAAGAACTCGAACGCCGCGTCCACCTTCGCTTCGGCCGTGGCCAGTGGCGAGGCTGCGTCCCACGGGAACTGCCGGGTACCCGGGCCGAACGGATCGTGCCCGGCATTGCAGAAGGTGTGCCAGTAGCACACGGCGAAGCGCAGATGCTCCTGCATGGTCTTGCCACCGATGACCCGGTTCGCATCGTAGACCTTGAAGGCAAGCGGATTGTCCGAGCCCTTGCCCTCGAACGGAATGCGGCCGACGCCGGGGAAGTACTCCTTGGCGCCGATGAAGGGCTGCGTGCTCATGGTGCGTGCTCCTGTCGTTGTACGGGGTGTCGTGGAGGAGCCATCAACCGCGCTGCAGCGGCGTGATGGCATCAAGATGGCTGAGGAAGCGTGCGTAGGCCCGTGCATAGGCAGCGCTGCGATCCGGATCCGGCCGTGCGGACAGCGCCGGATCGACGGTGACGTGGCGCGCGGTGATGTCGCTGATCGAGGCGGCGTCTCCCTGCGCCCGGGCGAGCGCCCACAGCGCCTGCAGTGCCGCACCAAACGCCGCGCCTTCGGCCTGCACCGGGACGTCCACCGGCAGGCCGAATACATCGGCCACCAGCTGACGCCAGGCCGCGCTGTTGCTGCCGCCGCCGGTGAGCACGATGCGATCGAACTGCATGCCCGCGCGGACGAAGGCGTCGTAGCCGTACCTCAGGCTGTAGGTCGCGCCCTCCACGGCGGCGCGGTAGAGGTGCGCCGGGGTGAAATTGGCGATGTCCAGGCCTGCCAGCACGCCCTTGCCGAGCGGCAGGTCGGGGGTACGTTCGCCATTGAGGAACGGCAGCATCACCAGCCCCCCTGCGCCCGGCGGCGTCGCGTGGAGGTGCGCATCGCCGTCGCGGGTGCTGAAACCGAAGGCGCTGGCCACGCGTTCGGTGGCCACGGTGCAGTTCATGGTGCAGATCAGCGGCAGCCAGCCCCCCGTGGACGAGCAGAAAGCCGCCCACGCGCCGTCCGGATCGATCACCGGCGAGCCGGAATAGGCGAACAGCGTTCCGGAGGTTCCCAGGCTCATCGCCAGCCGACCTTCCGTGACGCAGCCGGTGCCGATTGCCGCCATCATGTTGTCGCCGCCACCAACGGCAATCTTCACGGCCGCCGGCAGCCCGAACTCGGCCGCGGCCTTCGGCGCGATATCGAACAGGGCATCGGGCGCTGCGATCGGCGGCAGGCAGGCAGCAAGATCACGATCAGGATCGGTGGCGCGCAGCAGTTCCTGCGACCAGGTGCGTGTGCGCACGTCCAGCCAGCCGGTTCCGGACGCATCGCCAAGCTCGCAGAACCGCTGCCCGGTCAACACGAAATTCAGGTAGTCGTGTGGCAGCAGGATGGTCGCCAGCCGCGCATAGGCGTCGGCACGGTGGATCCGGGTCCAGGGCAGCTTGGACGCTGTGTAGCCGGCCAGGATCGGGTTGCCCGCCAGCGCGATGGTGCGTTGGAACCCGCCCACGGCGTCCATGATCTGGATGCATTCGGCCGAGGTGCTGGTGTCGCACCACAGCTTGGCCGGCGCCAGTACCTCGCCAGCATCATCAACCGGCACGAACCCATGCTGCTGCCCCGATACCGCCAGTGCAACGATGCGAGCGCGCAGCGAGGGGTCGATCCTGGCAAAGCAGTCGCGCAGGGCCGACACCCAGTCGGCAGGCGCCTGTTCACGGCTGCCGTCGGCACCGCTGTCCAGCGCGAGCGGCACGCTGGCCGAGGCCACCACCACCTGCGTCCGCGGGTCATAGACCAGCACCTTCAGGCTCTGCGTCCCTGCATCGATCCCTGCAACCAGACCCATCGAAACCGCCTCCGATCAAAAAAAAGGTAGCGCTAACATTCCGTGGACTCAAAAAGGGGGCGTGGTGTCCGGCCCCCTCGTTGCCACCGCGCGCGTCATCGCCAGCGGTGTTGCCGCACTGTAACCAGCTGCAGCGGAAAAAGCGTGCTGCAACGCAAAACACTGCTACGCGCTTGCTGCCGTCGAACGCCACACGTCCACGCCGGACCTGCAGTACTGCGCGATGAACTCCGCCTGCGCCGGCATCTGCGCGGCAGCCTGCTGCACGGGCTGTTGGATCCCCCTCAACAGGGTGCGCAGATCGGCGTCACTCACGGCCCGCGCCAGCGGGTGGGCGGGACCGGGCGCGATGCCCTGCCCAAGCAGCACGCTGGTCCAGGATTCGACGCGGAACAGCTCGCCGGGGTCCTGCCACGCATGTGCACGCTCGCGCCACGCCTGCAGCCGCTGCTGCAGCGATTCGGGCACGCGCATCTCGCGACAGGCCTTCCACATCGGTTCGCTGCGCTGCGTGGCGTGGTAGTGCAGGATGATGAAGTCGCGCACGTGCTCCATTTCCTGCCGGCTGACATCGTTGTACAGCTGCACCAGCGACGCACTGATGCCGTCGAACGGGAACAACTGGATCAGGCGCACCACTGCGCTGATCGTCAGATGGATGCTGGTCGACTCCAGCGGTTCGATGAAGCCGCTGGCCAGCCCGAGCGACACCACGTTCCTGTTCCAGGCCTTCAGCCGGCGCCCGCTGCGGAACGGCACCTTCCATGGATCGCGCAAAGGTGGAGCCCCGGCATCGCGCAGCAGCTTCGCTGCGGCCTCGTCATCGGACAGGTGGCGGCTGTCATACACCAGCCCGCAGCCAACGCGGTGCTGCAGCGCGATGTGCCAGCGCCACCCCGCTTCGTGGGCGATCGCCCGCGTATAGGGCACCGGCGGCGCCACCGCTTCGGTCTGCACCGCCACAGCGCGGTCGCACGGCAGCCATTCGTGCCAGTCCTCGTAGCCGGTGCCCAGCGTCTGCTCGATCAGCAGGCCACGGAAGCCGGTGCAGTCGATGAACAGATCGCCCTCGATCACCTGGCCGTCGTCCAGTACCAGCGCCTGCACCGAACCGTCGTGCGCGTGCTGCCTGACCTGGGCGATCCTGCCTTCGATCCGGTGCAGGCCGTGGGCCTCGGCCCTGCGGCGCAGGAACCGCGCATACAGGCTGGCATCGAAATGATACGCATAGCTGGCCTGCGGCTGGGTATGCAGCGAGAAGCGGTCGCCCCGCGAGGCGATGCTCTCCAGGCAGAAGTCGCCCAGGTCCGAGGGCATGCCGCGGCGCAGGCTGTCCAGCCAGAAGTGATGGAAGGGTGCCGCCCAGGTGCCATGGCCGATGGTGCCGAACGGATGGAAGAAGCGATCCCCCGGCAAGCGCCAGTTCTCGAACGAGATCGACAGCTTGAAGGTGCCGGCCACCGCGCGCAGGAACTCCTGCTCGTCGATCTGCAGGAAGCGATGGAAGGTGCGGATCGGCGGCACGGTGGACTCACCGACGCCGACCGTGCCGATCTGCTCGGACTCGACCAGCGTGATATGCAGCTGGTCACGGAACTGATGCGCCAGCGCGCAGCCGGCCAGCCATCCCGCCGTACCGCCACCGGCAATGACCACCTTGCGGATGCGCCCTGCAGGCGTGCTCTCGATATCCAACGCGGTGCCCTCTCTCAACGGTTGAGCCTGCCCAGCAGCATCGCGCGCATGCGGCGGGCGCGCTGCTCGTCGAACGGTGCCAGATCCCCGCGCGCCGTCTCAGGCAGGTGCTGACCGGCGCGCTCGCCGGGGCCGAATACGTAGTAACGGAAGAGCCCTTCCCAGGCCTGCTTCTCACGCGCTGGCAGGTCACGCACGGACCACATCGCGTGCTGCAGCGCCGCCAGCGGCGACCCCAGCCAGGCCGGCGAGCTTCGCCACCAGTAGTTCACCAGCACGTTGAACGGCTCCAGGCTGCGTACATGGTGCCACCACATGCTGGGAATGAAGATCGCATCGCCGGGTCCAAGTACCGCGCTGCGTGCACGCGCCAGCGCCTCGCGGAAACGTGGATGCCGATCGAAGTCGGGGCGCTCGAAGTCCACCACGCTGACCACCTGTCCGCCCGGCGTGGGATCGAGCGGGCCCGGATAGAGGTTGTCGATCTGGGCGGGCGGGAACAGCGTGAACTCGCGCTGCCCCACCGCGCAGCAGGCGAGGTTGTCGGGTGTGTCGAAATGGCACGAGGCCGTCACCCGGTTGCCGATCCAGATGCTGGCGGTGGCATCGATGCCCTGCTTCGCCATCCCGGCGTCGTTGGCCTGCGCGAATGCCGGCAGCAGTGCCCGCGTGATCGGCAGCGAGGCCACGTAATAGGTTGGCGGCCGCGGCGCATGCAGCGTCGCGGCGATCTCTTCCAGCACCTGGGCGAGTACACCGCGCCGCACTTCGAAGTTCAGCCGGGTGAAGTCCGCGCTGTAGAACGGGCGGCCCGCGATCTCGGCGCCGCCGAACGAGTACTGGATGGGCGCACCCGCATCGACGCTGCACAGGTACGCCATCGCGTCACGCACGCCGCCCAGTCCGGCCTGGACCAGTGGCCAACCGCTGGCGATGCCGCGCAGTACGACCGGCTCACCGGCCTCCACCAGGGCGGCCAATGGCAAGGCGGCAGGATCGATGCCTTCCAGGCTCCGTATCGGCAGGCGGGCTTGCACCGGTCAGTTCCTGACCGCCTGCGCGGTGCCGTCCTGGACGCGGAGACGGCGCTGCTTCTCGGCGATCAGGCGGCGCATGTTATGCAGCGAGGCAAGCATCAGGTACGCACCTTCCAGGTAACCGGCGCGGTTCAACGCAGCCAGGCGTGAACTGTCCAGCGCCGCCAGGCGCTCGCGGTCGATGCCGTGCAATCCGCTCACGCCCACGCGGTGATGCGGCGCGAGCTGCACATCAAGCGTGACCGGCTGGATGAGCCCACAGTCGTCGAGCATCGTGAACATACTGGCCGCGAAGGCACTGCCCTCGTGGATGCCGCGCAGCACGCCGGCGATGTGGTCCAGGTAAGGCGTGTTTCCGCCCTGCGGCAGGAACACCGGCTCACCGGCGCCGGAGGTGACACGCGGATGGTCCAGGTCGACGTGCATCACCGCGTCCTGGGTGAGCAGGCCGTCCACGTAGTGCTCCTGGAAGCCGATCAGGAACGGCCCTTTTGCGGCCGCGCCGGGCAGGTAGGAGGCATTCCAGCGTCCGTCCTGCAGGTACAGGTTCTCGTGCTGCTCGAAACCCAGCAGGGCCACCGACTGCCACGCCCCGGTCCCGGCCTCCCGGCGCAGGAAGATCGGATACTCGCGCTGCAGTTCGGCGAACTCGCTGGGATAGGCCGGCACCATGCCCACCGCATCGCCGAACTGCGGCCCGAATCCGGTGGCGACCTTCAGGTCCCGATGCGCGATGTTGTTGAGCATTTCATAGCGGGACATCGGGGTATCCAGTCCAGTGCGGGGTGGCTGGCCAGCAGGGTAGCGCAGGCGCGGCAGGTGCGGCGACACCGTCCCGGCACGGCACCGCTGGCGGGCAGCGGTACCGTGCCGGACGCATCGGCAACCAGGCTCAGAACTTGTAGCGGACGCCCAGCATGTAGCGCGGGCTCTGGTCGGCCAGCTTGACGATCATCTGCGAGGTGCGCGAGCGCCACCGCACATCCTCGCCGGTCAGGTTGATCGCCTCCAGGCTGAAGGACCAGTGGTCATCCAGCGCGTAGTTGACGCTGAGATCCCACTGCTCGTACGGCTCCACATAGTACGGATTGCGGCTGGAACCCTGGTTGGCCAGGATCAGGTACTGGTCGCGCCAGTTCCATGCCAGGCGCACCGACCACCCGTACTTCTCGTACATCAGCATGGCGTTGGCAGTGTCGCTCAGGCCGGTGAGCGAGAACTGGTCGATACCCGGATCGCCGCCATTGTTGTAGCCGACATCACCTTTGACCACGGTGTAGTTGGCCAGCACGCCGAAGCCGGTGTCACCGAAGAAGTACTGGCCGCCCAGCTCCCAGCCATGCAGCTTGGATTTGTTCTGGTTGATCGGGCGATTGACGTTGAACTGGTAAAGCGGGTCGTTGGCCTGCCCATACAGATCGTAGGCCGCTTCGGTGGCCAGTACCTGCGCATCGGTGCCGTTGTAGGCGCCCAGGCCAGCTGGATTGTTGCGCAGCAGCGCCAGTGCTGTGAACAGCGAGGTGTCGTTGGCCGAGCAGGCGGCGGCATTGGCCGGCCCGACCTGGGCCACGCAGGCGCCGCTGGTCAGGAAGTCCAACGCCGCCCGCGCATCCGGCCCGGAGGTCGGGTCGGTGAGGCCGTACAGGCTTTCCTGGACGACCGTGTTGCCGATGAAGTTGCTGACCGACTTGTTCCAGTAGGTCAATGACACATAGCTGGCATCGGCGAAGTACCACTCCAGCCCCAGGTCGAGGTTGTCCGATTCCAGCGGCTTCAGGCTCGGGTTCTGCGAATTGCCGCTGGCGCGCGACGAAGGATCGATCAGCACCGAGCCGAACGGCTGCTGGGCACCGGGCCCTGCATACAGATTGCCGTACGGCGCGCGGGCGATGCTCTTGCCGAACGAAACGCGGCCCTTCAGTTCCTCGGTGAGGTCAATGCTGAAATCAAGGTTGGGCAGGATGTAGCTGTACCTGGCCTTCTCGGTGAAGGGCTGCTGCTCATCGGACAGCACGATGCGGAAATCGTTGTTGGCCTGCCACTCGATGGACTCGGGAACGGCAATGACCGAGGTCGACACCACGTCGGTGGTTTCATAGCGCACGCCCAGGCGGGTATTGGTGCGCATGCCGCCCAGCTCCCCGTCCAGTTCCACCTGGAAGTACGCCGCCTTGGTCTTCTCTTCCACGAAGTTGTCGGCCGCACGTTGCGGGTTCACACCCAGGCTGACGCCGTATTCGCGCGATGCCCATTGCGCGAGCTGCCCGGCATTGCCGCGCCAGGCCGGCCAGCTGTTGGCACTGTAGTCATCGAACAGGCCGACGATGCTGACCGGCTGCAGCAGGTCCATCAGGCCGGCGGCGGTATCCCGGTCCACGTTGGCCACGCCCCAGTCGCCCAGTGTCGAATAGGCCTCGGCGGCCTGGATGCGGTGGGTGGTGGACTTGTTCGTATCCACGCCGAACTGGAAGCGGCCGTGGTCGAAGTTCCATTCGCCGTCGACACGCGCCTGCTTGATCTTGCTGATCTGGGTCTGCGCGTTGACGCGCAGCACCTGGGTGCCGATCTCGCCTTCCTGGAAGCCCGGATTGACCACGCCATTGGTCCCGGCGACCGCATCGGCAGTACTGGGATACCAGACCTGGGTGCCGACCGGCAGGCCATTGTTGAAGTTCAACTCCTGTACCCAGGAGCCGCCGCAATGCGGGCCACGGGTGCAGTTGTTGGTGCCGGCAATGCTCATGAAGATGGAGCCGCCGCCGGTCAGTGGGTCATTGGGGCGGCTTTCATTCTTCGAATTGTGCGCATCGAAGCTGAGCTTGAAACGGTCGCTGACATTCCACACCGCGTTGAAGCCCAGCGAGCCCAGCTTGTACTCCTGCATGCTGCGCTGCTGTTCCAGCCCGAAGTCCTTGGTGCCGGCGATCTCGCGGATGTAGACCGGGGTGGCGACCGCACCGGAGGTGTCGAACTGGACATTGGTGTAGTTGCTGTTCTGCAGCCACATGCCCTGCTCGCCACGATTCTCGGTGATCTCGTTGGTCGAGTAGGTGTAATCCATCGTCAGGGTCAGGCTGTCCGTCGGTGCGAACTGCAGCACGGCCTGCCCATTGACTCGCTCGCGCTCGAATTCGGAGAACGCGTAGCGCAGGTCGTTGGGCCGCGCATAGAGCTGGCCGGCGGCCGGGGCGTTCACCACGGTCGGGTTGCCCGGCATCGACCCCGTCCAGGGCTGCACGTTCCAGTAGTTCTCCGTGGCCTGCACCGAGCCGCCCTTGCGCTTCTGCTGGCTCGCGCTGAGGCTGACGCCAAAGGTCTTTTCCGGATTGCTGTAACTGAAGATGCCCGACAGCTCCGGCGTCAGGTCGTTGTCGAACGGCTGGCTCTGGTCGGAGACCAGCTTTGCCCCGGCATTGGCCACGATGCCGGCGTGGTCGAGCGGGCGCGAGGTCAGGATGTTGATCGTCGCGCCGATGCCACCGCTGGGCACCTGTGCCTGGCTGGTCTTGTAGACCTCGATGCCATTGATGGCCTCGGCGGCCAGCTGCGCGAAATTGAAGGCGCGAGTGCCGCCGTCGACACCGCCGATGGCCACCTGCCCGGAGGCACCGAATGCATCGGCGCCGGGCATCTGGCGACCATTGAGCGTGACCATGTTGAACTGCGGACCAAAGCCACGCGCGGTCACCTGCGCGCCCTCGCCGTCACGGCGCTCGATGGAGATGCCGGTGATGCGCTGCAACGACTCGGCAAGATTGGTATCGGGGAACTTGCCGATGTCCTCGGCGCTGATCGCATCGACCACGCCCGCCGAGTCGCGCTTGATGTCCATGGCCTGGCTCAGGCTGTTGCGTATGCCCGTGACCTGCACTGCATCGAGCTGGGTGGGCTGCGACTGGCTCTGCGGCTGCTGCCCGGTCGCCGGTGCTGCGTCCTGCGCAAACGCAGGATTGATGACCAGGGCGCCACCCACGAAGGTGAACATGGCCCGGGACCGGAACTTCGCCAACGCGCGGCTCATGAACCGGACCTCGGGCCCGGGGTGCCACGGAAACTGCAAGTGCTCATGAAAGTCCCCTCTGACATACGATCGAATGGATGTACCGCCCCCTCCCAGGGGCACGCACGGGCGTGGCCCGCATTCCAAACCGAACAGCACGGCTGCTGGAGCACGCCGCGACTTACACTTGCTTTTCAAGCCTGCCAGGACAAACACGCGGCAAAGAAGGCAGCCCCTGGACCCTGGATCCCCGTCCGGCTGGTAGCGCTACCATCGCGTTGCAGCGGAGAGTAATCACCCGGGTTCGCGCTTGTCACCATGCAGCGCAGCAAATCGGCAGCGCGCGTAGCGGCGCTGGAATCACCCCGCTACTGATGACCGGGCTGCTGCTGCATCCGGTCACCGCTCACCCGCCGCAGGAAAGATGCCCGCGCCTGCGGGTCATCCAGAAAGGAACGGACCGTGAACGCTCTCCAGCGCATCGCCGCCGCAGTCGGCTCGCCGTACTCGTTCCGTCCGGCTCCGCCGTTTTCGCGGCCAACGCCGTGATCGTGGACGGAGCAGATGAGCCGCTCACCGTGGTGCTACGCAGGGGCTACCACTCCGGTCCCAGCAGCTTCATCACTTCGACCTCCAGTTTCTGCGCGGCCTCGTCCTGGGAGGCGACCTTGATGCACAGCCCCGACTGCGCCGGCCCGGGCATCAGCTGGTATCGGTTGATGGTGCCGCCCCCGTCGCCGTCCAGCGCCACGCGCGCCACCACCGTGCGCCCATTGGCGTGGAAGGTCCAGTCCTGGTAATCAAACATGCTTCAGTATCCCGGCGGCCAAGGGGTCATCCCACCTTAGGCGGCACGACAGTGAAGAAGGCTCCAGGAAGTTGTTCAGAGCGCGTGGACATGATGATGGCAGCACCTACTGCAGTGCCCGCGCCAATTGCATGACATCGGCGAAGAAGGACGCGTAGTCGTCCTGTGGGGCGCGGTGGCTCTCGCGCCGATGGATCAGGCGCACTGCGACGACGCGTTGTTCCGGAACGATCATCAGGTATTGGCCCAGGTAGCCGTTGGCGGCAAAGCCGACGACCGGTCCCCGTGTGATGTCGTAGAGATCGGCGAGCTTCAGGCCGCGCGCGGTGATCTGGCTGGCGTAACGTTGCGGCCCGTCTGCGCCCAACCGTTCGGTGAGGAATGCGATCAACTGCCCCCGGCTGTCGAATGTGCGCCCCGCGCTGGCCTGCACGGCGCGGCGCACGTCATCGTCAACGCCGTGCCCGGCCAGCAGGTCATCCAGCCGGGGTTTGAGCTGATAGCGTTCCCACGCTGGTATCCGCCACCACAACAGGCCCACGTCAGGCGAACGGGCACTTTCAGCAGTGATCAATGCCACTGACCGTTCACTCAACAGTCGTTTGCCATCCGGCGCCACGCCTCCATCCAGCAACAGTTGCCCGATGGCGGCAAGGTCGGCGGCGCGCAGGGACAGGCCCGCCATTCCCAGCGGAGTGCCTGCCTCATCCTTCATCCAGGCGTGGTGGGCAATGCCCAGCGGCTTGAACAGGCGCGCATCCAGGTAGGCATCCAGCGGCTCGCCCGCCAGGCGCTCGACAATGCCGGGCAGCAGGTTGGTGGCCTTGTTGTTGTAGGAAAACACGGCGCCCGGGTCGTCACTCAGCTCGGCTGCCAGTGCCAGTTTGACCAGGTCCGGGGCCCCTTCCAGTTCGGCGCCCGCGTTCGCCACGTTCTGCAGGCCGGAGGTGTGGTCCAGCAGCATGCGCACGGTGATGCGGCTCTTCCTGCCCTGTTTCCATTCCGGATAGATCTGGCTGACCGGTACGTCGATCGAAGCCAGCTTTCCTTCGTCCAGCAGCAACGCAATGCCCAGCGCGACGACGGACTTGGTTGCCGACATCAGGTGCACGGATTCCTGCGCTGGGGCGGGCTTCAGCTCAAGCAGCGTGTCCCGGTCGTGCATCACGAGCACCGCATCGGTATGCGAAGCACGCGCGTTGCGCTCGATCGTGGCGAGGGCGTCGGCACGCGGCGTCGCATGGGTGGGCCCCGCGATGCCGATCACGAGGGCCAGGGCGCAGGACAACCAGCAGGACGTTGGCATTGCGTTCTCTTCCAGTGAGTGTGCCCGCAGTCTGACTACACATGTAGTCAAACTGCAGTGCCTGAAGTCATACCGCGCTTGATTGCCCATCCGCACTGGACGCCGGGTTCGTCACCAACGCGCCCGGCCCCCCAGCAGTCGCCATGCCAGTGCGCACGGTATGATGCGGCGATCCCGGAACCTGCGATGATTGCAGCGGCCGCCCATCCGCTGATCGCGTGCGCCAGGAGCACCTGCGCCGGGGTCGCTGCCGGTGCCGCTGAAGCCCCCACTCCATGCTTGCCCCCCATTCCCCCCTCGTGATCTGGGCAGCGGTCGCCGTTGCCACCCTCGGCCTGCTGTTCCGTCCCTTCCGCATCCCCGAGTATGTGTGGGCGCTGGGCGCTGCCGCCCTGTTGCCGCTGCTGGGCGCGGTATCGCTGCAGACCGCATGGGGCGCGGTAGCCGAAGGCCGCGACGTCTACCTGTTCCTGGTCGGCATGATGGTGCTGGCCGAACTGGCGCGGCGCGAAGGCCTGTTCGATTGGCTGGCGTTGTACGCGGTGCGGCATGCGGGCGGATCGGGGCGACGCCTGTTCGACCTGGTGTTCCTGGTCGGCACGCTGGTGACGGTGTTCCTGTCCAACGATGCAACGGCCGTGGTGCTGACACCGGCGGTCTACGCGGCCTGCAAGGCGGCGCGCGCCAATCCCCTGCCCTACCTGTTCGTCTGCGCCTTCATTGCCAATGCGGCCAGCTTCGTGCTGCCCATCTCCAACCCGGCCAACCTGGTGGTGTACGGCCAGCACATGCCGCCACTGCTGCAGTGGCTGGCGCAGTTCGCGCTGCCGTCGGCGGCGGCGATCGGTGCCACCTACCTGGTGCTGCGCTGGGTACACCGGCGCGAAATCGCGCAGCCGCTGGTCGCCGCACCGGAACATCGCCCGCTGACCGAGGGTGGCCGACTGAGTGCATTGGGCGTGCTGTTCACCGGCAGCGTACTGCTGGTGACGTCCGCGCTGAACGGACCGCTGGGCCTGGCCACGTTCTGCGCCGGCGCGCTGAGCGTGGCGGTCGTGGTGATACGCCAGCGCCATAGCCCGCTGCCGCTGCTGCGGCATGTCGCCTGGGGCGTGCTGCCGCTGGTGGCCGGTCTGTTCGTGCTGGTGGAGGCGGTGGCGCAGACCGGCGTCATCCAGACTGCGGCAAGCGCGCTGCAGGCCATGGCGCAGGCTTCTCCCCACCAGGCCAGCTGGCTGGCCGGTGGCGCCGCTGCACTGCTGAGCAACGTAGCCAACAATCTGCCGGTCGGCCTGGCCGCCGGTTCGCTGGGCCAGATGGCTGAACTGCCCGCACAGACCCGTGCCGCACTGCTGGTCGGCGTGGACCTGGGCCCGAACCTGTCGGTGACCGGCTCGCTGGCCACGATGCTGTGGCTGGTGGCGCTGCGCCGCGAGGGCGAGCATGTCAGCGCGCTCGACTTCCTGCGCGTCGGCGCGCTGGTGATGCCGCCTGCACTCATCGCTGCGTTGTTGCTGCTGTGACCAGAATGCAGGCGGCGGCCCGGCCCTAGAAGACCAGCTGCAGACGGGTATTGAAGGTGGTGCCTTCATCCCTGCCCGCCGCACTGCCGCTGCGGTGGCGGGTCTGCCAGCGCACGGCTTCGAACATCACCCGGCTGAAATCGTTGAGGTACCAGTTCGCGCCCAGTGTCCACGCGTGACCGGTACCACCACTGGGCAGTTCGGCATAGTCCACGTCCTCATAGCGGCCCTTCAGCTCCCACGCACCGCTGCCGCCGCGCGTCACCGGATCGGCCACCTTCACCTTGCCCCACGTGCCGGCCTTGCCCGAGTAGGACGGCAGCGCGCCCGCCAGGAACCAGCCGGCCGAGATCGCCCACGCTTCGTGGTCGCGATCATAGCGCCCGCTGGCATCGGCCCCGCGCAGGCTTCGCGTACCCCACTCGCCGGTTGCCCACGCCGGGCCGAAGAAGCCGGCCAGTTCCGCGCCGTAGGCGGTGCTGCGCTCGGCGCCCACCAGCATGCCCGGTGTGATCCTGACCAGATCGTTGAAATGCCCCGCGATGGCCGAACTGCGCACCACGCCGCTGGCCCCGGCGGGAATCTTCTCGTGGAAGGCCCATGCGCCCAGATGCACCGTGGCGTCGGCGGTGTCCAGCGGATTCCAGTGGACGCGGGTGGCCCAGGTCTGGCTGTCGTTGTCGGTGCCGGCGTTGTTGAGGTCGTTGCCGGCCACCGACAGGCTGGCATGCCAGCCCCTTCCATACACCCGCTCGGTGAGCCCGACACCAAACAGGCCCCGCTGCGGCAGCAGCAGCGTGCCGACCACGTTGCGTTCCTGGAACGGCGTGTTGGAGGTGCTGCTTGAGCCATCGATACCGCGATCGTTCAAGCGGTTGCCGATCGTGAGATCGGCCGGCAGGCCGAACAGCGTGTGGTCCAGCGTGGCGTAGACCGACTTCCACGCCACCGCGTTGTCGGCGAAGTCGCCCTCCACGACCCAGCCCAGGGTGCCGTAGCGCCCCTCGGCCCCCAGGCGCACCGAACGGACCTCGGTACCCGAAACGTTGCGGTCGGCGACCGCCGAACCGTCGGTGCTCGAGGCATCGACGAACAGGCGGCCACGGGGGCGGAACACCGTCGTGCCGTCGGCACTGCTGAACTCCGGTGCACCCTTGGCCCAGGACACCTTCGGCAGCCTGGACTGGCTGGTTTCCAGTGCGGCCACCCGCGTTTCCAGCGCAGGCGCGGGCGGCGTTGACGGTGCCCTCGCACTGCCCTGCCCGCCCTCGACGGCGCGGAGGCGTGCTTCCAGTTGCTGGATCTGCAGTGCCTGCTGCTGCACCAGGCGTGACAGCTCGGCCTGGCTCAGCGGCGCGGGCAGCGACGACGTGGACTGTGCGTCGGCATGGCCACTGGCCAACAGCAGGCCGAGCGCGACCGACAGCGCTGCCAGCGGCAGCACGTTGGAATGGTTCATGGGCTCTCTCCGGCCAGCCGGCCCCCTGGCCTGGCGCTGGCCCGTTGCGGTGGTGCGGGGGAAGATCGGGGAAGGAAGCGCGCGCCGCCGGATCGGCCCGGCGGCGCGGCAGGCGGGCTCAGCCCGTCCGGGTCAGCTGGTGGCCTGTGCCTGGGCGTTGGGACGCCAGGTGATCAGCTTGTTCTCGACCACGTCCAGCAGCGCGTCGATGACCAGCACGAAGGCGGCCAGGATGATGATGCCGGCGAACACACCCACAGCGTTGAAGTTGCCTTCTGCCTGCGCGATCAGGTAGCCCAGGCCCGCCGAGGCGCCGAGGTATTCGCCGATGATCGCACCGACCACGGCAAAACCGACCGAAGTACGCAGCGAAGACAGGATCCAGCTCGCCGCTGCGGGGAAGTAGACATGGCGCAGCAGGTCACTGCGGCTCGCCCCCAGGATGCGGGCATTGGCAAGCACCACCGGATTCACCTCGCGCACGCCCTGCATGGCATTGAAGAACGTGGTGAAGAACACCAGCGTGACCGCCAGCGCCACCTTCGACCACAGCCCCAGGCCCAGCCACAGCACGAAAATCGGCGCCAGCACCACGCGCGGAATCGCGTTGAAGCCCTTGATGAAGGGATCGAGGATGCGTGCCGAGCGGCGGCTCAGGCCGAGCCAGACGCCGCCGGCCACACCCAGGCCGGTGCCGATGATGTAGCCCAGCGCGGTTTCGGTCAGCGTGATGTAGACATGCTGATAGAACGACGTATCGGACAGCCAGGTCCAGGCCTGCTGCACGATGGCGGTTGGCGATGGGAAGAAGAACGGATCGATCACGCCCAGCGCGATGCCGCCTTCCCAGCCACCGAACACGGCGACCACCAGCGCGAGCTGGATGAACTTGTCAGTCTTGGCGTGCATAGCTCTTCTCCACTTCGCCGCGCAGGCAGGCCCAGATGTCGCGGTACAGGTCGGTGAAACGGTCATCCAGCTTGATTTCGGCCACGTTCCTCGGCCGTTCCAGATCCACATCGAAACTGCGCACCACCCGGCTGGCCGGGCCGGAGGACAGCACCACCACGCGGTCGCCCAGGGCGATCGCTTCTTCCAGATCGTGGGTGATCAGGATCACCGAGCGCCGGTCTTCCTGCCACAACCGCAGCAGCTCGTTCTGCATGAGGTGGCGGGTATGGATGTCCAGCGCCGAGAACGGCTCATCCATCAGGATCACCTTCGGCTCGACGATCAACGCCTGGGCCATCTGCACACGCTTGCGCTGGCCACCGGACAGCTGGTGCGGGTAGCGATGCTCGAAGCCGGCCAGGCCGACCTTGGCCAGCCACGCGTTGGCCTTGGCCTTGCGTTCGGCCTCGGGCACACCACGGAAGCGCAGGCCGAGTTCAACATTCTGGTATGCGGTCTTCCACGGCAGCAGCGCGTCCTGCTGGAACAGGTAGCCGACCGACTCCTGCACGCCGCTGACGGCACGGCCATCGATGCTGACCTGGCCCGACGACGGCTTCAGCAGGCCCGCCACGGAATTGAGGATGGTGCTCTTGCCGCAGCCGGTGGGTCCGACGATGGCAAGGAACTCGCCGTCACCCACCTGGATGTCGACATCGCGTACGGCGGTGAATTCGCCGAAGGACATGGTCACCTTGTTGATGGCGACCATGGTCTGTGCAGGCTCCAGCTGCGGCGCGCCATTGAACTGGCGCACGGTGGCATTGAGGGCCATGGTTTACCTCCGCTTACGGTTGGGCAGCCGGCGCCGCAGCGTTGGCACGCTCGACGAAGGCATTGGTATAGGTCCGGGACAGATCGATATCGGCCTTGGCGACATCCGTGTTGAACTCACGCAGCACCTTCAGCGGTGTTTCCAGATCGGCAGGCGTGAAGTGACCGTCCCGGGTGAAGATCGCGCGCGCGTTCTCCACCGCGCGGGCATAGGTGGCGCGGTCACCGGAGACGTAGCTGTCCGGCAGCGCGGCGACGATGTCTTCAGCACTGTTGTCGGCGATGAACTTCAAGGCCATCTGCTCGGCGCGGGCGATCTTCTCGGCCGCTTCGGGACGCGTGTCCAGGAAGCTCTGGTTGGCGTACATCACCGAGGTCGGGTACAGGCCGCCATAGACCTGGCGGGCGCCGTCGTCGCTGCGCGCGTCGAGGATGATCCTGCCGACCTTGCGCTCGGTGATCAGGGTGGCGGCAGGATCATAGTTGACCAGCAGGTCGATCTTGCCCTGCTCGAGCGCGGCCACCGCTGCGGCGCCCGAGCCGACGCCGATCAACGAGATGCTGTCGGCCGGAATATCGTGCTGGGCGAGGAAGTGACGGACGAAGAAGTCGGACGAGGAGCCCGGCGCGGTGATCCCGACCTTCTGGCCCTTGATGGTCTCCGGGCGCGCCGGATCGAAGGTGGCATCCTCGCGGCCGGCCATCACCAGGCCGGAGTTGCGCGAGAGCAGTACGAAGGCCACCACGTCCTTGCCCTTGGCCTGCATCTGGATGGTGTGGTCGTAGAAGCCGACGGCCACGTCGGTGGAATTGGCCACCAGCGCCTGCAATACCTTGGAGCCGCCCTGGGCGAAGTTCTCGGTCTTCACCTGCAGGCCGACGTCCTTGAAGTACCCCTTGGCGTCGGCGATGAAGAACGGCAGGTTGTTGAGGTTGTAGGAGCCGACGCTGATGCGTACCGGTGCATTGTCGCCACCGCCGGCGGATGCGCCTTCGCTGCGCCCGCTGTTGCTGCATCCGGCCGCGGCCAGACCGGCCGCGCACAGCGCGGCCAAGAAGAACTGCTTGTACATCATCCCTCCCAGGAGTGAAGCATCTACGTTGTAATGGCGGGCATGCGCGTCTACGCAGGCCCGTCCGGGTTCAGATCATGCCGCTGACGTCCATTGGCGGGCTTGGGTGGCACTGGCCGTGGCGGGCGCGGGCGAAGTCGCGTACACGCGCCCCTCGAACAAGCGGCGTGCGGTGCGGACCACGCTGGCAATCACCGGCGAATCGCCCGAGCTGCGACTGAGGCCCACCTCCAGGGCCCCACTCGGATGTTCGAGGGTAATGCTGCCGGGAACGGACCGGCATCCGACCAAAGTGTGGGCCAGCGTGCCCGGCGTGACGGCGGCGGTGGCCAGGCCGACCGCACCGGTAATGGCCAGTGCGGTGTGGCATTGGTGCGGCATGAAATAGCGCACCTGCAGATCGCCGCCCTGTTGCGGTGCCGACAGCAGCACCGGCTTGGGAATGACCTTGTTGCCGGCGTCGGCGATGCCCATGCGGGCGCCCGCTTCGATGCGCAGCGCTTCCAGCCGGCGCATGAACGCCGCGTCCGCGTTCAGTTCGGCGGGCGAGGCATCACCGCGCACGCCCAGGTCTTCGGCACGCACCAGCATCATCGGCATGGCGCAGTCCACCAGGCTGGCCGGCACGCCATTGATGGTTTCCTGCGCATGCCCGCTGGGCAGCAGCTTGCCGGTGCGGGCGCCTGCCGCATCAAGGAAGGACAGCCTGACCGGCGCGGCTGAGCCCGGCGCGCCGGCAATGCGCGTATCACCGCGGTAGGCCACATTGCCGCCCGGCGTTTCCACCGTGGCGATGATCAGCTTGCCGGTATTGACGTTGTGGATGCGCACCTCGGTCTGCGGATCCTGCGCCTGCACCAGCCCACGCTCGATGGCATACGGGCCGACGGCCGCCAGCATGTTGCCGCAGTTGGGCGAGGTATCCACCACCTGCTGCTCCACCCGGACCTGGGCGAACAGGTAGTCCACGTCAGCGTCCGCCCGGCTCGAGCGGTCGATGATCGCCACCTTGCTGGTCAGTGCGTTGCCACCGCCGATGCCGTCGATCTGCAACGGATGGCCCGAGCCCATCACTTCCAGCAGCAGGCGATCCCGTTCGGCGGTGTCCGCCGGCAGGTCGCTGGCCAGGAAGAACGGGCCCTTGGAGGTGCCGCCGCGCATGAGCACGCAGGGAATGCTGAGCAGATCGTTGGACATACGTGTGCTAGATTGATGCGTATAGGGGATGAATGACCCCTCTGTGATTCGATACTGGCATGACCCTAATTGATCTGTGAATTGCTGATTTTTGGATGATTGATACCCAATGAGCATCAATTGCGAAATCCTGGATCTACGCGCGTTCCTGCTGGTATCGGAGACACGCAGCTTCCATCGCGCCGCTGAAATCCTGCACGTCTCCCAGCCGGCGCTCAGCCGACGGATACAGAAGCTGGAGCAGGCCGTGGGTTCGCCGCTGCTGGAGCGCACCACGCGCAGCGTCAGTACCACCGCTGTCGGCGAGAACCTGCTGCCACTGGTGCGCCGCATGCTGGAGGAATTCGATGGCTCGCTGTTCTCGCTGCGCGGCCGCGAAGACACCCGCGGCGCCACCGTGACCATCGCGTGCCTGCCGACGGCGGCGTTCTACTTCCTGCCCAGCGTGATGGCGCGTTTCCACGAAGCACACCCGAACGTGCGCTTCCGCATTCTGGATATCCCGGCCACGGAGGGTCTGCAGGCAGTGGAACGTGGTGAAGTCGAGTTCGGCATCAACTTCATGGGCGCCAACGATCCGAATCTCGACTTCGACGTGCTGGCCGAGGACCCCTTCGTCCTCGCCTGCCGGCGCGATCATCCGCTGGCCCGCAAGCGCAAAGTGGAATGGGCTGATCTGGCCGAGCACCAGCTGATCACCGTGCATCGCACCAGCGGCAACCGCACCCTGCTGGACGGCGCGCTGGCGCGCGAGAACCTCAAGTTGAGCTGGCACTACGAGGTGACGCACCTGTCGACGTCACTGGGCATGGTCGAGGCCGGCATCGGCGTGTCGGTGCTACCGAAGATGGCCACGCCGGACGGGGATCACCCCACCCTGGTGACGCGCGCGATCGGCAACCCGGTGGTGTCGCGCACGATCGGCATCGTCCGCCGACGGGGTGCCCTGCTCTCGCCCACGGCGGAGCGATTCCTTCAGATGCTGATGAGCCAGTGGCGTGGGGAGGCGTGAGCAACCGCGCGGTTCACGCGCTTGTGCTGTCCTGGCTCCAGGCGAATGTGCTGCTGCCACCCATCAATCGGGCCGTCTGCATCGACCATTCCTGCAGAAGCTGCCGCGCGCCTGATTCGCCACCTCGCCCGATTGCCTCCAGCATCCTGTCCAGTCTTCCGCGGATCGCGCTGGACACCGGCAGTGCGAGCAGATTCTTCAGTGCAGCGTCTGCGGCCGGGAAATCGCCCAGGCGAATGGTGGACAGGTACTTCACCCATTGGCAGTAATCGCCCTCGAAACCGGCCTCTTCAACATACATCAGAAGGTCCGCAGCTGTTCTCACCCCTTCGAGCATTGCGAGGTGAGCCTCGTGCGTGCCGCGGAAAAAGTCCTTTGGATCTTCCGGGCAAGCGACCCTCTGGCCGAGAGACATATGCAGGTGTGGCAGGCCGTCATAGACCGGAAGTGCGAAGGTCCATACATAGATGGAGGACGGCGCTGGGTCCATGGCAAACCCGGAGATCACATCGCGCGTGTACGAAACAATCAGAAAGTTGCCAACCACCCGCAACCCAGCCTTCCTGGCGTTCCGTTTCATTGTCCACAGATCAATGGATCTCATGCGTGCGCTCGACGGTTGGCGACGGCATAGGACTTTCAATGTTCAACTGGATGCCCTGCACCATTCGCCTTCCGTCGCGAGAAGAAGATGTCATAGGTCTCCATCAACTCGGCATGAAACAGCTGATTGGGGGCGTTGTCGATCACCCTGGAGAGGTCCGTCATGAAATTCCATGCATCCACGACCTCCCCGGGGTCGACCTCCCGCCCTGAATCTACAGACGAGATCAGCGAGTCGAGGTCAATGACGGACTCTCCTTCCCAGTCCAGGACTCGGCCGCGCGCGGCAACCTGACCCTCCAGCCCTTCCTTGCTGCTATCGCAGACAGGCCTTCCATTGCTGGACATCACCCGATCATGGTCACCTGATACCCAGGCAAACCAGATGATCCGCATTCCCCCTGCAACGCCGACCGGATATATCGCTTCCACTATCGATTCCTGCTCAGATGGTTCCATCCATCCCGGGCTCTCACGGGAGGTACAGCCGCTCCGATGGTAACGCCAAACTCGATTGCCGATGACCTGCGGAGCCTCCAGCGGCCGGCACTACCAGGTCAATCAACCTGCGGTTTCCAATCCCTTCCCCGCCGCATCCATCCGCAGCGAGGCCAGGTAGCGACAGTACTTGCCCACGAAGACGCCAGTGAACCCGCCGGTCAGCAGCAGGTAGGCGGCGCTGAAGCCGGCACTGGCGGTCAGCGTCGGCGACACCGTAAATGCGACCTCGAAGCCGTACTTCACCAGGAAGGTGACCAGCAGCAGCGGCAGCAGGCTGAAGTCCGCGCTGCGCCAGAGCTTGCCGGTGCTGCGGTCCAGCGTCAGCTTCAATCGACCCAACAGCAGCCAGGCAAGCGCGGCCCCCGTGGCGATGCCGGCCAGCCACTCGCTCCAGGCGATCAGCGACGCGCCGAAACGATGACTGATCGACGCACCCCAGACGGCAAACAGGCCGGGCACGATCGCCAGCTTCTGCAGCGAGGTCTGGGCCGGCTTCATGGCGGCAATGCCACGGGTGACCAGGAAGGCCAGGAGCAGCCAGACCCAGATCGGCGTCTGCGAGGCGAGTTGCTGGAGCATGTTCATGAGCGGTCCCCCTGGTGAGTGGTGGCTGAGTGGTGGCGAGGTGTCCTCGCCTTGGCGCTCACTATTCGCTTCCGCCCGGGTTGCAGCCAGTGACAGCTGTCAGCCATCGCGGATGACCCGCCGGCATGCTGCGCGTCCCCGGCAGCGGTCGGGGTGGATTCACCCGGTTCACCCTGAGCGGGCCGGCCCTCGGTCCGCGCTACCATCACCACGACGCCGCTGCGAGCCACGTGCATGTACCACGACCCTGTTCGACGCCGCCTGTGTGCGGCGCTGCTGGCTACCGGCTGCGGCCTGTCAGCACCATCGGCGCTGGCGAGCCGGGCGACGTTGGCGGGATGCGGTTCGCTGACCGCATTGCTGCAGGCCGAACGGCAGCCTGGCATGGCGGCCGTTCTGGTCGATCACGGGCGCATTGCCGCGCTGTCCACGACCGGGCGGCTCAATGACACCCGGCCTGCACCGATTGATCGCCATACCGTGTTCGAACTGGGGTCGATCACCAAGCTGTTCACGGCCCTGCTGATATTCCGGCTCCAGCAGCGGCATCTGCTCGACGTCACCGCGCCCATCGGCGAGTACGTGGAAGGGTTGCCTTCCGTATGGGCATCCACTTCGCTGCTGCAGCTGCTGAGCCATACCTCAGGCATTCCCAACTATCTGAATGAAGACAACTTCCTGCGGTTGATGCCGACGAATCCAGCCCCCCGTGAATTGCTCGCAGAGGTGGCCGAGCGGCCGCTGGCGTTTGCGCCCGGTGCGCGGCACGCCTATTCCAATACGAACTACATCCTGCTCGGCCTGGCCATCGAGCATGCAACCGGCATGGACTACTGGCGGGTTCTGCAGGAGGAGATACTGTCGCCGCTGGGCATGCGCGATGCGGGACCGCGTCGTGCCGACGATCGGCGCCGTGTTGCCCAGGGGCATCTGTTCCAGGATGGCCACTGGCGCGCACCGCCACCCACTGCTCCGGGCTCGGCATGGGCCGCTGGCGGCCTGCTCGCCAGCATCGACGACATGGCGCGCTTTGCTGTGGCGCTGGACCAGCATCGACTGTTGCCCGAGTCGGCCCTGAAGCGGATGTGGTGCGACACACTCCTCGCCAATGGCAGCAAGGCGGGCTGGGGGGCCGGCTGGGAAGTTTCCGATGGCGGAAAGGTAGTCGGCCATGGCGGCGGGACCGCAGGCTTTACCGGGTATCTCCGGCACCGTCCCACCGATCGAAGAACGCTCGTCGTGCTGATCAATCGCGCCGGAGATATCAACCCGCAGGGCATTGCAGAGCGCCTCGACCTGGGCATGCGTGGCTGCAATGGGAGGCTTTCCAGGCCGGCGCCTTCGCTGGATCAACCCGGCACCCGGACAACGCGATCCGTGCCATGACGCAGATCATCGGCGCTGGCTGATGGAAATGCGCCGCCGGTACTGCGCCACCCACTCCAGCGACGGCGCAATACCGCCGAACGGGAAGAAATGCGGGCTGACCTGGCCATGGGCGCGGGTCAGCCCCTTCACCAGGCAATCGACGAACACCTCCGGCCCTGCCGTGCCGAGCAGCCGGCCGATCGAGATGCCATACCGGGCCAGCATCGATGCACTGGCGCCCACGCCGCACATCGCGGCGTAGCGCAGCAGGCGAGAGACGCTGGCCGGGCCCGGCACGCCGACCAGCACCGGGACGCTGATGCCACGCGCGCGCAGTGCATCCAGCCAGGCCAGCACGGCATCGGCATCGAAGGCGAACTGGGTGACGATCAAGGGGGCCATGCCGCGCGCTTCGATGCTCTGGCATTTACGCTCAAGCGCCTGCCAGCGTTCGTCACTGCTCATTACCGGATGCCCTTCCGGGTGTCCGCCGATACCAACGACCTTGATCCCGGAGTGCTCCAGAAGACCGGTCTGGATGATCGAAGCACTGTCGGCAAACGGCCCAGCGGGCGTGGCCAGGTCGCCCGCGATCAGCAGGCAACGCGCGACCCCGGCGTCGCCGGCCGCACGCTCCAGGAAGCGCGCAAGCGATGCGGCTGACCGGATGCGGCGGGCAGAGAGATGCGGCATCGGCTCGAATCCGAGCGCGCGCACGGTGCGCACGGCGGCCAGGCGGGCGTCGTCATCCTCGCTGGCCAGCCAGGGAATGGAGATGACCGTACCGCGCGGGATCCGATCCGCCTCGGCGCGCAGCGCAGGCATGGCCTTCGCGCTGACTTCCAGTGAAAAGGCGTTGATGAAGGCTTCCGCGTGCGCTGAGGTACCGGCCGGCATCAGCGCGCCTCGCGTGCATTGCCGGCAAGCGGCGAGCTGTTGCGGGCCAGTTCGATGAAGGCCTGCAGGTAGTCGATACCGGTATCGGCCTCGCGCGCACCCAGGTAGATCTGCTTGGGGATGCCCTTGGCGCCCAGCCGTACGGGCACCACGTCCATGCGCGTGGCGTACTCCTCCACCAGCCAGCGCGGCATGGCAGCCACGCCGCGGCCGCTGGCCACCATCTGCATCATGATGTCGGTGGTTTCGATGGCCTTGTGGCGCCGCGGGGTGATGCCGGCCGGCAGCAGGAACTGGTTGTAGATGTCCAGGCGCTCGAACGGCACCGGGTAGCTGATCAGCACTTCCTGGCCGAGCTGGCGCGGCTTTACGTGGTCCACCTTGGCCAGGGCGTGGTTGCTGGCCACTACCAGCACCTGCTCGTAATCGAACACGGGGATGAACTTCAGGCCCGGCTTCAGCAGTGGATCGGGCGTGACCAGCAGGTCGATCTCGTAACCGAACAATGCGCCGATGCCACCGAACTGGAACTTCTGCTTGACGTCCACATCCACGTCCGGCCACGCCGCCAGGTAGGGAGAGACGATCTTCAGCAGCCACTGGTAGCACGGATGGCATTCCATGCCGATGCGCAGCGCGCCGCGCTCGCCCTGCGCGAACTGGCCCAACCGCTCCTCGGCCAGGTCCAGCTGCGGCAGTACCCGGTTGGCGACCGCCAGCAGGTACTGCCCGGCCTGGGTCAGGCGCAGGCTGCGGCCCTCGCGCAGCCAGACATCGGTGCCCAGCTGCTGCTCCAGCTTTTTCATGCTGTGGCTGAGCGCCGACTGGGTCAGGTTGAGCACGCCGGCGGCCGCGGTGAGCGAGCCCTGCTGTTCTACCTGCTGCACGATGCTGAGGTGGATCCGTTCCAACATGACGATGAATCTCATTCATGGATTGGTGAAGTAATACCATTTTACGTCATGGAAGGGCATGGCTAGGATCGGGTCATGCCTTCGGTTGCCTGCCAGCCTGCTGACCCAGCCGGCCTGCAGGGCTGCGCACCTGCAGATGCCCGAAGGTGCTCCCCTCCCCCGCTGATAGCGAACAGATGACCCGCCCCCTCCGTATCGTCGCCGTTTCCGGCGGACTGCAACGCACCTCCCGGGCCGCCGCCCTGGCCGAGCATCTGCTGGACCTGATCGGCGAAGACATCCACAGCGAACAGCAGCTGATCGAACTCGGTGAGCTGGCACCGCAGCTGGCCGGTGCGCTGTGGCGCTCGCAGCTGCCCGAGGCCGTGGAGCGGCAGCTGGTTGCGGTTGAACAGGCCGACGTCCTGGTGGTGGCCACGCCGGTCTACCGCGGCTCCTATACCGGCCTGTTCAAGCACTTCTTCGACTTCATCGACCAGGATGCGCTGGTTGACACCCCGATCCTGCTGGCCGCCACCGGCGGCAGCGAGCGCCACGCCCTTGTGATCGACCACCAGCTGCGCCCGCTCTTCAGCTTCTTCCAGGCCCGCACCCTGCCCCTGGGCGTCTACGCCACCGACCGCGATTTCGCCGAGGGCCGCGTGCACAACGACGCACTGATCCAGCGTGCGCGACTGGCCGTGCAGCGGGCGATGCCCCTGCTGGCGCTGTCCCATCGCGCCGCGCCTCCCGCTACCGCAGAGGCCACCGCAACGCCTTGAATGCCAGACGCCGCCGACCTGCATCTGGATGTCCCCCCGCAACCCGGAACGCCGCCATGACGACCGATACCTTCACCTTCAGCATCACGCGCATCCCCTTCAACGAGGATTACCAGCCGGCCGAGGGCACGCGCATCACCACCAACTTCGCCAACCTGGCCCGTGGCGCGTCGCGGCGGGAGAACCTGCGCAACACGATCAGCATGATCAACAACCGCTTCAACGACCTGGCACATTGGGACAACCCGAATGCGGACCGCTATGCGGTCGAGCTGGACATCATCACCGTGGAGATGCACATCGACGGCGCCGACGGCAGCGATCCGTTCCCGTTGATCGAAGTGCTGCGGCCGACCATCGTCGATACGCAGACCGGCGTGCGTAGCGAGGGCATCGTTGGCAACAACTTCTCGTCCTACGTGCGCGACTACGACTTCAGCGTCGTGCTGCCGGCCAGCAACGAGGGCAAGGACACCTTCGGCATTCCGGAGGGCTTTGGCGACCTGCACGGCAAGCTGTTCCAGCACTTCCTGCGCTCGGACGCCTACCGCGCCAACTTCAGCAAGGGGCCGGTGATCTGCATCAGTGTTTCCAGCAGCAGGACCTACCACCGCACCGAGAACCATCACCCGATCCTGGGCGTGGAATACCGCCAGGGTGAGTTCTCCCCCACCGACCAGTACTTCGACAAGATGGGCCTGCAGGTGCGCTATTTCATGCCACCGGGCAGCGTCGCGCCGCTGGCGTTCTACTTCCAGGGCGACCTGCTGGGCGATTACTCGAACCTGGAACTGATCGGCACCATCAGCACCATGGAAGCCTTCCAGAAGATCTACCGCCCGGAGATCTACAACGCCAATTCCGTGGCCGGCAAGGTCTACCAGCCCAGCCTGAAGCACCAGGACTACTCCTCCACCCGCATCGTCTACGACCGCGAAGAGCGCAGCCAGCTGGCGGTCAAGCAGGGCAGGTTCACCGAAGAGCACTTCATCAAGCCGTACCGCGCCGTGCTTGAGCAGTGGGCCGCCCGCTGATCCATCGATTTTCCAACCGCCCCCAGGACACACGACACAATGCCGACGAAGACGCTGCTCCCCACCTCCACCGCAGGCAGCCTGCCCAAACCCTCCTGGCTGGCAGAGCCCGAAACACTCTGGTCACCCTGGAAGCTGCAGGACGAAGCCCTGCTTGAAGGCAAGCAGGACGCCCTACGCCTGTCCCTGCAGGAACAGCAGCACGCCGGCATTGATATCGTCAGCGACGGCGAGCAGACCCGGCAGCATTTCGTCACCACCTTCATCGAGCATCTCAGCGGCGTCGACTTCGAGAAGCGCGAAACCGTGCGCATCCGCAACCGCTACGACGCCAGTGTGCCGACCGTGGTTGGCGCGGTGAGCCGCCCGAAGCCGGTGTTCGTGGAGGATGCGAAGTTCCTGCGCCGCCAGACCACGCAGCCGATCAAGTGGGCGCTGCCGGGCCCGATGACGATGATCGACACGCTGTACGACGCGCACTACAGGAGCCGCGAAAAGCTGGCCTGGGAGTTCGCGAAGATCCTCAATGAGGAAGCGAAGGAACTGGAGGCCGCCGGCGTTGACATCATCCAGTTCGATGAGCCGGCCTTCAATGTGTTCTTCGACGAGGTGAACGACTGGGGCGTGGCCGCCCTGGAGCGTGCGATCGAAGGGCTGAAGTGCGAGACGGCGGTGCACATCTGCTACGGCTACGGCATCAAGGCCAACACCGACTGGAAGCAGACGCTGGGTTCGGAATGGCGCCAGTACGAGGAGTCGTTCCCGAAGCTGCAGACCTCCAGCCTCGACATCATCTCGCTGGAATGCCACAACTCCCATGTGCCGATCGACCTGATCGAGCTGGTGCGCGGCAAGAAGGTGATGGTCGGTGCCATCGACGTGGCCTCCACCACGGTGGAAACCCCGGAGGACGTGGCCAACACCCTGCGCAGGGCGCTGCAGTTCGTGGACGCCGACAAGCTCTACCCGAGCACCAACTGTGGCATGGCGCCACTGGCGCGCGACGTGGCCAGGGGCAAGCTGCGCGCACTCAGCGCGGGGGCGAGGATCGTTCGCGAAGAACTCTCGGCATAACCCTGGCTGGGGAGGAATTGTTGTTCGAATGTCGGTTTGACGGAGCCTGGCCGGGTATCGACCAGGCTCCACCCCGCCCCTGCACTTCCGGTCGGGTCTTCATCGCGGGCTGTCGCGGCGCCAGTGCCTGCTTGATCCGTACCACCTCCCCCGCCCCGGCCTCGGCCAGGCGGCGGGCCTGCTGCCGTTGTTCCCGCGAAAGCGCGGGCGACGGCGCAGCGCCTGCTTCCGGCGCTACGTCCACCAGGCGTGCCACTGCCTCGCGCAGCCGCAGCTGTGGGCAGAGCCGCGCAGCACACCAGCGCTCGGCGTAGCGCCTGGCCTGCCGCACATTCGTGGCGGCCACCACCTTGGTCTGGGACATCCTGCGTGCATCCAGGTAGACCCGGAAGCCAAGTTCGGCATGCGGCACGATGTTGGCCACCGAGCGCCCGTTCCACCACAGGTCCCAGCGCTCGCCGCTCCGCACCCAGCCGGAGGGCCGGGTGACCGTCATGAACTCTGGAAGATCGAAGGGAGGACTCATGCCAGGAAGGATACGAGCGCCCGTCGCACTGGCTGAGATCCGCACCGTGCGCTTGTTCGAGACCATGAATCGTTAAGGCGCGCTTGCTTCCGCTACGCCTGCTCCGCACCGTCGGGCTACGGGAACAAGAACTAAAGTGACGCGTCACGCTCGATGATGCTTTCGATCCAGTCGATGTAGCGGGACACGCGCACGTTGTAGACCACCTGCCCATAGAAACCCGCTTCCAGCGCATGCTCGGGTACGGCGGTGATCCAGGAACCGAGGCCCACCAGCTGCCAGGCCCCATCTTTCTCGATCAGCAGCGGGCCGCCGCTGTCGCCGTTGCCGAGCACGCCTTCAAGGGGAAGGCCCTGCGGAGGCGGATCGAACCGGTACCAGAGATAGCGCGTGTTGCCGCCGGTGATCGCGTTGCAGGCCCGCCGCAGCGTCGTACGATGCGGCCCGCCGGGCACCAGACCAGTCGCACCATTGCCGGTGGCGCCTCTCCCTATCAGGGCGGCGACCTGCGTGACCTCGTCGGCGCCCCGGTAGAGTGCGACCGGCGGCACATCGCCCACCGGTGCGGCAAGTCTGATCAGTGCAATGTCATCCGATGCTGCCAGGAACGCGTGGATTTTCGACGCGCTCCCGGTTGCCATCGCTTCCTTGCCCAGCGCCTCGGGCATCTTCCGGTAGCCGGGGTGCAGGAAGACACGCCCGACGCCGTAGTCCTTCCCATCGATGGTGATCGTGGCGTCCATCCCCGCCATCGGCGCTGCATGCGCGGCGGTCAGCACCCAGCGCGGTGCGATCAGGACGCCGTGCCCCTCGCCCGGCATGTCTGCCAGTGCCGGGAACACCGATGCGTCGATCTGGTACCTGGCATCGTCAACATCATCGCGGATGACCACGGCGCCGGCGGCGAACGGGAGCGTGGCCAATACCAGGAAAATCCAGCGGTTCATGGTTGCTTGCATCCCAGCAGTTCAATCCCAACAGCCTAGGGCATGGCCCTGCCATACGGGGAGATCGTGCGACCAATCCCCGGCGATGGCCGACGAACGCGGGGAAACGGGAGTTGAAGCCAGGCGGGCCATGCCCTACCTGCGGCCCCGATAGGGTTCGCAGCCCACGCCATCATTGTCGCGATCGAGGTGCGGGCCATAGCCCGGATCACCACGCCGTACCGGCGCCGCCCCGGCGGCGCGGGCCTCCGCGCAGTTGGCAAACACCCGGGAACCGCGCGCGGGCGCGGGGGCGAAACTGCTGCGCGGAGTGTCGACGTATCGAGGTGCCGCTGGAGCGCCTCGATGACAGTGATACTCACCCGTTTTCCGGTTGGTGTGGCACCCCTGCTTGTCGAGCCCGCCCGGATGCGCGAGCGCATTGGCGGACAGTGCCAGTGCGAGCATGCCGGATGCAGTCAATACGCTGGAAACGCGGCGTCGTGTGTCCATGCCTTCCCCCTGTCAGGCACTCCTCTGCCAAGGGGAAGGCTAGCATGGTGTCTCGACCGCCAGGCTTGACGCTGCAGCGGCTGCCACTCAACGCAGGTAGTGCTTCAGGAACAGCCAGGTGATCAGCGTCGGCAAGATCAACAAGAAGAAGCTGCACGTGCTGCGCGACCCGGAGGCAGGCGCCGGCAGTCGCTGATCCCTGGGCGGCCACGGGCTCTGCGCCAATGCGGGGAAATCAATGCACCCGCGCTCCTGTTCCGTCGGTTCCGCCGCATACATCGTGGCTGGCGCCGATCCTCCCTCGCCCCTCGCTCCTACAGTGGATTCGCGGCGACGCATGGCCTGCACCCCCGATGGCAACGCCGCCGCCCCCACTTTTCGAGCCCACAGGAGCGAGACATGGCATGCCTTTCCCGGACTATCGCTGGCACAGCGGCAATGCGCCCAGCCCCCTCCACGCAGGTTGAACGGAGGGGTGCACCATGAACCAGGTCTACGTCGCAGTCTGGGATGGAGCCCACTATCTGGTCGTCCGCAAACGGGTGCTCAACAGCTGGTGGGGCAGCAATTCCGTGGTCGTACTTTCTGCCGAGGCGATGGCCGCTGTGCTGGCCATCCGCAACGCGTCCGGCGGTGGCACAGAGCAGGACTGGGATCTGGTGAAGAAGCTGCTTTCCGGCGCCTGGCGCGCCGCAGGGTCAGTCGCCTACCGCGGCGAACGCACGCTGCCCCGCACCATGGACGCACTGGACCGGGCGCTTGAAAGCGCCGAACGCACGCATCCGCAAACCGATGACATCGCCATGGAGACGCTGGCCGCTCTGCAGAGCCTGTTCCGCGAGGACGCAAGAACCCCTCCCACGTTCAGCGCTGCGCGTGCAACCTTGCGGGAGCTCTCCATCGCGTTGCCGCCACCCACCCGGGGTGCGCCGAACTGGGCCGCTGCGTTGATACTGGCACAACGCCTGGTGGCGGAAGTCGGGGCGTGGTCGGATGGCCTGCCCCCGGCGCTGGTGAACCAGGCGGGGCAATGGGCCCTGCCCGGCGGCGGCCGCCTGAACAACGAACGCAAGGAGCGCGCCGCGCGCCGCGAGTTCGAGGAGGAGCTTGGCATCCGGCTTGGGCAGGGACGCGCCGCATGCGATCTGCGTGCCCGGCTGTTTCCGGATGGGGGAGGCAGCTTCTCCCTGGTTCGCTTCCGCACCACGGCCGAGGAGCTCCTGCGGATGGCGCAGGAGGCCGAGAACAACGTCCAGGCCAGTGCCAGCAGCCCTGCGCGCCCCCAGTCCTGCCTGGTGACCGACTGGGAGGTGGCGAGCATCGGACGGGTGCCGGTGGCCAATCTGCGCAATGTCCTCGGGGCACGTGTGGAGGTTCCGGGCGAAGGAACACTGGAGGTTGACGAGGCCCTGGCCGGCGCCAGGCCCGGTAGCCAGGAGATCGACTGGTACCGGGAGATCGCCGCTCTGCTGTCACCCGCCTGAGCCTCCAGCGCGAACCCGTGTGATCCCCTGCAACCCCAGCGAGGCCCCTCCATGAAAGAGAGCACGCCCGAGCGCGAGGCCCGGCGCCACATCAGCAAGCAGCTCACCGCGCAGATCAACAACGCGCAGGCGTATCCCGACGTCCGCTCGGTCGTGGTCAAGGCCCTGTCGGACATCAAGGACCAGCTGCGCAGCCTGTCCAGCAAGGTACGGCGCGACTACAGCCTGAAGCCCGACGAGCCGCTGATGTTCTTCTACGTCAAGGGCGGCAACGCACTGGACGCACTGCTTGAACGCCCGGCCCAGCCGCCACCGACGCTGTTCGATTTCGGCCGCTCCGACTGGGATACGCAGGTGGTGATCAATCCCTGGATTCCGATCCCGGCCCAGGACGCCCTGCACGGCGGCGTGGAGGACATCGTGATCGAGGTGATGCTCGGCGCCGGCCTCAACATCGCATTGGAGATCAGTGTCTTCCCACCCAACCAGAATCCGCTGGCCGGCCAAGTGGTGGATCTTGCACCGGTGGACATCCATGTGCCGCCCGGCCAGCAGTGCCTGGTGACCTGTGACACTCCGCAGGCGTTCCGGAAGGTCTACCAGCGTGACCGCGCGGGCCTGCATCTGTTCACCAGCGAACCGCTGAAGGGCATCGGCACCTCCACGGCCTTGGCCAGCCCGTCCGTGTTGCCACCGCCGCAGCCGCCACTGCCCGTGCAGCCGCCACCTACCCCTCCGCCGCCACCCGGCATCATCCTCAACGACGGCATCAAGCCGTTCGTGCTGTACCGCATGGGCTACACCTGGCACGCGCGATGGGTGAAGGATCCGAAGGCGCCTGTCGGCGACGACCCGGTGACGCCGCGGCCGATCCTGATGGAACTGATCGATGTGACCACGCCGCGCCGCGATACCGTGGAGGCCGTGACAGTGTGGTCGGACATCATCCGCAACCATCTGGTGATTGCCGAGGATGCCGGCGCGGAAGAGCGCTGGCGGCTGCCCCTGCCCAGCATGGAGTACCACCTGTGGGAAGGCCTGACCATGCTATGCGAGATCGCCGCCTATCCCGGCTGGCCGGGTGCGGACAAGCTGGAGAAGCGTCGTCGCAATGTGCAGCGCATCCACGACTGGTACCGCGACCAGCAGGGCGACCTGGCGACGTTCGGCAGGGTGATCGATGGCATCTCGGCGGCGCCGGTGTTCGCCGATGACAGGGACTGCATGCAGCAGGTCGATGCCTGCATGCGTGAGGTCAAAATGCGCATGCAGGCGTCATCTTCGGGATTCGATCACGGCGCCCTGTCGGCCACCCACACGCATCGCCTGCGGCAGGGGCGGCAGTGGGTCGCGCAGCGGGTCGCAACGCTGCTGCAACGCCTGCAGACATCTGCCGCATCCTGTGGCTACAGCGACGATCTGGCGTTGATCGGGACGCTGGCACAGAACCCCTACCTGGATGTCACCCAGGTACCGATCTCCGACGTCGACTGCGCGATGATCATCCGCACCGACCCTGCAACGCTGCGCAGGGCGACGGCGGCCAACTGCTTGAATGCGCTTGCCGAGGATCTCGGCGCGCACATGACCATCGAGGATTCCCTGCACTCGACCGTACGTGCGACGGGTATCAGTTACGAGCGAACGCTGGTGATCTTCGATGCGCCGCGTTCGCCGTCGGCGCGCGTGGCCAAGGCGATCCTGACATTCACCACGGCTGGCCCGGTCGGTTGCCCGTTCCGGGACAGCCCCGACGGTTCCGGGCAGGCCATCGCACCGTTGCTGGACATGGACAACCAGCGCAAGGTGGCAGCCTCGATCGTCCAGGGTTTCGTGCAACGGGCGAATCTGTCCAGGCAGCACGAGATGATCCGGGTGCTGTTGCCACAGGGGGAATGATCCTCCATCAGCGCAGCGCGGGCGGCGGGTTCCGATCAGGTCCGATCAGTCCCTGCCCTCCAGGATCCATGCCTCCAGCGCCTGCGTGTCCCGCATGTCCCCCGCGTAGCGGCGATCCGGCACGTAGGGCTCGTTCGAACCGCGCCCGCGACCGCGGTAGACCTTCATGGGTACCGAAATCCGGCTCAGCCCACTGGGCAATGGCTGAGGCCTGATATCCATGTAGACACTGTCGGCGGACGTCTCGACCCCCACCTGCAGAGCGCCCAGCCGCTTCCATAGATCCAGTGCATCCAGGCAGGCTGAGCCGCAGGAGGCGTCCGCCACGATCACCACCCTGCCGCTGCGATCCGGAACGGCTGCAGCGGGCGGACGCATCGGCCCAACCGGCGCGTCCGCCGGTTCGCGCCACAGCGCCTCACCGTTCGCACCGGCACGGGCCATCCCTGCGGTGACCGTTTCCAGCATGTGCAGCAGTTCGGGCGACGCGTCGTGTGCTGCCTTCAGCTTCTGCAGGAAGCCGCGCAGCTGCGCGATGTTGGCCTCCGACGTCCGCCATTCCGCCCAACTCTCGTCACGCAATGCATCCACCGCTGCAGGCCCCCAGATCAAACGGGCCAGCGCGATGCTCCAGTGCGACGCACCTCCGGTATTGCCGCGCACGTCCAGCACCACCCGCGGTGCCTGCTGCAGTGCGTCGGCCACCGGGGTGAGTTGCTGCAAAAGCTCGGTCAGCTGCTGGGCATTGCGCGTGGCTGGATCGGCATTGAAGCTGCTGGTGGTGATCCAGTAGCCGCCACCGGCCAATGTGTGCCAGCCATTGGCTGGGCGGAAGCTGCGACGGGTATCGGCCAGTCGCGCTTCGCGTGTTGCCGTATCAATCGGAAGCCATTGCAGCGTGTAGGCGCTCTGGCGCCCATCCACCCAGAAGACGCAGCTGTGCAACGTCGGCACGAACGGGTTGCCCTGTTCAAGCAGCACCTCGCCGCCCGCGTGGATACGGCTCGCCTGCAGGTTCCAGCGCCCGTTGAAGTCGCCCACGCGCCACTCAGCCAGTGCCTGTGCATCGACGCCATCACAGGACAGCAATCGCGCGCCCATGGGCGGCCGACCGGGGCGTCCATCCACGACCATCACCACCTGCGCGTCACCTTCGAAGCCCGTCAGGAACCCGGACCATCGGGCCGGCAGCATGGGGGCGCCCGCCAATGGATTGAGACTCACGTGGCCATCGTTGAACGTGGCCGCATAGCCCTTCATCGCCCACCAGTAGCCGGCGAAACTGTCGACCTGGCGCGCGCGCGACCGTGCAAGTGACAGGGCGCCGTCCATCTGGGCGACGAAGCCGGGATTGTGCGGGTCAACCACCCCGGGATGGCTGTCGCGCAGGGCCGCGTCAGCAGCCTCCAGATCCATCAACAGCGTGCTCGGCCAATCTGTGGCAGAGCCTTGGGTGCCTGCTGCCAGTACCGCGCCGACCAGCAACGATGCGAGCGCCATCGATTCACCTCTCGACTGGATTGCGCTCCAGTCTGGCAACTTTCAGGTCTGTCGTGCCGCGCCCGCCGCAACGGGCGCGGCGCCACGTCAATGCAGGGGCACCTTCAGCACCGAAGGCGCGTTGGCCGGTGAGCTGAAGGTCACCGCACCGCCCAGCTGGCTGATGCCTGCATAGCGCAGGTCCACGGTATCGACCACCAGGGTCAGGCGGCTGCCGGCCGGGAGGTTCCAGCTGCTGGCTTCCAGGCGGAGATCGATTGTTTTCGGCTGGCCGGGCGCGGCCCCGCGCAGGGTGTAGGGCTTGTGGCTGACCAGCTGGCCGTTGCCCAGCGCGTCTTCGGCATACAGGTAGGCATACAGCGTGGTATTGGCGCGGCTGGGCGTCACCGTCACCCGCACTTCCGGTGCGCCATCCAGGCGACGTGCGCTCCAGTAGATCGGGCCCTGCCAGACGCCGGCGGCGTTGCGGCCGACGAACGGTACATAGGCGCCGGGCGGCAGGTTGATCATCTGCAGTGCACCGGAGGCCATCACCACGCCGGAATTGGCAGCCGTCAGCAGCCCGCTGCCGATGCGGTAGCTCCAGCCGGTAGCGCCACCGTTCTCTGCCAGGCCGCCGGTGGGCAGCAGCAAACCGGAGGGTGCGGTCAGGCCGTAGCTGACGGCGCCCGCATTGGTGGCCTGCCAGTCCGGATAGCGGCTCCAGCTGCCCTTCTGCGACTTCAGCTGCACCGCTGCCTGGCGATCGATGCCATTGGCCACGCCCTTCAGGTAGTGGTCGAACCAGTCGCCCACGGCGGCATAGACCTCATTGGGAATGCCGAACGCACCGAAGGCCTCGTTGAGGGCATGGTCGCCGTGGCGCAACTGCAGCTGCTTGGGCCCCTTCAGGCGGTTGAAGAAATCGACCAGCTGGCCCGGCGGGAACAGGCTGTCATTGAAGGCATTGGCGAGGAATACCGCCGGCTGGTTGGCGTTGATCTCTTCAAGGCTGCTGGCCGGGCTGCGCTGTGCGGCCACCGGCAGCAGCGAGTCCACCGCCCCCTGGTAATTGCCGACCAGCACATTGCGGTTGATGGTGGCCAGCTCCGCGCCGGGGCGGCCGGTGGCCAGGCCCGCCGCCACCAGCAGGGCGATGCCCTGGGCGCTGGGTGTGTCATGGCTGTACAGCGACGCCTGCAGGTCGGCCCAGCCACTGAGTGCGGCAACGGCCTTGATGCGGGGGTCGCGCGCCGCCGCCAACAGGCTGGTGCCGGCGCCATAGGAGATGCCCGAGACCCCGATCCTGGCCGGATCGGCGCGGGTGTTGTCCAGCGCCCAGTCGATCAGCGCGCTGACATCCTCGACCGTGGCGGGCCCGGCGATGTCGATGCTGCCACCCGACTCCCAGAAGCCGCGCGAGCTGTAGCTGATGACCACATAGCCGCGCTGCGCCAGCGACTGTGCCACGCCCACGTACTCCACGCTGGGCACCGCCCAGCTGCTGGGCATGACCAGCAGCGGATAGCGCCCGCTGCCGGCATCCTGCGGCTCGATGACGAAGGCCCCGAGAGGCGTGCCATCCCAGCTGGGAATGGTGCGATGGGTGGTCTTGACCGTGGCGGCCCAGGCGGTGGGCGCCAGGCCGGTCAGCAGGATCAACAGCAGCAAAAGCTTGCGCATCGTCGTCTCTCCCCGTCGGTGGTGGTGCAACGGGTCGGACCGTACCAGTGCGAATGGTGGCTGGCACCTTGCGACGCAGCATGGCGCAAAGCGCACCTTGGTATGCTTCGCGGCACTGCGGTCCTCCGCAGGCTCCCATCAATGCAAGGAGGCCCCCCCGATGCGCAGGACGCTCTTCGTCGGCACGCTCTTGAGCGTGGCCAGTCTGTTCGCCCCTTCAGTCGTGGCGGCCCGGGACCCTGACGTCACGGATGACTGCAGCGAAATCGCGCAGTTGATGTCCAACGACGACTTTCCGGCACTGGACGCGATGGCCGCGCGCCTCCGCACGGGCGAGCTCAACGCCGCCGGCGAATCCCGGCTGGGCCGTTTCTACCTCTGCATGTCGCGTGCAATCGGCACGGCGCGGCAGGAGGTGGAGGCCTGGAACCGCTGGTCGGCCTGGGCGGCGCGCTGGGTTCAGCATGCGCCAAAGTCGCCGGCAGCCCACCTGATGACTGCACGGATTCCGCTCAACCTGGCCTGGAGCTACCGCGGAAATGGTTACGCCAACACCGTCAATGCCGAAGACTGGGCTCAGTTCCATGAGTACAACGCGGCTTCGCAGGCCTACCTGCAATCGCATGAGGGCGTTGCCGGCGGCGACCCGTTCTGGCACGAGATGAGCGTGCTGATCGCGCTGCGCGAGGGCGCGGATGACGAAGAACTACTGACGCTCGTCGACCGTGCAGCGAAGGCCTTCCCCGACTACGAGCCGCTGCACTTCATTGCCCTGCAGCACTTCACGCCGGCCTGGGGCGGCAGCGCACAGAAGATGGAAGCCTTCGCACGGCGCTCGATGGCCAGTATCCCGAAGAAAAAGCGGGCCATGCGCTACGCACGGCTGTACTGGTCAGCCACCGCGTATTCGGCCGATCACTTCCGCGCGGCGACACCCGATTGGCCGCTGATGCGCCAGGGGCTGGACGAAATCGCACAGCGCTACCCGACCATCGACAATCTGGAGACCATTACACGCTACGCCTGTTGGGCGCGTGACGGCGATGCCCTGGATCGGTGGAATCGCCTGTACTTGAGCCGAAGTGGTTTCAGCGAGGCGGTCATTGCGGACTCGAGCGAGCAAAGCAGGGCCGCCTGCCTGGCGCCGGATGCTGGGCAAGAGGCTTCCTTGTAGAGCCAATCGGTGCGGAACCGGGCCGCGGAGGATGCGCGGTCCAGCATGCACTTCACACCTGCAGGGTGCTTAGCACGTACGCATGTCAGCCACGGACCGCGTGATCTGACACATCACCAGTGCTTGCACCCGGTCACAGCTTCGCGTTCTCGTCGTTGACCAAAAGACGACAGCTTGTGACGCTTGCGACACCGCGCGGCCCTCCGGGCCTCCTCATCGCGGCCTCGCTCTACTGCACTCCGCATCACCCGTATCCGCAACGCCTTCACATGACACAGGCCCGGCCTGGTCGTGGCGGGCAGCTGCGTCCTGAACTCTTTGCTGGAGAATCGCAATGCGCCTTGCAAGCTTCGTCTTTGCCTTCGTCCTCAGCGCCTTTGCCGGCGCAGCCCAGGCCCAGGTAGTCACCCTCAACAAGGGCGGCTTCGTGCTCACCTACGACTGCGGCATCCACAGCGCCACCCGTTACGAGTACACGCTCACCGCCGATACCGGTTCGGCCGCACGGCCGTCCAGCTTCTACAAGGACCCGGACCTGCCGGCCGGTTGCCTGGGCCAGACCAGCACCGCGTCCTACGCCAGCATCAAATCCGGCTATGACCGTGGCCACCTGGTCACGTCCAACCACATGGATTACGACGCGACCTACATCCGTCGCGCCAACTACATGACCAACATCGTGCCGCAGGTGTCCAGCTTCAACCAGGGCATCTGGGTGAAGGCCGAGAACGTGGCCGAGTGCTACCGCGACATCGCGCCAGTGGACGTCTACGGTGGCGTGGTCTACGGCGATGCCGCCAACGATTATTTCCTGGCCAGCCACGGCATTCCGACGCCGGAGTTCTTCTGGAAGACGATCATCACCCGCGACCCGAACACCGGAACCGCCAAGGCGATCAGCTGGATCATCCCCAACGAGGCCAACCTGGGCAGCCTGGACAATTACCTGGTGACGATTGCGGATCTGGAGGAACTGCTGGGTGCGAGCTACGTGGCGATCAACGCGCCGGCCTCGCTGAAGAATATGCTGCCGGCCACCACCTGGCCGCAGCCGGCCGGGTGTGACCTGGGCTGATCGGGGGGCAGAGGAACGTCACGATGCCTGTGCGCGCAGCCATCGTGACGCCAGCACTCTGGCCAGCAGGAACTGCACTGCGGCGCCGACGACGGTGGCAACGACAAGCCCGCGACCCGTCGTCGGCGCCCCAGCGGACAGCCCTCGCAGAAGATAAGCCATGCTGGCCAGGATGATCAGCAGCGCCGTGGCAAGCAGGATCAGCGACACCACCATCGTGCGCGCCGTCGATGCGGGTTCCGGCGACGGCGCGCTGGCCCATAGGCCGGCAAACGTGGCCAGCGCGCAGGCCACCAGCAGGATCAGGCTCGCAATCTGCAGCTGCGCGGCGCCGTCGGCAACGGGCATGATGAACTCGCCGGGCGAGAATCCCACCGGCAGCTGCGCCACCAGGATGGGGAGCAGGCAGCTGCCGGCCACCAGCGTCACCGCGCCGGCGATGCTGGCACTGATGAGGTGATGGTGCCCGCCCTCGGCAGGGATGCGCCGCTGCATCAGCAGCGCCGGCACCAAGGCCAGCAGCGTGAGGACCAGTGCATGCGCAAGCATGCCCAGACTGATGGCGGCGACGCCGTAGACGGGAAACTGCGCCTGCGCCAGTGGAATGCGTATCGCGCGATCAAGCACGATCAGCAACCCGAAAAAGGCGACCGAAGCGATCACCGGATGCCGGATCCGCAGCGCGCCGCGACGCCCGAACAGCAGCATCGACACCAGTACCGCCGCTCCGGCGAAGAGACTCAGCCTGAAACCGAGCTCAGCCAGCGCGTAGCCGATTTCACGTGAGGCCTCGGGCGGGCCCAGACGGCGCCCGAATTCGACCAGGCGGAGGGCTACAGGCAGATACAGGCAGAGCACGTAAAGCTTGGCGGCCATCGCGAACTTGATGGGGTACGCACTGAAGAATGATCGCAATCGGTTCAAGGCGTATTCCCGTGCAGGCGCTGGGCGGGCTGACCTGGCAGTCTAGCGTTCCTGTGGCCCGCGTGCCCCGCCCGACCCGCTATGGGAAAATGGCGGGCACGTCGCCCCTTTGGCTGTTCCCGGAGTAGTAGATGTCCCGTTTCCCCTTCGATGCCGTGCTGTTCGACTGCGACGGCGTACTGGTCGATTCCGAGCCGCTGGTGGCCCGTGTGCTCTCGGAAATGCTGACCGCACGCGGCTGGCCGCTGACCCCGGCGCAGGCGGGCGAGGTCTTCCTCGGCCAATCCGTGGCTCATCTGGCCGGGCTGATCGCAGAGCGCACCGGCAAGCCGTTCACCGAGCAATGGCTGGAGGAATTCCGCCAGCAGCGCAACCGTGCGCTGGAGCAGGACCTAGAGGCGATCCAGGGGGCGCCCGAGGCCGTGCGTGCGATTGCCGCGGCCACCGGCGGGCGGATTGCCTGCGCCTCCGGTGCCGACCTGTTCAAGGTGAAGCTGCAGCTGGGCAAGGTCGGCATCCTTGATGCCTTCGGTGCCCATGTGTTCAGTGGCCAGGACATGCCGAACACCAAGCCTCACCCGGATGTCTATCTGGCCGCGGCCGCAGCGCTGGGCGTGGACCCGAAGCGCTGCGCGGTGATCGAAGACACCGTGACCGGCGCCACCGCCGGCGTCGCGGCAGGTGCGACCGTGTTTGGTTTCAGCGAGGGCGGCCCGCACCACAGCACGCCGGAGGCCCTGCGCGCTGCGGGCGCGAAGGTGATCTTCCAGCGCATGGAGCAGCTGCCGGCAGTGCTGGCGGCCTACGCCGCCGACGCAGCCGCCTGAGGCGGCCTCAGCCCGCAGCGCCCAGCGCGGCGCCGCGGCGTTTCCCGGCGTAATGCAGCACGAACAGGTACAGGCCGGTGAACAGCTGCAGGAACAGTGGCGGCAGCGGCGAATAGGTGATCCACGCTGCAGGCTCGCCCTGCCCCAACCCGCGGACGACGAAGTTGGCGATCACCGCCAGGGTGAAGACGATCGAGGTCCAGCGATGTACGGGCCGCGCCCAGCCACCGCGGCTCATTGACGGTGCCTCGCTTCGGAGCGCGCTTCGATCATCTTCCAGCCATTGCCGGACGGGTCGCGGAACCCCGCATCGATGGCGCCGTAGCGCTCGACCGGCTCCTGGGTGAACTCCACGCCCTGCGCCAGCCATTGCGTGTAGCGCGCCTGGCAGTCATCCACGGCCAGCACCAGCGGCGGCATTGCGCCCTTGGCCACCAGCTGCTGCAGCGCCTGCGCGGTGGCCGCATCGTGGGTGGGCGGACCGGGCACGAACAGGCCCAGCTGGAATCCGTCCTGGCCGGGGCTGCGCACCGTCAGCCAGCGGTAGCTGCCATTGCGCACGTCGGTATGCACTTCGAAGCCGAGCGTGCCGACGTAGAACGCGAGCGCCTCATCCTGGTCGCGCACATACAGGCCGACCATGTTCACAGTGTTTGTCATGGGACCTCCCTCAGGTGGGATCCACGTTAGCAACCGCCTCGCGGCGGCGCTTCTCCAAAACTGCGATGTTCAGGTCCGGTCGCTGCGCGGCACGTGCGTGGCATTCCGGCACGCTGGCCGGCGTCGCCTCGCCGGCGCGCTGGCGCTGGCGCACATTGCCCGGGCTGTCGCCGGTGATGTCACGAAAGATGCGCCCGAAGGTGCCCAGGCTGCTCCAGCCGGTCTGCGCGGCGATCTCGGTGACCGGCAGCTCGGTGTCACGCAGCATCGCCACGGCCCGTTCGATGCGGCGGCTGAGCAGGTAGCGGTGCGGCGGCAGGCCGAATGCCTGCTTGAACGAACGCGCGAAATGCGCAGGCGATACCGCACTGACCTCGGCCAGGCGGGCCACCGGCCAGTCCTCGTGACTGGCGTGGTCCATCCGGTCCTTGGCACGCAGCAGGCGCCGCAACAGTTCCGGGCTCTGGTTCATGGCGTCACCGCGTGTGCCAGATGATGTCGCGACGCACGCCTGGCCTGCGCGGCCTGCTCGCCCAGCCAGTCACCGAATGCGATGACCTTGGCGCTGCGGCTGCGCGCCGTCGGTGCCACGAACCAGAAACCACGCCCGTCGCTGGCCACACCGGGATGTGCCTGCACCAGGCGCCCACTGTCCAGTTCGGCCTGGAACAGGATCGGCGAGCCGATGGCGATGCCCTGCCCGGCAATGGCAGCACCTACATCCAGATGCTCCATCGCAAAGGGGGTGACGAAGCTCTCCGGGTCCGGTGGCCGAACAGCACCATGTGCGGAAAACCACAGCGCCCACCAGTCAGGCCTGCCGAGCAGTGGAACCTCCAACGCCCGCCGACCGAGCCCGTCTGCCGCCGGCAGCAGCGCTGGCGCGCACAGCGGAGTGAAAATGCTGGGGAACAGGGGCGTGGCCTGCAGCCCGGGCCACGCACCATGCCCGTTGCGGATGGCGGCATCGAAACGCCCGGCGGCCAGGTCCTGCGGCTCTGCCGACAGGTCCAGTTCCAGCACGATGCTTCGATGGCGCGCGCGGAAACTGCCCAGGCGCGGCGTCAACCAGCTGGTGCCCAGCGTCGGCAGAACGGACAGGCGCAGTCGTGCTGCATCCATGTCAGCGGCGCGCATGAAACTGGCGCGCAGCGCGTCGAAGGCCCGGGTGGCCTCCACTGCGACGCTCGCACCGGCGGCGGTCAATTCCACATGCTGGGCGTGGCGCAGGAACAGGCAGGTCCCGGTCTGGGCCTCCAGCCGGCGCACGTGGTAACTCACCGATGCCGCACTGGTATCGAGCTCCTCGGCGGCGCGGGCGAAACTGCCCAGCCGTGCCGCCGCCTCGAAGGCGCGGATGGCGACAAGCGATGGCAGCTGACGTTGGGTCACCATAAGTGTGGCTTAGCCTGAGCCCCGATTTCCGCGTGGTCAATCCCCCTCGCACGCGCAACGATGGAGGCACCTCCGGCAAGGGATCACGCACATGGATCGACGGCAGTTCCTGGCCACCCTGGCCGCCACGGCAGCGTCCACCGCCCTGCCCTCCGGGTGGGCCCTGGCCAGCCCCAGCGCAGACTGGAAATGGTTGCAGGGCAACTGGCAGGTCCGGCACCAACGCCTGAAGGAGCGCCTGGTGGGCGATACCCGCTGGGACGCCTTCACCGGCGCCAGCGCGGTCTGGCTCACCCTGGGCGGGCTCGGCACCATCGATGACAACGTCATGGCACTGCCTTCGGGCCCCTACAGGGGCCTCGGCGTGCGTGCCTTCGATCCGGTGTCTTCCACCTGGTCGATCTGGTGGATCGATGGGCGCACCCCTGCCCATATCGAAGCGCCCGTGCGCGGCGCCTTCGCAGGCGATGGCGGCAGCTTCCGTGGTCGCGATGATTTCAAGGGACGCCCCATCGAGGTCTGGTTCCGCTGGCATGACATCCACGGCGATGAGCCGTGGTGGGAGCAGGCGTTCTCCGACGATGCCGGTGCCCACTGGGAAGTGAACTGGCGCAACTGGTTCCGCCGCACTGCTGCGATCCCCTCGCCGCTTCCGAAGCTGCCGGATGCACCGGGCGATTTTGATTTCCTGGTGGGCCATTGGAACGTGCGCCATCGCCGCCTGCGCGCTCGGCTGGCAGGCAGCGACGCGTGGGACGCGTTCAACGGCACCCTGCACAACTGGCCGGTACTGGGCGGATTCGGCAACGTGGGCGACAACCTGATGGCCGTGCCTGGAGCACCGCTGCGCGGCATGGGGATCCGCGCCTGGAATGCGGCCGAGCGGCACTGGCTCAGCTGGTGGCTGGATGGCCGGGAGCCGACCCGGATCGGCGCGCCACTGCGTGGTGGCTTCGAGGCCGGTGTCGGGCGCTTCTTCGGCGAGGACCAGCACGAGGGACGGGCGATCCAGACGCGGGTGATCTGGTCACGCATCACCCCGCGTTCGGCGCGCTGGGAACAGGCGGCCTCCGCCGATGGTGGACGCAGTTGGGAAACCAACTGGGTCAGCGACTTCGAGCGACAGGCATGAAGGCGCTGCTGGCCGTGATGCTGCTGGCATCGGCATTGCCCGTGCCCTCCCCGCCCGTGGTGCTGCGGATCATCGGCCCCGCCGAGCGCTTCGCCCCCGGCATTGCCTCCACACAGCATGACGAGATCCGGCTGACCCTGAGTCCGGACGGCAATACCGCCCTGTGGTTCAGCCGCAACCGGCCGGGCGGGCCTGGGGGCTACGACATCTGGATCTCGCACCGCGAAGGTGACCGCTGGCGGCCGGCCACGCCAGTGCCGTTCAACACGCCGGGGCGCGACTTCGATCCCGCATTTTCCGCAGATGGGCGCGTCGTGTATTTCTGCTCGGACCGCGCAGGCGGCCAGGGCGGTGACGATCTGTATCGGGTCAGCATGGGGAGCGACGGTCGATTCGGGGAGCCAGTCAATCTTGGCCCCGCAGTGAACAGCGCGGCCGATGAGTTCGCGCCGATGCTCTCGCCCGACGGTCGTACGCTGTTGTTCTCCAGCGATCGTGCGGGCGGTGCTGGCGGCCATGACCTCTACAGCGCGGCGATGATCGGCGCCGTCGCGCAGCCGGCACGGCCGCTGGCGGGAGAGCTCAATACCGCAGCGCAGGAGTTCGATGCCACCTTCCTGGGCGACGGCCGAACGGTGGTGTTTGCCCGCGCCCAGGACTTCGGCAGTGCACCGGTGCGCCAGTTCATTGCCTACGAACGAGGAGGCCGCTATGACGCAGGCCATGCCTTGCCATCGCCCTTGAACGCGCCCAGCGGCGACAGCTACGGCGCGATGCTGGATGGCTCGCGCCGTGACACGCTGACCTACTCGGCGCGACGCGCCGGTGGTGAGGGACTGGACCTGTACCGCGTCCGCTACCGGATGATGCCGCGCTGAAGGCAGTGGGTGTCGATTTCCCACGCGCCCGTTCGTCGAGAGGTTGAGTACCCCAGGAGAAAATGCAGATGCCTTCCCAACAGTCCCTTGCCTGCGCCTGCGGCCAGGTCCGCCTGACCACCACCGGCAGCCCCATCGCCAGCGTCGAATGCTGCTGCGACAGCTGCCGCAGGGCCGGCGCCCGGATGCAGGCGATGCCCGGCGCACCGCAGGTGCTGGGGCCGCAGGGCCAGACGCATTTCGTAATGCAGCGCAAGGATCGCGTCCGCATCGAAGCCGGGCATTCCCGGCTGCACGCGTGGCGGTTGTCCAGCACGGCCGGCAGCCGCCGCGTCGTGGCGGGCTGCTGCAATACGCCGCTCTTCCTGGAGTTCAGCGGTGGCCATTGGCTGAGCCTGTATGCGCTGTTGTGGCCGGACGCGATACGCCCCGCCGTGGAGATGCGGACGATGGTCAACGATCTTCCCGACGCGTCTGTCCTTCCCGGCGATGTGCCCAACCTGAAGACCCACTCGCTGCGGTTCTATGCCCGGCTGTTGAAGGCGTGGATCTCCATGGGCTTCCGCAGCCCACGCATCGAGATCGCGGGAGACAGCCATGCCTGAGCCCGAGCGGATCGAGATCGAGATCGAGAGCATCACCACGCCCGGGCACATCCAGCGCGTGGATCGCGCCAAGTACATGGCCATGCGCGCGGCCCTGCTGCGTGCCTTGCCCAGGCAACCTCCCGGGATGACGGTGGCGCAGGCGAAGCAGGCGCTGTTGCCGCACCTGCCCGCATCGCTGTTTCCGCAAGGCGCCACGGCCGGTTGGTGGCTGAAAGCCGTGCAGCTGGACCTGGAGGCCAAGGGCGTGATCGAGCGTCTTCCAGGCACGCCACTGCGCCTGTTCAAGCACGTGCCGGCCGGCTGATCAGCGCTGCGCCGGCAGCTCCAGCCGATGCTTGCGGCACAGCCGATACACGGTCACCCGCGAGATCTGCATCTGCCGCGCGCACTCGGAGACGTTGTAGCCGGTCTGCCGCAGCGTCTGCAGCAGCACATCACGTTCGGCCTGGCCGCGGGCATCGTGCAGCACCGCCCCCGGCGGCGCATGCACGCGCCCTCCCAGTTCGAGGTCACGCTCGCTGATCAGCTCGCCTTCGGCCATGATCGCCGCCCGCTGCACCCGGTTCAGCAGTTCGCGCACGTTGCCGGGCCATTCGAAACGCCGCATCGCCTGCAGCGCAGCGGGTGCAAAGCCACGTGCACGCACGCTGTGGCGCAGGCGGAAGCAGCGCAGGAAATGTTCCGCCAGCAGCTGCACATCAGCGCCGCGCTCGCGCAGCGGTGGCATCAGCAGGCGCAGCACGTTGAGGCGATAGTAGAGATCGCTGCGGAACCGCACCTGCGCCACCGCGTGCTCCAGTTCCACATGGGTGGCAGCCAGTACACGCACGTCCGCCCGCAGCGGCTGGCTGCTGCCGACCCGCTCGAACGTACCTTCCTGCAGCACGCGCAACAGGCTGGTCTGCGCTTCGGCCGGCAGGTCGCCCACCTCGTCAAGGAACACGGTTCCGCCGGATGCGGCCTCGAATACGCCGATCTGGCGCTTGTCGGCACCGGTGAACGAGCCACGCTCGTGGCCGAACAGCTCCGACTGCACCAGGTTCGCAGGGATGGCACCGCAGTTGACCGCGATGAACGGCTTGCCCGCACGGCCGGACAACGCGTGCAGTGCATGTGCCGCCAACTCCTTGCCGGTGCCGGTCTCGCCGGTGACCAGCACCGGCAGATCGACCGGCGCGAACTTGTGCAGTACGGTGCGCACCGCATGCAGCGCAGGACTCTCGCCGATCAATGCGCGCGGCCCCTGCCCGCCGCACACTTCGTCGGCAGACGTATCCTCCGCGTCGAACTGCTGGCGCATCGCCGCCACCAGGTCCAGCAGGCCGAAAGGCAGCGTGAACCGCGAGATGCAACGCTGCAACAAGGGCAGCCACGCTGCAGGCGTGGGCCCTGCGCCAGGCGGCAGCACCGCCAGCCAGGTCAGATGCGCGTGCTGTTCGATCCACGGCGCCAGCAATTGCTGGGCCGGCGCATCCAGATGGCGAAGATCCAGCACGGCGAGCAGCCGGTCGCGCCCGCGCAGGCCGATGGCCATCGCCGGGTCGGGATGGATGCGACGCACGTACCAGCCTGCGGCCGCCAGCGCGCTGCGCTCGTTCGCCAGCGGCTCGCCGAACCAGAGCACGCATCGTGACGCAGAAGCCTCCGGGACCGCTGCCATGCTTCCCCCAGCATCCGGACACCGTCGGCGGACTGTCAGGCAATCACCGGCGTGCCGCCCCTCCGCCGGGACCTCTACGGCCACCGCGGCGGCCTTTGTTGCGCGGATCCTAGCGCTGCGCTAAACGGCGGCGCAATGAGCGGCGCGTCAAGAAAGCACTGGCTGAAGCGGCATCGTTACAGTCCGCGGCGGCACCTGTAACACCGGTGCGACAGTCGGCCGCCTGCCTTGCCCTGCGGCGCTTGGCGCTGCGCAATCCCAACATTTTTTCCACACGGCTGTATCAGTGCAGCAGCAACGCCCCACGCCCGCCAGTGCCCGCCCCCCTGGCGGCCAAGCCTTTCAGGGTTGGCACGGATGATGCGTGGTTCCGCCGCACCCATCACGGGAGATCGGCATGGACGGCATCACCCCCATTCGCGGCCTGCTGGCAATGCTGGCCGTGGCCCTGCTGTCGGCAGCCGCGGGCGCCTCTGCCTCCGGTGCCCGCCAGGGCGTGAAGGCACAACCGGGCGAAATCGTCCTGTTGCGGGATGTGGCCGCGCGACCGGCCTATCGCATGGCGCCCCCGGGCATGGCGCTGATCGCCGATCCGAAACCGCAGCGCGAGATTGCGTTGGCGCTCGGTGCGGGTACCCCGGCAAACGCGATGGATGAGCTGAGCGATGAGGACTATGCCGGCATTGGGGCGGGGCACACGGCTGCGACCGCGACCCCCACTGGCACCACCGTCGAACGGGTCGCCCAGCAGGCCCTGGGCGGCACGCTGGGACGCAGCAGTGACGGCATGCTCGGCAGCAGCCTCGGTGGCGCACTGGGTGGCCCACTGGGCGCGGTCGGGAACAGCACCCGCGGCATCGGCGATACCGTGCGCGGCGCGCTCGCCCAGTTCCCGTTGCAGGGCCCGGCCCCGGCAGGTGGCAAGTGAAGCGGGCACGTTGGCTGCTGCTGGTCCTGTTTGCCACGCCGTTGATGGCGCAGGCCGACGACTACAGCGGCATGCTCGCCTACCTCGACGTGGCCCGCATCGACGGTCACGCCCTGGCGGGTGCAAACGGCGCCATCGCGGTGAACCAGGCGGCCGGTGACCTCAACCTGCAGGCCAACCTGCATGGCATCGCCACCGGCGAACGCGCCGACGTGTCGATCGGCAACCGGCAACTGCAGGCCGGCAACCGCGTGCTGAGCGCACCGGCGCACGCCACCGCCGTCATCGACGGCAACGCGCTGGCCGGTGCCAGCGGCATCGCATCCATCAACCAGGCCAGCGGCATCGCCAACACGACGCTCAACGTCGTCAGCGCGACGCTGGCCAGACAGGGCATACGCGAATCCGACGATACGGCCTTGGCCGCCGAAGGTTCCGCGTTGGCAGGGGGGCGGGACGACGCCGGTCGCGGCGTCGCGACCGGCACCCGCAGCGCCGGTGTCACCAGCACCGCGCTGCGGGGATTCGACGGGGTCCTGCAACTCAATCAGATCGCGGGCAGCGGCAACGACACGGCCAATGTGCTGGGCCTGATCGTGCAGGACCTCCCGTGACAACCACCCAACCGATGCACCACCCGATGAGAGAGAGGGCACCATGAAAGCGACCGTCAAACGGACCATGCTCGCCATGGCGATTGCCACTGCCTCGACCGCCGCTGCGGCCAATGGCTGGGACAACCAGAACGCCAACGCGAACATCAACCACAACCACACCGTCAGCGAGACCCGCAACGACACCCACAACCACACCGACAACGACGTACGCAACCGCACCGTCAACGTCAATGTGCAGAAGCACAGCACCATCCAGGCCGACGAGCGCAAGGAAAAGAACAACCACGGCGTCGACGTGAACCTGGAGAAGGACCTGCGCCTCAGCACCGACGTCAATTTCTCCGGCGACCCCACCATCACCGGCGACATCGACCTCGACTCGGCGGCCATTGCGGTGATCGACAACCGCCAGTCGATCAGCAGCAACGCCACCAGCAACAGCCTGGTCACCAACAGTGCGTCCATCGGTGACAGCGTGGGTGCCGGCGCCTCCGGCAACCTGGGCTTCAACGTGGTATCGGGCGACAACAACGCCCAGGACAATGCTGCGTCGCTGTCCGCTGCCGATGCGTCCTTCAGCTTCGGCATGGCCGACGCCGAGGTGTTCGTCAACCAGGCCGGCTTCGGCAACGCCACCATGAACTCCGGCGTCACCAATGCCGCAGGTCTCGGTGGCAATGCCTTCGGCGGTGCGTCGGGCAACATCGGCGTCAACATCGCCTCGGGCAACAACAACGAGCAGAAGAACGCGCTCGCGGCCTCCGTCGCAACCACGGCGGTGGCGCAGTCGAGCATCAGCTCCAACCAGGTCTCCACCGGCAACACGGTCAGCAATGCCGGCTTCGTGCAGTCCTACACCGATACCGTGCAGGTCGGCCTGCATGGCGGCGTCAGCGGCCTGACGTGGGGCTATGGCGCCGGCACCTACCGCGGCACCGGCAATGCCTACCAGATGGCCAACTATTACCTGGATACGTGGAACGGCGCACTGCCGCATCCGGGTGGCAACAGTACCGGCCACATCGACCTGGACAACGAGATCCAGAACGCCACGATGAACCCCAACCGGCCGGGGGTGGGCGGCCTGGGCTTCGATACGCGTGAAAGCGGCTCCAGCCAGTTCGTCGAACTGGGCGTGGCCGATCTGTACGCCAGCCTGAGCGGCACGGTCAGCACCACGCGCTGGGTGAACGTCAACGCCACCAACACGTCGGCCTTGTCCGGCAGTGCCTTCTCCGGCGCCTCCGGCAACATCGGCGTGAACGTGGCGGCGGGCACCGGCAACCTGCAGGCCAACAGCCTGGCCCTGGCCGTAGCCCAGCCCAGCACCGGCGGTGGTGGCGGCAACGGCGAGTAAGTGCACCACCCCGGCCGTCCGCCAATGGCCGGGTTCCCGGGAGCCCCTGTTCCTCCTCCCCCTTGGGGCAGGGGCTCCCTCCTGCTGCTGGAGAACGTGATGCTCGGCCACCGTCTGTCGATATGCCTGCTGGCCTGCCTGCTGTTGCTGGGCGGTGCATCGGCGCGGGCGGGCGACGTCGGCTTCGCCGGCGTGCTGCCCAATGGCGCACTGCTGCAGCAGAAGGTGGAAAGCATGCAGGAACGGCGCTACCGCAACGTGGTGCGGCAGCACACCGATTACAGCTGCGGGGCGGCCGCACTGGCAACCATCCTGCGCCATGCCTATCACCTGCAGACCGACGAAGCGACCGTGATCGAAGGAATGATGGGGGTGTCCGATCCAGCGCTGGTGGCCGAGCGTGGTTTCTCGCTGCTCGACATCAAGCGCTACGTGGAATCGCTGGGCATGCGCGGGCGCGGCTATCGTATCGATGAAACACGCCTGCGCACGCTTCGCGTTCCCGGTCTTGTGCTGATGGACGTGCGCGGCTTCCGCCACTTCGTGGTGCTCAAGCAGGTGCGCGACGGTGTGGTCGAGGTGGCTGATCCCATCCTCGGCAACCGCAGCCTGGCGCTGCCTGAATTCCTCGCTGCGTGGCCATCGCGTGCCGTCTTCGTGGTGATCGGCAGCGATTTCGATCGCAACACGGTCCTGCTGCAACCCAGCGAACGGCCCAGTGCCCGCGCGCTCTACGCGCGACAGGGGCCGATCACCGATGCCGAACTGGTCGACTTCGGCTTCAGCCACGCCGACCTGTTCTGAAGGAGGTTCCGCCATGTTCCGTCACCGCCTGTTGATGGTCCTGCTGCTGGCCTGCCCCGCCCTGCCCCTGCAGGCGGCGGACGCGGCGCCCGGGCGCGGCCTGAAGGAAATCCCGGATCCCGAACTGAACCTGATGCGGGGCCGCTACACCGTGGGCGGCAATACCGTCGCCTGGTTCGGGGTGACGATGGTCTCGCGGTGGCAGGCCAGCAACGGAAGCGTGTTGCAGGGTGCGTTGACCCTGGGCATGGACTTCCGCGGCGGCGGCAGCCCGAAGATGAGCTTCCAGCCCAGCGTGCACGTGACCGCCGCAGATGCGCCGCTGCCGGACACGCAGGGTCGCCACATCGACAGCAGCGGCCTGGCCAACGCCAGCGGCGTGGTGCAGAGCGTGCAGGTGGCCGGCGATGGCAACGTCGCCCGCAATGCCACCACGCTGGTGGTACGCAATGGCGCGGTGCCGGCCCTGCCGGGTGACGGTGCCCATTCGATCAGTGCACACGCCGCAGGCGTCTCGGCCTCTGCGGTGCTCGACGGCAACCAGGCACGCCTGCTGTTGCAGGTAGATGGCCAGGGCCTGGTCCAGCAATGGATACGCAACGGCAGCGTCGGCCAGGGCATCGCCCTGGCCGGTGACGGCCAGATCGCCAGCAACCAGCTGCGGCTGGAGCTGGTGCGGGATACCGCGGGCGGCAACCTGCCGTTGAGCCAGAACGTGGCCCAGGCGATTGCGATGAACCGCGGCATGGGGCCGGGCCGGTAGCACCACGGCACGGCGTTGGGGGAAGCGTTCCACAACGCAGGACACGAACATGCACACCCTGATGAGGATCACCCCGTTGGCGCTGGCGGCGCTGGCGGGCACCGCCTTCGCCGCGCCACCCGCGGCGGACGATGGCGCCGACGTGCAGGCACTGGCCAACCAGCTGGAGCAGCTGAAATCCAACTACGCACAGGAAGTGCGGCGGCTGCGCGAACTGGACATGCAGGTACAGGCGATGCAGGCGCGGCTGAGTGGGAAGGTTGGTCCGATGGCCCCGTCTACGACTGCGCCCGTCGAGCATGGCTCGACCCTACAGACGTCGCCGGGCAGCGAAGGCTATGCCAGCAGTGCCGCCGAGGCGCAGCAGGCAAAGCAGGAATCGCGGCGCAGCGTGGATGATGTGAAACAGCAGCAGTCGGCGCTGTTCTCGCGCCGCTTCACCGTCGAGAACAGCCTCACCTACGCCCGCTACGACCGCAAGCAGCTCACCCTCAATGGCTTCCTGGCGCTGGATGCGATCTTCCTCGGCAACATCGCCATCGAGAACGTCGAGTCCGATTCGCTCACCTACAATCTGGCCGCGCGCTGGGGCGTCAGTCCGAACCTGACGCTCAACCTGGACGTGCCATACCTGGCGCGGCGCACCGTCTACCAGAAGGGCGGTGCCGGCGGTGCGGCGGCCGCGATCGCGCAGGAACAAACCAATGGCAACGGCCTGGGCGATATCGGCCTGAGTGCGAACTACCGCTTGTTCGGCGAGCGCGGCTGGCGCCCGGAAGCCGTACTCACCGCCGGAGTGACCGCACCCACCGGGCGTGCACCTTACGGCCTGGACTGGAAGGTGATCGAGCGCGATGACGATGACTACATCCGCTTCGCCGTGCCCAAGGAACAACCGACCGGCAATGGTGTGTGGCAGGCCAACGTCGGGCTGTCGGTGGTCAAGACAGCCGATCCGGCGATCCTGTTCGCCAACCTCGGCTACGTGCATTCGTTCCCGCGTGGTTTCAGTGACATCGACAGCAACCCCGACACGGTCAACCCGGGTGACGTGAAGCTCGGCGGCTCGGTCTACTTCGGCGCCGGCGTGGCCTTTGCGTTCAACGAGCGCACCAGTCTCAGCCTGTCCTTCAGCGACCGCATCAGCGCCCGTGCTTCCACCCGTTTCCAGGGCGGAAAGTGGATGAAAGTGATTGGCAGCGACGCCAACGCGGCGTCACTGAATCTGGGTGTGACGTACGCGCTCAACCAGCACACCACGCTGGTGACCCTGCTGGGCATCGGGCTGACCCCGGATGCACCGGACTTCACGCTGGCGTTCAAGATCCCTTACATGCTCTGACCCGCCCGATCCGGCGACGCTGTGGCCGACAGCCCCTCGCCGCCGGATGGCGCTACCCACGCGCAGGCCCTGTGTGTGCTCCAGGGCAACGCGCCAGCGCTGGCGACGACGGCGATGATCATCAGTTCCGCCGTATTCACGCCGCACCTTCACGGTGATCCCACCGCATTCTCCGTCGATTCCGCCAATCCGGCGGCGGCGCCATTTCCTACTCTGGCCCCACGGTGAAGCCCAGGCCGCTGCAGGCAACGCACCGTGACACTGGATACCACGCACTTCCACCCTTTCGCAGGAGCAGGACATGGCATTTCCAACCGCGGTAAACGACCAGATCACCGATTCGGTCACCCAGGCCAACACCAAGGTGCTGGGCGACGCGCCCGCCGTGGCAGTGGGCAATCTGTACCAGGCCACCGCACAGGCGCTGGCCAACGCCGCCCACAACGCCACCAACGCGCAGCAGCAGTCCTACGTCACCGCGCAGTCGGCCACCACCATGGGCGTGGCCACCCTGTACTCGATCGATACCGCCACCACGGCGGTAGCGAGCAAGGAAATCCTCAGCACCCGCGTCCGCGGCCTGGGCTCCTGATCTGTCGTTCCATCGCTGACCCGCCAACCTCAAGGAGATCGACATGGCATTCCCGACCGCTGTAAACGACCAGATCACCGATTCGGTCACCCAGGCCAACACCAAGGTGCTGGGCGACGCGCCCGCCGTGGCCATGGGCAATCTGTACCAGGCCACTGCGCAGGCGCTGGCCAACGCCGCCCACAACGCCACCAATGCGCAGCAGCAGTCCTATGTGACGGCGCAGGCGGCCACCACCATGGGCGTGGCCACGCTGTACTCGATCGACACCGCCACCACCGGCGTGGCCACCAAGCAGATCCTCGGCGCGTGATGCGCCGGCAGGCGAGGAGCTGAGCCATGGCATTTCCCACGGCCGTCAACGACCAGATCACCGACTCGGTCAGCCAGGCCAACCTGCAGGTGCTGGGCGTGGCGCCTGCCACGGCAATGGGCACGCTATACCAGGCCACCGCGCAGGCGCTGGCCAATGCCGCCCACAACGCGACGCTCGCCCAGCAGCAGATGTATGTCACGGCGCAGGCCGCGACCACGATGGGCGTCGCGCTGCTCTACGCCGTCGATACCGGCGCCACCGGCGCCGCCACCCGGAAGATTCTCGGCTGATTCCATTGAGTGCCGGCAATCTCCGTTCCTGTAGTGCTGTCCACCCTAGGAGCTTCCACCATGGCATTTCCCACCGCCGTCAACAGCCAGATCACCGATTCGGTCTCGCAGGTCAACACCAAGGTGCTTGGTGATGCGCCGGCCATCGCAATGGGCAACCTGTTCGTGGCCACCAGCCAGGCGCTGTCCAACGCCGCGCACAACGCCACCAACAACCAGCAGCAGTCCTACGTGACCATGCAGGCGTCGACCACCCAGGGGGTGTCCACGCTGTATGCGATCGACACCGCCTCCAACGGCGTGGCCACCCGCGAAATCCTGGGCCTGCGCTGACGTGTCGGCCCGGCGTGACGCCAACCACCGCGCCCCCGCCCAGGGCGGCGTCACGTCGGGCCCCTGATCGATGGCCGCATCGCCCGCCACCGGCTACCTGCTGGCAACCACCAGCGCCGGATCCGGTGTGGCGATCGCCCTTGCCCCCTCGTTCGCGATGTCCGCCACCTACCTGGCGATGGCCGACAGCCTCGGCCTGGCAATGCAGAACGCGGTGGCCAACCAGCAACGCGGCCAGGTGACCGCCGGCGCAAGCCTGGCCCAGGTCCTGGCCCTGATCATCCAGAAGGGAGCCGTTCCGTCATGAGCAGTGAGAACACCGTCAACAGCCAGATCGTCGACAGCGTCAGCGCCGCCTCGACGCTGCTGGTGGCCCAGGGTCCGGCGCAGTCCTTCAGCATGCTGGACATGGTGATGCTGGAGACGCTGGGCACCGCCATGCACAACGCCGTCGCGCGCCAGCAGGGTGCAGGCATGGTCAGCAACGCAGCGGTCACCGCCACCTGCGCGAAGATGATCAACGCTCCCTGGCCGGTGCCGCCACCCGCTCCGGAACCCCCTCCGCCGCCACCGCCGCAGGTCATCCCCCTGCCCGGCCCGGTGCCGGCGCCCCCTTCGCCTGCGGCGGTGATCGCCGCGGCCACCGCAGAAGGAAAGACCGCCATCAGCGTCCTGCAGGCACAGACCCACGGTGCCACTGCCGACGCTGCGGCCGCTACCAGCAGCCTGCATGCACTCCAAACGCTTGCAGGCAATGCGGCAGCGCCCGCGCCCGGTCCTGCGCCCGACCCCGCGTCCGGTCCGGATCCGGACGCAGGTCCCGCCCAGGATCCCGCGCCAGACTCCCCTTCCCCTTCCCCGGCGGACGACGCTGACGCCGGGGCCTGACAGACTGCAGGCCGCCTGCGGCCCCACCCGCCCATCAAGGAGCCCGTATGGACCCGAGCAACGTCAACGCCCAGATCATCGATGTGATCAACCAAGTGCAGACGGCCACCATGTCAGCGACCGTCGTGACGACCAGTGGTGCCGGCAAGGCCTACCAGTCGGTGGCCCAGTCTGCGGCGATCGCCGTACAGGATGCCGCCGACGCCCTGCGCAATGTCTCAACCATCGCGACCACCGCGGCCGGCGTGGCCATGGCCCAGTACCTGGCGACGGGGGACGAAAAGTACGCAAGGGTGCTCACGCAGGCGCAGAACATGATGCAGGGGGCCACCGCCGACTTCAACCGCGTCGGCAATGCCGCTGCGACCGTCCTCAAGGAATTTCCGGCCCAGTGAGGCCGCCAGGAGATCCACGCATGAGCATTTTCATTGCCGGTCGTTCCATCCCCCAGGCCAACCTGATCAGTCAATCCTGCAGGCATGTCCTTCAGTTCATCGACGGCGGCGAGCACTGGTTGAAGTGGGCCATGGAATCGCATGAGCACCGCTACGCCTTCTCCGACGAGGGCACGATGCTTGATGGGGTGCAACAGGGCCTGCACGGTTCGCGCATGACATGGTTGCCGCGCACCGGGTTGCAGATCGGTCCGGTCAAGCTGCTCAGCCTTGGTGCCAGCGACCTCGGTGCCCTGCGCAACATGGAGTTTGATGACGAGACACGCCTGTCGCACAACGAGGCACAGCGAGTGCTGGAAAAACACCGGCTGCTGACCAACGCCGAGCTCGGCGCCTCGCGCGCGTTCCTGGCTTCGATCGGCGCGGCCGACGCACCCCTGCTGCAGCAGCTGGACTTTCGCGAATCGGTGGCGCTCCACCACGTGGCCCGTGAGGTGGACATGTCCGCAGCAGGGCGCGACGACCTGGCCGCCGCTGCCGGCTTCGCGCTGCTGCACGCGCGCAGGCCCATCGAGTTTGCCGACTACTTCCGCTTCTACCAGCGGGTGAGCGCAGGGGGTGGCAGCCGCGAGCATCGGCTGGCGCGTGCCACCCGTGCGTTGCAGCAGGTGCTGCCGATCCTGTTCGGCTTCCTGGACGGGCCGCAGCTGCCACAGTTGCCGTCGCCAGAGCAGGTGCGCGAGGCGATCGACGCAAGCCTGGCCGCGAACCGGCAGATCGGCTACGCCCGCATCTCGCTGGCCGCCCAGCAGATGGCGGCCTGCTTCGACGACGAACCCGACCTGCTGCAGGATGACAGCCGGTTGCGCGAGGCCGCGCGGTGGCAGCTGCGCGATGCGCAGGAATTCCTCAACGAACATCCGGTTTCCCGTGGCCGGCTCGGCCAGGACGGTGCCAGCGTGCAGTTCGCGATCGATGGTTCCAGAGCGAAGGCGCTGATACAGGTGGAGGACAATGTGATCACCCTGCAGGATTACCGCCGAACCCGCCGCTACCTGGGCGATGAAGCGCGAGTGGATTATCAGAAGGATGCAGTGTGAACCCGGCTCCGGCGCCAGATGGCGATGGCGTGCAGGCAGCAACAGAGGCCTTTGCTTCGGCAGCCGGCGCGGCCGTTGCTGCCGGACGCCTGGCGGCCCGGCAACAGGCGCAGAAGATCCTGGCCGATGCCCAGGCGGCATTGCGCCACATCCTGGGGGAGCGCAGTGACGGTGTTCCCCCCTCATCCCCAGCAGGAGCACCGACGATGACCTTCCCGACCCCGCTTCCCGGCAAGCCCACTCCCGCCCATCCGGCGGGCAGAACCCCGATGGAGATCGCCCAGGAACTGGCGGACGCCGCAATGGCTGCCAGTGAAGAAGGCATCCGCACCGCGATGAAGGTTTCGCAACGCGCGGTCGAGGCCGCCGCCGAGGCCGCGCGATGCGCGGACGAAGCGGCCGAACAGGCCGTGCAGCGCGCTGCTGAAGCCAACGCGCGCTGACGCTGCGTCCGCCATCCCAACGCCCCGGGCAGGCCCGCGCCTGCACCGGGGCGTTGCTTTTACTGGTGCGGGCTTCGCCGGTAGCTGCGCGGGCTGACCCCTACCGCGCGCCGGAAGCTCTTTTCGAAGTGGCTCAGGTCACCGAAGCCGACCTGCAGTGCGACATCGGTAATGCGCAGGCGCTGCCCATCCCGCAGCAGCTGCTTGGCGTGCTCGATGCGCAGTTGCTGCAGCAGCAGCTTGAACGTCGTGCCCAGCTCGCTGCGGAACAGGAATCCCAGGTGTGACTGGCTCACATGGGCCTGACGGGCAAGGTCGCCCAGCGTGAGCGGCTCCGCGGCATGGTCCTTCAGGTAGGCCAGGGCGCGTTTCAGGCCGTCGTGCAGGCCTTCATGCGCTGCCCGCGGCGTATCCGGCTGCGCGGGCGCAGGACCGACGGTCTGCTCAACCGCGGGCAGCCGTTGCGGGGCGCGCCCGGCATCGCTGGCAACGTGGCCTGCAGCCAGATCCGGCGCGTGGCGTGCGAGATCCTCACGACGGATGCATCGGCCACCGGTCATCACCGCCAGCCGGACCACCACCCGCTCCATTTCCAGCAGATTGCCGGGCCAGTCGTGCGCGCACAGGGCTTCCAGCACATCGTCGCCCAGCACGCGGGGATTGAATCCATGCAGCTCCAGCGAACGCGCCGCCAGCGCGCCGATGTCCTCCACCCGTTCGCGCAGCGGTGGAATATCCACGGTCAGGAACTCCAGCCCAGCCAGCAGGGCGCGCGAGAACTGCTTCTCTCTCACCCGTTGTTCCAGGTCCGCGCTGGTCGACGCGATCACCCGTATCGGGCCGGCCGCCAGCGCTTCAGCATGAGCGGCAGGCAGCCCACGCATGCGATGTGACAGCTGCCCCTGCAGCGGCACCGGCAGTTCGTCGACTTCGTGGAAGTACAGCGTGCCGCCCTGTGCGCGCGCGAACCAGTCGCTGGCTTCGCCCAGCGGGTGAACACAGTTCACCTCCACAAACGGGCCCTGCCGGGAAGGGCCGCCACTGTGCAGGGCGGCGGCCAGCTCCATCTTCTCGGTACCAAACTCGCCGCGCAGCAGGACCGGCAACGGGCTGGCCGCCGCGCGCTCCACGAATTCATCCATCTGCTTCAGCGCCTCGCCGGCGCCGACCAGCAACAGCGGCCGGCTCAATGCCTGTTCGGCCCAGGCCTTGGCTTCGTAGCGCTTGATCAGATGCGCGCAACGCTGGGCAAACTGCTCCCCCAGCGCCAGGGCACTGCCATCCAGCCGGCCCTTCTCGCCTTCCAGGTGCAGCTCACCCAGCACCTCGCCGCCATAGCGGATGGGAACCCGCTGCAAGGAAACCTCTTGCCCGGACGCAGCTGGCAACCCCGCAGCCGTCCCTGCCACCGCACCACGCAACCGCACTTGGCCACCCCGCATCACCTTGTGCTGGGACAGCTCCTTCACGAACGCGCCCAGCAGTTCGGGCAATGACGGATAGGGCCGATAAGCGCGCTGCAGCATCTCACTGACTTGCCTGTGCATCGAAACTCCCCTTTGGAATGGCGACCCGATGCATCTGCAACGGGCGATCTCGCGATGCAGGCCCTCCGGCATCATCGCGGGATGCTGCGACGTCCACGCCGCATGCCGTACCCGCTGGTCGCACCGCTGGTGCCGTGCACGCTGCCCGCTCCCGCAGTGCCGGGAACTGCCATCGCTGCTGGAGGTCGGCAAGGCGGACGTCGTCCAGGCCGGGGTCGTGCGCCACAGGGCGGCACTGCCTGTGACGCGGCGCTCCCTGTGTTCCGGCCATCGCGTCCCTGGATTATGGGAAACGAGTTTCCAGAAAATAAGCATGATAATGACGTGAATATCCGCGCCGGATATTTGTCGCCCGCGTTTCCGTGCGCGGCGCACTGCAAAGCAGGTGAAGGCAAGGCGCCGGGATTCCATCCACGCTGATGATCAACGCGTGTGAGCGAACCAGGGACGGGCACGTATTGCGCCGCCGTGACGGCTGCACCGCCTGCTCGCCCAGGCCCGCAGGCCACCGCGCCTGCCTGCCGCGGCGCCGCCCCCGATCAATGACCCATCGACCAGCAGAAGATTGCGCACCACGCACGGGTGGCATGCCTTCCGCTGCACCTGGCCTGTCGGCATACTCGCGCTCCCGACCGCAGCACGATCAAGGAGATCGACCGCATGGACCGCACCCCGCCACCCGTGCCCCCCAGGAACTACCTGATGTGGGCCATCCTGAGCATCATCGCCGGCTTCTGGCCGTTCGGCATCGTCGCCACCGTCTACGCCAACCGCAGCACGTCATTGGTCGCCAGCGGCCAGATCGGCGCGGCCACCGAGGCTTCGCGCAAGGCGCTGCGCTGGATGATCGCCTCCTTCGTCACCCTGCCACTGTGCCTGGCACTGATGATCGGCTATGCCCTGATCGCGCGCGGCATGGCCTGAAAGCCTGCCGTCGCCGTCGCGCCATGATGAATGGCAGGCGCGCGCGGCGGTGGCGGCGGCCCATCCCGCTCCTCTATAGTCAGTCCAGCTCGGCAGGCATGGTGCCTGCCCTCGAATCACAGGGAGTTGGACATGGGTCTGGTACAGGCGGTGAAGGGTGCGGTGGGTGGTGTGCTGGCCGACCAGTGGAAGGACTTCTACACCGTGCCCACGGGCCTGCCCTCGACGGCGGCCCTGTTCGCGGCGGTACCGCGCGGCACCAATGCCGGCCGCGGCTCCAATACCAGCGGCTCGTCCAACATCATCACCAACGGCTCGAAGATCATCGTGCCGGAGGGCTACGGCCTGCTGCTGTTCCAGGACGGCGCGATCACCGCGTTCGTCGCCGAACCGGGTGGCTACGAGTGGCGTTCGGATGATCTGAACTCGCAGTCGATCTTCGCCGGCGACGGCCTGGTCAGCACGTTCATCAAGCAGAGCTGGGAGCGCTTCAAGTTCGGCGGCCAGCCGGGTTCGCAGCAGGCGGCGTATTTCGTGTCGCTGAAGGAACTGCCGGACAACCGCTTCGGTACCCAGTCGGAAATCTACTGGGACGACGGCTTCCTCAACACCCAGGTGGGTGCGGTCACGCGCGGCTCCTACACGCTGAAGATCGTCGACCCGATCCTGTTCGTGAAGAACTTCGTGCCGGCCAGCTACCTGCAGCCGGGCCAGGTGTTCGACTTCACCGACCTGGACAACGCCGCCGCCAGCCAGCTGTTCAATGAAGTGGTCGGTTCGCTGGCCCCGGCCTTCAGCCTGTACACGAACGACCCGGGCAAGGGCAACCGCATCACCAAGCTGCAGCAGGATTCGCTGGGCTTTGCACAGAGCCTGTCTGCCGCCGTCGAGCAGGGCTACCAGTGGAAGTCCGACCGCGGCCTGGCCATCGTCAAGACCGCCATCGTCTCGATCGAGTACGACGCCAACACCCGCGAACTGCTGAAGACCGTGCAGCGCGCCGATGCCCTGTCGGGTTCGCGCGGCAATTCCAACCTGCAGGCCAGCGTCGCCCAGGGCATCCAGTCCGCCGGCGAGAACGGCGGAGCGGCTGGCCTGGTCGGTGTCGGCATGGCCTCGGGCATGTTCGGTGTCGGCGGCATGCAGCAGCCGGTCGCCCCGGCTGCCGACGACCCGGTGGCCAAGCTGAAGAAGGCCAAGGAAATGCTGGATCTGGGCCTGATCACCCAGGGCGACTATGACGCCCTGAAGGCCAAGGCACTGGGCCTGTAACAGCGGGACGCACAACGAACATGTCCGATCCCCGAAACGGCCCGCCGCCGCTGCCCGGATCCGCGCCCGCGACGCCGCCGCCCTTGCCGGCGGCGTCGTTGGATGGGCCCGGTTCGCCGCAGGACGTCCCTCCCCTGCCCGGCAGCTTCCCGCTGGACACCTCGAAACTGCCACAGGCCATCCGTGATGAAGTGGAAGCGCCCGACCCGGTGGCCATCGATACGTCGGCCAGCGAGCTGAAGGACGGCCTCAACCGCTGCCCGAAGTGCGGTGCCACCGACATCCGGCCCAAGGCCGGCACCGACATCCTGGTCTGCCTGTACTGCCGTCACGAATGGCATGGCGCACGCGTCGAGGAAGAGTTCGGCCTGGGCGAGGCCATCGACCAGCTGCGCGGTACGGTCATTGCCTCTGGCGCACGTGACATCGACGCCGACACCTCGGCACTGATGACGTTCAAATGCACCGGGTGCGGCGCTGAAGTCACGGTCAATACCGAGAGTACGATGACGGCGCGCTGCCACTGGTGCCGCCATGTGTTCGGCGTCAACGAGCAGATCGCCAACGGCGCGGTGCCCGATGCAGTGCTGCCCTTCCATATCAGGAAGGACGATGCGGTCGCGCGCATCCGCCAGTTCGTCGACAAGCGCCGCATGTTCGCGCTGAAGGCATTCAAGGACCAGTTCACCCCGGAAAACGTGGTGGGCGTGTTCCTGCCCTACATGATCGTCGACAGCAATGTCAGCGCGGCCGTGGCCGGCAAGGGTGAGATCCAGACCCGGCAGTACACCGTGGGCAGCGAGAAGAACAAGCGCACCCTGTACGACGCCGATGTCTACCAGGTCGAGCGCCAGGTCGACTTCACGGTCGATGACCTGCCACTGGAATCCTCGGCCGAGCGCGGGAATCTCGATACCCGCGCCAACACCAACAACATCATCAACACCATCCTGCCGTTCGATACCAAGAACGCGGTGAAATGGAACGCCTCGTACCTGGCCGGCTTCACCTCCGAAAAGCGCAACCTGGATGTGGAAAAGCTGCGGCCGCGGCTGGAAGACCAGCTGCTGTCGATCGCCCGCGCACAGCTGGAAGGTTCGGTAAAGCGCTACAACCGTGGCGTGCGTTGGGAACAGGAGCAGCTGGAGGTGCATGGCACCCGCTGGGTGTCGATGTACCTGCCGGTGTGGTTGTACTCCTACCACCAGCCCGGCAAGAACGGCGGCATGCTGCACTACATCGCGGTGAACGGCCGTACCGGCGAAACCATGGGCAGCGTGCCCGTGCAGCAATGGAAGATGCTGCTGGCGGCACTGGCCACCGGCACCGTCATTGAAGCCCTCGCAATTGCCATCCTGGTGGCATCGACATGAGCGACGACAGTGGCCTCTGGCTGTTGGCGGCAGGTCCGGCCGGCGCAACCGCGCTGTACTGGGCGCTGTACCGCTATTACCGCAACACCGACAAATCGCACTCCTTCGAGCACGAGACCGCCATCGAGGCCAAGCCGGTCACCGGCTCGGACCAGCAGGTAGGCCGGGTTACCGGCACCGAGGAAAAGCGTATCCGCGGTGACAATGTGTATGAGTACCGGAAACGGGTGGTCAGGGTAAAGCCCGACCCGTAGCGCCAGGCCCTGCCTGGCTGCGGGTAGTGCCGGCCGCTGGCCGGCATTCCTTCGGTTCCTGGGTGCCAAGTGGGAGCCGGCCAGCGGCCGGCACTACCCTTCGCTGGGCTGCCGCCGCGCACACCCTCACACCGTCTCCCGCCCCACCGGTTCGATACTCGCGCGGTCCACCCTTCCGAGGATGCTGCAATGGCTGCCGTGCTCGGCCGTACCTGCCTGTCCGCGTTGTGCTGCCTGGCCCTGCCCGCCCTGGCCCAGGACGCCTCGTTCGGCTTCGGCGAACAGACCACCCACACCGACCAGACCACGCAATCCAGCAGCACCCGGACCCAGAGCAGTGGCGCGGTGACCACCCAGACCACCACCAGCGGGAGCTCGCAGTCCGGGTCACGCAGCGAAAGCAAAGAGATCGACGTGGGCTTCGGTTTCCACGACGACAACGACGACTGGGGCCACGACCGCCACCGTGGCGGCCGCGATGTGCGCGACAGCGATCTGTTCGGCAGCTGGACGCTGGGCCAGGAGAACGGCAACACCTGCTCCATCGAGCTGAAGAACATCGAGTGGTTCGGCGGCTACAGTGCCTACGTGCCCGCCGGCTGCCCGGATGGCTTCTTCTCGGCCAACCGTTGGGTACTGTCGGGCAACCAGCTGCTGCTCACCGACACCAGCAACACCGTGTTCGGGCGCTTCCGCGCGTCAGGCGGTGGGCGCTGGACGGGCTACCGTGAATCGGATGGGGCGCGTTTGTACCTCAATCCCAAGGGGCACTGATCGCGCCGTGCACGCAATGGGCACGCGCTGATCGGGAAGATCAGGCGTCCGCCCCGCCCCGCCGCCGAAATGTCCGCTCCCACCGGTTCCCGTCTGGTCATCTATGCCGCCCTCGCGGGCAACCTGGCCATTGCCATCGCAAAGTTCATCGCTGCCGGCATCTCCGGCAGCTCGGCCATGCTCAGCGAGGGCGTGCATTCGCTGGTCGACACATTGAATGAACTCCTGCTGCTGTACGGGCTGCGCCGGGCCGGCAAGGCGCCAGACCCGGTACATCCATTCGGCTATGGCCGCGAGCTGTACTTCTGGAGCTTCATCGTCGCCCTGCTGGTGTTCGCCGCTGGCGCCGGCGTCTCGGCGTACGAGGGCATCCAGCACATCCGCCGGCCGGAGCCGGCCACCAACCACGCGTTGAGCTACAGCGTGCTGGGCATTTCCATCCTGTTCGAGGGGGCCTCCTGGTGGGTGGCGCTGCGCGAGTTCCGGCGTACCAAAGGCAGACTGGGCTACTTCGAAGCCTTCCGCCGCAGCAAGGATCCTTCCACCTTCACCGTACTGCTGGAAGACAGCGCTGCGTTGCTCGGGCTGGGCTTCGCGTTGATCGGCCTGGTGGCCGCGCAGGTGCTGGATATGCCGGTGCTTGATGGTGTGGCGTCGCTGTGCATCGCCGGCGTGCTGGCCGCAACCGCCTTCCTCCTGGCCCGTGAAACCAAGGGCTTGCTGGTTGGAGAGCCTGCCCACCCTGCGGTGGCCGAGCGGATCATGGCGGTGGCCGAAACCGATCCGGACCTGCGTCGCGCGAACGGCGTGACCACCATGCAGATGGGACCGGAACAGGTCGTGGCCATGCTCAGCGCCGAGTTCGAGGACGATCGGCAGACCCCACAGATTGAAGCCTGCATCACCCGCATCGAAACGGCGGTAAAGCGCGAGTATCCGGAGCTGGTGGCACTGTTCATCAAGCCGCAGACGCCCGAGGTCTACGCCGCCCGGCGCGCCACGCTGGCGGCACCGTCCGCGCCGGAATGACGCTGCGTCTGCGCCCGTTTCACCAGTCCAATGCCACAGTGCCACCAACATCTGCCCGAGCCTGCCTCTACCGTGCCGGATTGGTTGCCCGCCTCTCTTCAGATCCTCCCGCGCAGTTTCTACCGGCGCCCGCCCGTCGAGGTTGCGCCCGAGCTGCTCAACAAACTTCTGGTCCGTGACGATGGCCGAACGGGTCGCATCGTTGAAGTCGAAGCGTACGCGGGCAGCGTCGATCCGGCGGCGCACTCCTATCGCGGGCAGACGCCGCGCACGGCCAGCATGTTCGGTGAGGCCGGCCACCTGTATGTCTACTTCACCTACGGCATGCACTGGGGCAGCAACGTGGTCTGCGGAGAGGTCGGTGAAGGCGTGGCGGTGCTGCTGCGGGCCGTCGAGCCGCTGGCGGGCCTTGAGCGCATGCACGAGCTGCGCCCCGCCGCGCGCCGGGACCACGATCTGGCCAGCGGCCCCGGCAAGCTCTCGCAGGCATTCGGGCTGGACCGCAGTTTCGACGGCGCCGACCTGGTGACTGGCGGTCATGGCATCGCGATCGCAAGCGATGGGACCCCGCCTCCGTCCGACCCGGTAATTGGTCCACGCATCGGCATCACCCGCGCTGTCGATTTCCCTTGGCGCTGGCACATCCGTGACAATCGTCACGTATCGATTCAGCCACGGCGTACTGCCGCCCCTGCGAGGAAACGATGATGACCCCGCTCGACAAACCACTGCGACGCGAACTGGACATCGATGGCCGGCCCCATACCCTCACTGTGGACCCCGAAGGCCTCAAGCTGGTCGAAAAGGGGCGACGCAAGGGCATCACGCTACGCTGGCAGGACCTGGTATCCGGCGATGCCGCACTGGCCACCGCCCTGCAGGCATCGCTCCAGCAACACTGAGCGGGCGCGGCCACCTCACATCGGCATCACTCCGCCATGGCGATACATAACGCCGTGCGCACTAGCGTAGCGCCAGCCAGCCGCCGCAACCGCCCTCGCCACCCAGCCCTGAAAAGCGCCATGGACGAAGCCGAACGTCTGCTCGAAATCGACCGACTGCACCTGCTGGATACGCCCCCCGAGCCGGTGTTCGATGCGATCGTCGCCGCCGCCCGTGCCGCGACCGGCATGACCATGGGACTGATCACCGTGGTGGCCGAAGACCGGCAGTGGTTCAAGGCCAATATCGGGCTGGAGGGCGTCACCGAAACGGCCCGCGAGATCTCCTTCTGCACGCATGCGATCCGCCACGACGAGCTGTTCGAGATACCCGACGCGCGCCAGGACCCTCGCTTCTCGACCAATCCCCTGGTGACCGCCGGGCCGCGCATCCGGCACTACGCCGGCATCCCGCTGGGCTCGGCCCATGGTGCACGCATTGGCACGCTGTGCCTGCTCGACCCGATGCCCGGCGTGCTGTCCCCCTCCCAGCGCGAACTGATGGTGCATCTGGCGCGGGTCACCACCCAGGTGCTGGAACAGCGCAGTACCCTGATGGCGCAGGTTGGCCAGGCGAAAGCGCTGCATCGCGAGCTGAAACGCAGCGAAGACTTCCTGGAGCGGACCAACCGCGCCGCCCGGGTGGGCGGCTGGGAGATGGACCTGGTCACCAACGAAGTGCGCTGGACCCGCGAGACCAAGCAGCTGCACGGGGTGCGCAGCAACTTTGAACCGACGCTCGACACCGCGCTGTCGTTCTATCGCGAAGACAGCCGCAACATCATCCGCGCGGCCGTGCAGCGTTGCATCGACGAAGGCACGTCCTGGGAGGTGCAGCTGCCAATGACCACCGCCGACGGGCGCGCGATCTGGACCCGGGTGGTCGGCAGCCGGCAACAGGTCGACGGCCATCCACGCCTGGTCGGGGCGATCCAGGACATCACGGACGAGCGAGCCGCGCTCGACGCGCTGGAAGCGAGCGAGACCCGCTACCGGCGACTGTTCCACTACAGCCTGGGCCTGATCTGCACCCACACGCTGGACGGGACATTGACCTCGGTGAATCCCGCGGCGGTGCAGTCGCTGGGCTTCGAGGAAAGCCAGATGGTCGGGCGCAGCCTGTGCGACCTGATGCCACCGGAAAAACGCGAGGGCTTCAAGGCCTACCTCGCTCGGATCCAGGCGAACCACACCGACGCTGGCGTGATCGAGCTGATTGCCGCCGACGGTACGCGCCACTACTGGGCGTACCACAACGTGCTCGACAGCGAGGCCAGCCCGCCCTACGTGCTGGGGCATGCACAGGACGTCACCGCGCTGAGGATGCAGGAGCAGCAGCTGCGCGAAATGTCCTTCAAGGATCCGCTCACGCAGTGCTACAACCGGCGTTACCTGCACCGGCTGGATGAACTGATTGATGAGCGCTGGGCCTGCGTGATGTTCGATCTGGACCACTTCAAGCACATCAACGACACCCAGGGCCACCGCCGCGGCGACGCCGTCCTGGTCGAGTTCGCCACCTTCCTGCGCTCGCCACTGGGCAAGGAGGAGACGGTGGTGCGGCTGGGCGGCGACGAATTCATGGTGGTACTGGTCGCGCCCGCGGATGGCCGGTTGAGCGAACTGGAGCACTGGTACCAGGACCACGCTGCGCTGTCGCCCAGCGCTTTCTCGATGGGTGCAGCCATCAACACGGCCGGTGAGCCCGTGGCCGACACCATCCAGAAGGCGGACAGCCGCCTCTACCGGACCCGCGCGCGCGTGCGCCGCGAGCGGCGCGAAGGCCCTGCCGCGCGTTGATCACGCCGCCCGCACCGTCACCCACGTCGGCGCGTGGTCGCTGGCCTTCTCCTGCAGACGCACCCAACGGTCGACGCCAGCGTCCTTCAGTCGCTCCGCCAGTACGGGATTCAGCAGAAGATGATCGATGCGCAGCCCACGGTCGCGCTCCGCATGTTGGCGGAAATAGTCCCAGAAGGTGTAGATCGTGGCGTCGCCGTGCACCTTCCGCAGCGCATCGGTCCAGCCCTGCGCGAGCAGCCGCTCGAAGGCATCGCGAACCTCGGGCTGGAACAGCGCATCGCGCCGCCAGGCCTTGGGATCATAGACATCGGCGTCTGTGGGAATCACGTTGAAATCACCCAGCAGCAGCGCCGGGTGCGGCAGCTCGACCAGGCTGCGTGCATGCCGGATCAGGCGTTCCATCCAGCGCAGCTTGTAGTCGAACCTGGGTCCGGGCTGCGGGTTGCCGTTGGGCAGGTAGAGGGCACCCACGATGACGCCGTGCACCACCGCCTCCAGGTAGCGACTCTGCGTATCCTTGGGTTCGCCCGGCAATCGGCGGCGGCTCTCGACCGGCATGGTCCCCCGGGCCAGCAGCGCCACGCCGTTCCAGCGCGCCTCACCTTGCCAGAGCGCACCGTACCCAGCCTCCTCCAATGACGCAGCCGGAAACGCCGCGTCGGTCGCCTTCAGTTCCTGCAGGGCAACCACGTCCGGCGATTCCCTGTGCAGCCAGTCCAGCAGCTGTGGCAGGCGCGTGCCGATGCCGTTGACGTTGAACGTGGCAATACGAAGCGTCTTGCGTCGGGCCATGCAGGAAGCCTCCTCGGTGCCGGGAATGAGCATTCACTCTGCGCGCCCGGGCATGCACGAGCCGTGGATGCCACGTCATGATGCGGTGCCATTCGTTTCACGAACCGCTGCCACGCGCGACAGCAGGCTGGTCACCCGTGAACAGTGCCGGAGAAGCCCATGGCGGTGCGTCCACTGCGCGCCATCTACCAGATCGACCCCTACCTGTTCCGCGACAGCGACGGCCGCGGCTGGGGCACGCTGGATGGCATCACGGAAAAGCTGGACTACCTGCAGTGGCTTGGCATCAGCCATGTCTGGCTGCTGCCGTTCTACTGCAACGCCGGCCGCGATGGTGGCTACGATGTCACCGATCACTACCGTATCGATCCACGCCTGGGCGACCAGGCCGCGTTCCAGCGCCTGGTCGATGCCGCCGACGCACGTGGCATCGGCATCATCGTCGAACTGGTGATGCAGCACACCGCCAGCGCGCACCCGTGGTTCGTCGCCGCGCAGCAGGGTGACCCGGCCTGGCGCCGCTGGTACCTGTGGAGCGACCACATGCCTGACGACGGCCTGCAGCCGATGTTCCCGCCGATCGAGGCCTCTGTCTGGACCTGGGATGCCGAGGCCGGCGCGTTCAACCGGCACATGTTCTACCGGCACGAGCCAGACCTCGACCTGGCGCATGCGCCGGTACGCGAGGAACTGCTGCGGGTAATGACGTTCTGGCTGCAGCACGGCGTGGCCGGCTTCCGCGTCGACGCGGTACCGTACATGGTCGAGCGCGCCCGCCACGCGGACCCGCGCGACGACGGGCTGTGGCTGCTGGAGGCGATGCGCGCCACGGCAGACGCGCAGCAACCAGGGCTGCCACTGATCGGCGAAGCGGATGTCCGCGCGTCCCACTACGGTGACTTCCTGTGCCACGGGCGGCGGCTTTCGCACCTGCTGGATTTCCACCTCAACAATCATTTCTTCCTGGCACTGGCACGCGGCGATGCCAGCGAAGTGGCGCGGGTCATGGCCGAGTACGGCCCGCACGCGCCGCCGGACACACGCATTGCCTGGCTGCGCAACAATGATGAACTGGACCTGGAGCAGCTGGAGCCGGATGAGCGCGAAGCGGTGATGGAACGCTTCGCTCCTGAGCGTGGCATGCGCATCTATGGCCGTGGCATCCGCCGCCGGCTGGCACCGATGCTGGAGGGCGACATCGCATGGCAGGCCATGGCCTGGGCGGCGCTGCTGTCGCTGGGCCAGGTGCCGGTGATCCGCTATGGCGAAGAGATCGGCCTCGGTGATTGCCTGGAGCTGCCCGAACGCAATGCCGTGCGCATGCCGATGCACTGGCATAACGGCCCAGGGGCTGGGTTCACCGACGAACCGCGGCATGCCTGGCGCGCGCCACCGGCAGACGGCCCCTACGGTTACCGCACGGTGAACGTCGAGGCGCAACGCGCGACGCCAGGTTCACTGCTGCTGCGGGTGCGCGAGCTGCTGCAGCAGCGCAATGCACATTCCGTGCTGCAGCAGGGTCCTCACACGCTCGACCCACCCTCACCTGCGCTGCTGATGCTCCGCTACGGTGAGGCACCTCCTCAGGCACTGGCACTGATCAACTTCGGCGACGAGCCGGTCGAGGTGGACGTGCCCCTGCGCGGCCCGCTGAACACGCTGGTGGGCCACGGCGCCAAACTGCAGGGTCGCCGCTGTTACCTGCAGGGCCATGGCTATGCATGGCTGGCTGCCGAGGGTGCCTGAGTGCGCAGCGCAGGCAGTACGTGTTCGGCGAAGTCGTCGATGAAGCGTTCCTGCTCGCGGTTCACGTTGTGCAGGTAGATGCGATCGAACCCCAGGGACTGCAGCTCCTGCAGCCAGGCCCGATGCTGGCCCAGGTCTGCCGAGACATACACGTGCTCACGCACCACCTCGGCGCTGACCGATCGGGCCTGTGCTTCGAACTGTTCGGGCTGGTCCAGGCCTTCAGCCAGTTCCGGCGGCAGCACGTTGGCGCTCCACTGCTCCATCGCACCTTCCAGCGCCGCCTGTTCGGCGCGCGCGTAGGAGAGCTTGGCCTGCAGGTACATCGGCTTGCCCCTGCCACCGCCGTCCTCAAACGCCGCCACCACACGCCGCAACTGCGCCAGTGGCTGGCTGATGGTGATCAGGCCATCGGCCCAGCCCCCCATCCAGCGTGCGGTTTCCTCGGTGACGGCCGCCCCCAGCAGCGGCAGGGGAAGCGCCGGGCGACTGTAGAGCCGTGCCTGGCGCACCCGGAAGCCACCGTCGTGGTCGACCTGCTCGCCGCCCCACAGCCGCCGCATCACCTCGGTCGCATCGCGCAATGCCTTCTGCCGCTCGCGCTTGGCTGGCCACGGCTGGCCGGTGATGCGCTCGTTCAGGGCCTCGCCGGTACCCAGCGCCAGCCAGATCCGGCCCGGCGCCAACTGCTCCAGCGTCGCCGCTGCCTGTGCCACCAATGCCGGGTGCTGGCGCAGCATCGGGCAGGTCACCATGCCCAAGGTCAATGCGCTCTGCACCGCCAGCGCGCCGGCCCATACCCAGCTGTGGCCGGACTGCCCTTGCGCGGTCGTCCACGGGTGGAAATGGTCCGAGCACATCAAAGCCTCGAATCCCGCCTGTTCGGCGCGCAGCGCCAGGCCCAGCAAGGTGGCGGGCGGGAACTGCTCGTGCGATGCGTGGTAGCCGATGGTCATCACGGATTCCGTGCGGGGACTGGACACGATGGCAACACCCCTCCAGCTAAAACGGCGTCATGGAAACGAACACTTCCTGCATCGGGCATCGACGCTGGGCTATCGCCGAAGGCTACATTCCAGCCTGGAGCAACGGCCCGTCGCCGGAGATGCAGAGTCACGAAACCTGCTGCGTCCTCAATGCCGGCAACGAGGACGCGCATGTCACGCTGACCCTCTACTTCGAGGACCGCGATCCGGTGGGTCCCTACCGGATCACCGTGCCAGCACGACGCACCTGCCACCTGCGCTTCAACGACCTGCAGGATCCGGCGCCGGTACCACGCGGCACCGGCTTCGCCACCCTCATCGAATCCGACCAGCCGATCATCGTGCAGCACACGCGGCTGGATTCACGGCAGCCGGCCAACAGCATCATGACCACGATCGCCCATCCCTTGTGAAGCACCGTGCGCAGTCGTCCACGCTGCCACGACACCGCGCCCTCCGGCCGTTTACCCGCGCCGAGCGAGACTGCCGCCAGGTTCCCTTTCGGAGAGTGACGATGGCCCTGCCCGACTACCCACGTCCGCCCTTCCCGGCGCAGCAGCAATCCTTCCCCGGCAAGACCGCGCAGATGCAGCCGCGGCCGGACCACGGCGAGGACAGCTACCGCGGCCATGGCCTGCTGCAGGGCAAGAAGGCACTGATCACCGGCGGTGACAGCGGCATCGGCGCAGCGGTGGCCATCGCTTTCGCGCGCGAGGGTGCCGACGTCGCCATCGCCTTTCTTGATGGCGAGCAGGACGACGCCCGCCATGTGCAGCAGCAGATCGAACAGGCCGGGCGCAAGGCCGTGCTGGTACCGTGTGACATCAGCGACCCGGCGCAGGCGCGCTCGCTCGTCGACCGCGTGGCCAGCGAGCTGGACGGTCTCGACATCCTGGTCAACAACGCGGCCTACCAGCGCTACTACGAGCACTTCGACGACATCACCCTGGATGACTGGAAGCGGACGTTCGATACCAATGTCCATGCCGTGTTCAATCTGACGCGGTTGTGCGTGCCACACCTGCGCGGTGGCGGCGCGATCATCAACACCGCATCGGTCAATTCCAAGCGACCGACCCCGAACATCCTTCCGTACTCTGCGACCAAGGGCGCCGTCGCCAACCTGACGCTGGGGCTGGCGGGCCTGCTGGCCGAGCACCAGATACGCGTCAACGCCGTGCTGCCCGGCCCGATCTGGACACCGTTCATCCCGGCAGGCATGGCCGCCGAAGAGGTCGAGCAATTCGGCTCGCAGACGCCGTTCGGCCGACCCGGGCAGCCCGCGGAACTGGCCTCGGCCTACGTGATGCTGGCTTCGGACAGCGCCAGTTATACCTCCGGTGCCTTGCTGACCATCTCCGGCGGCGCGGCAACGCTGTGACCGCCCATGGCCGGACTGCCTGCCTGGATCGCGGATTGGCTGCTGGTGGTGGTACCGGTGGCCGAGGTGCTGGTCATTCTCGGGGTGGCCTGGCTGATGGTGCGTGCACTGGCGTGGCTGCTCGTGCAGGCCCGGCAGCGCGGCAGGCTGGCTCCAGAGCTTCATGTGGGCCTGCGCCGCGGCGGTGCTTTGCTGCTGTATCTGGCGGCTGCGCTGCTGATACTGGAGCGGCTGGGCGTTTCGCGCTCGGTGCTGTGGACCGCGCTGACCGGGTTCATGGCGGTCGGTGCGGTGGCGTTCTTCGCCGCATGGAGCGTGTTGTCCAACCTGTTCTGTTCGTTCCTGATCGTGGCTACGCGCCCGTTCCGCATCAACGACACGATCGAAGTGCTGGAAAGCGTGGACAAGCCGGGCCTGTGCGGCCAAGTGGTGGACATCAACCTGATCTACACCACGCTGAGTGACCGTGGCGAAGGCGCGCGCGGTTGTCTGCTGCGCGTGCCGAACTCGTTGTTCTTCCAGCGCATCACCCGGCACTGGGGTGACAGCGGCTATTCGCAGCTGCCGGGAAGCGTGGCGATCAAAGGCAAGGCGCGCTGAGTCGCTGTAGCGCCGAGCCCATGCTCGGCTCGCTGCGCGCGGCGCAGGGCGCATCGCGGTCTGAACGGAGAGCAGCCGAGCGTGGGTTCGGCTTTACACGTGCCATAGCAGGCGAGCCTACTCCGCCGCCAATGCCTCGATCGGGTCCAGCTGCGCGGCATTGCGGGCCGGGAAGTAGCCGAAACCCAGCCCGATTGCAGACGAACATGCCAGCGCGGCGAGCACCGGCCCAGGCGTGAACAGGAACGGCACGCCCAGTGACAGCAGACTGGACAAGGCCCCCACGCCCAACGCGGACAACACGCCCAGCACCCCACCGAACAGGCAGATCAGCACGGCCTCGATCAGGAACTGGCGCAGGATGTCGCCCTGCCTCGCCCCCACCGCCAGCCGCACGCCGATCTCGCGCACGCGCTCCTTCACCGACACCAGCATGATGTTCATCACGCCCACGCCGCCAACCACCAGCGCCACCGCCGCGATCGCCGAAACCAGCGCCGCCATGGTCTGGCTGGATTTCATCACCGCCTTGCGGATCTGGTCCGAGTTGTAGATGAAGAAATCGCGACGCCCATGCAGCCGCTCCAGCTCGGCGCCCAGCGAGGCCTCGGCGGCATTGGTGGGTACGTTGTCGCGTACGCGCACGGTGATGCTCTCCAGGCGCTGGCTGCCCAGCAGCCGGGAGGCAGCCGACGTATAGGGAACGTAGACGGTTGGCGTGGCCCCACCGGCGAGTGCATTGGCACCCACCACGCCGATCACCTCGACCGGCATGCCGCCCAGCAGCACCGTGCTGCCGACGGGGTTGCCAGTGAACAGTGCCTTCGCTGCCTTCTGGTCGACCACGCCCACTGCCCGATGCGCCTCCACCTCGGGATCGGTGAAGAACCGGCCGGCCCTCAGGCGCAGCCCGCGCACGCGCGGCAGATCGGCACCGGCGCCCAGCACCTGCGTATTGGCTCGTCGGCCGCCCTGCAGTGCTGCTACCGAACCGCTGAGGTTGGGGCTGACACTGTCCACGTAACTCAGGGCGGCCAGGTGATCGGCATCGCCTACCACCAGCGTCTCGATCTCCGCCGAGCGCGGGTCACCGAAATCGGCGCCCGGGAAGATCTCCAGCGTGCTGGCGCCCAGCTCGTTTATCTGCGCCTCGACCTGCGCCTGCGCGCCTTTGCCCAGCGCAACCACGGTCACGACCGCGGCCACGCCGATGATGATGCCGAGCATGGTCAGCAGGGTGCGCAGGCGATGGGCCAGCATCGAACGCACTGCCATGCGCGTCGCCTCGCGCACGGCATCGATACGGGCGCGCCGCTCGGTAGCCGCCGTGGATGTGCGCGCCGGTGCGTCCGAACGCTGCCGCACCGAAGGGCCTCGCTCCTGGCGATCCGCCACCACACGCCCATCGGCGATCTCGATCACCCGTGACGCGTGGGCAGCAATCGCCGCATCGTGGGTGACCAGGATCACGGTATGGCCCTGCGCATGCAGGCGCTTGAGCTCCGCCATCACCTGCCTGCCACTGGCATGATCCAGCGCGCCGGTCGGCTCATCGGCCAGCACGATCGCGCCGCCGTTCATCAGCGAGCGTGCGATGGAGACGCGCTGCTGCTGGCCGCCGGACAACTGGCTGGGCCGGTTCGCGGTCCGCTCGCCCAGGCCCAGCGTTTCCAGCAGCAGGCGGGCACGCGTGGTGCGCGCATCGGCCTCCACCCCGGCATAGACGGCGGGCAAGGCCACGTTCTCGGTGGCACTGAGGTTCTCCATCAGGTTGTAGCGCTGGAAGATGAAGCCGAAGTGCTCGCGGCGCAGGCGCGCCAGCTGGTCAGGCGACATCTGCTCGGTCGCAGCCCCCTCCACGCGGTAGCTGCCTTCGGTCGGCCGATCCAGGCAGCCCAGGATGTTCATCAGCGTGGACTTGCCCGAACCCGAGGGGCCGATGATGGCGATGAACTCGCCGGCATCGATGCGCAGCGAGACCCCCTTCAGCACCACCACCTCGCCGGCGGCCGAGCGATAGGCGCGCGATACGCCCTTCAATTCCAGCAGTGCGTCAGCCATGCTCACATCCCCAGCAGGCTGGTGGGTTCGGCATCGCCACCGCTGGGCGCCTGGCCGACCACCACGTTCTCGCCCGCTTCCAGGCCAGAGAGGATCTGCACGGCGGTGGCGGTGCGCAGGCCGGTAGTCACAGCGCGCTCGTGGGCGCGGCCTTTCGCATCGACTACCCGCACGATTGCGCCGTTGCCGTTCTTGTCGTCGGACTCGCCCAGGGCGGTCAGCGGCACCTGCAGTGCATTGGCCACGCGTGCCAGCTGGATCGTCACTTTCACCGTCATCGAAGGCTTCAGCATCAAGCCCGGATTGGCCACGTCGAACAGCCCCGCGTAGTACACCGCTTTCGGCGTCTGCGCCGATCCGCCGCTGTTGCCGCTGGCCGCGTCGGCAATCGACGACGGCGCTGGCTCAAGCTGCTGCAGGTGCGATTCATAGCGGCGCCCGCTCGGTCCCAGCGTCGAGAACCACAACGGTTGGCCGGGTGCGATCAGTTCCACGTCAGCCTCGGCGATCTCGGCGCGCACCGTCATCGTGTCCATCTGTGCCAGCATCACGATGGTCGGCGTGGTCTGCATCGAGTTCAGCGTCTGCCCCGCCTTGGTGACGATGGCCACGATGTAGCCCTCGGACGGCGACACGATACGCGTGTAGCCCAGGTTGATGCGGGCGGTTTCCACCTGGGTCACCGCCTGGTCGATCTGCGCCTGCAACGCAGCGGCATCCGCGCGCGCCGCATCGCGCGCCACACGTGCCGCTTCGAAGCCTTCCTGCGAGACCAGCCGCGACGCCACCAGCTGCGATTGGCGATCGTACGTGCGAAGGGCCTGGCGGTAGCGCGCCTGGCTGGCCGCATGTTGCGCACGCAGCGCGTTGGCGGCGGCTTCGGCACTGCGCAGGGCAATGCGCTGCGGTTGTGAATCCACTTCGGCAATCAGGTCGCCGGCCTGCACGTGCTGGCCCAGCACCACATGCAGGCGCGTGACCTGCCCGGAGACCTGCGCGCCCACGGCCACCAGTTCTTTCGGATTGACCCGGCCGACCGCCTGCACGGTCTTTTCCAGACCGGCGACCCTTGCCGGTGCGGTGATCAACGCGGCATCCTCGCCATCGGCAAACGCCCACCAGCAACCGCCGCCGGCAAGAACGGCCAGCGTTGCGGCAATGATCCAGGTCCTGCGGTTGTTCATCGAAACTTCCGGGGGTGCGTGCAGTCGCCCGGTGCGACCGCCAGGGCCGCAGTCTGGAAGCCCCAGGTGGATGTTTCTTGGAGCGGCTGTGGAGATTGGATGGAGACGCGACCGCCGTTCAGGCACCGCGTCGGCGGCTGAATCCATGGCGCGGCTCCACGCAATCTCGACACAATCTCGACCAAGTCTCCATCAACGGTCGCTAGCCTCGGCGGCCTCGCCGACTGCCAGCCCGCCGTGCCCCTTTCCTACCCGGACCTGCCACCCATCGATGTGCGCCGTGCCTACCTGGCGTGGTGTGCGCCTTCGCCGTGGTTGATCGCACTGGTGCTGGCATCGACCAGCACATGGATGTGGGTCGCACCGTATCCGCTACTGCCGTTGCTGGCCGGCTTCGGGGCCGCCGCCCTGCTGGGGTTCCGCAGTGACGGGCCCGGACGCACCCGCCGCTCCGGGTCGCTCGCATCGCTGGCCTTGATCGGCCTGGCGTTCTGGTCGGCAACACCTCCGGCCGCCAACGTCAACCTGCATCTGCTGCTTGCGCCCGCCACCGCCGTGGTCGCCGCCCTGCTGGCAGTGCGCCTGCGCGCCATTGTGGGCATGGCCTCGCGGCTGCAGGCCCGGGTGAACGCCACCCCCATGGCTTCGCGCTGGAACGCGCTGCCTGCCGCGGTGTCTACCCTGACGCTGCAGCAGCTGCGCGGCGCGGGTTCGGTGGACCCCAGCCTGCAGCGCACTCTGGTGCTGGCCACGCTGGCCTGGGCGGCCAACGAAGAGGCGCAGGCCAGGGAACGCCGACGATGACACCGCCCCTGTCCCGCCCTGCCCGCCCTTGGCCTCGAACCTGCCGCTCGCAATGAAACACCAACTCCGTAACCGACCGCCGCCCTTGGTGCTGATTGCCGAAGATGAGGGCGAGATCGCCGACATCCTCGGTGCCTACCTGGCCCGTTCGGGCCTGCGCAGCGCACGCGCCGCCGACGGTGAGGCGGCGCTTGCCAGCCACCGCCAGCTGCGCCCGGACCTGGTACTGCTGGATGTGCAGATGCCCAAGCTGGATGGCTGGCAGGTGCTGAGCGAACTGCGGCGTCGCGGCAACACGCCGGTGATCATGCTCACCGCGCTCGACCAGGACGTGGACAAGCTGACCGGCCTGCGCGTGGGCGCTGACGACTACGTGGCCAAACCATTCAATCCCGCTGAGATCGTTGCGCGCATCCAGGCCGTGCTGCGCCGCAGTGCCCGCAGCGTGGCTGAAGAACCCACCGGGCTGATCCGCCAGGGCCCATTCGAGATCGACCTGCGCAGCCACGAAGTGACGGTCCGCAACGGCGAGCAGGCGCACGCACTGAACTTCACCCTCACCGAATTCCGGCTGTTGGTGCACATGGCGCGCGCGCCGCGCCAGGTGCATGCGCGGGTGGACCTGCTGCACGCCTGCCTGCCCGAGGGCGATGCGCAGGAGCGCACCGTCGACAGCCATGTCAGCAAGCTGCGGCGCAAGCTCGAGGATGTCGGCGTGATCGGCATTCCCGCCACCATCCGTGGCGTCGGCTACCGCTTCCTGGACTGAATGATGACTGCGAAAGGCAAGAGCATCGGCCGCCAGATCAGCCTGTCGATCACCGTGGCCTCGCTGTGTTCGACGGTGCTGTCGATCAGCGGCTTCTACCTGTTCTACTACCTGCTGGAGGTGTTCTATCCGCGCTGGTATGACGAGCCGAAGTCCATGATGCCCTCCGGGCTGGAGTGGCTGTGGATCGGCCTGACCGCCACCGTGGTGGTGGCGTTGGCCACCCTGATCGCGTCTCGCCTGACCCGGCGCATCATCACCCCGTTGAATTCGGTGGCCGCAAGCCTGCGTCGCGTGGCCAGCGGTGACCTGGAGGCGCGCGCACGCGGCGGCGACACCTCGATGGCCGAGGCCGCCACGCTGGTCAACGACTTCAATTCCATGGCCGAGCGGCTCAGCCGGATGTCCGAGAACCGCGTGTTCTGGAACGCGGCCATCGCACACGAACTGCGCACGCCGATGACCATCCTGCGTGGCCGCCTGCAAGGCATCGCCGAAGGTGTATTCGAGCCGGGCCCCGAGCAGTTCAACAGCATGCTCACCCAGCTGGAGGGACTGACCCGCATCATCGAGGACCTGCGCGTGGTCAGCCTGGCCGAGAGTGGCCACCTGGATCTGCGCCTGCAACGCAGCGACGTCAGCGTGCAGGTGGCGGCGGTGGTGGAGGCGATGTCCGAGGCGCTGACCGAAAGTGGCTTCTCGGTGAGCCTGGACGCGCGGCCGTCGCTGGCGGACTGCGATCCGGCCCGCATCCGCCAGGCGGTGCTGGCATTGCTGGAGAACGCCCGTCGCCATGCCATCCCCTGCCCGCTGCGGGTGCGCGTCACCCTCGCTGAGGGGCACTGCGCGGTGGCCGTGGAAGATGGTGGCCCCGGCGTGCCGGACGACCTGCGCGACAGCATTTTCGAAGCCTTCCAGCGCACCGATGTGTCGCGCTCACGGCAGAGTGGGGGCTCAGGCCTCGGCCTGGCGGTCGTGCGTGCGATTGCCGTGGCCCATCACGGAACGGCGCAGTGCCGAGCTACCGAGCGTGGCGGCAGTTCGTTCGAGATCCGCTGGCCGGTGCACGTGCGCCGTTGAGGCCGTAGACGCTGCCCTGGTAGCGGCCCACCTTGGTGGGCACCACGCGCGTGGCTGAACGCCGCCGATTTCTCCACGCAATCTCCATCATCCCTCCATGCCCGCTCCAAAGGGCTGCAGATACTGGGCGCTACCCGGCAGATGGCAGGCATCCGTCCCCTGCCCTGTCCCCGAACCCCCCAGGCATCCCATGCAGCACCCCCACGATCCAGCGGCCGCCGCCGGCAGCATCGGCCAGCAGAATGCGGCCGCCACGCTCAAGGCGATCCTGCGCACCTACCCCTGGCAGCTCACCGGCACGTTCTCGCTGGTGGCGCTGGAGAACACCCTGCTGCTGGCCTATCCGTTGTTCGCCGGCTTCGCGGTAGACGCGATCATCAGCGGCAACATCGGCCATGCCATCTCCTATGCCGGCGTGGTACTGCTGTTCTGGCTGGTGGGTGCCGCCCGTCGGGCGGTGGATACGCGCACCTTCACCCGCATCTATGCCGATCTGGCAGTGAGCGTGGTGCAGGCGCAGCGCCGGTTGGGCCAGGCGACGTCCACTTCGGCGGCACGCGTGGTGCTGGCCCGCGAGTTCGTCGACTTCTTTGAAAAGCACGTGCCGATCATCGCCACCGCGCTGGCATCGATGTTCGGTGCGGTGGCCATGCTGCTGGCGATCGAGCCGATGGTCGGTGCCGCTGGCCTGGCCACCCTGCTCGGCGCCCTGCTGGTGCTGCCCTCGTTCGCACGCCGCAACGAGCAGTTGCACGGCCGACTGAACAACCGCCTGGAACACGAAATCCGGCTGGTCGACCGGGTCAGCCCCTCGGTGCTGCGCCGCCACTACACCACGCTGTCGCGCCTGCGCATCCTGCTGTCCGACCGCGAGGCCGGCGCCTATGTGGTGATCGGCCTGGCTGCCGCGGCATTGTTCGCGCTGACCATCGGTCGCCTTGCCACCAGTGAAGGCGTTACACCGGGCCACGTCTACGCGGTGATGACCTACCTGTGGACCTTCGTCGGCAGCCTGGACGATGCGCCGTCAATGGTGGATCAGCTTGCGCGGCTGAAGGATATCGGCCGCCGCGTCAGCCCCGGCATGGACGATGCGGAGCACAAGGGCGCCGCTTGACCGGTCGCTGCCCACCTTGGTGGGCACCGACGAGAGCAGCGCCAACCAAGGTTGGCGGCTACCGGGCCTGAGCGGTGTTGCTCTGGTAGCTGCCCACCTTGGTGGGCACCGATGGAAGCCAGCGCCAACCAAGGTTGGCGGCTACCAGGCCTGAGCGGTGTTGCTCTGGTAGCTGCCCACCCTGGTGGGCACCGACGGAAGCCAGCGCCAACCACGGTTGGCGGCTACCAGGCCTGAGCGGTGTTGCTCTGGTAGCTGCCCACCTTGGTGGGCACCGATGGAAGCCAGCGCCAACCAAGGTTGGCGGCTACCAGGCCTGAGCAGCGTTGCTCTGGTAGTTGCCCACCTTGGTGGGCACCGACGGGAGCCAGCGCCAACCAAGGTTGGCGGCTACCAGGCCTGAGCAGTGTTGCCCTGGTAGCTGCCCACCTTGGTGGGCACCGATGAAAGCCAGCGCCAACCCAGGTTGGCGGCTACCAGGCCTGAGCGGTGTTGCCCTGGTAGCTGCCCACCTTGGTGGGCACCGACGAGAGCAGCGCCAACCACGGTTGGCGGCTACCGGGCCTGAGCGGTGTTGCTCTGGTAGCTGCCCACCTTGGCGGGCACCGATGGAAGCCAGCGCCAACCCAGGTTGGCGGCTACCGGGCCTGAGCGGTGTTGCTCTGGTAGCTGCCCACCTTGGTGGGCACCGATGGAAGCCAGCGCCAACCAAGGTTGGCGGCTACCGGGATCGATAGATACCCATGCGCCGCTTGGCGCTACAGGAACTCCGCCATGCGCTGCAGCTCGTCGTCCAGCGCGCCACGAAATACCTTGTCGCGGGCCAGCGACTTGCCGGCATAGCCCACGCTCGACACCAACTCACCCTCGCGCACGCTCAAGTTGGCCCAGCCCACCACCTGCTCATGCCACAACACCGGCAGTGCGTAGTAGCCGTACTGGCGTTTCGGTGCAGGCGTGTAGGCCTCGAACTTGTACACCCAATCCCACAGCAGTTCGAAGCGGCGGCGGTCCCACACCACCGGGTCGAACGGCGCCAGCAGGCGCACCTGCTCATCCGGTGCATGGCGGCGCGAGCGCGGATTCTCGTCCGCCGGCCAGTACCAGGTGGTGCCTTCCAGCGTGCAGCTGGCCAGTTGTTGCTTGGCCAGCGCCAATGCCTTGCGGGTCTGCTCGGCCAGGTGCGGCGCGCCATAGCCCAGCAGGCGCACCAGATAGGTCAGGCTGGCCGAGGGCAGCGGCGCGTACTTGCGCACCACCAGGTCGATCAGGGCGGCGGCACGTTCGACCTGCGCCTGTTCGCTGGAATCGGGCTCGGCATGATCGGCCACCGCGTAGATGCGCGTGCCGCTATCGCGCCGTTGCACCCGCAGCATCCCGCGGTAGTGCATGCCATCCAGCAGATGCGTACTGGCGTTGCTGGTGCCGCCCCAGTAGTTGGTCACCCGCCCATGCGCGAACGCTTGGTCGACCTCGCGCGGGTGCACGCTGCCACGCTCGCGCACAAAGGCCAGCACGTCGGCCGCACGGCGATGGGTCTCGGCATCCCACTCGCGCTTGGAAACCCGTGGGTGCATCAGCGCCAGATGCTCGCGCGGCAGGAAGCCGTAGTTCACCAGGCAATCCTCTTCCACCGGCAGACGCGTGTAGCGGCGCTCAAGATCGCCCGCGCGGTAGTCCTTCACCCGGTGGCGCAAGGTCAGGTCCTGTGCGCGTGCCGGTGCGCGGATCGGGTCGGCCTGCACGAAGCCCAGCCGCCGGATCGCGGTCAGCAGCGTGGTCGGCTTGAACAGGGTGCGCGCGACCGCGTAGCGGCGAAGATCATCGAGAGTAGGCGTGGCAGGCATGGCCGCATTGTAGATCCACGCCATCCGTAGATGGGGCCGTGGCGAACCGTGCAACGGCACCCACGCATGGCGTGCATCTACCGAAGCCGCGATACCTCCAGCGAACCGATCACCAACGCCCGCATGCCCTGCTTGAACTCGGTGATCACCTGCCCTTCTTCGTCATCCGCAAGCGCGTAGATGGTGTCGGCACCGGCGATGCAGTAGAACGCGATCGTGGCCAGCAGCCAGCGCGCCTTGTCCACCGGCAGGCCGAACACCTCGGCCACGTGCGCCTGGTGCGAGGCGATCTTTTCCAGCATCGGCGCGGTCGCCACCGTGCGCCGCAGCAGGTAGGGCGGTAGCCCGGGATGCGCCTTCACCACTTCGCACAGCGACTCCACGAACCCCATCAGATAGGCCTCCAGCCCACCCGGTGCGTCGACCGACGCGCGCGGAATCTGCCAGCGCTGGAACACCGCCTCCGCCACCAGGCGCTTCAACGCCTCCAGGTTGGCCACGCGCTTGTACAGCGCTGCCTGGGTCACCGCCAGTTCGGCGGCCACGTTGGCCATGGTCAGGTTGGGCAGGCCCAGGCGGATGCCGATGTCGGCCAGACGCTCCGGGGTGATGGTGGGCGGGCGGCCACGGGTCGGCGCCGTTGGATCGGGGTGCGTGCTCATGCGGTGCCTGCTCTTACAGTGCGCGTCCATACCCTGCTGAGGGTGCCAGCAAAGGGACCCTCTTGTCCGCTTCGATTGATTTAGTTTACTTTACTCAACTAATTCGGAACGCGTCCGCCGCGCACCCGTAACCGAGCCCATGGCTCACCTCCCGCCAGGTCCCCACCCAGCCAACAACCCTGCGCTGCGCCCTTTCCCCGTGCTTGCCGTCGGCAGCGCGCCAGGCGCGCTCGCGCCTGCGATTCACAGGACTCTGGCATGACCGTTTACAACTTCACTTCTGCGCAGCTTCGCGCTGCGGCCGCATCCTCCGGCCTGATGCATCCGCCGGGCATGCCCATGCGCTACCGGATGTCAGCCCTCGCGCTGGGGCTGCTGGCCTCGTTTGCCGCGCAGGCCGACACCGCACCGTCCACGCTGCCCTCGGTGCAGGTGCAGGAACAGCGCCGGGTCACTGCAGACTATGCGGGCGGCCAGGTGGCCGCCGGCAGCCGCGTCGGCCTGCTCGGCGACAAGGATTTCATGGACACGCCGTTCAATACGGTCAGCTACACCGAGTCCTTCATCCGCGATCGCCAGGCCAAGGACCTGACCGACGTCATTGCCGCCACCGACCCCACGGTGTTCAGCAACGGCGTCACCGGTGCCTGGAGTGAGAACTACGCGATCCGCGGCTTTGCCTCCAACACCAGCGACACCACCTTCAATGGCCTCAGCGGCATGGCGCCCTACTACCGCACCTCGCCGGAAATGTTCGAGCGCATCGAGGTGCTGAAGGGACCGTCTGCGCTGCTCAACGGCATGCCGCCGGGCGGCTCGGTCGGTGGCAGCGTCAACCTGGTGCCCAAGCGTGCGGGTGAGCTGCCATTGCTGCGGGTCAGTGCCAACTTCGCCTCCGACGCGCAGTTCGGCACCCATGTGGATATGGGTCGCCGCCTCGGTGCCGGCAAGCAGTTCGGCATCCGTTTCAACGGTGCCTACCGTGATGGTGACGGCGCCGTCGGCAAGCAGCGCAAGAAGGTACAGCTCGGTTCGCTGGCACTGGACTGGCGCGGCGAACGTGCGCGGCTGTCGGCCGATCTGTACAGCGCCGACGATCGCGTGGACGGCCCGGCACGTGGCGTCGGCCTGGCACCGGGCGTGGCCATTCCGCGGCCGCCGCGTGGCGATACGCTGATCAACCCGGACTGGGCCTACGTGGACAGCCAGGACAAGGGCGCAATGCTGCGCGGCGAACTGGATATCAACGATAGCCTGATGGCCTATCTGGCCTACGGCACCAGCAAGACCGACTACCGCTACAACGGTTCGATCAGCGCGCAGATCCTCAATCCGGCTGGCGACTTCACCACGGTGATCGGCCAGCTCGCCTTCGACATCAAGAAGCAGTCCGCAGATGCCGGCCTGCGCGGTTCGTTCCAGACCGGCAACGTCGGCCACCAGTGGGCCGCCAACGTGACCCACTACCAGCACACCCAGAACGACTACGGCCGGCGCAGCGTACCCGGCTGGGACTGGACCACCAACCTGTACAACCCAGTGTGGGGCCCGGCGGCGTCGTTCATGGCACCGCACATCTCGCATACCGAGCTGAAGCTGGACAGCCTCGGCTTCGCCGACACCCTCGCCTTCGCCGATGACCGCGTGCAGCTGACGCTGGGCGTGCGCCGCCAGCAGGTGGTCAGCGAGACCTTCAACGTGTCCACGGGTGCACGCACCTCGCGCTACGACGAGAGCGCCACCACGCCGGCAGCGGCCCTGCTGGTGAAAGCCACCGACACGATCGCCCTCTACACCAACTACATCGAAGGCCTCAGCCAGGGCGCCACCGCGCCGATGACCGCCGCCAATGCCGGCGATGTGTTCGCACCGTTCCGCACCAGGCAGAAGGAGCTGGGCCTGAAGCTGGACCTGGGCAGCTCCGCGCACACCTTCAGCGTGTACGAGATCAAGCGACCGAGCAGCTACACCGACCCGGTCACGAATATCTTCTCGTTTGGCGGCGAGCAACGTAATCGCGGCGTGGAATGGGGCTTCTTCGGCGCACCGATGGACGGCGTGCGCCTGCTCGGTGGCGTGGCCTATGTGCAGCCGAAGCTGACCCGCACGGCCGGCGGCGTGAATGAAGGACGCATCGCCACCGCCGTGGCGCAGCGGCAGGCCAAGCTGGGCGTGGAATGGGATGTGCCGACCTTGCAGGGCCTCACCTTGACCGGCAATGCCACGGCGATGTCGAAGCAGTACATCAGTGCCGACAACAACCTGTCCGTGCCGGGGCGGACGTTGTTCGACGTGGGCGCGCGCTACAGCACGACGATCGCAGGACGGCCCCTTGCACTGCGGGCCACGGTAAACAACGTGACCAACAAGGCTTACTGGGGCATGCCGTTGTTGTCGAGCCTGGCGCTGGGTGCACCGAGGACAGTGCTGGTGTCGGCAACCATGGATTTCTGAGCCGGCATGGATCTCCTGTAGAGCCGAGCCTATGCTCGGCTCCGTTTCGTCCGCTGAGCCGAGCATAGGCTCGGCTCTACAGGACGTCGGGCAATCCGCGAACGGCATCCACGCATGGCGTGGATCTACGTGTCATTCCGGATGCAGGCGATAGATGGCGTGGCTGGTCAACGCCAATGCCGCCAGCTTCAGCCCTTCCATTACGCGATCGCCCACGTACTGTTCCGGGCCGCCATTCTGGCGGGCGCGTTCGGCCGCCAGCAGGATCTCCTGCACGATACGCAGCCCGGCCAGTGCACCGTCGGCGTCGGCCAACGCCAGGCACCGGCCCGGCAGCTGATGGCGCTCGGGCCAGGGCTGGCCGTCGGCAGCCGCGCCCAACCCGATGCGATGCAGCAGGGCCGTCAGGTTGTTGGGATCGGGCGGGATGTCGTGCCCCTCATCGGCATTGGCCGGGGCGCGCTGATGGGGAAACTCCGATGCGTTCATGGCAGGTCTCCGTGCAAGGCATGCGGGACCACCACCCTTAACAATCAAGGCGGCGGACGGTGCGTGGCTGGAAATCCCGTGAGTCAGTGCTATACCCGGGCGGTGGGCTTGCGCCCACCTCCACGCACCGCCCGCCATGGAACGCGAACGGAATGCCAGCCGACGCCGCGCAAGGCGACGCCGGCTGGCAAGCGTAAACAGCACTTACTCAACGGGGTTTCCAGGCCCCGGCCACCCTTTTTCGGTGGCACCCCATCATGTGCACAACGGGGTGGCAGGCGCCAACAACCCAAGTGCAAAGACAGCAACGTTTACGCAGTGGCCGCATTGTCGCATATCGACAATCGAGCCGAAGATTCAACAACTTGCGCCACGCCAACGGCGGCGTTCCCCACCCGCATCGGCACCACGCGTTCCTTGACCGCATCCGGCTTTCAAGACGCGCGACACGCCAGTTCCGACATTACACAAGCAGATGGGCAATCAACGCCAGCACCGCCAGATGCCCCACGTAGTAGCCGTAGAACAGCCAGCGCCAGCGCGGCAGCTGCCACGGCACCCGCGCGGCCAGCAGCACCACCGGAACGGCCAGCACCGCCCAGCCGTTGTGGTTGGCCCAGCACACCGCCGCAAGCGCGACCAGCAGCGGCCACCACGCCCGATGCCGGAACGCGATCCAGGCCAGCAGCACGGCGCCAACGCCGGCCCACTGGTAGTCCACGAACATCGGCAGCACACCGGCAGCCAGCAACAGCAGCACAGGCCGATTGTTCGCAAGCGCATGCACGGCCACCGCCGCCAAAGTGAAGGTGAGCAGGATGTTGAGCGGCAGCCAGGAACCGAACGCAAAGGCGTGCAACGGCTGCGCGATCAGCCCCCATAGCGCGAGCCGGCGGATCGATTTGCGCAGGTCGGCGCCCGCCTGGGCCAGGTTGCAGGCCATCACCAGCGCGAACAGCGGGAAGGCGATACGCCCCAGTTCGCTGACCACCGGCACGTAGCCCCCGAACACCACCTTGGCCATGTGGTCGCCGGTCATGGCCAACAGCGCGATCCACTTCAGCAGCTCCCGCGCGCCGCTGCCGAGGGTGAGGTTGAACGTGGACGTCCCGGTCGTGGTCGCTTGCATCGCGGAAGCTTATGCGCATCGGCCAGCGCATTTCCAGCGCCGCGCAGGAGCCCGCTGCTGCAAGCCGCCGGTGGCGGCGCTATGCTGGCCGCCCCTGCTTGTGAGACACCCGTCATGCGCACCCTGTACCCGGCCATCGATCCCTACCGCGAATTCACCCTGCCGGTGAGCGATCTGCACACGCTGCATATCGAAGAGTGCGGCACGCCGGAGGGCATTCCGGTGGTGTACCTGCACGGTGGCCCGGGCGCCGGTATCTCGCCGACCCATCGGCGCTTCTTCGACCCGGCGCGCTACCGCATCGTGTTGATCGACCAGCGCGGCAGCGGCCGCTCCACGCCGTTCGGCGAGCTGCGCGACAACACTACGCAGGACCTGGTGGCGGACATCGAAAAGGTGCGTGAGCACCTGGGCATCGAGCGCTGGCTGGTCTATGGCGGCTCGTGGGGCTCCACGCTGTCGCTGGCCTACGCGCAGGCACATCCCGAACGCGCCACCGGCCTGATCCTGCGTGGCGTGTTCCTCGGTCGTGAGATCGAGAACCGCTGGTTCGCCGAGGCCGATGGCGGTGCGCGCTGGATCTTCCCGGAGCGCTGGGACCGCTACGAGGCTTATATCCCGGAAGCCGAGCGTGGCGACATGATCGCGGCCTACTGGGCGCGCATGGATGGCCCGGATCAATCAACCCGCATCGAAGCCGCGCAGGCCTGGTTGGGCTGGGAAGACAATGCGGCCACCCTGCAGCACGACGTGGATGCCGAATCCACCGATGATCCGCTGGATACCCTGGCCAAGGCCCGTATTGAAGCCCACTACTTCCGCAACGGCGTCTTCCTGGAACCGGACCAGCTGCTGCGCAACATCGATCGCATCCGCCACCTGCCCGGCGTGATCGTGCAGGGGCGCTACGACATCATCTGCCCGCCGCGCAGCGCGTGGGACCTGGCGAAGGCCTGGCCGGAAGCGCGCCTGGAGATGGTGACCTCCGGCCACAGCGCCAACGAGCCGGCCACGGTCGATGCGCTGGTGCGGGCGACGGATGCCTTTGCCGACCGGTTCTGAAGGGACGGTAGTGCCGGCCGCTGGCCGGCATTCCACCGTAGGAAGGTAGAGTCGACTGTCAGTCGACTGCTCTTTGCAGGAAGCTGAAAACCCCGCGCTGCGCGCGAAAGTCGACGAACGGTCGACTCTACCGTGCCACATCCGTCGAGCCGACTCCCCAAGGCGTCCGCGCGCAATCCCCGTTGCGCAGCCCGGCAAATGGCGGCCCACTGGCAGCTGTCCATGGGCCCCATTCTTCGCAGCCCACTTACAGCCCCGCGCGGAAGATCCGGCCGTGACCATCGCACAGGTGGTCAGCCCTTTTTTCAGGAGCACGCCATGATCGGTTATCGCTACCTCCCCATTGCACTCTCGCTTTGTGCCGGCCTGCTGCTGGGCGCCTGTTCCAAGACCCAGGAGGCGAGCAAGGCCACCGCCGCCGAGGACGTCACCGAAGTGAAGCTGATACCGCCGTATGAGTCGCTGGACAAGGACAAGGACGGCATTGTCACCCTGGCGGAAGTCGATGCAGTGGCGCCGGACTGGGCCGAACGACTGCACGCCTGCGATACCGACCGTGACAAGACGTTGACCCGTGGCGAGTACGACGTGTGCAAGCAGACCAGCGCTTCGCATTGATCCATCACTGAACCCTCGATTGGCGCTACGGGTGCCCGGCTATACCAAGGTATAGCCGGGCTAACCCACGGGCCTCTAGGCCTGCCCCATTCAGCGGCGGACAATAGCGCCACTGGCCAGGGCAACCCTGGCTGGCACCCTCCCCTCATGGAGACGCAGATGGACCCCGACCCTGCCGGGCGCACCGCGCCCCGGATGACCGCTTGTTGCCTGTTCCTGGCGCCTGCCCGCCGGTCCCTGCCTGCCTGAGTGACGGGGGATCGCCAGGCGCCGCCTGCCTGGAGATCACCCCCATGTCCTACAAGATCCTCTACATCACCCTGCGCCGCCTGATTGGCGAGCGCGATGTTGCCGCCCTGCGCAGCCAGCTGCTGCAGCACGGCCCGGTCATGTTCGCCCGTTCGCTGTCGCTCGGTTCGCCGCGCGTGGTGGCTGACGCGCTGTCGCTGCTGCCGATCAGCGAGCGCATCACCGTGCTGCGCCATCTGCCCTACCCGCTGCGCGATGCGATGAAGCCGCTATGCATCGGCGGCAGCCAGCGCCTGCACATGCAGCCGTGGTCGCCGGCGGTGCTGGCCATGCGCCACGCCTGATCTGTCTCACCCATTCCGTTCGTGTTCCGGCTGCGGCCGGCTCTGACATTCGAGGAGCGTCCCATGAGCCTGCTCAACGCCTGGTTCAACGCCTTCCTGCGCAGCCGTCGCGCAGGCAACCTGTTCCGCCGCGGCGCGATGCCCGAAGCCGGCTTCGGTCCGGGCAGCGCCGAAGCGGCGCCGTTCGCGCTTACCACCGGCCTGGTCACCCTTGCCCAGCAGGAAGAAGCCGAGCTGCTGGCCACGCTGGATTCGCATGCCGATGGCCTCAGCCCGCATGAAGCCGAGGAGCGGCTGGCCACGCTCGGCCCCAACGAGGTGGATCACGAAAAGCCGCTGCCGTGGTGGCGGCACCTGTGGCAGTGCTATCGCAATCCGTTCAACCTGCTGCTGACCGTGCTGGCGGCGGTGTCCTGGCTGACCGAGGACATCAAGGCCACGATCGTGATCGGTGCGATGGTGCTGCTGTCCACGCTGATCCGCTTCGTGCAGGAAGGCCGCTCCAACCGTGCCGCCGAGCGGCTGAAGGCGCTGGTCGGCAACACCGCGCGCGTACTGCGCCGCAATCCGGGCACCGAGGCCGCCGATGTGGCCGACCAGTACTTCGGCGCGCACCTGCACAGCCGTCGCCCGGCACGCCTGCTGGACCTGCCGATCCGCGAACTGGTGCCCGGCGACCACATCGTGCTGTCGGCCGGCGACATGATTCCGGCCGACTGCCGCGTGCTGACTGCCAAGGACCTGTTCGTGGCACAGGCCGCAATGACCGGCGAGTCGCTGCCGGTGGAGAAGTTCGCGCACCCCGGCGACGGCCTGGCTGGCCTGCTGGAGCAGCACAACCTGCTGTTCATGGGCACCAATGTGGTCTCCGGCACCGCCACCGCCATTGTGCTGGCCACCGGCAACCGCACCTACTTCGGCACGCTGGCACAGCGCAGCACCGCTACCGACCGTGCGCCCACCGCGTTCCAGGCCGGCGTCAACAGTGTCAGCTGGCTGCTGATCCGCTTCGCGCTGGTGATGGTGCCGTTCGTGCTGCTGATCAACGGCTGGACCAAGGGCGACTGGACCGAGGCGTTCCTGTTCGCGCTGTCGGTGGCGGTGGGCTTGACGCCGGAAATGCTGCCGATGATCGTCACCTCCACCCTGGCCAAGGGTGCGGTGCTGCTGTCGCGGCGCAAGGTGATCGTCAAGCGCCTGGATGCGATCCAGAACTTCGGCGCGATGGAAGTGCTGTGCACCGACAAGACCGGCACGCTCACCCAGGACAGGATCGCGCTGGAGCGCCACACCGATGTGTTCGGTCACGATTCGGAAGACGTGCTGAAGTTCGCTTACCTCAACAGCCACTTCCAGACCGGGCTGATCAACCTGCTGGACCGCGCGGTGCTGGAACACGTGGAGCTGCAGAGCTCGCTGCGGCTGTCGCAGGACTACCACAAGGTGGATGAGATCCCGTTCGACTTCGAGCGCCGCCGCATGTCGGTGGTGGTGTCCGAGCGCGAGGACCATCATGAGCTGATCTGCAAGGGCGCGGTGGAAGAAATGCTGGCGGTGTGCAGTACCGTTCGCGAGAACGGCCGGGACATGCCACTGGACGAGCACCGCCTGGCCCGCGTGCGGCAGACCACCGAGGAACTGAACGAGCAGGGTCTGCGCGTCGTGGCGGTGGCGATGAAGGAGACCGCTGCCAGCCAGACCACCTATTCTCAGGCCGACGAGTGCGACCTGACCCTGGTCGGCTACGTGGCCTTCCTGGACCCGCCGAAGGAATCGGCAGCGCAGGCGCTGCAGGCGCTGGCCGCGCATGGCGTGGAGGTCAAGGTCTTCACCGGTGACAACGAACTGGTGACCGCCCGCGTCTGCGCACAGGTGGGGCTGGACGCGGACACCATCCTGACCGGCCCGCAGATCGAGCGCATGGACGACTGCGCGCTGTCGCGGGCGCTGCACCACCATCGCGTGTTTGCCCGGCTGACGCCGCTGCACAAGGAGCGCCTGGTACGCGAGCTGCGCGCGCAGGGCAAGGTGGTCGGCTTCCTCGGTGACGGCATCAACGATGCGCCGGCGCTGCGTGCGGCCGATATCGGCATCAGCGTTGACAGCGCGGTGGACATCGCCAAGGAGGCGGCCGACATCATCCTGCTGGAAAAGAACCTGATGGTGCTGGAAGAAGGCGTCATCCAGGGCCGGCGTACGTTCAACAACATGCTGAAGTACATCCGCATGACCGCCAGCTCCAACTTCGGCAATGTGTTCTCGGTGCTGGTGGCGTCGGCCTTCCTGCCGTTCCTGCCGATGCTGCCGCTGCAGCTGCTGGTGCAGAACCTGCTGTATGACATCTCGCAGATCGCCATTCCGTTCGACAACGTGGATGAGGAACTGGTACGCAAGCCGCTGAAGTGGAACCCGGCGGACATCGGCCGCTTCATGGTGTTCTTCGGGCCGATCAGCTCGCTCTTCGACCTGAGCTGTTTCGCGCTGATGTGGTACGTGTTCGATGCACGCACGCCGGCCGACCAGTGCCTGTTCCAGTCCGGCTGGTTCGTGGTCGGCCTGCTGACCCAGACCCTGATCGTGCACATGATCCGCACGCCAAAGGTGCCGTTCCTGCAGAGCATCGCCGCGCCGCCACTGCTGCTGATGACCGGCCTGATCATGGCCATCGGCGTGGCCCTGCCGATGAGCCCGCTGGCCGGCTACTTCAAGCTGCAGGCGCTGCCGGCCGGCTACTGGCCGTTCCTGGTGGCGATCCTGTTCGGCTATGCGGTGCTGACCACCGCGCTGAAGAAGTTCTACATCCGTCGTTACGGCTGGCAGTAAGCGCCCGCCGCTTGTCCAGGGAGAAACACAATGGACATCAATCCGAACCTGCCGGCGTTCAACGCCGGCGCCACGCTCAGCTCGCTGACCAGCCTGTCGGTGGCATTCGTGCTGGGCACGGTCATCGGCCTGGAGCGGCAGCTGCGGCAACGCACCGCCGGCCTGCGTACCAATACGCTGGTGGCGGTGGGTGCGGCAGTGTTCGTCGATCTGGCGGTGCGCTTCCATGACCTGTACGGCGGACCACCCTCGCCGCTGCATGTGGTGGCCTATGTGATCTCCGGCGTCGGCTTCCTCGGCGCCGGCGCGATCATGAAGGACGGCGCGCAGGTGTCCGGCCTGAACACCGCCGCCACCCTGTGGGGATCGGCAGCGGTGGGAGCCTGCGCGGGTATCAAGCTGCTGCCGGAAGCGGTGCTGGCCGCCGTCTTCGTGCTGGCCGCCAATACCCTGCTGCGGCCGGTGGTGAACCGCATCCAGCGGCAGCCGCTGCCGGAAGCGTTCAGCGAGGCGACCTATGCGATCAACGTGGTCTGCCAGCGCGAGCAGCAGGCCGAGGTGCTGGACCAGCTGTTGCTGCTGCTTGAGCAGGCGCAGTACCCGGTGCGCGCGGTGGACCAGCGCCCGTTCGGTGAGCGCGATGTGGAGATCGAAGCGGTGCTGTATGCCACCACGGTGGATGCCGGCGAACTGGACGCTGTACTTGCGACGCTGGCGACCACGCCCGGTGTGCTGCAGGGATTCTGGAACGCCAGCCTGGAGGAGTAGTGCCGGCCGCTGGCCAGCAACACCGTGCACCGCTTTGGTAGGTGCCGACCTTGGTCGGCAGAGAACCTTCAGAGACCGTGTCCATCCCTGCGGTAGTGCCGGCCGCTGGCCGGCAACCTCATGAGCTCCGGCAACACCGTGCAGTTGCCGGCCAGCGGCCGGCACTACCAGGCATCGTTCTGGCTTGTGCCGACCAACGGTCGGCACCCACAGCAAAAGAGCCTGCCGACCAAGATCGGCATCTGCCGATGGCGGCTTTGCTATCCTTTCACCCCACGCCAGGGAGCCGTCCCGATGCCATCGCTGTCGCCCCGCCGCCCGCTGGTGCTGCTGGCCCTGATCGTCGTGATGGCCGCGATCTTCCTGATCGACACCGTCACCGATTACGCGGTTGCTGCTGCCTGCTTCTACGCAGCGGTCATTCTCGCGGCATCGCGCGTGCTGGCCGCCCGCGGCCTGATCACGCTGGCCATCGCCTGCATCGCGCTGACCGGGCTGAGTTTCTTCCTGACCCGCTTCGGCACCTACCGCATCGGCCTGGTCAATTCGGTGATCGGCATGCTGGTGATCGGCATCACCACCTACCTCGCCCTGAACATGGAAGCGGCCAAGGCCGCCGTGCAGGAAGCACAGGGCCGTCTGCTGCGGGTAGCGCGCGCCTCCACCGTAGGCGAGCTGACCACCTCCATCGCCCACGAAGTGAACCAGCCGCTGGCGGCCATCGCCAGCAGCGCCGAAGCCTGCCAACGCTGGCTGGCGCAGGACCCGCCGAACGTGGACAAGGCCCGGCAGACCGTAGCCCGCATCCTGGCAGACGCGCACCGCGCCGGTGACGTGATCGCCCGCATCCGCGGCCTGACCCAGGGCGCGGCACCGGAACGGCGCGCCTTCGACCTGAACCAGGCGGTGGAGGAAATGCTGGCGTTGTCGCGCAGCGAACTGGACCAGCATGGCGTGGCCGTGGCCCTGCTGCTGGACGCCGACCTGCCGCCGGTGCAGGCCGATCGCGTACAGGTGCAGCAGGTGATCGGCAACCTGATCCTCAATGCGGTGGATGCAATGGAAGCCGTACCCGCAGGCGACCGGCGTCTGTCGCTGCTGACCCGGCGTGAGGGCCAACGGGTCAGCCTCAGCGTACGCGATCGTGGCATCGGCCTGCCCGCCGACCATCCCGAGCGCGTGTTCGACGCGTTCTGGACCACCAAGTCGCACGGGTTGGGGCTGGGCCTCAGCCTGAGCCGCTCGATGATCGAGGCCAACGACGGCCAGATCCGCGCCGAACGACCGGCAGGCGGCGGTGCCTGCTTCGTCTTCGACCTGCCCGTCGCCACGGATGTCCACCATGCGTAAGCCCACTGCACCCCTCGCCGATCCGGCGCCCATTGTCTATGTGGTCGACGACGATCCGTCGGTGCGCGCGGCGCTGGAAGACCTGCTGGCCTCGATGGACCTGCAGGTGCGGGCCTTCGCCTCCACCCAGGCCTTCCTCGAACACGACCTGGAAGACGCGCCGGCCTGCCTGGTGCTGGACGTGCGCATGCCCGGCCAGAGCGGTCTTGAATTCCATCGCACGATGGGCAGCCATGGCCTGCAGCTCCCCGTGGTGTTCATCACCGGCCACGGCGACATCGCGATGGGTGTCAACGCGATCAAGGACGGTGCCATCGAATTCCTGACCAAGCCCTTTCGCGACCAGGAACTGCTGGATGCGATCCACAAGGGCATCGAGATCGACCGCCAGCGCCGCCGCGAGGGCGAGGCGCTCGATGCCCTGCAGCAGCGCTGGAGCACGCTCAACGCGGGTGAGCGCGAGGTGGTCGATGGCGTGGTGCGTGGCCGCCTCAACAAGCAGATTGCCGGCGACCTCGGCGTCAGCGAGATCACGGTGAAGGTGCGCCGCGCGCAGGTGATGCGCAAGATGGGCGCGCGCACCCTGGTCGACTTGGTGCGCATGTACGACCGCCTGCAGGCGGGGACGCCATGAACGTCCACGTCGCCTTGCTGCGCGCGGTCAACGTCGGCGGTACCGGCAGGCTGCCGATGCGCGAACTGGCGGCGATGTGCAAGGACGCAGGCTTCGCCGATGTCCGCACGTACATCGCCAGCGGCAACGTGGTGTTGCGCAGCTCGCTCGACGAGGCAGGCGTGCGCCAGGCCCTCGGCCAGCGGCTCCAGGAATATGCCGGCAAGCCGGTGGGCGTACTGGTGCGTTCGGCCAGCGAGATCGCAGGCGTGGTGGCACGCAATCCGTTTCCGCAGGCCGCCGGCAACCGTGTGGTCGCCCTGTTCCTCGACGGCAGCCTGCCTGCCGACCCGCTTGATGGCGTGACCGGCCGGCGCGACGAACAGCTTGCACTCGGCACGCGCGAGATCTTCATCCACTACGGCGCCGGCATGGCCGACTCGCGCCTGCGCATTCCCGGCTCGGCACAGGGCACGGCGCGCAACCTCAACACCGTCGCTAGGCTAGCGGCGATGGCAGCGGAACTCCGCTAGGGTTCTTCCGGCAGGCTGTAGACCAGCCGGTAGTCATGGCGGCCCTCGCTGATGGTGATCTCCAGCGTGCCGCTCAGGCCGAGCAGTCCTTCACTGCCCGAATCGGGCACCACCACCACGCTCAGCTGCGGCGTGCCACGGGTCATCAACCCGTTGTGCTGCAGGGTGAACCCACCCTGGCGCCCGGCCAGCGTGGCCGTTACCCGCTCCATCGCCACGTAGCCGGCCGAGCCCTGCACCGGCGTGCGGAAGGCCAGCATCTGGCCGACGCTGCTGCCGTGCAGGTCGCCGGCGAAGGTCTTGTTGATCGACATCACCGCAATCGGGCCGTCATTGCCACCGATCGGCCGCAGATCCACTTCAAACGTACCGTGTGCTTCGCCCTGCATCCTGCTCTCCCCTCTGGTCGGTTGAACGCTGCTACTTCTTCGTGGCCAGCACGATCACCCCGGCCAGCACCAGGCCGATGCCGCTCCACTCCCGCAGGCTGGGCCGCTCGCCCAGCAGAAGATAGGCCAGCACGATCACCAGCACCACGCTGAACTTGTCCACCACCGCCACCTTGGCCAGCTCGCCGCTCTGCAGTGCGCGGAAGTAGAACAGCCACGACGCACCGGTGGCCAGCGCCGACAGCACCAGGAACAGCTGGGTGCGCCCCGGCAGCAGCAACGGGTTGGACCATTTGCCGGTGACCACCACCAGCGGCAGGATCACCGCCGCCACCACCAGGGTACGGATGGCCATGGCCAGGTCCGGGTCGACACCCTTGACGCCGACCTTGGCGAACAGCGCGGTCAGCGCTGCGAACACGGCGGACAGTCCAGCCCAGAGCAACCATTGCGGTACGTTCTGCACGAAGCCCTCGCTTGCCGCAACCGATGAGCGTGCGCCAACGCTACTCCACCCTGCCATCGGTGGGGCTTCACCTGCCCATCACCGCCGCTACAATGGGGACGGAATCGCCAGGGGGGCGATCTGCAGGGAATGCGCCATGCTTGAACAGGACACCACCCTCGCCCATACCGGGCCGTTGGCCCTTGACCGGGCCAGCCTGCCGTGCAGCGCACGGCTGCCGCTCCCCTTCCCCTTCGTTTCGCAGCAACCTGCCCGTTCCGCGCGGCAGGTTCCTCATTGCCTGCCCTGACCGGAGCCGTCGAAATGTCCGAGAACACCCTCCTTGCCACGCCGGCCGCTACCGCGCCGATCAAGTACCTCGACCGCGCCATGGCCACGCTGCGCAGCCTGGGCCTGGCCGCTCCCCAGGACAACAACGCTCCGGCCATCGCGCTGGTCTCGCAGCTGTCCACCCTTGACCAGGGCCGCGTGGTGGCCATTGCCCGCGTGCTGCAGCAGTCCGGGCATTTCAATGCCGTGATGCGTGATGAAATCAGCTCGGCCAAGGTGTCCGACCGCTATACCGAGATCATCCGCGCCTTCGACAGCATCCGTGACGATGCCAGCACCATGGTCGAGCAGGTGCGCGACGGCAGGATCGACATGGGCGAGCGCCTGCAGAACCTGTGGATGAAGGTCACCCGCGGCGACATCCCGAGCCGGTTCGAGAAGATCCGCCGCACATTCCTGGAAGTCAGCCGCGATTCGGCCGAGCAGCTGCAGCGCGAGTCGCGCGTGCTGGAGATGTACGGCGACTTCCGCCTGTCGATCAAGGATGCCGAGATCCAGGCCCATGAGCTGTTGAAGCTGCAGGAGCAGGCGCTGGCCAATGCCCGCGAGGCGCTGAAGCAGGCGCAGCAGCGCGTGGAGTCGGCCGATCCGGCCGCCGATGCCGCCGACACCGGCCGCCTGGTCATGGCCCGCGATGAGGCCCTGCGCAACAACCAGGCCGAGGAGTCGCGCTACCAGCTGGCCAAGGACCTGGCCGAGAACCTGCAGGTGAACTACGCCACCTCCGAGGCGATCATGCTGCGCGTGCACCAGTCGCACGAGATCAAGCGCCGCGTCAACGAGCGCTCGGTGGTGTTCTTCTCCACCAATGAAACCAGCTTCACCGCCTTGAACCTGGCCTTCACCACGCAGATGGGCCTGCATGAGTCCACGCAGGCGCTCAATGCGATGACCGAGGGCACCTCCAAGGGCCTGGAAGCGGTGGCCAACATCGGCGATGACGTGCTGCACGAGGGCCTGAAGGCCGGCTACGGCGCCACCATCGGCGTCGATTCGGTGCGCAAGCTGGTCGATGCGGTGGTGCACTTCCAGGAGACCTCGCTGCAGGAGATCGAGCAGCTGCGCGGCCAGGCGACCCGCGACTCGGCCGAGATCGCCGAGTATGTCGAACAGGGCAAGCAGCGCTTCGCCGCCCTGCTGCAGGCGCCGCCGAGCCCGGAGTCGCGCTGAGGTGAGTGCGACGATGGCCCCTGCCGAGCTGCAGGATGCGCTGCTGACCATGGATGTGGTCGACCAGCTGCGCTACCGCAACGCCGAAATGAAGGCGCTGGCCGACAGCGGCCATGACAAGGCGTCGCTGAAGCAGCGCCTGCTTGAGCTGTACCGCTCGCAGGGTATCGAGGTCTCCGACGAGATCCTCGAGGCCGGCATCCAGGCCCAGCGCGAGCAGCGCTACCTCTACACCGCGCCGCGTGGCTGGAAGGCGTGGCTGGCGCGGCGCTGGATCGATCGGGCCCGCCTGTTGAAGTGGGCGCTGCTGGCGGCCTTCCTGCTGCTGGTGCTCGGCATGCTGCTGGTCATGGCGCGCAGCTTCGGAGCGTTCGTGCACGAGAGCAACGTGCAGAAGAACGTGCAGGTGCTGAACGACAAGGTGGCCGCGCAGCAACAGGAGGCTGCTGCAGCGCGCGCCCTGCTGGCCGCACAGGAACAGGCCCTGCAGGGGCTGCTGCCACGTGCCACCGCCAGCGGTGGGCGCCTGCAGCCACTGGCCGAAGGCGCACAGGCCGCGCTGGCCGAAGCACAGCGGCGCTTCGCCGGGGTTCCCGCCGCACTGGCCGCACAGCCGACCCTTGTGCGCAAGGACAAGCTCACCCGGCTCAGCAGTGGTGGCAGTGCCACCGGCGAGCAGGCGGCCGCGCAGGTTGAGCAGCATCGGCAGGCCGCCGCGCAGCTGCTGGCGAATGCCAGGGAAACGCTGCCGCCGCTGACCGAGCGGGTGAACATTCTCGGCCAGGCGATCGAGGCCAGCGAGCTGCTGGATACCACCAACGCCGCTGCAAGGGCGGCACGCCTCGCGCCGGATGCAGAGCAGGCGCGCGCACGCGCCTACACCGGCGGCGACGTGGCACTGCGCGCGGGCGACATGGCCGCGGCGGGCCAGGCGGTAGCGACCCTGAAGGAGCTGATCGGCAGCGCCGCCACGCTGGCCGCGCTCAACGAGCGGTTGGCCCAGCTCAAGGCCGACGGCCTCGCCACCGGTGTCGCCGGCGAAGACCGCAAGCGCTTCGAGCGTGCGCTGGAGCAGGCCGCCCGCCTGATCCGGGTCGAGACGCTGGCCGAAGCCGGGCCGGCCCTGGACGAGGTCAGCCAGCTGGTGGGGCTGCTGTCGCAGACCCTGGTCTACCGCATCGTCAACCGTGACGATGAACGCACCGGCGTCTGGCGCTACAACGAAAAGGCCAATGGTGGCCGCAACTACTATCTGGTGACCGAAGCGCTGGACGAGGCCGGCAATGCTGCCGAACTGCCGATCCGCAACGAGGAAACCGGCAAGGAGGAACGGGTCTCGGTGTTTGCAGTGCGCGTGCCCGAGGCCACCTACAACCGGGTTGCCGCCGACAAGCAGGACAACGGCATCATCGAAGACGACCAGATCGGCAGCAAGCCGCGCGGCAGCCTGTCGCCGCGGTTCCGCATGCCCGCCACCGGTGGCTACATCACCCAATGGTGATGGGTAAGGAACTGACATGAGAGATCTGAACGACGCGATTGCCGATGTCGAGACCGATATCGGCCAGGTGCAGGCACAACTGGCCGCGCGTGGCGACCAGTGCCGGGAGCTGATCAAGGAACAGGAAGCGCTGCACGGGCGGGTCCGCGACGACTTCAACGCCCTGGCGCGCCTGCAGGCCGAGGCCGCCACCGATGCGCCGCCGATGCTGGCCCGGGACCTGCTGCAGCAGTCCAGCGCCGATCTGCAGCGCCGTGACCGCAAAGCGGCGGTACTGGACGACGAACTGCAGGCGCTGCTGGACATCGAGCAGTCCTTGCAGCAGCGGTCGCAGGAGGCCGTTGCCGCACGCGACGCCGCCGGCGAACGCTGGCAGGCCCTGCAGGACCAGGTGGACACCACGCTGGAAGCGGAACCCACCTACAGGGTGCTGCAGGACGACCTGCAGCTGGCCGTGGCACGCGCCGACACGGTCGAGCGCATGGCCTCCTCTGCCCAATCGGAGCATGACGCCAAGGCCGGCGCCTATCAGGCCGACCCGATCTTCATGTACCTGCACCGACGCAACTACGGCAGCACGGCCTACCGCGGCTGGCCACTGGTGCGCACCGTCGACGGCTGGCTGGCCGAACTGTGCGGCTTTGACCGTGCCCGTCGCGAGTACGCCACGCTGGTCGAGCTTCCGCCCTATCTGCAGGAACATGCCCGACGCGCCCGCGACGACGTGGAGGCGGCCCGCCAACCGGTACAGCAGGCCCGCGATGCCGCCCTCGCCCGCGCCGGTGGCGACCCGCTGCGCCAGCAGCTGCAGACGGCACAGGGCGCAGTAGCGCAGGCGCTGCTGGGCGAGCAGCTGCATCGGCAGACCGTGGATGCCAAGCAGGCACAGATCGACGGCTTCCGCAGTTGGACCGATGCCGAAGGCAGCGCCCTGCTCACCGCGCTGGCGCGCACGCTGTCGGCCAAGAGCATGGACGACCTGTACCGGCGCGTCGCCGCCACCGCCTCCGGCGAGGACGATGCCGTGCTAGAGCGCATCCATCGCAGTCGCCTGCGCCTGGGCGAGATCGATGGGATGGTAGGCGAGCACACCCGCGAAATGGCCGTACTGAAAAAGCGCCTGGACAGCCTGCAGGCGGCGCGCAGGAGCTACCAGGCGGCAGCAGACATCGAGCGCCAGGCGTACGAGGCGCCGAGCTACCGGGCCGCCGCGCCGGCCACCGTCGCCGCATCCTTCTTCAGCACCACCAGCAGCCGAAGCACCACCCGCTCCTCTGGCGGCCTGTTCGACCTGCTTGCGGGCGGCTCCAGCAGTTCCGGCTCGCGTTCGAGCTCGCGTTCGAGCTCGAGTTCGAGTTCGAGTTCCAGCTCCAGCTCCAGTTCCAGTTCCAGCGGTAGCAGCTTCCACAGCGGCGGTGGTATCAGCGGCGGCGGTGACTTCAAGACCGGGGGCGGGTTCTAGCCCGGCAACGGCCGGGTGCGCCGCTTCAGCCGCGCATCCAGCAACCCCACGCCCAGCAGCACCAGGCTGGTCAGCCATCCGGCGGCCAGCAGGTGCGTCCAGGGCAACGCCAGACCCAGCACCAGCAGCGCCACCGCGCCCAGCAGGTGCGAGCGCGGCGCGCGTCCATAGACCACGCGCTTGTACAGGGCACTGCCCAGCAGATAGATCAGCGGGCCCGCCACCATCACCGTGGCGTACACCGTGGTGACGGCCGCCGCCGGATGGTCCATGACCAGATCGTTGCCCACCGCGGTGGCGATGATGCCGGCGATCAGCAGGGCATGCACGTAATGGAAGTTGGCGCCCATCCGGCCCGGGTCTTCGGCGTGGGTGATGGCCTCTGTGGCATCGCGGCTGGAGATGCCGAAGTACAGCCACCACATGGCAATCGTGCCAGCGAAGGTGGCCAGCACCGCCGAGATCACCTGCAGGCTCCAGTGCTCGACGTCGCTGAGCACGCCCCCGGTGGCCAGCAACGTCTCGCCCAGTGCGACGATGACGAACAGCTGGCAGCGTTCGGCCAGGTGACCGCCCTCGATGGTCCAGTCGCGGGTGTGCGACCGGCCCATGCCCGGGAACGCGAAGCCGAACATCGGCGAGATGTATTCGCAGGCCGCCGCCATCGCCCACAGTGCCAGCCGCAGGTGGCCCTCGGCCGCCGCGCCGGCCAGCCAGAAGCAGGCCGACACGCTGACCCAGGCCAGCATGCGGCGGAAGTTCGGCGCCAACGTATGGTTGCGGCCGACTTCCAGCAGCACGAACGCGGTGCGTCCGACCTGCATCGTGGCGTACGCCCCGGCGAAGATCCACGCACGATCGGCGAACGCCTCGGGAATGGACGAGGACATCAACAACGCCAGCAGCATGGTGGCGAACATCAGGCCCCGGATGCGCGGCGCCTCCGGGTCGAACCAGTTGCTGACCCAGCACGCGTACTGCCAGCCGAGCCAGACCGCGAACCACAGCACCAGGGTCTGCAGCACGCCGGCCAGGTCCAGGTGGTGCAGCAGATGGTGGCTGAGCTGGGTGACCGCGAACACGTAGACCAGGTCGAAGAACAGTTCTTCGTAGGTCACGCGGGCATGATGGCCATCGCGGTGGCGCAGCGCGGGCAGGCGCAGTCGGGTACTCATGGAACTCCTTCAGCGCGCCAGGCGCCAGTACAGGAAACCGGCAAGTAGCGCCGGCACGGCGAATACCAGCAACAGGATCGGCAGCTCCTCGCGTACCGCGTAGCCGGCCTTGCTGACCCCTACCCACATGTTGGCCACGGCCACCAGCAGCCAGGTGGCGATGAAGGCGATCAGTGCCGTGGGCAGCTGCGAGGTGCCCGTGCTCCAGAGATGGCCAAACAGCACGAATACCCCCAGCAGCAGTACGCCACCCAGCATCACCATGAGCACGTGCATGGTCCACCTCCTTGAGCCTGGTAGCAGGCTAGCCCCGGCCGATTCTGCGCTCCAGCCCGTGGAGGTGGATTCACAATCCATGGCCAGCGAACAATCCCTGGGCAGGCTGCGGCGCACCTTATTGCAGCCATGAATTATTCGCGAAACGGTCCGCCCCGCCCGCGTGCTAGTTTCATCCGACCCTGCCCAGACACCTCTCCGCCATGCGCCTTTGCCTGACGACCCTTGCCCTGACTGCCACACTTGCCTTTGATGTGACTGCCGCCGACGCACCGCTGCCGCAGCTGCAGGCCTACACCGTGGACGCCTCGTGGCTGCAGCCGATGGCACCGCTGCAGATTGCCGACCACACCTGGCAGATCGGCACCGAGGACCTGACCGCGCTGCTGGTGCAGACCGCCGACGGTGCGGTACTGCTCGACGGCGGCATGCCGCAGATGGCCGGTCACCTGCTGGACAACATGAAGGCACGCGGGGTGGCAGCACAGGATCTACGGCTGATCCTGCTCAGCCACGCACACGCCGACCATGCCGGGCCAGTGGCGGAGCTGAAGCGCCGTACCGGCGCCAGCGTAGCGGCCAGCGCCGAATCGGCGGTGCTGCTGGCGCGCGGCGGCAGCAACGACCTGCACTTTGGCGACAGCATCACCTTTCCGCCGGCCAGCACCGACCGCATCATCATGGATGGCGAAGGGGTCACCGTAGGGGGCATCGCGTTCACCGCGCACTTCATGCCGGGGCATACCCCGGGCAGCACCGCCTGGACCTGGACCGATACCCGCGATGGCCAGCCGGTGCGCATCGCCTACGCCGACAGCCTGAGTGCGCCGGGCTACCAGCTGCAGGGCAACGCCCGTTATCCCCGCCTGGTCGAGGACTACCGGCGCAGCTTCGCTACGGTGCGCGGTCTGCCCTGCGACCTGCTGCTGACGCCGCATCCGGGCGCCAGCAACTGGAACTATGCCGCGGGTGCAGAGGCCGGAGCCAACGCCCTGACCTGCAAGGCCTACGCGGATGCGGCCGAGAAGAAGTTCGACGCACAGCTGGCCAAGGAAACGGCCACGGCACGCTGATCCTGTAGAGCCGAGCCCATGCTCGGCTTGCCGGCCAAACACAGCCGAGCATAGGCTCAGCCCTACACAAGACGCGTCGAAGGGTGCCGGTCAGGACGACCGGCACCCGCCTTCCATCAGCCACCCTGCCCGTGCTGGGCAAACGGCTCGGTGCTGCCGTCGGTCCGCACCAGCTCGACGGTGTACGACTGCACGTAACCATCCGGCATTTCCATGCCCGGCGAACCGGCCGGCATGCCGGGCAGCACCAGCCCGCGTGCGGCCGGGCGTTCGGCCAGCAGGCGCTTGATGTCCTCGGCCGGGATGTGGCCTTCGACCACATAACCGCCGATCTCGGCGGTATGGCAGGAGGCCTTGCCGACCGGCACGCCCAGGCGGACCTTGATCGGATTCATGTCATCGGTATCGCGCACGTCCACCTGGAAGCCCGCGGCCTTCAGATGGTCGACCCAGATACCGCAACAGCCACAGCTGGCGGTCTTGTGCACGATGGCCACCGGCAGGGCCGGATCGACCTTGGCCGGGCTGGCCTGGATCGGTGCCACCGGTGCCTTGCTGGCGACCGGTGCGGCGGCGGATTCTTCGGCGGCACGTGCACAGGCGGTGGTGGCCAGCACGGTGCCCAGCAGCAGGCCGAGGGAGAGAGAACGGTTCATTGAGTGATTCCTTTGCTGAGGCGGGCAACGCGGCCCGCCGCCCGCGCATCGAAGGCGCAGGCAGAGGCGAGAAAGAGTCGAACAGTCATGGCAGGCGCTTGAGCGCCTGCAGGACATCACACGATGGGGGGACGCAACGGGTCCGGCATCGGCGGCGATGCGCGTTGGTGGGAACGGGCAGCTACAGGCGCCTCGCGCCACGGCGAGGCGGGCGTTCCACTCAACGTGGCCAGCATGCCAAGGCAGGCTGGCGGGCATTCGCACTCACCGCTCTGGCAGGCCGCCCGGGCCGCATCATCGCAGCAGCCGGCTGCCGCCAGCGCAGCCGCGTGCGGTGCAGAGCAGTGATCCTGGTTGGCCGACCCGCCGTACGAAGACGAGCCAAGCGCCAGCGCCGGTGCATTCAGCACCAGGGCAACGAGCAGCATCCATCGCAGCAGCAGGCCAGGCAGGTTCACCCGCCGATGATAGCCGATGCGCGTCACGCAATCGCCGCCGCCATCGCCCGCATCCGCACCGGGATCGACTTCGCTGCGGGTGTGCCGCTGATCCGGTCGTAGTAGTCCAGCGGCAGCAACGGGTTCAGTTCCGGGTAGTAACCGGCCAGCGCGCCGCGCGGCATCGGGTAGTCCAGCACCGTCAGGCCCTCGATGCGGCGCTCCACGCCATCGCCGCTGATCGTCTCCAGGCTGACCAGCGCCTCCTTCTCCAGCCCGCGCGCCAGCCGGTCCTCGATATTCATGAACAGCACCATGCGATCGTTGTACACGCCGCGATAGCGATCGTTGTAGCTGTAGATGGTGGTGTTGTACTGATCATGCGAGCGCACGGTGGCCAACCGCAACATGTCTGGATCGTGCACCGGATCGTCCACGTCCAGGCCGGGCATCACCAGGATGTTGGCCTTGCCATTGGGCGTGGGCCACACCCGGCGGCGCGGCGGAATGTCCAGATGGAAACCGTGTGGCTGCTGGATGCGCTCGTTGAAGCCGGTGTAGATCTCCGGATACACCGCGGCAATCAGCTCGCGGATGGGCGCGTAGTCGTGCATGCAGCCGGCCCAGTCAACCCTGCTGTCCGGCAGCGTGGCCAGTGCCATCCGGCAGACGATCTCGACCTCGGGCAACACCTCGGCACTGACCGGCTCCAGTACCCCGCGCGACGCGGTTACATTCGACATCGCGTCTTCGATGGTGACGAACTGCTCGCCGGCCGGCGTAACGATGCGTTCCGAGCGCGCCACCACCGGCAGGATCAGTGCATCGCGGCCATGGACCAGGTGCCCGCGGTTGAGCTTGGTGGCAATGCCCACGGTGAGCTCCAGGCCACGCATCGCCTCATACGCACGCGGCGTATCGGGCACGGCATGGATGAAGTTGCCACCCAGGCCGATGAACACCTTGGCGCTGCCGTCCAGCATCGCCTCGATGGATTCGACCACGTGATGGCCGTGCTCACGCGGCGGGTCGAAACCGAACACCTGCTGCACGCGGTCCAGATAGGCCGGCTTGGGCTTCTCGTCGATGCCGACGGTGCGGTCGCCCTGCACATTGGAATGCCCACGGATCGGTCCGATGCCGGCGCCGGGCTTGCCGAAGTTGCCACGCAGCAACAGCAGGTTGGCGACCTGCTGCAGCAGGCGCGAGCCGTACTGGTGCTGGGTCAGCCCCATGCCGTAGCAGATCACGGTGGCCTTGGAACGGATGTAGATCTCCGCACAGCGGCGGATCTGCGCCTGCGAAATGCCGGACACCTGCACGATCTGGTCCCAGTCCTGCGCCATCACGTCTTCGCGCAGCGCCTCCAGGCCCACCGTGTGTTCCGACAGGAAATCATGGTCGAGCACGCGCTCGCCCTGTGCCTCACGCTCGAACATCACCTTCATCATGCCCTTGATCAGGGCCAGGTCGCCGCCGATGCGGATATGCACGAACTCGCTGGTGATCTCGGTCGAACCGAACGTGGCCATCTGCACCACGTCCTGCGGCTCGGCGAAGCGGATCAGCGCACGCTCGGGCATCGGATTGACCGCCACGATCGGGATGCCGCGTTTACGCGCCTCGACCAGGTTGCTCATCATCCGCGGTGAATTGGTGCCGGTATTCTGGCCGATCACGAAGATCGCCTCGGCATGCTCGAAGTCCTGCAGCACGATGGTGCCCTTGCCCACCCCGATGGCCGGCGGCAGGCCACGGCTGGTCGGCTCGTGGCACATGTTCGAGCAGTCCGGGAAATTATTGGTGCCGAACTCGCGCACGAAGATCGAATACAGGAACGCGGCTTCATTGGGCGTGCGGCCGGAGGTGTAGAACTCGGCCTGGTGCGGGCTGTCCAGCGCCTGCAGGTGGCGGCCGATCAGCGCGAAGGCATCGTCCCAGCTGCACGGCACGTAGTGGTCGGTGGCTGCGTCGTAGCGCATCGGCTCGGTCAGCCGGCCCTGCATCTCCAGCCAGTAGTCGGTCTGCGCCATCAGTTCGGTCACGGTGTACCGGGCGAACAGTTCGCGGCCGGCGCGGAACTGGGTGGCTTCCCAGGCCAGTGCCTTCGCGCCGTTCTCGCAGAACTCCAGCTTCTTGCGTTCGTCGGCATCGGGGAACGCGCAGCTGGGGCACTTGAAGCCACCGGGCTGGTTCATCGCCAGCAATGCCTTCGATCCCTTGCCGATCACACTCTGCTGCAGCAGCACCTTGGCCGTGGCGCCGGCGGCACCCCAGCCTCCGGCGGGCTGGTTGTAGGGCTTGTAACGCGGCGGTTTCTGCTCGGACATGTTCGGGAACCTGGCAGTAGGAACGCAACAACGAACGGCACAACGCGGTCCGGCGGTGCATTCAGTGGCACGACCAGCCGCACAGTCAAGCACGGCCCACGGCGCTTCGCCAGAGGGCACAGGCTGATTTCAGCACAACCTGCCATGGCAACGGTTACAGCCGCGTCTGCGCGCGACCACTGCGCTATCCTCGAAACCGCAGGCGGTGGCCCGCCCGCGTTTCTCCCTTGTCCGGACGCGCTGCATGCCTGATTCGACCCCGCCGCACACCCCGCCTGCCGGCACCGCCCAACGCCCGTTGCAGCGCTGGCGCGGCGGCACGCAACAGCAGCAGGTCGACGTGGTGGCCGAGGAAGTGCCGGTGGCGCTGCGCTACAACGATGCCGCCTTTGCCGTGATGATGGCCACACCCTGTGATCTGGAGGACTTCGCACTCGGATTTTCGCTCAGCGAAGGCCTGATCAGCGCGCCCTCGCAGCTGCTGTCGATCGATATCCACCCACAGCTGGAAGGCATCGAGCTGCAGATGACCGTGGACGAGGCTGCGCCCGGCGCAAACCTCGACCCCGACAAGGGGCGCCTGCTGCCCGGCCGTGGTGGCTGTGGCCTGTGCGGCACGCGCCAACTGGAAGAAGTGCTGCGCCCACTGCCGCAGATCCGCGAACGCCGCAGCTATTCCGCCACCGCCCTGCAGCGGGCGTTGGCCAGCTTGGCGCAGCACCAGCCGATGAATGCGGCAAGCGGCTCGATCCATGCCGCGGCCTGGGCCGACGCCAGTGGGCGGATCGGCTGGGTACGCGAGGACGTCGGCCGCCACAATGCACTGGACAAGCTGATCGGCGCCCTGCACCACAACGAACACGCCATCGAAGGCGGCCTGCTGGTGATTTCCAGCCGGGCCAGCTACGAGATGGTGAGCAAGGCAGTGCGCGCCGGCGCCAGCGTGCTGGCGGCAGTGTCCGCGCCGACCGCGCTGGCGATCGATCTGGCCCGCAGCGCCGGCCTGTGCCTGGTCGGGTTCGCGCGGGAAAGCGGGTTCAATGTGTATACGCATCCAGAGCGGCTGCAGGCGCACGACGGCCACGCCCGCTGAGGATGGCCGGGAGCACTGCGTCCCCCGGCCCGGTACGCCTCAGCGCAGCGCGACCTTCGGGAAGTCCACCGGCACGTCGAACGCCACGTTGACGTAGTTGGTGAACAGGTTGAGCGCCACATGCGCGAGGATCTCGACGACCTGCTCATCATCGAAGCCGGCCGCGCGCAGCGCCTGCACGTCGCCGTCGGCGATCTGCGCACGCTGCTCGACCACCTTCAACGCGAAGTCGAGCGCCGCCGCAGTGGCCGGGTCGCTGGACTGGCCGATCTGCGCGGCAGCCATCTGCTCACCGCTGGCGCCGGCCTTGCGGCCCAATGCCGTGTGTGCGGCCAGGCAGTACTCGCAGGCGTTGCGGTTGGCGATGGCCACGGCGATCTGCTCGCCCAGCAGCGGCGACAGGCGACCGCCGCCCAGCGCGCCGAACGAACCCCACATGCTCTGCAGGGCAGCCGGCGAGTTGGCCACGGCGCGGAACATGGCCGGGGTGGCGCCGAAGGCAGCGTGGACCTGGCCCAGCAGGGCCTGGCGGTCGGCGGTGGTGTTGGCGGCATCGATCAGGGGGACACGGGACATGGTGGATCTCCTTGGGAAAGCGCCCGGAATTGGACGACCCGCTCATCCTAGGTAGACTCCCCGGACGAATCAGGCGCAATAAACCACACATGTTGTCCATTCATCCATGAACGTGTTCGCCGACACTTCCGCACCCGACCGCCTCTCCTCCCTGCTGGAACGCTTCCGGGTGCAGGCGGCGCTGTTCCACAGTGGCCCGCTGTGCGGGCAGCATGTCTTCGAGCCGCAGCCCGGTCGTGCGTTCCTGCACATCCTGCGCCAGGGTGAGATGGAAGTCCGTCATCCTGGGGGCGATAGCACGCTGCCCCGGTTGAAGATCGATACACCCAGCCTCCTGCTGTATCCGCAGCCGTTGCACCATGTGTTCTTCAACGCTCCGCTGGACGGCCCGGATTTCACCTGTGCCACGCTGGATTTCGATGGTGGCGCGCGCAATCCGATCGTGCAGTCGCTGCCACCGGTGATGGTGGTGCCGCTGGCCGCGATCACCGAACTGGATGACACCCTGCAGCTGCTGTTCGCCGAAGCCGATCGCCAGCGCTGCGGGTCACGGCTGCTGACCAACCGCCTGTTCGAGGTGGCGCTGATCCAGATCCTGCGCTGGGTGGTCGACCACCCGGATGCAGCCGGCGTCAGCCACGGGTTGATGCGGGGGCTGTCCGATCCGCGGCTGGCACGCACGCTGGTGGCGATGCACCAGGCACCGCAGGACGAATGGACGCTGCCGCGCATGGCCGCGACCGCCGGCATGTCGCGCAGCGCGTTCGCGGCCGTGTTCAAGGACGTGATGCAGGCCACGCCAGCCAGCTACCTGCTGGACTGGCGGCTGAGCCTGGCCTGCGCGCAGCTGCGGGCCGGCGTGGCGGTCAAGCAGGTGGCGATCGAGGTGGGGTTTGCCGATACCGCATCGTTGTCGAAGGCGTTCCGCAAGCGGCTGGGGGCTTCGCCGAGGGCGTGGCTGGCCACGGGCGCCGCGCAGGCTGGGTAAAGGTGAGGGGGTAGAGTCGACCGCTGGTCGACTATCGCGCGACGCGCGGGAGGTTCGTTGTCCGACCGAAGGGCAGTCGACCAACAGCCGACTCTACCGATGCGGCATTTTCGTGATCTGACCGAAGGGCAGCCGACCGGCGGTCGGCTCTACCACGGGCGATGTCGGCGCGCCGGCTGCCCGCTCAACTGGACGTTCCATCGGGCTTCGCCAGCAGCCCGGCGATCCGTTCGGCCACCTGGGCGCGCACGCTTTCATCCAGCTGCCCCTCGTACATCGCCTCGTAGATCCACAGGCCGTCGGCGGCCAGCCGTGCCACGAAATTGTCGAGCGCGGCCGGGTCGCTCTGCCCGGTCGACGGCGGCAACGGCGCCCAACGCCGTACCGCCGGCCCCCACGGGCGCTCATCGGCGTCCGGGTCGGCCGATTCGAGCATGAACATCAGCTCGGCACGGGTAGCGCTCTGCGCCGAGACGCGCACGAAGGTCTGGTAACGCTCCAGCGCCGAGGCTTCGTCTGCACGCTTGCCCAGCAGCGTTTCCATCGACGTCTCCCAGGCCTGCACCAGGTGCTCGTCGATGCCGCGCAGCAGCGCCTCGCGCGACGGGAAGTGGTACAGCAGGCCGCCGCGGGTCAGCTTGGCCTCGGCCGCCACCGACTCGAAGGTCACTGCGCGCACGCCATCACGATTGATCACGTTGACGGCGGCGTCGAGGATGCGGTCGCGCTTGCTGGTTCTCATCGCGTCATTTTACGCGATCGGCCGCACCCTCGCGGCTGCCGACGCGCCCGCGCAGCAGGCGCGCGATGATCGACGCGCCCAGCGCCAGCACCACCGTGATCACCAGCAGCACGATCTGGTAGCCGCGGTCATACGCGGCCGTGGCCAGTGCGAACCACTCGCCCTGCCCGCTTTCACGTGCCACGTGCAGCGCCTGGGTGAAGCCTTCCCGTGCAAGCGCGGGCATGTCGGCCGAGACCGGCAGGAATGCGCCATACATCGCCGCGCTCAAGCTGCCCAGCATCGCCACCGCCAGCAGGCCGCCGAACTCGTAGGACACCTCTTCCACCGACGAGGCCATGCCCGCACGGTGCGCCGGTACGTTGTTGAGGATGGCGGTGGACGCCACCGAGATGGCCGAACCCATGCCGAAGCCGGTGATCGCCATGCCGGCGACCACCCAGCCGAGGCCGTGCGGGAAGCCGAATGCCACCACGCCGACACCCAGCGCACCTGCGGCCAGGCCGCCACAGATCAGCGGGCGCAGGCCCACCCGGTGCAGGATGCTGCCGCCCAGCAGCGCACTGGGCAGGCTGCCAAGCGCGGCCACCGACACCAGCAGGCCCGCCTGCAGCGGCGAAAAGCCCGCCACCAGCTGGAAGCGCTGGGTGGTGACCAGCTGCAGGCCGGCCATCGCAAACAGGGTGAACACCGCCGACAGCGTGCCGGCCAGGAACGCCGGATTGCGGAAGATCGCGAAGTCCAGCAGCGGGTACGGCAGCTGCTGCTGGCGGCGCGCGAACGCCGCACCACTGATGGCGGCCAGCAGCAGCGCGCCTGCACCCAGCGCATACGACGGCGGCGTAGCGATCAGTGACTTGATCGCCAGCACCAGGCCGGACAGTGCAGCCAGAGCCAGCAGCGACGAAACCAGGTCCCACGGTCGCGAGGTGTCGCGCTGGCCTTCCGGTGCCAGCAGCAACGTGGCCACGAACGCGACCACCACCACCGGCACGTTGATCAGGAACACCGAGCCCCACCAGAAATGCTGCAGCAGCCAGCCACCGATGATCGGGCCAAGCGCCGCACCGACGATCGCCACCGAACCCCAGATCGCGATGGCGATGTTGCGTTCGCGCGCTTCGTGGAAGCTCAGGCCGATCAGCGCCAGCGTGGCCGGCATCATCGCGGCTGCGCCGACCGCCAGCAAGGCGCGCGCGGCAATCAGCTGCCCTGCGGTGTCGGCGAACGCCGCTGCCAACGATGCCACGCCGAACACCACCAGGCCGATCAGGAACATGCGGCGGTGGCCGATGCGGTCGCCCAACGTACCCGCGCCCAGCAGCAGGCCGGCCATCACCAGCGGATAGGCGTTGATGATCCACAGCGCCTGGCCGGCACTGGCCGAGAGTTCTTCGGTCAGCGTGGGCAGGGCGGTGTAGAGCACGGAGTTGTCGAGCGTGACCAGCAGCAGGCCGGCGGCAACGGTGAACAGCAGTGCCCAGCGACGGGCACGCGACAGGGCCGGAGCACCGGCCAAGGGCTGGGACAAAGCCATGGGAGAACCTGATGGGGGTGGATTACGATCATAACTATACAGGATGTCCTGTATAGTTATGAAGGCGGCGACAGCGGCTCAGATTGCGGTCCGGGCAATGTTCATGTTGCCGTGCCCCTCATGCCCGGTCTTGGCTGGTGTCCGGGATCATCACCGGCAGTCTTCCGGCAGCGCAGCAATCGCCGCTACCACCGCCGCCTGCATGCCCTGCCCCACGGCCATGTCCAGCTCCCCGCCCGTTGCCCCGTGCTGGCGCCGCAGCTCGTCCTCGCACAGGTCGCGCACCTGCGCGCGGGCATTCGCGCGCAGGCTGCTGCACCGCCAGTCGGTGCCACCCAGCGGCAGCACCGAATACACCACGCTGTTGCAGGCGTTGCCAGCCCGCTGCTGCAACGACCGTCCACCAAAATCCCGGGGTTCACTGCTGCGCTGCGGGTCGAAGTAGCTGTCCGGGAATGTGCGCGCGTACTGTTCGATGTCCACGGTCATGCTGCGCCCAGCGGCCAACGGCATCTGCAGCGGCTGCCCGCACCGCGTCGCATCGGCGCGATGCTGGATGTACTGGTAGATCGGCCGGTCCAGCGATGGATCCTGCTGGGTCACCGCGCTGACTCCCGCCAGCACCGGCAGCGATGCACGATTGGCCATGCGCGCCAGCAGCCCCGCCTGCGCTGGCTGGCAGCGGTCGCGCACTGTTGCCGCAAGCAGGAACAGCACGTCGTTGCGGAACGCGTGATCGTCGCGCAGGCGCTGTTCGATGCGCTGGCTGGCATCGGACGCCGGTGCTGGAAACGCAACCGCCGGCGGCGCGGTGGGTGCGCGCTGCCGCTGCCACCACACCAGCAGCACGACTGCGCTCACCAGCACCCCGGCAGCCAGGATCCAGCGCATGCGCATCAGTCGTGGATCGCCGTCAGCGTGGCCGCTGCGGCATCGTAGGACGCGCTGGCAATGTCCGCATCGAAGCGCTTCACCTGCAGGCGGCCGGCCAACTGGTACGGGTCCCAAAGATCGCCCAGCGCGATCGGCGTGGCCAGGGTCACATGGATGATCTGGTTCGGTGGCGGCGGCGGCACGTGGATGCACGCGCCGTAGAACGGCACGAACAGCAGTTCATCAACCAGGCCGGCATCGTTGGTGCCGAGCGGTACCACGTAGCCATCCAGATCCACCGCGCGACCGTCGACAGCGTCGACCACGCGCGAAGAGCCGAACTGCTTGGCGCGATCCAGGCTGGAATGGTCGATCTCCTGCCCCGGTGGCGTGCCCGAGCCGGTGTCGTCGATCAGCCCGCCCACATCATCCATGCCACCGCGTGACAGGCCGATCTGCGGCGGCGGGCGCTGATAGGTGACCTCGTCGGGCCGCAACGCATCCCAACGGTCGATGGGGGTTTCGGCCGTGGCGGAGGGCGCGGGTTTGTCCTGCGGCGTGACCACCACGGCATCGCCGCCCGGCGCGGTACAGCCTGCCAACCCGACGCACCCCACCACCAGCAGCAGGCAACTACGGTTCATAGGGCCTCAACTGTGCATCACGCATGGTGTAGGCCGAACCGGCCAGATCGTCGTCCAGCCGCTCGGCACGCAGAGTGCCGGCCAGGAAGAACGGCGAGTACATGTCCGGCATGGCGATCGGGCGTGGCAGCACCACGTGCACGATCTGGTTCGGCGGCGGTGGTGGCACGTGGATGCAGGCGCCGTAGTACGGCACGAACAGGAATTCGGTCAGCCGCCCGTCCTGCGCGTTGGCCAGCGGTACCACGTAGCCCGGCAGGCGCACCGGTCGCTGCAGCACCGTGTCCACCGTGCGGAACGTACCGAACTGCGGCATGCGCCGGTTGCCGTTGTGCTCGACCTCCGGGCCCTCGCCCCGCTCCAGCGCGGCCAGCTCGTCCTTCGGCATCATCTGCAACCAGTCCAGTTCCTGCTCTGCCGCATCCGCAGCGTCAGCGCGGTCGACAACCGGCGAGGGTGGCAGGGCCTGCACACCGGTATCCACCGGCCGCTCGCAGGCGGCCAGTGCCAGCAGCATCGGCAGCGACAGCATCCAGCGCATGCTCAGCCTCCCGGCGACAGGCCATCGGCCAGCGTGCGCCGGTAGGCCAGCAACGCCGGCACCAGCCCGGCCACCGCGCTGATCGCCAGCACGCCTGCCACCCAGGCCAGCTCGCGGCCGTCCGGCCAGACATGGGTGATCGACAGGCCAAAGTTGGCCAGGGCCCAGCCGCGCCCGGCCATGCTGGCGACCACCAGAAGCACCAGCGCCAGCGCGCAGGCCACCGCGCTGGTCGCCACCGCCTCCACCACCAGCAGGGCAGCGATGTAACCCGGCCGTGCCCCGGTGGCACGCAGGATCGCCATCTCGCGCCGCCGCTCCTGCAGGGTCGAGACCAGCAGCGCCACCAGCGAGACCATGCCGAGTGCCACCACCATTGCGCTGATCAGCTGCAGCGCCCGTTCGGCCATGCCCAGCGACTGCCACAACTGCTGCAGCGTGACGCCGGGCAGGATCGCCAGCATCGCCTCGTCCGGATACTCGTTGATCCTGCGCTGCACCGAGAACGTGGCGATGCGCGAGTTCAGGCCGAGCATGAAGGCGGTGATGCTGGTCGGGGTCAGATCCAGATGACGCGCCTGCTCGGCGCTGACGCGCTGGCTGCGCAGCTGCACGCCCGATCGCCAGTCGACATGGATCGCCTCGATCGCCGGCAGCGAGACCAGCAGCGACGAGTCGACCGGCGTGCCGGTGCGCTGCAGGATGCCGGCGACACGGAATGGCTTGTCGGCATGCGTGGCCAGGGTGACCGCGCCGGTGCCGTGCGCCAGCACGATCTGGTCACCGAGACCGACCTTCTGTGCCTGTGCCACCTCGGCACCGATCACCACGTCATACAGGTCATCGAACGGCCGTCCGCTCGCAAACGCAAGCGCGTGCCCGGCGCCGTAGCGGTAGTGCTCGAAATAGCCATCGCTGGTACCGACCACGCGGTAGCCACGCCAGGAATCGCCCAGCGAAAGTGGCACCGCCCACTTCACCTGCGGCAACGCGGACAGCTCCTGGTAGGACTGCCAGGACACGTTGTTGGTCGGGTCACCGATATGGAACACCGAGTACAGCAGCAGGTTCACCGGCCCCGAACGCGCACCGACGATCAGGTCGGTACCGGACACGGTGCTGGCGAAGCCTTCGTGTGCCTGCGTGCGCACGCGCTCGACGCCCAGCAACAGCACCACGCTGAGGGTGATGACCAGCACGGTCAGGCCCACGCTCAACGCACGGCTGCGCAGGCTGGCCCAGGCAAGCTCAAGCATGGCCGGCACCTGCCTGGTTGATCTGAGACAGGGCAATCGTGCGGTCGAACAACCGCTCCAGGCTGTCGTCATGGCTGACCGCCAGCACGGTGGTGCCGGCTGCCTGGCATTGCGCCGACATCAGCTTCAGGAACGCGGTCGCCGCGTCGCGGTCGAGCGCCGAGGTCGGCTCATCGGCCAGCAGCAACGCCGGGCGGCCGATCAGGGCGCGTGCCGCCGCCACGCGTTGCTGCTGGCCAACACTGAGCGTGCCTGCGCGCCGCTGCATCAGCGCCGGGTCCAGCTGCAGCGCCTGCACCAGGCGGGCGATCTCGGCATCCAGCGGGCCGCTGATGCGTGCGCTGCGCAGGCGCGAGAAGCGCAGGCCCAGCACGATGTTGTCGCGCACGCTGAGAAACGGCAGCAGGTTGAACTGCTGGAAGATCACGCCCAGGTGGTCGGCGCGGAAGCGGTCCCGCGCGGCACCGCGCATCGCCTGCAGCGCGTGGCCGGCGACTTCGATGCGGCCCTTGCCAGGCAGCAGCACGCCCGCCAGCAGGCCCAGCAACGTGCTCTTGCCACCGCCACTGATCCCGCGCAGCAGCACGCTGCTGCCCTGCTCGATCCACAACCGCGGCACGTCCAGCACCAGCCGCCGGCCATAGCCGAACTGCACGCCATCCAGCGCGATCACCGGTCGCATGCTCACGGTGCCAGCACCACGCGCAGGTTGTCCGGGGTCAGCACGCTGCGGTTCTGTCCTCGGGCGGTGGCGCTGTTGACGATCACTTCGTGCAGGCCCGGGAACAGCACGGGCAAGCGCACCACGATGGCCCGCAACTCGGCCGGCTTGGCGCACTGGTACCGCAGCGTTACGCTGAACCCCGCGTGCCGGTGCTCACCTGATGGCGGTGCGGCAGCCGTCGCATCGAATCCCTCGGCCTTGGCATCGTTGCCTGAAAGGCGGCAGCCCGCGGCGGTGGGCAAGGTGACCCAGCTGCCGCCCTTCAGCACTGTCGTAGCCCGTGTCAGCGCGGCCTGCTCGGCTGCATTGGCCGGCGGTCGCTCGTAATCAAGGATGCCGATGCCGGGTGCCTGCAGGGCGAATTCCAGCGTCTGCTGGTCAAGCGCAAGATCGACGGTGGCCTGGCCGTGCACGTGCGGTGCGTGCTGGCGGATGTCATGGGCCTGCGCGGCACTGGCAGCCAGCAGCAGGAAAAGAGCAGCAGAACGCTTCATGGGGGAGGCTCCAATTGTTACTATGTAACATTATGGACCACATCCCCACGACGCCCGCAAGGGCCCTGGCCCAGCCGCCAACTTCGGCACGCTGGCACCCCCGCTTCGATCTTGCCGGGGCCTGGCTGTCCCTGGCCTGCGCCGCCCACTGCATTGCCCTGCCCCTGCTGCTGGCCTTCGTGCCGGCTGCGATGATGGCGCTGCGCTCGTTCCAGCATCCCGGCCATGGCGCGATGACACTGCTGCTGATGATGTCGCGCTGGGAATGGCTGTTCGCGCTGCTGGCTTCGTCGATCGCCTTGGCGAGCACCTTGGCCGGGGTTCACCGGCATGGGCGCTGGCGACCTGCAAGGCTGGCCTGCGTCGGCGCCCTCCTGCTGTTGCCGGCCTCGCTATACCTGCCGCTGAAGGAATCACTGCTCTGGCATGGCGTGGCGACAGCTGGTGGTGGCGTGCTGCTGGCATGCGCGCACATCGGCAACCGGCGCGCGCTGCACAACCGCCGGTAGTGCCGGCCGCTGGCCGGCAGCCCCGGGGACCCGCCAGCCGGCCAGCGGCCGGCTCTACCCCTCCATGCATGGGCAACGCAACAGGTGACGCGCATTTGGTAGTGCCGGCCGCTGGCCGGCAGCCCGGGGACCCGGCAGCCGGCCAGCGGCCGGCTCTACCCCCTCCATGCATGGGCCACGCATCAGGTGATACACAGCTGGTAGTGCCGGCCGCTGGCCGGCAGCCCCAGAGACCCGGCAGCCGGCCAGCGGCCGGCTCTACGCCGCCTTATTCGTCAAACGGACGCTGGCCGAGCGTCTGCGTCACGTGGTCGACGAAACAGGTGATGCGCGCGGCCAGCGCGGTGTTGCGGTAGTACACCGCGTTGATCGGCTGGCGCACCTCCTGCGTCTGCTTCGCGAACAGCTGCACCAGGCGGCCATCACGCCGGTCCTGGCGGGTCAGGAAGTCGGACAGGCAGGCGATGCCCAGCCCGGCCACCGCCATCTGCCGCAGTGTCTCGCCACTGGATGAAGCAATCGCCGGCTCAATCACGAAAGGGCCGCCATCGGCATCCTGCAGCGGCCATTCGTTCAACGAACTGGGCTGGGTGAAGCCAAGCAGGTCGTGCTCGCGCAGCTGCTCCACCCGCGTGGGCGTGCCATGCCGGCGCAGGTACTCGGGGCTGGCCACCACGCGGATGCGGCTGTGGCCGATCGGCCGCGCATGCAGGGTGGAATCGCGCAGCACGCCAATGCGGAACGCCACGTCGGTGCGCTTCTCGATCAGGTCGGTGATGCCTTCATTGGAATTCAGCTCCAGCTCCACCTGCGGGTAGCGCTCGCGGAAGCCCTCCAGCAACGGCACGATGACGTGCAGCATGAACGGCGTGGCGGCGTCTACGCGCAGGCGCCCGACCGGCTGCAGCCGCCGCGCGGCCATCTGTTCCTCGGCCTCGTCCACCGTGGCCAGGATCGTGCGCGCGTACTCCAGGAATGCGGCTCCCTCCTCGGTCAGCTCCAGCCGCCGCGTGGTCCGCCGCAGCAGCGTGGTCTGCAGCTTGTCCTCCAGCCGCGCCAAGGTGCGGCTGGTGGCGGAGATGGTCAGCTCCAGCTCTTCGGCCGCGGCAGTGATCGAACCGCTGTCGACCACGGCCACGAAGGCCTTCAGCTCATCCAGGGTGGTTTTCATTTTTTACCTCGGCGCAAAAGCATTTCCCGTATACACGGCTTAATCAACAAATGTAAAGCACCCACACTTCGCCCTGTCCCGAGCCCACCGGCTCTCAACGAAGTCCCTGGAGTCCATCATGAGCGTTCCTTCCTTTGGCGTCGGCACCTTCCGCCTGACCGGCCAGACCGTCATCGATTCGGTGCGCAACGCCCTCGACGTCGGCTACCGTGCGGTCGATACCGCGCAGATCTACGGCAACGAAGCCGAGGTCGGCCAGGCCATCGCCGAATCCGGCGTCCCGCGCGACGAGCTGTTCCTGACCACCAAGATCTGGGTGGACAACTACGCCGCCGACAAGCTGATCCCGAGCCTGCGCGACAGCCTGGCCAAGCTGCGCACCGGGTACGTCGACCTGCTGCTGATCCACTGGCCGGCGCCGGGCAATGGCGTTGAACTGCGCGAGTACATGACCGCGCTGGCCGAAGCCAAATCGCTGGGCCTGACCCGTCAGATCGGTGTGTCCAACTTCAACATCGAACTGACCCGGCAGGCCATCGAGGTGGTCGGCGCCGGCGAGATCGCCACCAACCAGATCGAACTGAGCCCCTACCTGCAGAACCCGGCACTGACTGCCTTCCTGCAGGAACAAGGCATCACCGTCACCTCCTACATGACCCTGGCCTACGGCAAGGTGCTGAAGGACCCGGTGCTGGCCGCCATCGCCGACAAGCACCAGGCCACCGTCGCCCAGGTCGCGCTGGCGTGGGCGCTGCAGCGGGGTTACTCGGTCATCCCGTCCTCGACCAAGCGCGAGAACCTGGCCAGCAACCTGCTTGCCCAGGACCTGCACCTGGATGCCGATGACATGGCCGCGATCGCCGCGCTTGACCGCAACGGCCGCGAAGTCGATCCGCCGGGCCTGGCCCCGGCCTGGGACTGAGGAGCCTCGCCATGGGCAGTGCGTTGACGCGGCTGCAGGCCGGTGGTTTCAGCATCGGCATCGAAGCACCGCTGGACAATGACTGGACGCCGCTGGGCGAACAGGCACGACACGCCGCGCGACGCCTGCCCGGCGAACCGGACCTGCAGCGCCATGCGGAGCTGGCACGGTTGGCCGACCGCCTTGGCTTCCGTGCGCTGTGGGTACGCGACGTGCCGGTGTACGACCCGGCCTTCGGCGATGCCGCACAGGTGTTCGAGGTGTTCAGTTACCTCGGCTACCTGGCCGGCATCACCGAGCACATCCTGCTGGGTACCGGCGCGGTGGTGCTGCCGATCCGCGAGCCGTTGCTGACCCTGAAGTCGGCACGCAGCGTGCAGCGGCTGAGCGGTGACCGCCTGCTGCTGGGCGTGGCCAGTGGCGACCGCCCGGTGGAGTACCCGCTGTTCGGCCGCGACTTCGACAGCCGTGGCAGCCGCTTCCGCGAGCACATCGCACTGCTGCGCGAAGGCGCCGCCGCGCACCTGCCGCAGGGCCTGGACGTGCTGCCCGCGGATGGCCCGGCCCTGCCGCTGTTCGTGGCAGGCCTGGCCCAGCAGCAACCGGCGTGGATCGGCCAGCACATGGATGGCTGCCTGGCCTACCCGGGCACGCCGCAGGACCATGTACAACGCGTGGCGGCCTGGCGCGCCGTGGCCGGCAACAAGCCCTATGCCAGCTTCATCCACCTGGACCTGGTGGCCGATGCCGATGCTCCTCTGCAGCGCTGGCGCTTCGGCCTGCGCGGCGGCCGCAACGCCCTGCTGGCCGAGTTGCACGCCATGCGGGCGGCCGGTGTCGACCACATCGGCCTGCAGTTCCGCCGCAACGAACGGCCGTTGGCCGAAACCTTCCACGAAATCGCCGAGTACGTGCTGCCGCACTTCCCGGCCCACGCCGGCGCCACCGCGATGGCCTGACAGTTACCGGAGCTTTGCCATGAAGATGAAGACCCTGGCCGCGCTTGCGCTGGCCACCCTGCCGCTGTCCTTCCAGGCCACCGCCGAGGAGTGGTATCCCTCTACCTACGGCGCCAACGACGAGATCGGCGCGGCCAACCTGCTCACCGCTGACGTGGTCAAGCACGCGGTCTCGCTGGTCAGGACCGGCAAGACCTATCCGCTGGCGGTGCCGGTGGACAAGAACCTGCCCGCGTTCCGCCACCGCAGCTTCCGCCTGTACAACGTGCAGGTCGGCCAGCAGGCTGGCAAGTCGCTGGGCCCCAACAAGTTCACCTTCAACGATGAACTGGTGAACGCCTGGACCGGCGTTGGCACCCAGCTCAACGGCATCGGCCATATCGGCATCGACAACGTCTACTACAACGGCAACAAGGCCGCCGACTTCGTCACCGTGGACGGGGTGCGCAAGCTCGGCGTCGAGAAGGTGCCGCCGATGGTCACCCGTGGCGTCGTGCTGGACATGACCGCGTACTACGGCAAGGCGATCGTGCCCGGCGGCACCGAGTTCACCGTGGCCGACATCCAGGCCGTGCTGAAGAAGCAGGGGCTGCGCCTGCGCAAGGGCGACGTGGTGCTGTTCAACACCGGCTGGCTGGAACTGATCGGCAAGGACGACAAACAGTTCCTGGAAGTGGAACCGGGTATCGGCATGGAGGCGGCGAAGTGGCTGGCCGACCAGGGCATCGTCGCCTTCGGTGGCGACACCTGGGCCTCGGAGGTCTACCCGAACCCGAACGGTGCCGAGGAGTTCCCGATCAACCAGTACATGCTGGCCAAGCGTGGCATCTACAACCTGGAGCTGATCGACAGCCGTGCCCTGGTGCGCGACAAGGCCTGGGAATTCCTGTTCGTGCTCGGCCAGCCGCTGTACGTCGGTTCGACCCAGGTCAACATCAACCCGGTGGCAATCCGATGAACACCGCCGCTGACCTTCCCGTGTTCGCCGGCCGCCGCTTCCGCGTCAGCTATGACGGCCTGGCCGCCGACAATGTCTACAGCGCCGATGGCCGCCACGTGCAGTACGCCATCGTCTCTGGCGCCTATGCCGGTGCGCAGGGCGAAGCCGCCTGTGAGTGGCAGCGGATCAGCGACGGGGTCTATGCCATTTCGTGGCAGGAAGCCGATGGCGCTACGGTCGTGCATGTCGATGACTTCGCGGGCGGGCATTCGCTGGCCTGGTTCACCGCCACCGATGGCAGTTTCCATCGCATGCAGGGGCCGCTGCACGCGCTGTGATGCGGGCCAGCGGCCGGCGGACGAAACATTACAGATCAGTAATGCAGGGGTCAGGGCAGCGAAAGGCGCTGCCCTCCACCCTGTGGGCCATGTCTTCCACAGGTGTCCCACGCATGGCCCGTCCCCTGCTCCGCTCCACCGCCCTTGTTGTCCTCGTCTCCGGCCTCGCGGTTGCGCCGCTGGCCCTGGCCCATCCCAGCCTGGTGCGCTCGACGCCGGCCGCCGACGCGACCGTGGCGCCGGCCAGCCAGATCGAGCTGCAGTTCAGCGAGAAGGTGATGCCGCGTGCCACCCGCATCGAACTGAGCATGGACCATGGCCGCATGAAGATGGCCATGCCCACCACTGCGCAGGAGCTCTCCGAAGATGGCCACACCCTGCGGGCACGCTTCGCCAAGCCCTTGCCGGCAGGCAGCTACGCACTGCAGTGGCGCGCGGTGGGCCAGGACAGCCACCCGATCACCGGCAGCTACCGCTTCACCGTGAAGTAAGGCTGCCGTCGTGGCCGAGCTCTCGCCGTATGCGCTGCGGCTGGCACTGTACCTGGTGCTGATGCTGCTGTTCGGGCGGATGCTGTTCGTCCGTTCGGGGCTGCCGCGCGGCGTCTCGCTGGCGCTCGCCCTGATCGCGTTGGCCGTGGTGGCCACCGATGCCATCACCCGCTTGACCGGTGTGCTCGGCATCGCGCCGGCCGACATCGACCCTGCAACGGCGCACTGGTTCCTCACCGGTACGCCGGTGGGTAAAGCCGGCCTGCTGCGTACCGTGGCGGTGCTGGCGATGCTGCCCCTGCTGGCATTCGCCACGCCGCTGGGTGGACCGCGGCGCGTGGTCCTGCTCGCATTGTCCGGAATGGCCCTCGCCAGCCTGTCCTGGAACGGCCACGCCGCTGCGGGCGATGGGTTCGGCGGCACCTTGCGGCTGCTGGCCGGCATCGTGCACCTTCTGGCCGCCGGCGCCTGGGTCGGCGCGATCGCCGCCATCCTGCAGCTGGCGCTGCGTCCGCAGGGCCTGCGCCTGCGCGAACGCACCCGCGAGCTGTGGCAGGCCGCCCACAGCTTCGCCCTGCCCGGCACGATCATCGTCGCCCTGCTGGCGATGACCGGCACCTATACCTATGTCGATCTCGGCGGTTCCATACAGACCCTGACCGGCACCGCACATGGGCGCTGGCTGCTGCTCAAGCTGGCCCTGGTGGTCGGCATGCTGGGGTTGGCGGCGCTGCATCGCTGGCGATTGGTGCCGGCCTTGGCCACCTCCATCCGCGACGGCTGGCAACCGCGGCCGCTGCGTTCCCTGCGCCACAGCCTGGCCTGCAAGTCGGTGCTGGCCGTGCTGGTGCTGGCCTGCGTGGCGGTGCTTGGTACGCTGGACCCGTTGGCGTGAGCCTGCGCAGCCAGCCCACGTGCAAGCTGCGATGATGGGCGCATCATGAAACTGCTGATCGTCGAAGACGAACCCAAGACCGGCAACTACCTGCGCCAGGGCCTGATCGAGGCCGGCTACGTGGTCGATCTCGGCTGCAACGGCGTGGACGGGCTGCACCTGGCCGGCAGCGGCGAGTACCAACTGGTCATTCTCGATGTGATGCTGCCCGGCATGGACGGATGGAACGTGCTGTCGCGGCTGCGCGCCGCCGGATGGCAGGTGCCGGTGCTGTTCCTGACTGCGCGCAGCAGCATCGCCGACCGCGTGCAGGGCCTGGAACTGGGCGCCGACGACTACCTGGCCAAGCCGTTCGCCTTCGCCGAGCTGCTGGCGCGGGTACGCACCCTGCTGCGTCGCGGCCAGGCACAGCCGCAGGCCGAGCGCATCATCATCGCTGACCTGGTGGTGGATACCCTGCGCCGCCGGGTCGAACGCGGCGGCCAGCGCATCGCCCTCAGCCAGAAGGAATACACCCTGCTGGAGCTGCTGGCGCGTCGCCAGGGCGAAGTGCTGCCACGCTCGCTGATCGCCTCGCAGGTGTGGGACATGAACTTCGACAGCGACACCAACGTGATCGACGTGGCGATCCGCCGCCTGCGCGCGAAGATCGACGATGACTTCGATGCCAAGCTGATCGTCACCGTGCGCGGCATGGGCTATGTGCTGGAGGCGCCGGACGACGGTGCCGTGCACAGCGGATGAGCCTGCGTCGTTCCATCGCGGTACGGCTGACACTGCTGTTCGCCATCGTGGCCACGCTGGTGCTGGCCGTATTGGGCGTGGCGATCTATGTCAGCGCCCGCCATGATCTTGTTGCCCAGGACTTCATCGAACTGGAAAACAAGGTCGCGTTGATCCGCGACCTCGCTGACAATGGGCCTGCCGCCGCGCGCGGACCGCGGTTGGCAGAGGCGCTCGGCCATCATCCGGATATCGCCTTCCACATTGTTGATGGGAGCGGAACCGTACTGTTCTCCACTGCGCCGGCACTGCTGCGCGAGCATGCACGCAGCCAGCCCATCGACGCCGCGCCACGGCGGCACGACTGGATCCTCACCGATGGTCGCTGCATGCATGCCCTGCACCTGCGCCAGACGCTGGCCGACGGCAGCCAGCTGGTGACCCTGCTGGCCATTGATGACAACCGTCACGCCGACTTCCTGGAGCGCTTCCGCCACCTGCTGGCAATCGCCATCATCGGCGCCGCCGTGGCCAGCAGCCTGCTCGGCGGCTATGTGGTGCGGCGTACGCTGCGGCCGCTGCGCACGCTGGCCGATGAGGCCAGGCAGATCACCGCCGGTCGCCTGCAGCGCCGCCTGAGCGCGCGCAGTGCACCGGCCGAACTGGAGCAGCTGGCGCAGACCCTCAACGGCATGCTGGCACGCCTGCAGCGGGACTTCGCGCGGCTGACCGAATTCTCCGGTGATCTCGCCCACGAGCTGCGCACGCCCATCACCAATATGCTCACCCAGGTGCAGGTGGTGCTGGCGCACCCGCGCAGCAACGAGGCCTACCGCGAGACGCTGGCGTCGTGTGCCGAGGAACTGCAGCAGCTGGCACAGACCGTGGGCGACCTGCTGTACCTGGCGCAGGCCGAAGCACCGGGCGCGCTGCCTTCGCGCGAGCCGGTGGCGCTGGATGGGGTGGTGGATTCGCTGCTCGAGTTCTACGAGCTGCTGGCCGAGGACCGGCAGTTGACCCTGCGCCGCGAAGGTGTGGCGAGCGTGGAAGGCAACCGCTTGATGCTGCACCGGGCGATTGCCAACCTGCTGTCCAACGCGTTGAAGCACGCCGCTGCCGGCAGCGAGGTGCGGGTACGGCTGGCCGAGGCCGATGGCGTGTGCAGGGTCAGCGTGCACAACGTCGGCACGCCGATTTCCGCCGAAGCGCTGCCGCGCCTGTTCGATCGGTTCTACCGCGGCGCGCGTGGCCGACACGAAGGTGCGGGGCTGGGGCTGGCGATCACCCGCGCGATTGCACAGGCGCATGGCGGCAGCGTGAGTGTTGCGTCCGATGACACCGGCACCGTGTTCGAGCTGGTGCTGCCGGGCGCCGCCGCCCGGTAGTGCCGGCCGCTGGCCGGCCCCCCCGGGGTACATCAAGCGCATTGCGGTTGCCGGCCAGCGGCCAGCACTACCCCCTGCGGTCGGACAGCTTCGCGTGCCGCTCCGGTAGTGCCGGCCGCTGGCCGGCAACCGCGGCCTGCTCGAACACCCCGGCCACCCAGTCGATGAACACCCGCAAGCGTGGCGACGGCGTGCGGTTGCGCGGGTAGACCAGGCTCAACGGGCTTGCCGTCGGCGGCGTCTCAGGCAACAGCTCGACCAGCTGCCCGCGCGCGATATACGGGTCCATCCGGTAGCGCGGTGCCTGGATGATGCCCAGGCCCGCCAACGCGGCCCCAAGGAATGCATCCGCGCCGGAAACACGCACCCGCGCCTGCAGCGGCACGTAGCGCACCTGTCCCGCCTGCTGGAACTCCAGGGGGATCAGCTGGCCGGTGGCGCTGGAGCGGTAGCCGATCATCTGATGGCCTTGCTCCAGCGATTCAATGGTATCGGGCAGGCCGTGCGCCTGCACATAACCCGGCGCGGCCACCGTGACCTCGCGCAGCATCGTCAACCGGCGCGCCGCCAGATCGCTGTCGGCCAGCGTCCCCACCCGCAGCGCCGCATCCACGCCTTCGCGCAGCAGGTCGACATAGCGGTCGCCTTCGCTGACGTCCAGCTCGATCTCCGGGTAGCGCTGCAGGAATTCCGGCAGGTGCGGAAACAGCAGGTGCCGGCCCAGCGTGCCATGTACTTCAATGCGCAGCGGCCCGCGTGGCGGGGCATCACGGAACGCGGCCTCGGCGTCGTCCATGTCGGCGATCAGGCGCAGGCAACGGCCATAGAAGGCCTCGCCTTCCAGCGTCGGCACCACCAGCCGCGTGGTCCGGTGCAGCAGGCGCACGCCCAGCCGCTGTTCCAGCGCCTTGATCGCGTCGGTCACCGTGGCCCGCGGCAGGCCCAGGTCCTCGGAGGCCCGGGTGAAGCTGCGGCGCTCGACGATACGGACGAAGGCGCGCATGGCCGTGAAACGATCCATTGTTCGGCTCTCCGGATGATGTTGACGGATTATGCAGGATTATTCGAAAGGACAATCTCGCGAAGATGGCCCTGCGCCACTTCGGCGCGCCCCAGTGGAAGCCACCATGACCCTCTCCCCCGCCCGCTCTGTCGCCCTGGTCACCGGCGGCTCCCGTGGCATCGGCGCCGCCATCTCCCGCCGCCTGGCCGCTGAAGGCCACGCGGTCGCGATCAACTATGCGGGCCGCCGCGACGACGCCGATGCATTGGCGGCCGAACTCAGCGCCGCCGGCGCGCAGGCCATCGCGCTGCAGGCCGATGTGTCCGATCCGCAGGCGGTGCGCCAGCTCTTCGACGCCATCGAAGCCCGTTTCGGCGGCATCGACGTGGTGGTCAACAGCGCCGGAGTGCTGCAGCTGGCACCACTGGCCGATACCGACGACGCCCTGTTCGAGCGGGTGATCGGCATCAACCTCAGGGGCGCCTTCAACGTGCTGCGCGAAAGCGCGCGACGGGTGCGCGACGGTGGCCGCCTGATCACCCTGTCCACCAGCGTGGTCGGCATCCGGCTGGAGAACTACAGCGTGTATGCGGCCAGCAAGGCGGCGGTGGAGACGATGGGCGCAATCCTCAGCAAGGAGCTGCGCGGACGCAATATCACCGTGAACGCCGTGGCGCCGGGCCCGACCGCCACCGATCTGTTCCTGGATGGAAAATCGCCCGAGCTGATCGAGCGGTTGGCGAAGATGAACCCCCTGGAGCGGCTGGGTACGCCGGAGGACATCGCCGGCGCGGTGGGGTTCCTGGCAGGTGCCGATGGCGGATGGATCAACGGCCAGGTGCTGCGCGCCAACGGCGGAATGGTGTAGGCCGCGGCCATCGCACACCGGTAGTCGCCCACCTTGGTGGGCGCTTCGCCGTCTGCCAACCAAGGTTGGCCTCTACCGGGCGGAGAGCCGGATATCGCCGTCAGCCCGTGCGGGCCTCGCGGCGGTGATGCACCCAGTAGTACAGCGTGGGCAGTACCAGCAGGGTCAGCAGCATCGCCGACAGCAGGCCACCGATCACCACCACCGCCAGCGGCTTCTGGGTCTCGGCGCCAATGGCATGCGAGGTCGCCATCGGCAGCAGGCCGAACATCGCCAGCAGTGCGGTCATCAGCACCGTGCGCAGGCGTTGCAGCGAGCCCTGCACCACCGACTGCAGCAGGTCCATGCCCTGCTCGCGCAGCTGCGCGAAGCGACTGAGCATGACCACCCCGTTCAAGACCGCCTGCCCGAACAATGCAATGAAACCGATCGCCGCAGACACCGACAGCGGGATGCCGGTCAGCCACAGGGCCAGGATGCCGCCGATCATCGCCAGTGGCACGTTGGCCAGGATCAGCGCGGCGCTGCTGATGTCCTTGAAGGCATCGAACAGCAGCACGAAGATGATCAGCACCGACAGCGGAATCACCCAGCCCAGCCGCTTCATCGCACGCTGCTGGTTCTCGAACTCGCCGGACCACTCCAGCCGGTAGCCTTCCGGCAGCTGTACGCTGGCATCCACGCGCTTGCGCATGTCAGCCACCACGCTGCCCATGTCGCGGCCGGCGATGAAGATGCTCACCGCCTTCACCCGCTGTGCGTTCTCGCGCGAGATGTTGATCGCGCCGCTGGCCATGCGGAAGTCGGCCACGTCGGACAGCGTCACCGTGTGGCCATCGCCGATGCCAACCGGCACCGTACGCAGCCGCTGCAGGTCACGATCGGCATCGTCCAGGCGCAGGGTGATTGGGAACCTGCGGTCACCCTCCCACAGCTCGCCGACCTGGCGCCCGCCCAGTGCGGTCTCGATCACTTCGTCGACGTCGCGTACGTTCAGGCCATAGCGCGCGGCGCGGTCGCGGTCGATCTCGATCTGCAGCTGCGGCAATGACCCGTCGCGGTCGATGAAGGCGCTCTCCACGCCCTCCACGCCGCGTACCTGGCCGAGGATCGCCTGCGCCTGCTGGTTCAATACGTCCAGATCCGAGCCGCTGACCTTGATCACCACCTGGCCCTTGATCTGCGAGATGCTCTCCAGGATGTTGTCGCGCACCGGCTGCGAAATCGAGAACTCGGGGCCCGGAATGCGCTGCTCCAGCGTGCGCTGCAGATCGCTCACCAGCTGTCGCTTGTCCACGCCTTTCGGCCATTCCTTCTCCGGCTTCAACGCCACCAGCGCCTCGATCTGGTTGGCGCCCTTGGCATCGGAGCCGTCTTCCGGGCGTCCCAGCTTGGCCACCACCGTCGATACCTGCGGGAACGTGCCGACCAGCTCACGGATGCGCCGCGACTGCTGCTGCGCTTCGCCCAGGCTGGTGCTCGGGTCGAGCGTGGCCGTCAGCCAGATCGATCCTTCGTCCAGCTCGGGCAGGAACTCCGAACCCAGCCGCGTGCCCAATGCCAGCGTGCCGACCAGCAGCGCAACCGCGGTCAGCACTACCGCACGCGGGCGGGCCAGTGCGCGCTCCAGGACCGGCCGGTACCAGCTGGTCAGGCGGTCCATCAGCGGATTGCCGTCGCGCATGCGGTCGCGCCGCAGCCACCAGTAGCAGAACAACGGCACCACGGTCAGCGCCAGGATCAGCGCGCCGATCAATGCCGAGGTCACCGAGTACGCCATCGGCGCGAACATGCGGCCTTCCTGGCGCTGCAGGGTGAAGATCGGGATGTGCGCGGCGATGATGATCAGCATCGAGAAGAACGTCGGCCGGCCCACTTCCGACGCTGCCGAAAGAATGGTCGAGAACCGTGTCTTACGATCGGCCGCAGGTGGCAGCTTCGACAATCGCGAGACGATGTGCTCGGTCACGATCACCGCGCCATCGATGATGATGCCGAAGTCCATCGCACCCAACGACAGCAGGTTGGCCGGCACGCCCCACAGATGCAGGCCAAGGAAGGTCGACAGCAGCGCAAGCGGCATCATCGCCGCCACGATCAGCGCGGCACGGGCGTTGTACAGGAACAGCCACAGCACCAGGAACACCAGCACCGCGCCTTCCAGCAGGTTGCTGAGGACGGTTTTCAGCGTGGTCGAGACCAACCACGAGCGGTCGTAGAACGGCTCGATGCTGACCCCGGCCGGCAGCTGGTTCGCTTCGATCTCGGCGATGCGCGCATGCAGGGCGTCGAGCACGTCGGACGGGTTCTCGCCCTTGCGCATCAGCACCATGCCGAACACCGCATCGTCGTTTTCATCCTGGCCGACCAGGCCCTGCCGGGGCAGGCCGGTATCGGCGATGCCGGCCAGGTCGCGCACCAGGATCGGCGTGCCACTGCGCTGCGCGACCACCACGTTGCCGATGTCGGCCGGCGAACGCATCAGACCGACGCCGCGGATCAGGAACTGCTGCTGGCCACGTTCCACGTAGCCGCCGCCTGCGTTCGAGCTGCCCTTCTCCAGCGCCTCGGCGAACTCACCCAGGCTGATGCCGCGGTCACGCAGCTTGTCCAGGTCCGGCTTGACCTGGAAAGTACGCGCGAAGCCACCGAAACTGATCACATCGGCTACGCCCGGCACGGTGCGCAGGCTGCGCTCCATCGTCCATTCCTGCACGGTGCGCAGCTGGGTCGGCGTCAGGTGCGGGCCTTTCAGCACGTACCGGTAGATCTCGCCCACCGCCGAGCTCATCGCCTCCAGCTCCGGCGTCACCCCTTCGGGCAGCTCCACGCCCTGCAGGCGTTCCAGCACCTGCTGGCGCGCGAAGTAATCGTCGGCCTTGTCGTCGAAGGTCAGGATGACCATCGACAGGCCGAATTGCGTATGCGAGAACACCCGCACCGAATGCGGGATGCCGGACAGTGCCACTTCCAGCGGCATCGTCACCTCGCGCTCCACCTCCTCCGCGGCCCGGCCCGGGTGCAGCGATACCACCGTCACCTGGGTGTCGGACACATCCGGAAAGGCTTCCACCGGCAGCACGCGGAACGCGGCAATGCCAGCGCCGATGAACAGCAGCAGCGCCAGCATCACCATCAGCGGCTGGCGCAGGCAATAGGCAATCAGGCGATCGATCATGGCGCGGCATGCCCCGTCCCGGTGCTGGCGGCTGCGGGCGCACTGTCGACCAGCTGCTGCAGCAACAGGCCCCCTTCGACCACCACCCTGGCGCCCTGGGCCAGGCCCTCGCGCACCCACAGGCGGCCATCGCCCAGTTCCTCGGCACGCACGGCGCGGCGCGCGAAGCGGCCCTTGGCCTCCTCCACGAACACCACCTGCTTGCCGTCGATGAGCAGTACCGCAGCATCGGGCAGCGAGACACCGCCCCCGGCCGGCACTGCCACCTGCGCACGCACGTACTGGCCCGCCTTGAAACCGCGCGCACGGTTGTCCAGTTCGGCGCGCGCCTCCACCACGCGGCGTTCGCTGTCGACGAAGTCATCCACGTGCTGCAGGGTCGCCTGCTGCGGCTGCCCATCGGCGCCGGGCACGCTCACCTGCATGCCCGCCTTCAGGCGTCCGGACAGGCTCTCCGGTACATCCAGCAGCAACCACAGGCGGTCAGGATCGCCAATCATCGCCAGCGGCTGTTCGCTGTCGGGGCTGACTGCCATGCCCGGGCTCATCCGCCGCTCCACCAGCACGCCATCAATGGGTGCGCGCAGCGGCAGCCGTTGGTCGACGTGCTGGCCGTTGCCATACGCCCTGGCGAAGGCGGTCGCGCGCGCGTGATCGGCCTGGCTGCCGGCGAAGCTGGCCTCGGCCTCGTCCAGTTCACGGCCCGACGCCACCCCTGCCGCGTGCAGTTCGCGGGTGCGGTCCAGTTCCCGGCGTGCCAGCTGCAGCTCGGCACGGCCACGCACGCCCTCCGCCTGCGCCTGGCCGAACTCGGGCGAGGTGATCCAGGCGATCACCTGGCCGGCCTTCACCTTCTGCCCCGGTTGTGCCTCGATGCGCGCCACCTGCCCCGCCAGCGGGGTGCGCAGCGCGCTGGAGCGGGTCTCGTCCCAGACCACCCGGCCCGGCAGCTGCAGGCTGGCGCTGGCACCGGCGGTCACCAGCTCGCTGCGCAGCACATCCAGCTGGCGGCTGCCGGCCGGAAACAGGATCTGGCCGGCACTGACCTGCGGCGCATCCTCGGTATACGACGCCGGTTCGCGACCGCAGCCGCCCAGCAGGGCCAGCGCCAGCAGGGCCGGCAGCATGGCATGTCGCGCCCGCGGGCGATGGGCGACGGTGGACTTCATCGGGACTCTCCTTCAGCAACGGATGTGGCCGCTTCCCAGCGCGCCAGGGCAATGGCATGGTCGGCACGCGCATCAATCAGCGCGGCCTCGAACTCGCGCCAGCTGCGGCGCGCGTCGAGCAGATCGGTCAGGCTGGCGGCGCCACGGCGATAGGCCAGTTCGATGCCCTCCACCGCCTTGCGCGCAGCGTCGGACTGCAGCCCCTCGTAGTCGCTGCGGCGCTGCGCGGCGGACTGCACGCTGGCCTGCAGCTGGTCCAGTTCAGCGTGTGCTTCGCGCTGCAGCAGCTGCAGTTCCAGCGCGGCGCTTTCCCGGTCGGCCTCGGCACGCTGGATCGCGCCGCGTGCGCGCGACGGGCCGCCCAGCGGAATGGTCAACGACACGCCCCAGGTGACACCGCTGATATCGGTGGGCTCGCGCTCGGCCTCCACACCCAGCTGGATGTCGCGGTGGCGCTCGCTACGTGCCAGGGCCACGCCAGCGTCGGCGGCGGCCAGGCGCGAGCGTGCCGCGCGCAGATCGGCACGCTGCTGCGGATCGAACGCGCGCACCTTGGCCACGCTGCTGGCATCCGGCCAGGGGTCATCGGCACTGAGGTCGCGGCTGTCATCGCTGCCGAGCAGCAGGCCCAGCGCATGCCGCGCGTCACGCAGATCCAGGGCCGCCTCGCGCGCCGCATCGGCCACCGCCAGATGGTCCACCGCCATCCGCGCGCGATCCACCGGCGCCATCGCCCCGGTGGCCACCTGCTTGTCGGCCGCCGCCATCTGTTCGGCCGAACTCTGGCGGTTGGCCTCGGCAATCTGCGCCCGCTCCTGCGCGCCCTTCAGGCCGAAATAGGCTTCATGCAGTGCCACCTGCTGCCGGCGCCGGGTATCGAGCATGTCCAGCCCGGCCACTTCCAGCAGCGCGTCCGCCTGGCGGATGCGCAATGCGCGCTTGCCGCCGCGCTCCCAGGTCCAGCCCAGGCCCAGCGTGCTGTCCACCCGCTTGTCCTGCCAGCGCCCCGGGCCGATGCCGTGCTTCGGGCTGATCTTGCTGCTGCCGATCGACAGCTCGGCAGCTGGCCGCAACGCAGCGGTCAGCGCATCGCCCTGCACCCCACGCAGTTCCAATGCCGCCGCGCGCAGGTCCGGGTTGTGCGCTTCCATTGCACGCTGTGCATCCTGCAAGGACAGCGCCGAAGTCGCAGGCGCGCACGAAAGGGCGGCCAGCAGGGCCGCAAGGCGACGGGAGAAATTCATGCACGTCACGGTAAGGTGACGCACTTGCGCCAAACTTGCCCCAACCTTGCACGAAGCTTGCAATGCGAATCCTGCTGATCGAAGACGACGCCGCCCTGGCCGATGGACTGATCCGCGCCCTGCAGGGCGCCGGCCATCTGTGCGACCACCTTTCGCGCGGGCTGCACGCGCCGGCTGCACTGGCCAGCGCGCCGTATGACGTGATGGTGCTCGATCTTTCATTGCCCGACGTCGATGGCCTCGACCTGCTCTCGCGCCTGCGCAACGACGGCGTCACCCTGCCGGTGCTGATCCTCACGGCGCGCGATGGCGTGGAGGACCGCATCCTCGGCCTTGACCGCGGTGGCGACGACTATCTCGCCAAGCCGTTTGCACTGGGGGAACTAGAAGCCCGCCTGCGTGCGCTGTCGCGTCGCCGCAGCGACGCACCGGCGCACAAGCGGTTGGGCCGTTTGTGCTTCGACAGCATCCGCAATGAAGTGCAGGTGGAAGGCCAGCGCATCGAACTGACCGCGCGCGAGCTGTCGCTGGTCGAGGCACTGATGCAGCATCCTGGCCGCACCGTCACCAAGCAGCGCCTGTTCGACGCGCTGTACAGCTGGGATCACGAGGCCAACCTGTCAGTGATCGAAGTGCATGTCAGCCGCCTGCGCCGCAAGCTGGAACAGGCGCGCGCCGGCGTCGGCATTCGCATGCTGCGTGGCCTGGGCTATCGGCTGGAAGCCGGCGGTGACTGAGCGTGTGCACAGCCTGCGCGGCCTGCTGCTGCGCCGCCTGTGGCTGCCCCTGCTGGTGCTGCTGCTGTGCAGCGCGGTCGGTTCATTCACGTTGGCCCGCTTCTATGCCGGCCAGGTCTATGACCGCTGGTTGCTGGACTCGGCGATGTCGTTGTCCGAGCTGGTGAAGGTGCAGGACGGGCGTGCCTCGATCGAGATCACGCCCGCGGTGTCGCGCATGTTCACCTGGGATACCGCTGACGAAGTGCATGGCGAAGTGGTCGACGCTGCCGGCGGGCGCCTGTATGGGGACCTGCCCGAAGCGCTGCCCCGCCCCGCGATCGCTGCCGGCAGCGACGATGCCGTCTACTACGACGCGCGCCTGCGTGGGCAGCCGGTGCGCATGGTCGAGGTCGTGGTCAGCGCTGGGCCGGGCCACGATATCCGCCTGCGCGTGGCCGAGACGCTGCGCAAGCGGCACCGGCTGGAGCGCAAGCTGCTGCTGGCCAGCATCCCGTTCCAGGCCGCGATCCTGGCGCTGGCCGCGTGGCTGGCCTGGTCCGGTACCGGCGCGGCTGCACGCCATGCCAACCAGGTGGCGCGGCGGCTGGCCAGCCCGCGTCCGGACCCGCTGGCGCCACTGGAGCCCGCGCAGGAAGCCCCACGCGAACTGTGGCCGGCGGTCGAAGCCTACAACGCACTGCTGCAACGGCTGGACGCGCTGCAGGCCGCGCAACGGCGCTTCGTCAGCAATGCCGCGCACCAGCTGCGCACGCCGCTGGCGGCAATGCAGGTGGAGCTGGAGAGCTCACTCCGCCAACAGGATCCGCAGGCCCAGCAGCTGGCGCTGTCCGGCACGCTGGCCGGGCTGGCACGGCTGCAGCACCTGGTCAACCAGCTGCTGATGCTCAGCCGCTCGGAAGATCCACAGGGCAGCGCACTGCCGCTGCAGCCGCTGGATCTGGCCGCGTTGGCACGGGGCGTGGTCGAGCGCTACGCCGACCGTGCGTTGGTGGCGGGCGTGGACCTGGGTTACGACGGACCCGACGACGGCGTGAAGGTACAGGGTGATCCGCAGTTGCTGCGCGAGGCGCTGGGCAACCTGCTGGACAACGCGCTGCGCTACGGCGCCGTGCCCGGTGTGATCACCCTGGGACTACAGCGGGATGCCGAGGGCGTGCAGGTGTGGGTGGACGATGACGGTACAGGTATCGCCGAAGCCGAGCGCGCGCGCGTCACGGAACGGTTCTACCGGACCAGCAGCGAGGGAGATGGCTGCGGGCTGGGGCTGGCGATCGTGGCCGAGATCGCGCAGCGGCATGGCGCGATATTGATGATCGAAACGGCGCCGCTCGGTGGCGCGCGCGTGGGGTTGCGTTTCCGTTCGCGAAAGCACCCCGACCCACGGATTCCGGTAGACGCCCACCTTGGCGGGCGCCGTTGATGTCCCGCGTGCCAACCAAGGTTGGCACCTACCAAAAGCGCCGCGACCCACGCATTCCGGTAGACGCCCACCTTGGTGGGCGCCGTTGACGTCCTGCGTGCCAACCAAGGTTGGCACCTACCAAAAGCGCCGCGACCCACGCGTTCCGGTAGAGGCCCACCTTGGTGGGCGCCGTTGACGTCCTGCGTGCCAACCAAGGTTGGCACCTACCAAAAGCACCGCGACCCACGCGTTCCGGTAGAGGCCCACCTTGGTGGGCGCCGTTGACGTCCTGCGTGCCAACCAAGGTTGGCACCTACCAAAAGCACCGCGACCCACGGATTCCGGCAGAGGCCCACCTTGGTGGGCGCCGTTGATCTTCCGCGTGCCAACCAAGGTTGGCACCTACCAGGTGCGGGGCAATGACGGCGGCAATGCGGTGCCGCCCCGCATCACCGGCTCATCGAGTACGGCGCCTGCGCGCCCTGCCCCGGCCAGTCCTTGTTCGGCTCGGCCTGCATGCTGAAACGCAGCTCGCCACCGGCCAGGATCTCGTCGTGGCGCAGGAAGGTGCGCTGCAGCGGCTTGCCGTTGAGGCTCACGCTGCCCACATAGGTGTGCCTGTCATCCAGGCCATCGGCCACGATGGTGAACGTCTTGCCGTTGGGCAGGCGCATCGCGGTCTTCGGCAGGAATGGGCGGCCGAGGATGTACTCGCCCGAACCCGGTGCCACCGGGTAGAAGCCCAGCGCGGTGAACACATACCACGCCGACATCTGGCCGACGTCATCGTTGCCGGCCAGGCCATCCGGACGGTCGGCGTACTGGGTGTCCATGATCTGCTTCAGGCGCGCCTGGGTGCGCCACGGCTGGCCAGCGTACGAGTACAGGTAGGCCACATGGTGGCTGGGTTCGTTGCCATGTGCATACCAGCCGATCAGCCCGGTGATGTCTTCCATGTGCTCGAAGATGGACGGATCCACCTTGGCGTTGAACACCTCGTCCAGGCGCGCGAGCAGCTTGTCGCTGCCCCCGTGCGCTGCCGCCAGCCCGGCCACGTCCTGCGGCACATACCAGGAATACTGCCAGGCGTTGCCCTCGGTGTAGTCGGTGCCGTAGCCGCTGGCGCTGGGGTCGAACGGCGTACGGAAGCTGCCATCGCGCTTGCGCGCGCGCATGAAGCCGGTGTCCTTGTCGAACGCGTTGCGCCAGTTACCCGCGCGTTTGTCGAAGGTGGCCGCGATATCGGCCTTGCCCATCGCCTGCGCCATGCGTGCGATGGTCCAGTCATCAAAGGCGTACTCCAGCGTCTTGCTGGCCGCTTCGCCTTCCTCGTCGATCGGCACATAGCCCAGCTCACGGTACTGCGCGATACCGTCATACGGGCCGTAGTTGGCGGTCTCGACCATCGCCTTCAATGCCTTGTCGGCGTCGAAGCCACGAATGCCCTTCACGTAGGCGTCGGCGATCACCGGCACGGCGTGGTAGCCGATCATGCACCAGTCTTCCAGGCTATGGAACGACCACACCGGCAGCATGCCGTACGGACTGTGCTCATGGTGGGCCAGCATCGAATTGACGAAGTCGCTGTTGCGCTTCTCCGGCTGCACCAGCGTCAGCAACGGGTGCAGCGCGCGGTAGGTGTCCCACAGCGAGAACGTCGAATAGTGCGTGAAGCCGTCGGCCTTGTGCACCGCGTTGTCCGAACCGCGGTACTGGCCATCGGCGTCCATGAACAGCGTCGGCCCCAGCATCGTGTGGTACAGCGCGGTATAGGCACTGCGCCGCGCATGCTCGGGGGCATCGATATCGAGTACCGACAGCGCCTGCGTCCATTCCTGTTTCGCCTGCGCACGCACGCGGTCGAAATCGAAGTTGGCCACTTCCGCGTCGAGGTTGGCAATGGCGCCGGCCTCGCTGACCGGCGAGATGGCAACCTTGACCACCAGCGGTGCGTCCAGCTTGCCGAATGCGAAGGTACCGACCAGCTGACGGCCCTCGATCTGTGCGCGCTGGGACGGATCCTTCTCGCCCGGCGGCGGGAAGCCCTTGTAGACGATGTCCTGCTCGGTGTTGTGCAGCTCATGCCCGGCCAGCGGGCGCGAGAAGCGCATCGCGAAATACAGCTGGCGGCCCGGCGCCCAGCCGCGCGTCTCGCGGAAGCCGGTCACCGTGCCGTCGGCACGCACCCGCACCCGCGACCACAACACCTTGCCCGGGTAGTCGTACATGCTGGTGCGCATGTCCAGCAGCACCCTGGCGTCGGTGCCCTTGGGGAACGCATAGCGATGCACCCCCACGCGGGTACTGGTGGTCAGCTCGGCACGCACCTTGTAATCGTCCAACGTGACCGCGTAGTAGCCCGGCTCCGCTTTCTCGTCATCATGGCGGAAGCGGGAGGCATAGCCGCTGCGCGGCTTCTCGGGATCGCCACGCTCCAGGCCGGGACTGCCGGTGAACGGCATCAGCAGGATGTCGCCCAGGTCCGAATGCCCGGTGCCGGAAAAATGCGTGTGCGAGAAACCGACGATGCTGCTGTCGTCGTAACGGTAGCCCGCTGCCCAGCCATAGGCCTTTTCCCGTGGCTGGATGCGCGTGTCCGGGCTGAGCTGGACCATGCCGAACGGCACCGTCGCCCCCGGGTAGGTATGGCCTTCCCCGCCGGTGCCGATGAACGGGTCGACCGAGCCATAGGCGCGTTCGGCGGCGGATTTCGACGGGGCCGCCAGCGCCGCCCCGGAGGCAAGCACGGCGGTCGCGGCGAAAGCGATCAGGAGACGACGGTCCAGCGTGGGCATCGGCATTTGGATCGATTCAGGCGGTAGTCGGATCGTAGCACCGGCGTTCTGGCACCGCATGCTGCGGTGCGGCTGAACGGTTCCAATCACACAGCCTATGGCGAATGAAGACTGCAATTAATTGCATGGATCGATCCATCCCCCTTCACCACACTGTCCCCGTGCCCAAAACGGCGCGGCAAAGCGAGTGACGACATTTCCTGCCGTTGTGTGATCTCTCGCGCAGTTTGCGTCGGGCGGGCCGGAAAAGGGCACGGGTATCACATGGGCTTCACAACATCTCGGCGTCTCATTAACGCTGACGAGTGAACGCGGTCCCCTTTCCTGAGGTTCTGATTCCAACAGGAGTACGTCATGAAGATCGCTGTTCGCCGTTCCCTTGCGCTGGCCATTGCAACCGGCATCGCCCTTGCCTCCACGTCGCAGGCCGGAACTCTCGGGCCGGGCCAGTCGGCCACCGTGAATGCTGGCGACCCTGTTGAAAGCTGGACGGCTCAGGGTGCCACGCTGACCTTCAACACCGGCAGCGCCGCCACATCCGTAGGCATCAGCGACGGATCCACGCTCGCCATGACGGGGGCAGCAGCCACCGCCACCGATCCGTTTGCCGCCGTCCAGATTGCCTCCTCCAGCGCAACGATCGCCGGCACCCGGATACAGAACAGCCGCGCCGCGGGATTGGCGGTAACCAATGGCATCTCTGGTGGCGCTGCCGGCACCGCAACTGTCACTGACTCGAGCATCATCGGCCAAGGAATCGGAGGCTATGTTCAAGGTGGCGTACTGACCCTGAGCAACACGACGATTGATGGAACCGGCATCGGAGCCGGCCTCCTACCGTCCGAAATCTCGTCCGGTCTGGCAGTCTTCTCGAACTCAAGCGTCAACATCACCAACGGATCTTCCGTCATGGGGGATGAGAACGGCATCGTTGTGAAGGACATCGGGGGAACTCCCACCAGTCCAATCAGTGACAACGTACTCACCATCGACAAGTCGCGCGTCTCCGGCCGAAACGGCTCAGGCATTGTTGTCAGTGGTGCAGGGATCATCGCCCCAACCACTGTCAACGTTCTAAACGGCAGCACTGTAAGCGGCGGCAATGGCGTGATTGCTGAAGCCGTCGATGGCGGTACGCTGAATCTGAACGTCGGCGCGTCACAACTGCAGGGTACGCTTCGTGCCGATGCAACCTCGCAGCTGCACGCCAAGCTTTCCAATGGCGCGGTACTGACCGGCGTCATGACCAACGTCACCAGCGCCACGCTGGACTCGGCCAGCTGGAACATGACCGGCAATTCCACGATCGGTGCGCTAAGCCTCGGTAACGGCACCATCTCCCTCGGCGACGGCTCCGCCTTCCACACTCTCAACGTGGCCGGCAACTTCAGCGGCGCCGATGGCACGATCATCTTCAACACCGTACTGGCCGGCGACGACGCAGCCACCGACAAGCTGATCATCGGCGGTGACACCAGCGGCAGCGCCAACGTGCGCGTCAACAATGTCGGCGGCGCGGGGGCGCAGACCGACAAGGGCATCGAGCTGATCTCCGTCGGCGGCGCTTCCAACGGGCAGTTCAACCTGGCCGGGCGTGCGGTGGGTGGCCAGTACGAGTACTTCCTGCACAAAGGCACCGGCGCCGACGGCAACTGGTACCTGCGCTCGCAGCTGCCGACCCAGCCGGACCCGTGCGTGGTCAATCCGAGCCTGCCCGAGTGCAATCCGGTCGATCCGGAGCCGGTGCTGCGCCCCGAGCCCGGCGCCTACCTGGCCAACCTGCAGGCCGCGCAGACGATGTTCCGCCTGGGCTACCACGACCGCAACGCCGGCCAGAACTCCGGCCGCGCCTGGGCCCGCGTGGATGGCTCGCGTAACGGCTTCGATGCCATCAGCCGCCAGCTCGACATCCGTGGCAACAGCCAGGCACTGACCGTCGGTGCCGATCTGTGGCGTCACGATTCGGGCAGCAGCGTGGGCGTGATGCTGTCCAGCGGCAACGCCAGCAGCACCTCCACCAACGCGCTGACCGGCTACTACGCCCGCGGCAAGGTGAAGGGCGAAGCGCTGGGCATCTACGCCACCTGGCGCGGCGGCAACGGTGCCGACCCGTATGCAGGCTTCTATGTGGACGGCTCGGTGCAGCGCGCGCAGTTCCGCAATCGCGTGGAAGGCATCGGCCTGGATACGGAACGCTACGACAGCCGTGCCTGGCAGGGGGCGGTGGAAACCGGCTACGCGTTCCGCGTCGGCGGTGCCAACAACGGCGGCATCTACCTGGAGCCGCAGCTGCAGGTGGGCTACAGCCGCTGGGACAGCAACCGCCACACCGAGGCCAACGGCACGGTGGTGAGCACCGAGAATGCCAATGGCGTGTTCGGGCGTGCAGGCCTGCGCCTGTCCGGCGTGACCCGCTGGGGCAATGGCGCGGCGGAGGTGCAGCCGTACCTGGCCGCCAACTGGCTGCACACCCGCGCCGAATCGCAGATCCGCATGGATGACGAGATCGCCGATGCGCGCGTGCCGCGCAGCCGTGGCGAGTTCAGTGGCGGCGCGTCGGTGAAGTTCAGCAACGGCATCGGCGCCTGGGGCGGGCTGTCGCTGCAGAAGGCCAGTGGCTATCACCAGACCAGTGCGCAGGTGGGTGTCAGTTACAGCTGGTAATCGGTCGCCTTCAGCCCGCGATCGATTCGATTGCGGGTTGATATCAAGGCGGGAGGTGTGGCTGCCGGACTGGGGTTCGCGGCCACGGCGTGAAGGGCGCGACAGGGATTGTCGCGTCAGACACTTGTTTGCCGGGATCTGCAGCGGTGAGTGACGTGACCTTTCGATTCTGCCCGTTTGGCAGAAAGCATCAATGAGCATTCCACGTCGTGACCCGTACAAGATGGCGCCGCAGCGGACATCCCGCTGCCGGGATTGGAACCCCGTTTTGAGCTACGAGATTTGCTTGCCGTAACTACGGCGGGCGGTGTGCGGCGGCCGCATGGCCCTCCGGCTTTTCTCGTAGCTCAGCCGAAGTTCCAACCTCGCACCGCCCGCCACCCTTGCGGTGGCCCTCGCTTCCCAAGGAGTTCCCGCATGACCCAACGTCCACTCAGTCCGGCCATGGAGTCGCTCTTCCAGCGCATCGAACACGCCCTCAACAGCGCCGAAGGCATGGCCATCCTCATCGGCGAACAGTACGGCCCCGAGCCGAAGCCGCCCGCACCGATGGGCTACAACGCCAAAGAGATCGCCAACGCGATGGTCATGCTGAGCCAGCATGGGCGGTGCCTGTTGCAGAAGCTGCGTGCGGAAGCGGAGAAGGTGACCTATCACTAGACCGCGATGCAGCCGAGCCTGCTCGACGCCGTGCGCACCGCACGCAGCGATCGCTGCCCTCAATCTGGCAATGCGCCCTGCAAGGTGGCGAGGTCGGCGCTGTCGACCGGCCTCACCACGCGCGCCACTTCCTGGCCGTCATGCAGCAGCACCACGGTGGGCCACAGTTTTACCTTGAACGCACGCCCCAGCGGCTTTCCCTTGCCATCCTCGATCTTCCAATGCACAAGATCGTGGGCGTCCACAAGCGCCTGGAGTGCGGGCTGCGCGGCCTGGCAATGGCCACACCAGGGTGCACCGAAGTCCAGCAGCTGCCACCCCGCCTGAGCTTCCATGTCCGCACCCGCAGGCTCCGCCGCCGGGTAGTCACGCATGAACGGCATGCCGGTTACGCCGCCAGCGCTTTCTGGATATCCGCCAGCGGGGCGTTGGTCAGGTCCTTGGCGATATCGCCCAGCAGGCGCGCCTGGACCTCCTTGTGCAGCAGCGGGCGGATACGGCCCAGCGTGGTCGGGTCTGCCACCAGCACCAGGTGTGCATAGCGGTTGTTGAGCGCATCTTCGTTCAACTGCTCCGCTACCTGCTTGGCAAACGTCGCCTCGTTGAGCTGCGAAATGGACATGTCCTTGGGCACCGCGCCAGCCGGGCCCTGACCGGAGACGCCCTGCTCGCTGATGTCCTGCAGGCGCAGCTCACCTTCCTGCTTCAACGCCAGCTGATGTTCGCTGCCGACGTTGGTGAACACGCGGGCCGAACCGCCATCGGCGACGATGATCAACGCGCCTTCGGGAATGCGTCGGGTCATGCAATGCTCCTTCTCGATTGCGTTCAGCGCTACCGTAGACAGCGTCGCGTGAGCGCTGCGGCCAGAGTTCGTTCAACACTTGTCATTGCATGCCGCGCGCATGAACAGGCGCGATGGAACACAGCGTGCAGATCAGTCCGCTTCGCTGCATGCTCACGCCGATGCCGCTATGATGAACGGATGATCGACACGACCCACTACGTGACGGGCGCACCTGTTACGTGGGAAGCACTGCCGACCGGCGCTTCGCTTGCCACGATGGCTCCCGCCCTGCCGTTCCACCGCCTCGCGCTGGATCCTGGCGGATGACGCCCGCAGGCCCTCGGCCTGCACTCCCCACGCTGCTGTGACCGCCGGCCGCTGATTGCGCGACCGCTGTGATCCCGTTGCTGCGTTTCCGCCGTTGCGGCGGTGCTTTGCCGTGCGCGTGGCGTCGTGCCTGCACACATTCACCGGCCCCCACGCCACTCACCGATGCCCCTGCGCCACCTGCGCCTGCATCGCCGTTTCCGATTTCCGGGACCTACCTCACCGCTCATTTCCCCTCTTCTGCCTACAAGGGAGCCCCCATGCAGGACACCCCCGATGCACATGCCCATTTCGGCTGGTTCAAACGCCGCCGCCACCTGAAGGTCGATGAGATCACCGTCGTCGACAAGCCCATGCTCAAGCGCGCCGTCGGCGCGGCCGCACTCGGCAATGCCATGGAGTGGTTCGACTTCGGTGTCTACGGCTATCTGGCCGTCACCATCGGCCAGGTGTTCTTCCCCTCCAGCAACCCCACCGCGCAGGTGATCGCTGCGTTCGCCACCTTCACCGTGGCGTTCCTGGTGCGGCCACTGGGCGGCCTGGTATTCGGCCCCCTGGGTGATCGCTACGGCCGCCAGAAAGTGCTGGCGTTCACCATGATCCTGATGGCGCTGGGCACGTTTGCCATCGGCCTGATTCCCGCCTACGAGCGCATCGGCATCTGGGCACCGGTGCTGTTGCTGCTGGCGCGCGTGGTGCAGGGCTTCTCCACCGGCGGCGAATACGGGGGCGCGGCCACCTTCATCGCCGAGTATTCCACCGACCGCAACCGCGGCCTGATGGGCAGCTGGCTGGAGTTCGGCACGCTGGGCGGCTACATCGCCGGCGCCGGCACCGTCACCGCGCTGCACATGCTGCTGAGCAGCGAGCAGATGCTGGACTGGGGCTGGCGCATTCCGTTCCTGGTGGCCGGCCCGCTGGGCCTGCTCGGCCTGTACATGCGCATGAAGCTGGAGGAAACACCGGCGTTCCGCGCCTTCGCCGAGGAAGCCGAGAAGCGTGAGCACGAGCGGCCGGGGCTGGGCGCGCTGTTCCAGGTGCATGGCCGCCAGCTGCTGGTGTGCATGGGCCTGGTCCTGGTGTTCAACGTCACCGATTACATGCTGCTGACCTACATGCCCAGCTACCTCAGCGTCACCATGGGCTATGCCGAGAGCAAGGGCCTGCTGCTGATCATCATCGTGATGCTGGTGATGATGCCGCTGAACATCGTCGGCGGCCTGTTCAGTGACCGGCTGGGCCGGCGCCCGATGATCATCGGTGCGTGCATCGCGCTGCTGGTGCTGGCCATTCCGTGCCTGCTGCTGGTCGGCAGCGGCAACGACGGGCTGATCTTTCTCGGCCTGATGCTGCTGGGGCTGGCGCTGGTGTGCTTCACCAGCTCGATGCCGTCCACGCTGCCGGCGCTGTTCTACACCCCGGTGCGTTACAGCGCGCTGTCGATCGCTTTCAACGTGTCGGTGTCGCTGTTCGGTGGCACCACGCCGCTGGTGACCGCGTGGCTGGTGGAACGCACCGGCGACCCGCTGGTGCCGGCCTATTACCTGATGGGCGCGGCGGTGATCGGGCTGGTGACCATGCTGTTCGTGAAGGAAACCGCCGGCCTGCCGCTGCGCGGTTCACCGCCGGCGGTCGGCAGTGAACGGGAAGCGGCTGCGCTGTTGAAGAGCGATGTGCCGGTGACGGTGGACCCGACCTTGCCGCCGCTGCCGGACGTTGCCGAGCCCGAGCAGGCGAAGCCGGCGTTGTAGAGCCGAGCCCGCGCTCGGCTGACTTCCAGGGGATCAGCCGAGCATGGGTTCGACTCCGCACCCCGTGCGGCATCAATCACCCGGGGTGTCCAATTCCATCGCGCGCATCACGATGGGCTTGGCCCAGCCCGGCGTGTGCAACAGGTCGGCCACTGCGACCGGGTAATGCAGCTGGCCTGCAGCCATGGCCAATACCGGCAGCGGCACCACGCAGCCGTCGGCATCGGCCGGCGCGCTGTTGTCGTAGACATGCAGCTCGGCCAGGTGCGGCAGCAGCTCCAGCAGGTTCGCGCGCGCCGAATCGAAACGCGCGTGGATCTTCTCCACCGGAATATCGTGGCCACCGGCGGCCACCCGCGCGGCCACACGGGCGACGTGCAGCCCGACATCGGCCAGCCCACAGAACCAGATCGCCACCTGGTGCCGCTCGCAGGCCTCACGCAGCAGGCGCGGAATGGTGTTGCCACCGAGCGTGGTCTCGAAGGCGAAGTCGGTGCCATCGGCCATGGCCTGGCGCAGGCGGCGGGTGCCTTCCTGCCAGGCCTCGGCATTGGCGTCCGGCAGCGGCCAGCCGGCGTCGACCAGGCGGCGGGTGAACGAGTCCGGGTTGAACCAGCTCAGCCCTTCGGCGTCCAGCCAGGTGCCCAGCAGCGAACTCTTGCCGGCGCCATTGACACCGGCCAACGCCAGGATGCGTCCCATCGATCAGAGCGGACGGCCAAGGGTGACCTTGCGGCCGCGCCGGATCGGCTGGCCCAGCACCTTGCCCAGCCCTTCCCCGCGCTGCAGCCCGGCCAGGGTCTGGTCGAACTCGCTGCGCAGGCGCTGCAGCTCCTCGCTGCGCTCACCGGCATCACCGCCAGCGGCCTTGGCCAGCAGTTCCTGGTAGGTGCGGATGTCCACGATCACCGCCTCCGGGTGGTTGTGGTTGGTGATGACCAGCGCCTGCTTTTCGCGCACGGTGCGCATCAGGCTCGGCCAGCCCCGGGTCTTCACCGACGAGGCCGGGGCCTTTTCAAGGCCAGGCAGATCCAGCGGCAGGGTCATGGCACGGCTCCAGGCGGGGTGGATGAGCGACACTATACCCAATTTGGCCAAATTGGGGATAAATCCCCTTTTACCGCAGGGGCGCGGTGTCCGGAGCGTCGGTCTGCAGCAGGCTGTCGCGTTCGCGCAGCGGGAAGCGGATCCACGCATCCAGCCCCTGTGGGCCAAAGTGCAGCTCGCCGCTGCCAGCCAGCTCGTAGGGCACGCGCTGCTCGATCAGCGCCCGGCCCAGGCCGCGCTGGCGTGGCATTTCCCAGCCCTCCACGTCGGCATGGCGCTCGCACCAGTGCAGGCCCAGCCACGGTTCGGCGTCCTGCACCTGCAGATGCCAGGACACCTCGATCCGCCCCGCCTCGCGCGCGGCCGCGCCGTAGCGCAGCGCATTGCTCGCCAGCTCATGGATGGCCAACGACAGCACCTCGGCCGCTTTCGGTGGCAGCAGCACGTCCTCACCGTGCAGTTCGCACAGGCCCGTGCCCGGCATCTGCGCCGACACTTCCTCTTCGATCATCCCGCGCAGGCAGACCCCGGCATTGCCGCCGCGGGTCAGCAGGCTCTGCGTGCGCGCCAGCGACATCAAACGCCCGCACAGCCGCTCGGCGTACTCGTCCACGCTGGCCACGGTGCTGCGCGTCCGCCAGGCAAGGGCATGGATGGTGGACATGATGTTGCGGACCCGGTGCTGCAGTTCGGCCAGCAGCACCGCCTGGCGCTCGGTGGCGCGCTTGAGGTCGTCGATATCCACCGCAATGGCGAACACCCCGGTCACCTCGCCGTCTGCATCGCGCAGCGGCGCAGCGGCGACGCGTGTCCAGCGGGCGCGCCCGTCGTCATGGATGAACTGGAACTCCAGGCCGGGGACCACCGTCTCCCCCCGCAGGGCGCGGGCGATGGCGAAATCATGGGGCTCGATGCGCGAGCCGTCGGGGTGCCATCCCTGCCAGCGGTAGTGGTTGGGACGATCAGTGGACGGCACCTTGCCGGTGGGCAGATAGGTCCGCATCCGGTCGTTGGACAGTTGCAGTCGGCCTTCGGCATCGACAATGCAGACGCCCACCGGCAGCACCTTGAATGCCAGCGCCAGGCGCCGGTCGCTCTCACGGCGCTTCTGCTCCTCGCGCTCGCGGGCCGCCTGCGCGACATGCGCGGCCGTCGTTTCGAACATGGTGACAAGCACACCGTTGATGCGCCCTTCCTCACCGCGGATGGGGCTGTAGGTGATGGTGAACCAGACATCCTCCAGCCGCCCCCGCCGCGCCAGCGGATAGAGCTTGTCCTCGTAGGTGATGGTCTCGCCCTGCCACACCCGCTGGTAGATCGGGCCGTTGATGTGCCAGACCTCAGGCCAGCACTCGCGGGTGGGCTGGCCAAGCCCGCCCGGATGCTTGTCGGCGAGGATCTCGGCATAGCCATCGTTGTAGAGCTGCACCAGCTGCTCGCCCCACAGCACGATCATCGGGAAGCCGTGGGCCAGCATCAGGTCGACAGTGGCGCGCAGGTGCGGCGGCCATCGCTCGATCGCACCCAGTGGCGTGCCTGACCAGTCGTGGCGGGCAATACGGGCGGCCATGCCGTCATGGCGCGCATGCGCCTGCAGCGACGGCGGCATGCCCGCCGGGCGCTCAACGGCCGGGAGACCCTGGATGCGGTGTGACATGCCGCGCAATCAGGCGATGTCCGCAGCAGCCTGCGGGCCTGCCACCAGCCGTGCCAGCTGCTGCACCAGTGCCTCGATGTGATAGGGCTTGGTACAGCGGGGCGCGCCAGCGAAGCGGCTGGGCAGATTGTCATCGTAGCCGGAGGTCAACATGAACGGCGTGCCGGCGTCCGCCAAGCGGTCGGCCAAGGGGTAGACCAGTTCACCCCCCAGGTTGATGTCCAGCAGGGCGACATCGATGGGGTTCTCATCGACCAGACGCCCCAGCGCCTGCAGGTCACCGGCCGGTCCCACCACCCGCGCCCCCTTCAGTTCCAGATAGTCCACCAGGAACATCGCGATGGCGAATTCATCTTCCGCCACCAGCACCCGCAGCCCTTTCAGGCCCTCTGGCTTGTTGCCCGCTTCCAGCACGACCCGCGCTCCTCGATACACGCGGCGCACCTCTGCCGCAACGCCTGCAGGATGCGCGAAACGGGCTACAAGGGCGCGTGATGATCGATGAAGATCGCCGCCACGGCCCGTTCACCCAGGCATTGCAGCGGCGCGTTCAGAACGCACGCTCCCATTTCAGGCTGAGCAGGCTGCGGTCGTGGCTGTACAGCCAGCCGACGTTGCTGTCGATGCGGGCGTAGCGCAGGCCCAGGCTGGGCACCAGCCCGGCCACCGCCAGCCGCTCGCTGCGCACGATGGCGATCAGGTTCTGTTCGTCGTCCTGCCTGCGCGCCTCCAGCAATGGACTCCAGGCGTCGTAGTCGCGGCGGCGCAGCGACACGAACACCGTGGCCGTGGTGCCGCTCCACTGCCGCGCCGCGCCCAGCCGCAAGCCGCGCTGGCGGTAGCCGTTGGCCGGGTCGGCAGCGCTGCTGCCGGTGACATCCAGCCCGGCGAAGACCGTCCAGCGCGGATTGAGCGCACGGAACCAGGTGGCATACACCGATGCCAGCTCGCCGTCATAGTTGCTGGCCAGGCCCTGTTGGCGATACCGCTGGCGCTTCCAGTCGGCCTCCAGCTTGAGCAGGCTGCGTGCATCCGGGGCGTACTGCCATTCGCCGTGCACGCCACTGCCGCCCTGCAGCGCATGGTTGCCCAGGCCCTGGACGTCATAGCTGGGGGCAAGCAGCACGGTCTGCCGCGCACTGCGCCAGCTGTAACCTGCCTGCACATTGGCATTGAGCTCGTTGTAGGCACGGTGCCCGCGCCATGCCTGACCGAAGGCGAGACCGCGCACGTACAGCCCATGATGCCCGTCGAGGACCCAACGCCGTTCCAGGCTGGCGTCGTAGTCGACGCCCCCTGCGTGCTGGGCGTCGGGCAGTTTCCGTTCGATGATGCAGGCGTCGCCTACGCCGAACAGGCAGGTGCGGCTGGCCGAGCTGCGGTTGATGTTGTCACTCCATGCGGGGCCGGCGGACAGCGCGCCTTTCCAGCGCTGGCGCGCCTGCAGGGCACCCAGGTAACCGTCCACGCGCGCGCGGACGCCGGCCGTGGCCGGATCATCAGCATTGATGCCTGCAGCGATGGCCGTGAACAGCGCGACCGCATCGCGATCACGCTGGTCTTCCGCATAGACACGTGCCAGCTCGAGTCGGGCCGGCAGGAAATCCGGCTGCGCCGCCAGCAGCGCTTCGTACTCCTTCGCCGCGCGACGATGGTCGCCGGCCACGCGGGCCAACGCCCCCTGCGCGTAATGGCGCAGCAGCGGGTCATGCCCCGGCAGTTCGATGTACTCCTCGAGGAACGCCGCGGCGGCCCGCCATTGCTGATGCTGCAGTGACAGGTAGAGGGCCTGGCCGAGATCGTCGACGCTGCGCTCCACGCGCAGCGTCCTGCCGTCGATGGTGATGGTCGGCCGCTCCGACTCGACCTGTTGCAGGCGCTGCCGGTCCTGCTGCTGGTGGCGCAGTTCGCTGCCCTGTTCAAGCACGCGGCGCAGATCGTCCTGCTGGGCGCGCACATCAGCGGCAGCCAACAGCAGTACGACAAGGAAGGTGGAATAGCGCATGGTCGATCCGTGGTGGTGCATGCAGCGGCCGAAGCAGGGACTGGCGGATCGCGGCTTGTCCCTGCCCTGCCCCGTCAGGGGCGTGGCGATCAGTTCTTGCTGCCGCCGAAGGCGGTGTCGTACTGGCTGTTGCCGGCGAACGTGGCGATACCGGCGAGCGTGGCCGCGTTGGCGCCGAAGAACTGGCCCTGGCTGTTGCCGGTGACCGAGCCGTTGGCCACGGCGGTGCCGGCGAAGGATGCATCGGCGCTGTTGATGTTGGCGCTGATCGCCAGGGTCTGGCCACCACCGGTCAGGCCGCCGGTCAGCTTGCCAGTGCCGAAGTTCGCCGCGAAGGTACCGCTGAGCAGGTTGCTGCCATTGAACCGGTTCAGGCCGGCCACCGCGTAGGTGGCGGTACCGCTGGGCAGGGTGGTGCCGGCGCGGTCGCCAGCGAAGTACACCTGGCGGTTGTTGAAGCCACCCGCAGCGCCGTCCTTGGACCATTCGCCGAACCACACATCGCCACTGCCCACCTTGACGAAGTTGAAGTGGCCCATGCCGGAATGGCTGCCCGGCGTACCGGTGATCGGCATGGCCAGGGTACGCACGGTAACGCCGTTGACGGTGGTCGGGGCCGAGTAGGCCGCCAGCCCCTGGAAGTCGACCGGCTTGCCGTTGGAGACGGTGCCGACGCCGATGCCGGCCTTGCCTGCGCTGTGCGGGCCGCCGTTGACTTCGGAGGCACCGACCTTGACGTACAGCTGCGAATCGGTGGCCGGGCTGGCCGCACCGACGATGTCGGCGGCCTGGGCGGCACCGGCCAGGGCGAAGGTGGCGGCCATGGCCAGTACGGAACGGGAGATCATCTTCATGGAACTACTCCTTGGGTTGAGGGAACAACGGGTACAACAACGAGGCAGGTCATCAGAAGCGTGCAGTGACACCGAGCTTCAGCGTGCGCCCCGGCGCCGGCAGCGTGGAGCGCGTGGCCGGGTCGACGTAGTAGCGGTTGCCGAGGTTGGTGCCGACCAGCTCGACGCTGGCGTGGTCATTGAAGCGCCAGCGCGCGTAGGCATCGACGGTGGTGATGTTTCCCCAGGTGAACGGCACGTTCTGCCAGATCAGGCCACCGCTGCCGGCGTACAGTCGGTCACGGTAGGCCTGCAGGTCCGGGTTCTGGTGGCGCTGGTAATGCACGATGCGGCTGCCCAGCTCCAGGCGCTCATCGAACAGCCGGGTGCCCAGCGACACGTTCACCGACAACCGGGGAATGGCCTGGGTCAGCAGGTAGCCACTGACGAAGCCGTCCTGCACGCAGTTGGGCACCTTGCCGGCCAGCGCATCGAGCTGCACCGCCATGCTTTCGTCGCAGACCTTGTTTTCCAGCGTACGGGTGATGCCCAGGTCGGTGAAGAAGCGCCGGTTGTCGAACCGCGCCTGCAGCTCCACGCCGCGGATGCGCTGCTTGTCCAGGTTGTCGAACAGGAAATTGCCGTCGCGCTCGATCACGTTGCGGGTCTTGTGCACGTAGTAGGCCAGCTTCACGTCGGCATCGGCGGTGTTGCCGAACAGTGCGGACAGGTTGTGCACATAGCCCACTTCGTAGTTGTAGGCGTGCTCGAGCTTGAGCGGGTACAGCGGGTTCAGGCTGCTGGAGAACGCGATGGTGCTCTCGAACATGCTGGGGAAACGCACCGCCTCGCTGTAACGCACATAGGCGCGCGCATTGGGCGAGAAATGCGCGGTGGCCGAGAAGGTCGGCAGCCAAGCATGGTCGCGCCTGCGCTCGTTGCGGCCGGCCACCGTCTGCGACCGCCCGCTCTGGATGCTGCACAGGATCTGCGCGCCCTGCACCGGCAACAGCCCGGGAATGGCCGCCACCTGACCATTCAGGCACGGGTTGCTGGCACGGCTGTAGTTGCCGTCCGCATCCGGCAGCCACGGAATGCTGTGCTCCACCGCCACCGGCGTCTCGTACCTGCTCAGCAGGCCCTTCAGCAGATCATCGACGATGAAGCCCATGCCGATGCTGTCCCAGAACGCGCGCTGCGACTCGATGGCGTCGATCTCGCCCTGCAGGCTGGCCGGGCGTTCGGGCAGTTCGTTGACCCGGTAGCGGGCCTCTTTGGGGAATACAGAGGTGGTCATCAGCTCCGGGTGTTCCTGCAGGAAATCATCGATGGCCCAATAGCGCGCGTAGCGCACCCCGGCGCTCAGGGAGAGGAAATCCACCGGCCGCCAGTCCAGCACCAGATAGCCCTCGCCTTCCTGGCGGCGCCCGGCGCGCGGGTACATGCGCCAGCCATCGCTGACGCCAAAGTACGGGTCCGCCGAGCGCAGTTTCTCGAACTGCCAGTTGCCGCCCACCGTCAGGTCCAGGGTGGAATGCAACGCGAAGCGGTTGCTCAGGGTCAGGCCGGTGCGGTCGTTGCGGGCATTGGCCAGCGCGGTATTGCGCAGGATCGGGCTGCTGCCGGGGTTCCAGTCGGGGTTGCTGGCAAAATTGGGGAAGCCGCCAGCGGTGTAGGTATCGCTGGTGGTTTCGGTGCGCCACAGGTTGGCACGCAGGTCCAGCCAGCGGCTGCCGGCAGGCTGCCAGTGGTATTCCAGGTTCCAGGCATCGGCATCGACGCGGCTGAGCGGCCACTGGATGCGACCGTAGTCGGGCGCGGACAGGATGCGCGAGGGCATGATCTCGCCGTAGTGGGAGAGCGTACGCCGCCAGGTGGCGCGCAGCTGCTGGTCATCGTTGATCTGCCAGGTCGCCTTCAGCAGCCACGATTCCTGCTCGCTGGAGGTGTTGGGCACCTCGTCGCCGGGCTTGAAGTAGCGCGCCAGCGTGGTGATGTAGTCCAGGCCCTTGTACTCGAACTGCTCGCGCGGGTCCTGGTCGTAGTACGCCGTGCCCTGGGTGCCGGAGAAGTAGTTGCCGCGCTTGCGCCAGGCATACGCGGCCATCAGGTCCACGTGCTCGCCGCGCAGGCCCAGCGCCAGCCGCCAGGCCTGGTCCTCGCCGGCGAACACATTGGCTTCCGAACCGCGCGACTTCACCGGCACCAGCAGCGTGCTGTCGGCATACGGTGCCGAGGGCGAGCCCTGCGGGAACCCGGGCACCGTGCGGTAGTCCTCGCCGGTATGCAGCCGCGGCAGGCGTGGCGCCACCGCATTGCTGCTGCCTTCGATCTTCAGCTCCCCGCCGAAGCGCTCACCCGCTTCCACGATGTCATCGACGTCGATGGTCTTGATCACCAGCGCGCCACCGATCCCGCTGTGCACATCGCGCACCAGCCCCGGCCCCTTGATGACCTGGATGCCACCTATCAGGTTGGGATCGATGTAGTTGCGGTTGCTGACGCCGTTGTAGCCGCGCCAGACCGTAAGTGCCTGCTCGCCGCCGTCGATGCTGACCGGCACCCGCCCCGGCCCCTGGATGCCGCGGATGTTGATGTCCAGCGCGCCACTGTTGCGCGCATCGCCGCTGAACACACCGACCAGATCCTTGACCACGTCGGCCGGATTGGAGCCGCGGTAGCGCTCCACCCGGTCGCGTCCCGAATACGCCGTGGCCATGTCCAGCGCGAACACATCATCGTAGCCGCGCCGATCGCGGGCCTCGCCCCCTTCCGACTGCAGGCGACCGGCCACGTCCAGTGTCTCGGTCACCCGCACCCCTTCCCCTTCACCCGCCTCCGCTGCGGCACGCAGGCTCCAGGTGCCGTCCATGCCACGCTGCGCGCGCACGCCGCTGCCACGCAGCAGCAGCTGCAGGGCCTGCATCTGGCTGTACTCGCCGCTCACCGCGCTGGAGCGACGGCCTTCCACCAGGTCACTGCGGAACACCACCTGCACATCGGCCTGGCGGCCAAAGGCACGCACGGCGTCGGCCAGGGGCTGTTCCGGAATGGCGTACTGGCGCAGCGGCGCGACGACCGCCGGTTGCGCCTGCCCGGCCGGCACCCAGGCCAACTGCAGCAATGCGGTGGAAACAGCCAGGGCCAGAGCGGTGGCGCGACGATGACAGGCGGATGCCGTGGACGGCATGGACAGGAACTCCTCAAGCGGGGCGGGACAACGGACACGTCCGGTGCCCGGTGGTGTGTCTGGCTTGAGAAGAAACGCTGTTTCGCTCTGGCTATACCTCTATAGACAGCGGGCTGCGACGACTGCCCACGGTTTTTTCATGTTTTTTTTCATGCGACCGGTTCGTCCATGTTCCGCGGGTGCTTCACCACAGCAGCAACGCACCACCGGGCAAGCGCTGCACGCGCAGTCCCGCCTGCGCGGCCACGGCGACGATGGCCGTGTCCGGTTGCTGCAGGTGGAACAGGCCACTGACCCGTACGCGTGCGCCCTGCCCGCCCAGTACCCAGACCGGGCCACGACGGTAGCGCGCCAAGTCGGCGATGGCCTGCGCGGCCGGCCGATCATCGATCACTACCTCGCCACGCCGCCACGGCGCCATGCTCTCCGGATCTTCCAGCTGCACCGGCTGCAGCCAGTGCCCGTCACGGAACACGCGTGCCTGTCCGGCATGCAGGCGCTGCACGCTGCCATCGCCCGGGCGCACATCGACCACACCCGCGCTGACCTGGGTGGTGACCGTGGTATCCAGCATCGACACGCTGAAGGCGGTACCGATGTCACGGACCAGGCCGCCCGCTGCCTCGACCTGGAACGGGCGAGCCTCGTGCGCTACCTGGAACCAGGCCTGGCCGCGCAGCAGGCGTACGCGCCGCTGCTGGCCATCGAACGCAAATGCCAGCGCGGTGCCGGCATCGAGTACCGCCGTGCTGCCATCGGCCAGCTGCACCACTCGTGGCGCATCGCTGCTGCGCACATCACTGCGCGCCAGCAGCAACGCATGCGGAGCGGCCGCGACCATCAGCACCACGGCCGCGGCCGAAGCCAGCAGCCACGGCAGGCGACGGCGCGGTGCGATCGGACGCAGCCCCTGGCGGTCGGCGGTCAGCTCGGGCAGCGCGGCCAGCACCTCGGGCCCGGCAGCGTCCAACCGCTGCCAGAAGGCCTGCTGCTGGCGCCAGGCCAGCGCATGGCGCGGATCGGACTGCAGCCAGCGCTGCAGGGTGCGTTGCTGGCGTCCCGGCAACGGGCCTGCACTGCACCGTATCACCCAGCGCAACGCCTGCCTGGCCTGACGCGGCGAGGGTTCGGACGTGGTCATGGTTGTGGCCTGCCGCACCGCGAATGGGTGCGCTTTCCTGTTGTGACAACGGCGGGCACGATCTGCCCACGGCAATCGCCGCTCATCGGCCCATTCCCCGCTGCTGTTGCTGGATCAGCAGCGCTGCGCGCAGCACATGCTTGCCGACCAGGCTCTTGGAGATCCCCAGGCGCGCGGCAATCTCGCGTTCGCTCAGGCCCAGGTAGCGGTTGAGCACGAAGCACTCGCGTACCTGGGCCGGCAGGGCCAGGATGGTCTGGGTGATCTCGCGCAGCTGCGCCTGGTCCAGCGCCTGCGCCTCGCCGTCGTGGCCTGCCTCGGCCATGCCGGTGGCGTACTCGGCCATCGCGCGCCGCTCGCGGGCGTCGGCCTGGCTGCGGTTGAGCGCGTGGTGGTAGGCCATCCGGTACAGATAACCGCGCGGCTCCAGGATCGGTGGATCACCGGGCACGCTGCTGGCCTTCAGGTAGAGGTTCTGCAGGGTGTCCTCGGTGCTGGCCGGGTCGAGGTAGCGCGCGACGAAGCGGGACAACGCACGGCGCTCGCGGATCAGCAGCTCGACCAGCGCCAGGGCATTGGGAGACATAGGTGCCAAGGCCGGACCGGGGAATGATGGGCGTGATGGCGACGGTCCGGACGTGGATTGTGGGCTGCGGGGCCGCAGGCGGCAAGCCGCGCCACGAAAGCATCATCGACGCATGGCGTGGATGGAGGATCTACGGTTCCTCCAGCGCCTCGAAGCGTTCGGCGAGGTAGTCGATCAGCGCACGCACCGCAGGCAACAGGCCGCGTCGCGACGGGAACACCGCGTGCACGATGCCGTGCTTGGGCACCCACTCCGGCAGTACCGGCACCAGCGCGCCACTGGCCAGCTCGTCGCTGATCATCATCCGCGGCAGCATCAGCAGGCCCACCCCGGCCACCGCGGCGGTGCGCAACGCGATCATGTCATCGCTGACCAGCCGCGGGCGATGGTGCACGCTGGCCAGCACATCGCCCGGCCCGGTGTATTCCCAGGCATGCTGCTGGCTGGGCGATGCCAGATCCACGGTCGGCATCATCGCCAGGTCGGCCGGCACCTGCGGCGTGCCCAGCCGCTGCAGCAACGCCGGGCTGGCACTGGTGCACCAGACCCGGCGCGCCAGCACGCGTACCACCAGGTCACTGTCCTCCAGCGGCGGCGGCCGCACGCGGATCGCCACGTCCATACCCTCGCCCACCACATCGACGCGCCGGTTGGTGGCGTCCAGCTGCACCGTCACCTGCGGGTGCAGGGCCAGGAAATCGGCCAGCATCGTGCCAATGCGCGCGTGCAGGATCGCGATCGGGCACGCCAGGCGGATGGTGCCGCGCGGCTCGGCGCGTGACATCGCAATGGCTTCCTCGGCCGCTTCGGCTTCGACCAGCATGGCCTTGCAGTGGCGGTAGTAGTCCTGGCCGACCTCGGTGACCGAAAAGCGCCGGGTCGAACGCTGGATCAGGCGCACGCCCAACCGTTCCTCCAGCAGCGCGATGCGCCGGCTCAGTTTCGACTTCGGCATCGCCAGCGCCCGGCCGGCCTGCGAGAAGCCGCCGTGCTCGACCACCATGGCGAAGTAGAACAGGTCGTTGAGGTCACAACGGCGGATATCTGCGATGAACACGGGGCGATCTCCTGCGGCCACGGCCTGCAGACATTGTTCACCAGATAGGACTATGACGGCAAATATTGGCGTCTACCGGCCTTATTGTCACGGCGATATCGTCTTCGCAACGAAGAACAGCGGCCGGCAGCCCCGGCCAGGAGATCGCCATGAAGCGTGTCACCGGTACCTACAGCGCCCCCCGCCCGCACTGGGTGGGCGACGGATTCCCCGCCCGCTCTATGTTTTCCTACAACACCCACGGCCAGCACCTCAGCCCGTTCCTGCTGCTGGATTACGCCGGCCCGTACACCTTCGCCCCCAGCAATACGCCGCGTGGCGTCGGCCAGCATCCGCATCGCGGATTCGAGACCGTCACCATCGTCTATGAGGGTGAGGTCGCCCACCGCGATTCGACCGGGGCCGGCGGCACCATCGGCCCGGGTGACGTGCAGTGGATGACGGCTGCCTCCGGCATCCTCCACGAGGAATTCCACACGCCGGAATTCAGCAGGCGCGGCGGCACGCTGGACATGGTCCAGCTGTGGGTGAACCTGCCGGCGCGCGACAAGATGGGCGCACCGGGCTACCAGACCCTGCTCGACGCAGAGATTCCCTCGGTGGATCTGCCCGATGGCGCCGGCCGCGTGCGGGTCATTGCCGGCCGCTTCCACGGTCATGCCGGCCCGGCCCGCACCCACACGCCGATGGATGTCTGGGACATCCGCCTGCGGCAGGGCCACCACGCCGAACTGCCGGTGGCTGAGGGCCGCACGCTGGCGCTGGTGGTGCTGAAGGGCACGGTGCGGATCAACGGCGGCCAGCCGGTCGGCGAGGCACAGCTGGTCACCTTCGACCGCAGCGGCGAGGACGTGTTCGTCGACGCCGACAGCGACGCCACCGTGCTGCTGCTCAGCGGTGAACCGATCGACGAGCCGGTGGTGGGCTATGGCCCGTTCGTGATGAACAGCCAGGCCGAGATCGCGCAGGCGGTCAACGATTTCAACAGCGGCCGCTTCGGCCAGATCGCGCACTGATCGTTTCAAGCGGCGGGCGATGGCCCGCCGCACCCTCCGGGCCATCGCCCGCTTTTTCCAGGAGACTGACCATGAGTACCCCCGCCAACTTCAACGGTGCCCGCCCGGTGATCGATCCGGACAACGCCGCGATGCTGCTGATCGACCATCAGAGCGGCCTGTTCCAGACCATCGGTGACATGCCGTTCACCCGCGTGCGCGCCCACGCCACCGCGCTGGCCAGGATGGCCACGCTGGCAAAGATGCCGGTGATCACCACTGCCTCTGTTCCGCAGGGCCCGAACGGCCCGCTGATACCGGAGATCCACGACGCAGCCCCGCATGCCCGGTACGTGGCGCGCAAGGGCGAGATCAACGCCTGGGACAACCCGGAATTCGTTGGCGCGGTGAAGGCCACTGGCCGCAGGCAGCTGATCATTGCCGGCACCATCACCAGCGTGTGCATGGCCTTCCCGTCCATTGCCGCCGTTGCCGATGGCTATCAGGTGTTCGCGGTCATCGATGCCTCGGGCACCTATTCGAAGATGGCCGAGGAGATCACCCTGGCCCGGGTGGTGCAGGCCGGCGTGGTGCCGATGGACACCGCCGCGGTGGCCTCGGAGATCCAGCGCAGCTGGAACCGCGATGATGCCCAGCAGTGGGCCGAGGTCTACACGAAGATCTTCCCGAACTACCAGCTGCTGATCGAAAGCTACCTGAAGGCGCAGGACGTGCAGAAGAACCACGAGCCGCTGGATTCGCAGCGCAGCTGACCTACGCCCGGGGTGCCGGCCCGCTGTCGGCACGCCTCTCAACCGGAGACCCATCATGTCCAGTGAACCGATCCGCGAACCGGCCAGCGATCATCTGCTGACCCCGCAGAACTCCGCCTTCATCATCATCGACTACCAGCCGGTGCAGGTGAACTCCATTGCTTCGATGGACCGCCAGTTGCTGGTCAACAACATCGTCGGCACTGCCAAAGCCGCAGTGGCTTATGGCCTGCCGATCGTGCATTCGACGGTGAACGTCAAGACCGGCCTGAACAAGCCGCCGATTCCGCAGCTGCGCCAGGTGCTGGGTGACTATCCGACCTACGACCGCACCACCATCAATTCCTGGGAAGACGTCCAGTTCCGCAGGGCGGTGGAAGCCACCGGCCGCCGCAAGCTGATCATGACCGCGCTGTGGACCGAGGCCTGCCTGACCTTCCCGGCCTTGGATGCGTTGAAGGAAGGCTATGAGGTGTATGTGGTGGTCGACGCCGTCGGCGGCACCTCGCTGGCCGCGCACGATGCCGCGCTGCGCCGCATCGAACAGGCCGGCGGCCAGCTGATCAGCGCGCCGCAGCTGTTCTGCGAGCTGCAGCGCGACTGGGCCCGTTCGGAAACGGTGCCGGCCTTCATGAACCTCTTCATTGAAACCGGCGGTACGGCGGGCATCCAGTTCTCGTACGATCGTACCGAGTAACCGGGTGGCGGCGCCGGTCCTGACTGGCGCCGCCTTTGGGGAGCCGTCGAGCATGGCTCGACGCTACAGTGGGTTTAATCGAGCGTGGCTCGACGCCATGGATAGATGGAGAATGTGATGGCCTACGCACGCATTGTTTCGACCGCCGACAATTACCTGCACCACATCAGCAATGGCAGCGTCGATGTGGATGCGGACGAGCCCGCCTCGTTGGGCGGCCAGGGCAAGGGCTTCGCGCCGTTCGACCTGTACCTGGCCTCGCTGGCGGCGTGCACCGCCATCACCCTGCGCATGTACGCGCAGCGCAAGGGCTGGGACCTGGGCGAGTTCCATGCCGAGCTGCGCTCGGAACGTGATGAGGACGGGCGCCTCCACGTGCACCGCGTGCTGCATGCCAGTGCCGAGCTGAGCGATGCGCAGTGGCAGCGATTGCTGGAGGTGGTGGAAAAGACCCCGGTGACCCTGGTGATGCGCGAAGGTGCACGCATCACCAGTGAGCGTGGGGCGGCGGCGTAACAGAGGGCTCAGCGCCGTGGATGCAGCACCGTGCGCTGGCGCATCGCGTTGAATTCCTGCTCCACCTGCTGGATGTCTTCGGCCTGGAACCCGGCGGCATCCAGCAGCTGGTCGGCGGCCGCGGCCGCCAGCGGATCATCGTCACGCTGGCGCCAGCAGCGCGCCGGCAGGAAGTAGCCCACTTCGCTGCGCCCGCGCATGATCACCACCGGCCGGCCCGCGTACAGCAGGAACTCGGCCAGGTGCTGGCGCAGGCCCTCCACGGAAACATAGGCCGGTCCAACACCCAGCATCTGGCTGGACGGTTCGGGACTCTCGAACAGCTTGCGACGGCTCATCCACTCCTCCTTTTGAACAACGCGTGGTCTCCTTTCCCTAGACGGGCGCATCGCTGCGCCCCCGCCACGCACTACGTGATCCGCATCACGCCCGCTACTCAGAAGCCGGTGTTGAACTCCAGCTGGAACACGTCGATCGACAGCGGCGCACCGGACACTTCCTTGGCCGCCATCCACTTGCCGCTGATCCAGCTGCGCGCGTCCAGCGCATAGGCACCGCCCACGTAGTAGCCGCGGGCGTTGGTGCCACCGAGGTGGAAGTTCGGATCGTTGTAGGCATCCGGCAGCGCATCGGCCTCGATGTGCTTGTAGCCCAGCAGCGCCTGCCACTGGCCCTTCTCCTTCAGCTCGGTGGCACCGAAGGTGGCCTGCAGCATCCATGCGGTGTCGCCGCTGCGGAAGGTATCGATGCTGGCGGCACCACCGGCACCGTAATTGTTGACGATGCCGTTGTTGGCGCGACTGAACATCGCCTGCTTGTCGTAGGCCAGGTTGCGGATGTAGTCGCCTTCAAGGCGCAGGCCGACGTCCTGGGCCAGCTGCGTATCCCAGCGCAGGTTCAGCGTGGCCAGGCGGAATGCCGAGGCCAGGCCGACATACTGCGGGGTGGGCGTATTGGCCGGATCCAGCGGATTGCGCGCGATGTCGCGGATCAGCATCAGGGTGTTGCCCTTCTGCATGAACGCCGGACGCGACCAGTCGGTGTCGCAGCCCACCGCGCCCGCATACAGCGCGCACGGCGAGGACAGGCGGCCGCTGATGTTCTTGAAGTCGTAGTAGCCCAGTGCCGCGCGCAGCGCGTTGTCGTCATTGAAGCGCCAGTTCACGCCCACCTGCGCCCCGGACAGCCACTTGTTCTCGTTCGGGGTCTTGACCCGGCTCTGGCTGGGCGCGCTGTCGGAGGTGTATTCCAGCGGTACCACCGCCAGGTTGCCGAACAGGCCGAGGTCGCCGCCGTCGGAGTCGTACTTCAGGTTGGCGGCCAGGCCATCGAAGTTGAGGTCGTTGGAGAACAGCGTGTCGCTGGTCCAGAACGGATTGCCGAAGCGGCCGCCGCGCACCGTCACCCAGTCGGCCGGGCTGTAGGCCAGCCAGGCCTGGTCCAGCCACACGTCCTTCTTGCTCAGGCCACCGCCCAGCTGCTCGGTGGTCGACACCGGGCCATTGCTGCTGCCGCTGGCCAGGCGCATACCGGCCGTGGTGTGCTGGCCGATGGTCGCCTCGATGCCCAGGCGGGCGCGGATGCGCCACAGGTTGCGGCGGTCCTGGCGGGTGTTCAGCAGCGGTGGCAGCTGCAGGTTGGTGTTGGTGTTGGTGTCGAAGCCGTTGCCGGAATTGATCGACGACCAGTTGCTCACGATGTCGCTGTTGCGTTCGGAGAAGAAGCGCGATTCGCTGCGCACGCGCATGTCACCGGTGACCTTGATGCGCTTGGTCCACTCGGCCACTTCGTTCGGTGCCGCCCAGCCCTCGGACCTGGCCTGCGCCATCACGTCCTGGCGTACTTCGTCACGGATGCCGTCGCGCACGCTCTGCGGCACGTAGGGCACGCGCACGTCGCCGGCTTCCAGGGCGACACCGCCACTGGCGGCCGAGGTCGCGGTGGCTGCGCTGCGCTGGGCGGCCGCCGCTTCGGCCTCGGCCTGCACCAGCAATGCCTGGCCGTCTTCTGGTTTCAGTGCGCCGCTGGCGATCAGGCCCTTGATCAGCTTGACCATGGTGGTTTCAGCGGCCATCGCACCGGCCGGGGCGGCCAGGCTGAGCAGCACGGCGCAGCACAGCAGCGCCCGTCGGGCCGGCCGCGGGCGGCGGGAATCGGTTCGTGCGCGGACGTGGTCGTTCATCACGGTTCTCATCGAAAGAAGGGAAATCACGGAGGTCGGGAATCAGGCCCCGGGCCGGCGGCCCTGGATCAGGACGCGGGCGGGGAAATCAAGCGACGGTGGGGGTGCCTGGTCGACCTTGCCGATGCGGCGCAGTGCATCGAGCACGGCCGCGTCGGCCTCCTCGTTGCCACTGCCACGCACCAGCTCGACCTTTTCCAGGCGGCCATCGCTGGCCAGCCACACATTCACCTGCAGCTGGAACGCCAGGCGCTTGACCTTGTCGTCGCGCGAGATTGCCTGCTGCATCAGGTAGCCGAGGTAGCGCCCATAGGTGGCATTGCCGGCACCGCCGCGACCGACGCCGGACGAACCGCCACCATTGCCGGACTGGATGCCGAAGTTGTCACCGCCGGCCTGCGCATCGGCGTTCATCGTCACCGGATCGGCATTGTCCGGAGTCGGTGCCGGCTCTTCAGCCGGCGTCGGCTGCTCCAGCGGCTCCGGTTCGGGCATCGTCTCCTCCGGCGGCGTTTCCGGCTCCGGCGGCTTTTCCGGCGGCGGCGGGGGTGGCGGAGGCGCTGGCGGCAGCGCCAGCATCGGCGGCTGCACCACCGGCCGGCGGGTGCTGGCGGTGTCCTTGAACAGCATCCACCACACGGCGATGCCGAGCACCAGCAACGCGGCCAGCACCAGCGCGACAGTCACCAGCAGCTGGCGACCGCGCATGCCGGGCTCCGGCCGAGGGGGTTGATGGGCCGTCATGCCTCAGCCCTGCGCCTTGCCGGTGACCAGGCCGACCTGGGCGAGCTCCAGGCGCCGCAGCAGGTCCAGCACCTCCACCACGCGGGCGTACTGCACCTGCGCGTCACCGCGCACGATCACCGGGAAGTCCGGCGTGGTCGCGCGCTCGGTGCGCAACCGGTCTTCCAGCTCGGCCATCGTCACCGGGTAGGCATCCAGGAACACCTGGCCGCTGGGGTCGATGGTGATCGCCTTGGTCTTCGGCTTCTCCAGCGCAACGCTGTTGCTGGCCTTCGGCAGGTTGACCTCGATGCCGGGGATGGAAGCGTTGCTGGTCAGGATGAAGATCACCAGCACCACCAGCAGCACATCGACGAAGGGCGTCACGTTGATGCCCTTCTCGCGCTTCTTGATGCCGAACTTCGCCTTCTGGCCCATGGCGCGCCCCTCAGCCCTGGACCGCGGCCGGGCCGCGCCCGTCCTGCTCTTCGGCCAGGCGCGCGGCGAATTCGTCGATGAACACCGCCATGTCCGCACCGATCGCTTCGGCACGCGCGCCCAGGTAGTTGTAGCCGAACAGCGCCGGGATCGCGACGCCGAGGCCGGCGGCAGTACACAGCAGCGCCGCGGCCATGCCCGGTGCCACCGAGTTGATGTCCACCGCGCCGGCCATTGCCGCAACCACGAACACCAGCATGATGCCGATCACGGTGCCGAACAGGCCCACGTAGGGCGCGCCTTCGATGGTGGTCGACAGCCAGTTCATGCGCCGCGCCATCGCTTCCTGCTCGCGCACCATCACTGCATCCATCGAGGCGCGGATCGCCGCGATGGTGGCACCACTGAGGTAGCCGCTGTTGCCATCGCGCTGGTGGCGTTGCTGCATTTCATCGATGGCCACCTGGTAGATGCGCCACAACGAGCCATCGTGCATGGCGGTCGGCGCCTTGCCCTGGCGGTCCATGTCGGACAGGGTGCGCAGCGGTACGCCGGACAGCTTGCCGAAGCTCTCGGTGAACACCGCATTGGCCTTGCTGGTACGACCGAAGTGGCGGCTCTTGGCGATCATGATCGCCCACGACAGCAGCATCATCAGGCCGAGGATGGCGACCACCACCCAGGCATCGAACGGCATCGCCTTGAGAATGAAGGCGAAGTGGCTCTGCCCGGCGGACTGCTCGTCGGCGCCGTAGCTGACCAGGCGCGAGTCGGCGCCCTGAGCGGTGGCGTCGGCCAGCAGCAGCGCGGCCGGACGTGCCACCCGCGAAATGCGCAACTCGTCCAGGGCACCTTCGAAGTTGGCCAGCGGCTGCGCCGCGCCCGGCGCATCGGCGCCGACCACCGGCGCGGTGGCCAGCGCCGGCAGCTCGCCGCTCAGCTGGGCGACCACGCGGCCATTGAGGTACAACTGCAGTGCGCCCTTCTCTGCGGTCAGCGCCACATGCGCCCACTGCCCTTCCGGAACCGGCTGCGCCGGCGTGCTGCGCTGGCCATTGAGCTGCACGAACGGCACCCGGTTTTCGATGCCCAGCACCAGTTCGAACGCACCGTCGCGACGCGCGTAGATCGCCTGTGCAGCGTTGTTGCTGCCTGGCTTGATCCAGGCCGAAACAGTGAGCGGCGCGCCCGCCTCCTGCGCAAGCGATGCGCTGGCCGGCAGCGGCAGCGGGGCTGCACCCAACTGAACGCCGCGGCCGATCACCGAGCCTTCCGATGGCGGCACCACGGCACCGGCATTGTTGCCATAAGCGGTGGTGTCGCGTGCCGGCGCATTGGCCTCGGCGAAGTGGTAGACCAGCGTATAGTCCGGATCGAACACCTGCTGGCCGTTGCCGCTGGCCGGGGCTTTTTCATTGCCGTAGTACATCCAGATGGTCTGCGGCGCGGCGGCACTGACCGCCGGCAGGTCCACCCAGACCAGGGCCAGGCCCAGCGTGGGATCGAACTGCTCGATCTGGTGGGCCAGCACGGTACGGCCATCACCCGAGACGAAGCGAAGGTCGTTGCCCGCATCCTGGGTGCCGTCGAAGCCGAAGTTGCCGGTATGCAGCCGCAGCAGCAGTGGCGTGCGGCCCGGGTCACCGGCCAGGCCCGCGCCCTGCGGGCCGGCGTCGACGGTGATCGGCTTGCGGTATTTCCATTCGGCCTGCCACCAATTGGCATCGGCCGCAGCCGCAGGCAACGCAACCAGCGCGGCCAGCAGCAGCAACACTCGGGAAAGCAAACGGTCCATGCGAAGGGTCTCCGGAGAACGCATGTTCAAGGGAAGGGTCAGTAGCTGGTGCTGATGTTGAAATGCAGGCGCGGGTCGTCCTTGCGCGTGACCGGGCCATCGGCATAAGGCCAGGCGTAGTCCAGGCGCAGTTGCAGGTGTTCACCCAGGCGCAGCTGCGCGCCCAGGCCGACCGAGGCCAGGTTGTACTTGTCACGCTGCTCGGGCAGCGGCCGGCGCAGGCGCAGGTAGGCCGCGTCGGCGAAGCTGTAGACACGCAGATCGGTGCCGCTCCAAAGCGACCACGCCGGGGTGCGCCATTCCAGGCTGGCCAGGCCGCCGTAGTCGCCGATCGCCTCGGCCGACAGGTAGCCACGCACGGTGTACATGCCGCCAGCAGCGAACTGCTCGGCCGACACCAGTGGCGCATCGGTTACCTGCAGCGAGCCACGCGCATACCACTGCCAGTCATTGCTGAAGGTGTGGGTGTTGGCCACGTCGGCCTTGAAGGCCACGAAGCTCGGGTCAGCCCAGTAGCGCTTCTGCCCGAACGCGGTGGCGTCGCTGCCGTAACCGAACAGGCGGCGGGTACCGGCCACCAGCTGGGTGTTGATGCTCAGCTGATCCTGCTCGCCCTGGCGCACGCCGACGAAGGCCAGGGTGATCGGCGCATACTTCAACGGTGTCTTCAGGCTGTCCTTGCCCATCTGCGTGTCTTCCTCGGTGTCCTTGAAATCCACACCGAGGCTGAGCTGGCGCCACCACTGGCTGCTGCCGGCAAGGCGGTAGTTGAGCTTGAGGCCGATCGAATGGCCGTTGCCGATCACGTTGGTGCCGGTGCCGGTACCGACCTGCCCGCCTGCATTCAACACGCGGCTGTCGGATCTGTAGCCGGAGGCTTCCAGGCTCCACGGCGTGCCTTCGAACGGCATCGTGTACGAGGCCGAGAACACCTTGGCCTGCTTTGTATCTTCCGGCGCCAGGTACACGCCGATGTTGGCGCTGTGCCCGCGCTTCCACAGGTTGTCGTAGGCCAGCGACGCACTCAGGCGCAGTTTCTCGGTGTCGGCACTGTGGTCGTTGTTGAGTGACGCGCTGGCACGCCACGGCGACTTCTCCTCGACCTGCAGGTCCGCATCCATCGTGCCCGGCACCTGGCCTTCGCGCACCAGAGGCATCACCTGGCGACGCCCGCCTTCGTTCAGTGCGGTCAGTTCCTTCTGCGCCTGGTCGAAGTCCGGCACCTTGCCCTCGGCCAGTGCCGGTACGCGATCGCGGATGCGGTCGGGCGATTCGTGGCGGGTGCCGACCACGCGCAGCTGGCCGATCGGCGTCTGCTGCACCTTCAGCAGCACCACGCCGCCACTGACCTGCTGCTCGGGGAGTTCGACGTAGACCGACTGGTAGCCCGCCTGCTGGTACAACGCGTGGACTGCATCGCGTGCCTTTTCGACATCGGCCAGGGTCTTACCAGGGCCAAGGAACGGCTCCACCGCACGTTCGATCTGGCGCGGATCGAGCACGGTGTTGCCGCGCACGATGTATTCATTGATGTTCACGCTGGGCGCAGGCGCCGCCTCCTGCGCGAACAATGGCAGCGGCATCGCGGCCAGCGCCAGCACCAGCGGATGCAGGCACAGCGGAAAGCGGACGGCTCGGCACGGAACAGGAGTCATCGAAGGCATCGCGTCGTATCGGAGGGAGGGGCCAGGGAGCGGCGCGTGGGTCTACCAACAGGACGTGCACGTCGCGTCAAAACCGCCATCCGTTTTGTGACAGCACTGTCATCTTCTGACCGCGCCGGTGCACTCGCGGGCGTAGACTGCCCTCGCCACACGTCTTCATTGCAGAGCGTCGGTCGTTGCAGGAGATTCGAGATGAGTGAGCCATTGAAGGCGGGCCTTCGCCCTGCCCTCGCCCTTGCCTTGTTGGTGGCGTTGCCATCGGCCTGGGCCGGAGAGGCGAAGAAGCAGGACGGTGCTGCGCCGTGCATCGAAGTACAGGTCAACGGCGAGCGCATCCCCCCGTGGGAATGCCTGCAACGCAGGCTGGCACCGGCGCCGAAATCGGCGAAGTCAGCGGCGCTGCCGGATGCCGAACGCCTGATGCGGCAGCCCGGCAACCAGCTGATGCAGTACAACATGGAAGGCACGCGGCAACGCATGGGCGATGCCTTCGGGCGGTCGGTGGTACCGCAGCGTCCGGCGCGATGAACCCATGCATCTGCAGAGCCGAGCCCACGCCCGGCTGCGCCTGCACACCATTCAACAGCCATGCAGAGGCAGCCGAGCGCGGGCTCGGCTCTACCGAGCGCCGCCCTGCGGAGCGGCCGGCACGATGCCATCGTTAGGCACCGGTGGCAGCGCGGGCACCGGCAGGCTGCGCGATTGCCCGGCCTGGTTCAGTTCCACCGCGTTGGCGCTGATGCTGGCCAGCACCGTACAGGGCCCCAGCCGCTGGCCGGGCGCGTAAGCCTCCGGCGGGCGTCCATCCACCGACAACAGGGCCAGGGGCGCGTGGTCACCCGCCATCACACCCAGCACGACCACCTCGGTCTGCACCGCACCGGGCGACAGCAGCCGCACCAGCGGCAGACTGGCCACCGCATCGAACAGCGGCCGGGCCGGCGCATCGGCATGCGCTTCGCTGGCCGCCGCCGCAGGCGCCACCGCAGACAGGGTGACGCTCCAATAGGCCACCACCGCCAGCAGCAGGGTGGCCGCCAGCAGGGTCAACATCCGATTGCGATCCCAGCGCCTGCCATCCATGTTCCGCACCATCGCCACGTTCGTGTCCGCCCACGCTAGCAGCCGCCGCTGACGCTTTTGTTTCATCATGCGGGCCTACGCTGGCAGGCATCGACCTGGACAGGAGGCAACGTCGATGCAGCACGTGCCGCGTGGTTTCACCCTGCTGGAACTGATGGTGGTGCTGGTGATCATCGGTATCTGCACGGCGGGCATCGGCCTGGGCCTGGGCAGCCTGCTCGACCCCGCGCGCCAGCTGCGGCAGGAGGCCGAACGACTGGCGCAGCGCCTGCAGGTGGCGCGCGACGAGGCCCGCATCGATGGCCGCCCCCTGCGCTGGCAGGCCGACGCCGCCGGCTACCGGTTCAGCAGGCGCGAAGGCACCCGCTGGGTGGACGTGCAACGCGACGACCTGCTGCGCCCACAGCCATGGCAACCGGCCGGCATCGTGGTGCAGCCGGCCACCCCGGTTGAACTGAGCCCGGAGTGGATCGGCGTGGCATGGGAACTGACGTTGTCGTTGCAGGGCCGCCAGCTGCGTCTTCGTGACGATGGCAGCGGACAGTTGCAGGTCGTGCAGTGAAGCGGAACATGCGCGGATTCACCTTGATCGAAGTGCTGATCGCACTGGCGATCGTTTCGATTGCGCTGGCTGCGGTCATGCGCTCGGTCGCGGTGGCCACCGACGATCAGTCACGCCTGCACGACCGTCGCTTGGCGCTGTTGTGCGCGCAGGACCGCTGGCAGGAGCTGCGCCTGGCCGGGCAGCCGCCGCAGGATGCACGGCTGCGCTGCGTGCAGGGGCGAAGCAGTTTCCTGGTGCTGCAGCATATCGGCACGGGGGGTGACGGACAGCCGCAACTGGAACTCAGCGTGGCTGCCGAAGATGCACCGCGGCAGTCGCTGGCGCGGATGCAGCTGCCGTGGACCGCGGCGCAATGAAGCGTACCGCAGCAGGCTTTACCCTTATCGAGGTGATGATCGCGATCACCATCATGGGCGTGCTGGCGCTGATCTGCTGGCGAGCGCTCGACAGCGTGGCCAGCAGCGACCAGCGCCTGCGCCGGGCCGATGCCGAGACCACGACGGCACTACGCGTGCTGCAGCAGTTCCAGCGCGATATCGAGATGCGTGCCGACGATGCGCTGATGAACGGCGCGGTGCGCCCGGCGGATCGTCCGCAGCGACTGCTGCCGCCTTCGCTGGTGAGCGAACGGTACCCGGATGGCAGCTTTGCGCTGGAAATCACCCGCAGCGTCGACAGTGATGGGCTGCGCTGGCAGCGGGTGCGCTGGTGGCGGCAAGGCAACACGCTATGGCGCGCCAGCGGTACGGCGACGGACCGCTATCCCCTGCCCGCACCGGTTCCTTCGGAAGGCATTGCAGTGGCAAAGGATGTGCGGCGGTTCGAGGTGCGCGCCTGGCAACCCGGGGCCGGCTGGGCGATGCTGCCGAGCGAGGGCGAGGTGCTGCCGGCCACCGGGCTGGAACTGCGGCTGGGCCTGCGTGACGGGCGTGGACCGCTGGGCTACCGGCGCGTGCTGGAGCTTTAGGATTCCTCCCAGGCAAAGCACCCACGCATGGCGTGGATCTACTGCCGAGCGGCTTCTACTGCCCGGCCTGCCCTGGTGGGTGCCGACCGTTGGTCGGCACTGAGGCTGGTCCGGGCATCCGCGCATGGCGTGGATCTACTGCGGAGCCTGCCGCCGGGCGCGCTCCTGCACCCGGCGGCGCCGTGTCGGTGGTCCTCACCGCTGATGGCCGCTCCCTGCCCTCCGTGCCATCCTGGCTGGGGCCGCTGCCGTTCCGTGGCGGCTGGCCCGATGCTGTTCGTTCTTTCGGCCCGGTCGCATCCACGCATGGCGTGGATCTACTGCCGAGCTTGGTGGGCAGCAACGTGTGCCGACCAAGGACGGCACCTACCGGCGCTGTGTGCCCTCGTCGCGACTTGCCTGCGGGAACTGGAAGGCACTGTTGGCGTCATAACCGCTGTTGGCAGTGTTGCCACGCGCCGGCGGATTGATGGCGCTGGTACCACTGCCGAAGCCCAGAATCTGCACGCTGATCACCGACGGCTGGTTGCGCCGTGCCTCGTCCTGGCTCTTGCGCATCACATCCTGTGCCGCCTGGCTGGCGCTGTTGGCTGCCGCACTGGCCGAGGCCAGCGCATTGACGTTCACCGATGCCAGCACCGGCAGGCCCTTGCTCTCGCCCTGTACCTGGATGTTGGCGGCATTGAGCACCTGCAGCGCCGCCAGGTTGATGTTGCCCGAGACGCGGATACCAGCCTCGCCCGCGTCGATGGTGCCCAGCGGCGCGACCAGGTCGACGTCGCCCGGCGGCACTTCGGCGATGGGGTTCAACGTCGCGATGCCGGCACCGCTGGCCGGAGCCTGCGGCGACAGGATCACATTGCCCCAGCCGTCATAGACGCGACGCGGTGGCGTGTACAGCAGCGTCGTCTGCGAACCGCGACCGGCATTGATGTCACCCTGCTCCGACCACGCCAGGATGTCGCCGCCGAACGTGGTCATCACCCGCGACAGGCCCAGCAGCACGCTGTCCTGGCTGAACAGGCGGATATCGCCCTGCCCCTGGGTGACAAGGCCGGCGCTGGCAGGTGGCACCACGCCCTGCACACCGATCACGATCTGCCCACCCGGTGCCATCAGCTCGATGTTGCCGCCCGCCTCGGTACGCACGCCGGAGCCACCGTACATCACGATGTCGCCGGTACGGTCGATCGTCGCACCGGCCGCATTCCTGTCCGGCATCAGCGTGGCGATGGCTTCGCGCCCACGCAGGTAGGAGCCGAAGCGGGGCCCTTCTGCATCGGTATATTCCCTTCCACCTTCGCGCAGCTCGGCGTAATAGACCTGGCGCAGGAAGATACGCTGCTGTTCCTGCGGCAACGCATCGAACGCAGCCAGCGCCGCGTCGCCATCGGCGGCCATGCCGAAGCGTTGCTGCAGCCACTGCTTCAGCTCCTGGTTGTAGACCTTGACTGCCTTGCCCGGCTGCGATGAAAGCGATTGCGCGGGATCGGCAAGGTTGACTGGGTCCAGATAACGGGCACGCAGGGCCGCGAAGTCGATCTGCTGGTTGCCGGCCGTCAGCGCGATGCTGGCGCCGGGACGAGTGTCGCCCTGCACGATGCCACCGAGGCTGACGATGCTGCCCGCATCCTCCTGGCGCAGCTGGCGGCCGGCACTGATCTCGGTGGTGCCGGGGCCAGCGATGGTCGCGTTCAGATGCACGATGTCGCGGCCTGCCGCCGCAACCGTGATGTCGGTGGGCGCGGTGTTCAACGCGGTCATCGACACCCCGAGGATGTCCCGGCCTGCCCGCAGTTGCACGGCGCCGGCGGCCTCGAACCAGTTCAGCTGCGTGCGCTGCCCCGCGTTGACATTCAGCGTGCGCTGGGCGCCGGTGGCCAGACCCATGATGTCGCCCTGCACCGCGTAGAAGCGGCTCGGCGCCAGTGCCGCAGACACAGTGGACAGCGGCGTATTCGGACCGAATGCGAACAGTGGGAGCGACCCCGCCGGCGATGCCGTGTTGCCGTCGACGGACAGGTTGTGCCGCGTGCGGGTCACATTGCCTGCGGAATCCCCCTGCTCGGCCATGAATGCCGGGTCGAAGGGTCCCGGCAGGCGCGCGTCACTGGCCGAGCGCGCGATCTGGGTCGCGCCAGGCTGGGCGAAGATGCCGCCACCGGCCAGGACGTCCAGCCGTCCTGTCGCCGAGGGTGCCAGCAGAATCACATCCTGCGTCCCCGGCGTGGCGCTGATCCGGTCCAGCTTGATGTCACCCTGCGCAGCAATCGCGCTGAAGCGCGAAGGATAGAGCCAGTAATTCAGCAGATCATCACCGCCACGCACAACAAGCTGGACCTGCTCCCGCCACAGATTGCTGCCCGTCACGTTTTCCGGCCCGGCGAGGCCTGGCGCGAGGTCACCACCGGCACTGAACAGATCCACGGCCGTGTTGGCGGTCCACAGGGAGAACCACGTACTGCCTGCAGCGCGCGCGCCGTCATCCTGCAGCACCGCGCTGTAGTTGGCCAGCGGAACCCGGCCGGCATCGGCGACGCCGCCGAGCACCACATCGCCCCGCGCCTGCAGCTGCGCGGCGGCGTCGCCCAGCACCAGCACCGGCCCGCCCATCGCGCGGGCGGCGTCGGGCGCAAACAGGTCTGCCGCCCGCTGCTTACCCAGCGTCGCGTAGCTTTCCAGGGTGACGCCCATTGCACCGATGCGCCCCGCATCGAGCTGCAGGCTCCCACGCAGGTTGCTGAAGGTACCGTTGAGGTCGAGATTCTGTCCCGCCCTGGAGGGGTTGAGGCTGGAGATCGTCGCCTGCAGGTTCGGATTCAGCGCGCCACCGATACGCAGCTGCAGGTCGCCGCCGCCGGTCAGATGCAGCTGGCCATCGCTGACCCGGCCGGTCGATCCCACCGCAGCAATGATCGCACCCGAGCGCGGTGCGATCGTCGACACCAACGCGTCACCTATCGCATCGCGCACGCCGGCGTCACGCCCGGCCTCCAGCGTCAGGTTGCCCCCGCCCAATGTGCCGAAGCCGGTGAAACCAACCATCCGTGGAGAGGCGCCAGCGGCAGCGGACACGTTGGTGTATGCGCCAAAGTTCACCCACCAGCTGGTCGGCACCGGCTCCACCCCAGTGGTGCCGCCGGTACCCTGCCGCCACAGCCAGTTGCCGACCGCGGCACTGGAGTACAGCGCCCAGTCGCGATCGCTGCTGCCCGACTCTGCGCGCGCGGTCCAGGCGTCGCCGACGATATCGCGCCCGGCTTCGACGCGCAGGTTGCCACCATGATCCGGATACCAGGCCTGGTAGCCTGCCATCGCGGCGTCATAGCTGCCCGGCACCAGGTTCGGTCCCAGCACTGCGGTGTTCCAAGGGGCCGCTGCACGGGGCGAATTGAAGGCAGCGTCGCGGCCCCCACCCAGCGCGGCGGGAGTGCCGGCGGTGTAGACGCCAAAGCCTGACTTCATCACGACGTCACCGGCCGCGAGCAGTTCCATGTCGCCCCTGCCGGTGCGCAGTACGCTCCACGCCGGCGTGCCTGCGCGCTTGCCGTAAGTGGTCACTTCGGTCTGCGTGCCGCCGCCGGCGCAGTAGGTGGGCGCGGTGCTGCAGAACTCGTCTTCGGTCATGCCAAACATCGCGGCGAAGTCCTTCGCAGGAGTGCCTGCGTAGGACTCGTCGCCCCAGTAATCCAGCGAGCCCTGCGCGGCCACCTGGCGGGGTGCCGGGCCGCAGTAGTCGGCCGACATCGCGCAGAACTCGTCTTCGGTGAAGCCGAACATGTCGGCCAGCTCCGCGATCGGACGGCCTGCATAGGAGGTGTCGCCGATCCAGTCCAACGATGCCTGCTCGGTCAACGCGCGATCCCCCACCCAGATGATTTCCGTCTTGACCGTGCCGATCGAGCCCTGGTGGGTATCGGCCAGCACCACGCTGCCTTCGCTGCCCCAGCGCCGGCTGCGTGGGTCGGCTGCCCCGGCATCGGCACCGGCAACAACGGTCAGGTCCCAGGAGGTGGTGCCCTCGGCCAGCATCGGCGCCAGCGCCCAGTTGCGCCCCTGGTTGCCGCCGGCATCGGCCGGCCTCAGATTCAGCGGCGCGTCGCCGGGCAGCTCCACCTTGGTCAACGACGGGATGTACGCGCCCACCTTGAGCGCGACTTCGCGTGCCAGGCGCAGCGCAACCGGCAGCACCGCGCCGGCGGGCCACTCCTGTGCCGCCATCTGTACCGCACTGCGCAGGCGGAAGCCGGCCCCCAGCCGCGCACCGGCCGCCAGCATCAGCGGCTCCTGCAGCACGGTGCCCGCGGCCAGCGTCTGCCCGGAGTCGGTGGTCACCGCCGCACCCAGCACCGTGCCTGCAGGCAGCCGCAGGTTCTGCGAGATCACCATCGGCGCGGGCAGCACGGTACCGACCGGAAGCGTTACCGATTCGACCGGCACGTCATAGTTCAGGCGGGTGCCGGCCTGGAACTCGGTGCCGGGCTGCAGCTTCACTCCGTCCACCGGCACCACCAGCCCACCGCCAAAGGGGGTGTGCCCCGCGCTGCCATTGCGGCCCTCGTACAGCTGCCAGCCGCCCTCATCCGGCGTGGACGGCGGCGGTGCGAACCCATCGTTGATGCTGCCGTAGACGTTGATGTTGCCTTCGGCGCGCAGCACCAGCGAGGCCGATTCGCCGAAGCCACGCCGCGATGGATCGGCGCGGTTGGCATCGGGGCCATAACGGTAGCCGGACAGATCGATGTCGCCGGCGATGGTCAGGTCGCCGTCCGGGTTGGCGTCGCTGCGCCGCGCCAGCACCTGCACGCCGGGACGAAGGCGCACATCGCCCAGCGCCCGCGTGCGCTGCTGCAGATCCGCGTTGCCCAGCGCACCATCGATCCAGGCCACGCTGTGCGGATCGACCACCTGGTCCAGCCACTGCTGGGTGACCAGCTGCGCGCGGTTGCCGCGCACGTCAGCGGTGGTTGCCAGGGGCGCATCGTCGTAGCGGCGAACACCATTGAGCTGGATGTCGGCCGCGCCATCGATGCGCAGGCCGGTGGCCGCGGCAATCGCCGCGTCGTTGCTGCCCAGCCGCGGCACATCGATCTTCAGCGTGCCGCGCGGGGTGCCATCGTTCTGGCCAGGACGTCCACCGACGGTAACGTCGCTGCCCGCACGCAGGTCCAGCTGCGCCGCGCTGCCCAGGCCGACGGCACCTTCGGCGCTGCCCAGCGTGATGGTGGCCCGGTTTGGACTGTCGATGATCTTGCCATGGCTGTCCACGCGCAGGCCGGTACCGTGCGCGTCCAGCGTGCCGTCCACCTGCAACTGATCGCGGGCGTACAGGCGGATGCTGCCGACCTGCTCGCCGCTGGCATCGATGCGGCCGGCCACGGTCAGGCTGCCCGCGTCGACGCTGATGTCGACCCGGCGCGCCTTCACTTCGTCGCCGATCCGCAGATCGCCCTCACCGATCTGGAAGCTGCGACCGCCGACGACGCCGCCGGCAGTCAATCGCTGGTTGAGGCCGGCGAAGTCCTGCAGCTGGTGTGCCCGCACCACCAGTTCGCCACCGTCATAGGGCACCAGCGTGCCACCGGCATCGTAACGACCAGTGGCGGCACCCTGCAGAACACCGGCCAGATCGGCTCGGCCGGCCATTGCGGTGACCGTCAGGCGCCCGCCGCGGTTGTTGCGTGCGGAAACATCGATGCGGGAGGCCGCATCGGAGCGGATGTCACCCGTGTCGCTGGACAGCAGGACATCGCCGCCCCAGCTGAACTTGTCCACGTCGTACAGCGAGACCTTGCGCCCGGCCAGGTCCAGCGCGGCCCGGCTGCCAAGCGTGATGCCCTCGCGCGCGTTCGCCGACAGCCGTCCGGACGCCAGCGCGACCGTGCTGTCCAGCGTGATCCGGTTGGCGTCGATGCTCAGCTCACTGCCCAGTGCATCGCCACCCGCCCTGCCGGTGCCCCCCTGCAGGCGGAAGTCGCCGCCGGTGCGCACGCGCAGCTGCGCGGCGGGATCGGCCGTCAACAGCGGTGTATCGATACCCAGGCTGCCTCCGCTGTACTGCCAGCCCTTGTCGGCCAGATAGTCGCCGCGCTGCTGGAACACGTCCAGCGTGCCCTGCGCGGAGAACGACAGCTGCTCCGAGGCACTCAGGTTCAGCGCACTGAAGCCGAGCACCTGCCGGTTCGCAGGTACTTCAGAGCTGGGACGGCTGAATGGCGCCCGCCCCAGCTGCAGCTGGCGGGTGACGATGTCCAGTTGCCCGGCCCCGAGCCGGTCCACCATCGGATCGGCCGGCGGCACCGTCGCGTCGCTGCCCGGCGCCTGGCTCGCCGCCAATGAGCCGTCCCAGACCAGCGTGTCCACCAGAATGCGCGCGCGGTCGGTCGCCGCACCGTAGCCGCGGATGGCCTGCGCACCGAGCACAAGCGTCTGCAGGCCACTGCGGCCGGTGGCACTGTCGCGCGCATCCAGGTCGACGCTGCCGAACACGTTGACAGACTCCCGCGCGACCAGGCTCAGCGTGTCCAGCGCCGGCGCGCCGGTCGCATCATTGCCGCGCAGCAGTTGTTGCAGCACGGACTGGTTCATGGTCATGCCACTGGGCAGCGCCCCGGCCGCAGCGGCCTGGGCGATCGCTTCGGCACTGCCGAGGTTCAGCGCCGCCATGCTCAGGCCGAGCTGGCGGGTGCCATAGCTGGCCGAGTCGCGCATCTGCAGCGCGCCATCGGTCGCTACCGCGATGCTGCCATCGGAAACCAGCCGCGTCTGGCCGTCGCACGCCGCCTGGCATCCGCCGATGTCGATCGCCACCGGACCGGCCTCCACCCCGGTGGTGCCGGTGATCAGGTTCAGGCGCTGGTTGGACACCGCCAGCAGGCCGCCGGAGACCTGGTAAGGCAGGGTCGCGCTGGCATTCGCGTTGGCGGATGCGAACGGCAGTGTATCGAGGGTCGCACCGGCCTCGACCAGCACGCCGCTGCCACCGGAGGCCGCTGCCACCAGCACTTCCGGTGCGTTCAAGGTGACGCCGGAACGGATCGCCACGCTGCGCGCCTGGCCGGTCACCGCAACCTGCGAGGCCTCCTGGTTGAACTGCCCGCCGATCATCATCCGCGCCGGCAGGAAGGCATTGAGCGCGTCGTCGCTGAAGGTGGCGCCGCGATCACGCGCCTGCGATGGCGCGCTGCCATCGACGATCTCCAGCGAACCGACCGCCGGGCTCGCCAACGTGGCTGCCAGCGTGCCACCACGCCCCTTGTCGGTGGCAGCCGCGAACCGCGCGGTGCCGGCGAAGTGGATGGCAGGCGTGTCTGCACGACCTGCACCTTCGCCCAGCGCAAGGGTCAACCCGAGCGCATCGATGGTCTGCCAGCCACGCGACTCGCCGCGGCGGTCAGCTACCGATTGCGCGAAGCTGTTGTAGGAGGTTTCGTTGTAGCCCGAGTGCCGGCGTACCACTGCCGCGGGAGTCAGCAGGATGTCGGTGAGCAACGGCGAGATTGCCGCGCCCAGCGCCGTGCGCTGCTGCCCGGACACACGCCAGGTGCCGGTGCCGGTCGCAATCGGTTGCACGATGCCGGAGGTGCCGGTGGCGCCCAGCTCCACCCGGAATGCGCCGGGCTGCAGCGCATAGCTTGCCGGCATCAGCGTGTAGGTGCCGGCCGCCAGGCCGGGCACGCCAGCCGGCACGGTGATCTGCTGGCCCACCGCCGGAGCTGCGAACCCTTCTTCGCCACTGGGGGCGAACGCCCCGGCGCGTCCCGGTACGATCGCGTACACCGGGTTGCCCGACGCACTGAACCCGTAGCGCGGGTTGGCGTCGGCCAACGCCGTTCGCCGGACGTCGACAGAGCCACCGCGTCCTGACACGAAGGCGGCGCCGGTCAGCTCACCACCGCCGGACATGTCCAGCAGGGCCCCCGGCGCCACCTCGATCTCGTTGGCCTTCAGTGTCACCCCCATCGAGGAGATACCGGCCGGCGTCAGCGAACCCAGGCTGCGCGTACCGACCCGCCAGTCAACACCATCGACGGTGCCACCATAGGGCAGCGACAAGCCGGCGCCACTGGTCGAGGTTACGCTGCCTGGCAGCAGTTCCACCCGGCTGCCGACGGTTCCGTTCTGGATCAGGCCACCCAGCTGCAGCGTGCCCATCGGCGCCTGTACGTTGCCGCCCTGCTGCACCGTGGCGGCCACCAGGCGAAGCGTACCCAGCGCCGATTCCGGCGCTGGCTTCGTGGCCGCACCGGTGCCGTGGATGCGCAGCACGGCATCCGGATCGGACCAGTAATCAGCGGTCTGCACGGTCTGCGCCGACGCGCCGGCCACCAGCGTGCCGACCGCGCCTGTGGTGGGATACAGGCGCGCAGCGGTCACGTCCATCGAACCAGCCGTCATCAACGCGCTGGTGTTGCCACTGCTGGCAATGCCGTTGGTCAGGCGCACGTCACTGCGGCTTTCCAGCGCCACATGCTTGAAACCCGGCAGCCAGGTGACGTCGCGGATGTCGATCAGCCCGGCCTGCACCGCCAGCGCGTGATCTTCCGGCCCGGACGAAGCGACCGCGGCGGTGCCCTGCAGGTTCTCGCCCGGCATCTGGCGCCAGCGTGCCTGCGCCAGGCGAACGTAGGGCGCACTCAGTCGCAGCCCCGACGATGGCCCGGCATCCACGGCCATGCCCAGGCTCGAAGTACCCTGGCCGTGGATGCGCAGGCTCTGGGCCAGGCGCAGGTCGACGTCGCCGACCGCGCGGATGTCACCGAACACGGACAGATTGTCGAAACCGCCAGCCTGCAGCTGCTCGACCGACAACGCGGCGTGGCCATACTCCAATGTGGCCGGCAGTGGCTGCCCCGGCGCGCTGTGCTGGCTGAGGGTGATCGCACGTGACCGCAGTACCTCCTCGTTGGCGCCACGTGCATGGATGCTGCCGCCAAAGGCCAGCCCCAGGGTGCCGCCGCGTGCGCCGGCACCGCCGGCGGCCGCATCCATCCCGCCGTCCAGGTACAGCGCATTGGCCGAGCGCAGCACGATCTGCCCGCCATCGCTGTCCACGCGCACGCGGCCCTGGCCGTCGACGTCCAGCTCGGCCGACGCACCCCGCGCCTGCAGGCGCGCACCGCGTTCGACCACCACGAAGGCTTCCGGTGGTCGGTTGTCGACGAATGCTGTGGTCTCCCAGTCCAGCGCCCCGCCGATCTCGATGCGTCCACCCGCGCGCACCTGCCCGCGCAGACGGCCGCTGGAATCGGGCAGCGAAATCGCGTCTGCATCGGCATCCAGCAGCGCGCCTTCGGCGAAACGCCAGATGCGTTCGGTGCGCTGCCCGGCGTACAGCGCGTTCTCCGGGCGCACATCGTCGATCAGGATGCGTCCGCCCTTCGCGCGCAGCGTGCCTTCAACATCGATGTTGCCCGCACCAAGCAGCGAGATCGTCTGGCCTGGATCGACCGCCACCAGTGCATCCTTGCCGACCCGCAGGTCACCGCCCACGCTGTTGCGCTCCGAACGCAGGCTGATGCTCGCACCCGCGCGCTGGCTGACGCGCCCGCTCGACGGATCGGCGCTGTACAGCGGCGCGTCCCACGCCGCCAGTGCGGACGCCCGGTCGGTCGCCATCGGCGCGTCCTGGGTCAGGCGCAGGCCTGGCAGGGCAGCGACCAGCCGCGCGCCATCGGCCACCTCCACGCCGTGGTGGCCATTGATGTCGTACTGCGCGAAGCCACTGCCGAACAGGCCGGGGTCCAGTCGCAGCGACGCGCCCGCCAGGTCCGCATCGCCCACCCGCACCTGGCCACCGGTACCCAGCGAGAAAGAACCACCGCCCTGTCCTCGACCACTGAACCGGCTTCCCTCACCCAGTTGCACCCGGCCACTGCCGTCGGTCGTCACCGTACTGCTGTTCGCCTGCAGGCTGACGCTGCCGCCTTTGCCGATATGGGCCTTGCCGCGCAGGTCCAGCGCGGCACCGGCCTCGACGTCAACCGTTGCCTTGGCGCCCACGGCCACGTCATGACTGTTGCCCAGGCTCAGGCGGCCGCCATCCGTCCAGGCACCGCTCGCGTCGCGCGGCATCGCCAGTGAGGCGTTGCTCCATTCGCCGGAGAGATCGATCCGCGTGCCGTCGGCAATGACGGTGCGGGCGCGGCCATCGTGCAGCAGCGCCGTCGGCCGGCCCTGGACATCCAGCAGGTTGCCCGCCGACAACTGGCCGCCGGCAATGCCGATGTCGCCTGCCAGCTCCACCTCGCTGCCGGTCAGGTTGAGCTGCCCGCCGGCCTGAAGCCGAAGGCTGCTGTCGATGCGGATGCGATCGGCGGTCGCCAGGTCGATCCGCCCCCACTGCTGGGCACTCAGCTCTGCGATATCCAGCCACACCGTGTCACGCAGCTCCTCGTTGACCGGAGCCGCCAGCGACCACGCCGTCTTCGTCGGAGCCTTGTCGCCCAGGCGCACATCCGAGCCGAACACACCACTGCGGCCCTGGCCGTCATAGCGCCCCAGGTACAACTGCGCATTGCGCGCGACCGCCGTCTGCGCCTGTGCATAGCCATCCAGTGCGGCATCCGGCCTGCGGTTCTGCTGCGCGCCCTGGAAGGTGGCAGTCTCAACCTTTCCATCCAGCACCGCGGTCGGTGCGGAGACGATCAGCCGTCCTGCATCGCGGCCGACCGTGTACCCGTTATCGACCCGCTGCGCCGCGAATACGATCGGATCACGGAAGGTCTCGGTGATGCCCCAGCGTTCCTGCTTCACTTCATGGCCGCTGTACAGGCCATCGAACAGCATCTCCGCTGGCGCCTCATCAAGACGGTAGACCTGGCCATCAACGCCGCGCACCCAGCTCTGCCGGACCACGCCGCTCTGCACATCCAGGCTGCCGCCGGCAAGGTTGATGCGTGAGCCACCTTGCGTGATCACTTCCCTGCCGCCCAGCAGGACGGTGCCTCCCTGCGCAGCCCATTCGCCGATCGAGTGCCCCTGGTTGTCGAGGTAGCCCCCCACTTCCAGCAGGCCGCCTGCGGCGTACCAGCGCTCACCCTCGTAGCCCCCGGTACCGGCCGGAACGTGGACCAGCCTGCGGCGGTCGACCCAGACTTCGCTGCTGGTCAGCTTGCCGCTGTCGCGGTTGTCCAGGGCATCGCGCAGTTCGTTGCCCTGCACCTTGACCTGGACATTGTTGCTCTCCATCGACACCCGCACGCCCACTGCGCCGGACACGTCCACGCGCGCGGCATCGTCCACGTAGCTACGGGCCGCCGCATCGGCAATGATCTGGCCGCCCGTGGCAACCGTCAGCGAATCCGCGCTGAAATGGATGTTGCCCCCCGAGACGATCTCCACCCGCGACTGGTCCCGGCGATCATTGTGCTGGGACAGATTGTCGAAGGTTGCCGAACGCGCGCCAGCGCGGATCGCGTCCTGCTCGGCCGATTCCTTGATTAGGGCGTCGCGCTGCGTATCCAGCACCGTGGTCTTGCCATCGTCCTCGATCAGCACCGCCGTGGTGGCTCCGTCAGCAAGCGTGACGCTGCTGCCTGCATCACTGGCCGAGGCCAGAAGATGCACGGTGCCGCGCTGTGCAAGCGTGGTGCTGGCCACGGCCACACCGGCCTGCTCGACGCTGCGTCCGGCCAGGGTCACGTCACCCTCGAGTGCGCGCAGCAGACCGGTATTGCGCACGCTGCCAGCCGTGCTGCCAGCGATGAAGCGCGGCGCGATTTCATTGCCGCGGGTGGTGGAACTGGTGTTGGCGGCCGTACCCACGCCGCGCCGGATCACGAAACTGTCACCTGCTGCGAGCTGCACCTGGCCCTTGCGCGCTTCGATCTGGCCAGCATTGTCCACGCTGTGCCCGGCCAGCAGCACGTAGCCACCGCCGCGCGTCGCACTGGTCGGCTCATGGGTCGCGATGCGCGCGCCCCGCTCCACCATCACCTTGCCGAATGCATCGCTGAGCGCGCTGCTGCTGGCGTCGGGGCTGTACAGGCCGTTGTCGCCGAACTGCGCATCGCTGATCCGTGCTGCAGCCGCCAGCAGATTGCGTACATTGACCTGGCTGTTGTTGCCGAACACCACGCCGTTGCGGTTGGCCACGAACACCGTGCCACTGGCCTTCAGCTGGCCCAGGATCTGGCTGGGCCGCGCCTGCGGATCGTTGACGCGGTTCAGTACGGCCCAGTCAGGGTTCTGCAGGAAATTCAGCGTGGTGTTGCCGCCGATGTTGAAGGTCTCCCAGTTCAGGATCGCCTTGTCCGCGGTCTGCTCGACCGTGACCTGCACCCTCCCGTCGCTGCCCTGCGACTGGATCACGTCGCGCGCATTGAGCCAGCCACGGGTCAGCGGGTTCTGGTCGACGCTCAGGCCGTCCTTGCCGAGGCCATCGGCAACGATGAAGCCAGCCTCGCGGCGCGCCTGCCGCGCCTGTTCCTGCAGGCGCTGCTGCAGGGCAATCGCCTGCGCCGCAGTGCCAAGATTGTCGATCGACTGCTGCAGCTTCTGCCGTGCCGCATCCTGCTGCTGGGCCGGCAACTGGAACTGGATCGGCACGCCGTTGGGCATCCGGCCACTCTGTGCCGCGCTGCCCTGGGCCGCGCCCCGTTCGGCGAACCAGCCCGGACTGAACGCCTGCTGCGCCTGGCTGGCCGGGGCCACCATGCTCCCCAGTGCGACCGCGATGGCCCACGCCATCGGATGATTGCGGCGCATCGACGCGGCCGGATGAACAGCGGACGGAAGCGGGTGCGACATCGGAACCTCATCAACCTGGTGGGCCGCAGCTGCGGCGGCGATCGGGGAGGCACACGCAACGCATGCCCTGCCACTGATAGACGGTTCACGCGAGACGAAGCCGACAGCCAAACGCTGCAACCGCGGCACCGTCGCGGAAATGGCGACGCCGGCCCAGAGGCCGGCGTCGGGTCAAGCAGGATTCAACCCATGCTGCGGATTACAGCGGACGGCCGATGCCGGCGCAGGTGCTGGGGTTGTTCAGGCCGGCAGTGCTGCTGGCCAGCACGAAGCGGTTGCGGATCGCATCGCGCCAGGCCTTGGTCAGCGGGATGAAGCCGTGGTCGGTGATCGACTTCTCATACGCGACGGTGTAGGTCGCCGGATAGTGGCGGGCCAGGAAGCCGCGCAGGCTGGTGGCGACGCTCGAATCCTTGTAGCACTGGCCGATCACCAGATTGGTGTAGCCGGCGATCGGATAGCCGGCCGACGGGTTGCCGAACACCGGCACCCAGTTGGCGGGGTTCTCTGCATCGGTGCCGGTCGGCGGAGCGACGGTGTCCAGGGTGGCCTGCACGCTCACCTGGTCCGGCGAGAAGCCCTTGACCTTGGCGACCTTGGTCGCATCGGTCAGGTTCGGAATCACGTCCGGGCCAACGTAGCCGATACGGCCTTCAGCCGCATAGACAGCGTTGTACAGCGAGGTGCCGCCGGTGGCCGGGGCGGCCACCAGGAACGCCGGCAGGTTGCCGTTGGCATCGCGCTTGTACAGGTCGGCGAAGGTCGACTTGATGGCGAACTTGCCGCCCACCAGCTTCGAGGTTTCAGCGTTCTCAGCGGCACAGGCCGCGGTCAGGAAGCGGCTGAACATTTCGCTGGTGCCGCTGCTTTCCGCGCGATACACCACCTGGATCGGGCCGCTGCGGTTGGCATCGATGGTCGACCAGTCGCTGATCGCGCCCGAGAACACGCCGCAGATCTGCGCCACGCTCAGGTTCACCGCCGAACCGGCCTTGTTGAACGGGATGGTGACCGAGGTGGCCACCGACGGCACCTGGATCAGCGCGCCGTAGCGGTTGGCATTGGTCGGCTGGTTGAAGTTGGTGGTGTAGGTGTTCAGCTCGGTGCCGCTCAGTACCGAATCGCTGCCGGCGAAGTGCACGGTGCCGGTGGTCGAGAACAGCAGCGAGTTGTTTTCCAGGAACGCCTTCTTGCCGGTGCCCGAACCGGTCACGGCGTAGCTGAAGTTCGCCGGCAGGATGCTGTCGGACGAACCCTTGTAGAGGTCGGCCGGCAACGAGGCACCGCCGCCGGTCACGGTCTGCGCCGAGGCGGCGCCCACGGTAGCGAGCAGCGCGGTGGCAACCAGCGCGGCCAGGGTCTTGCACTTGTTCATGATCTTCTCCTGAAGGGTTTACTGCGAAGGGAAACACCAAGGGAGGAACGGTCACTACACGCCTGCTGCCGCCGAGGGCCTCCCAGCCCACTCTGCGGCGACGTGTCCATGCTGGTCCGCGCCGATGACAGGCCGCTTAAGAAACCTGTGGAAGATCGGAAAAAGGTGTGGAGGATTGTGTGGAGAATCGAAGACGGCGACCGGGTAGAGTCGACTGTTCGTCGACTGGTGCACGGAGCGCTGGTCCTGTCGAAGTGTGCTTGGAAGCAGTCGACTCCACCCGTGATGCGCGTTGCGCATCACTGCACCAGCTGGTTCATTTCCATGATCGGCATCAGCACGGCCAGCACGATCGTCAGCACCACGCCGCCCATCACCAGGATCATGGTCGGTTCCAGCAGTGCGGTCAGCGCCATCGCGCGACGCTCGATCTCGCGCGAGATCGTCTGCGCGGCGCGTTCGAGCAGTGGCGCCAGCGAACCGGTCTTCTCGCCGCTGGCCACCAGATGCACCAGGATCGGCGGATAGACCTTCTGCACCTTCAACGCAGCACCCAGTGCCGCACCTTCGCGTACGCGAGCAGCCACATCATCGGCACAGCGCGCCAGCAACGCATTGCCAAGCGTCTGCCGCGCCGCTTCGAGCGCACGCAGCAGCGGCACACCGGCGTCCAGCAGGATCGCCAGCGTCGAGGCAAAGCGCGCACTGTTCACACCCAGCACGAAGCGCCCGACCATCGGCACCCGCAGCAGCATCGCGTCCCAGCGCAGGCGCAGTTCCGGCCGCCGCAACGCCAGCCGCCAGGCCACCACCAGCGCAGCCATGCCCAGCCCTGCCCACACGCCCCAGCTGCGCACAAACGCGCTGGCGGCCAGCATCACCTGGGTCAGCATCGGCAGCGTCTGCCGTGCCTGAACGAACGCGGTCACCACCTGCGGCACCACGTAGCTGAGCAGGAAGATCACGATCGCCACCGATACCAGGCTGATCGCCGCCGGGTAGATGAAGGCGGTCAGTACCTTGGCCTGCAGCGCATTGCGCTCTTCGATGTAGTCGGCCAGGCGCTCCATCACCCGTGCCAGATCGCCGGAATCCTCACCTGCACCCACCAGCGCCCGATAGATCGGCGGGAAATCGCGCGGCCGCGCTGCCAGGGCCACGGTCAGGCGCTGGCCGGCACGCACGTCGGCGCGTACTGCGGTGAGCGCCTGGGCCACGTGCGGGCGTTCGGCCTGCTCGATCACCGCACTCAAGGCGCCTTCCAACGGCAGGCTGGCGGCCAGCAGGCTGGCCAGCTGGCGCGTGGCCCAGGCCAGCTCGCTGGCAGACAGCCGCCGGGCAGCCCAGCCACTGCCGGCACTGCGCGCCACGCTGACCTGCACGGGTGTCAGCCCACGACCGCGCAGCAACTGCCGCGCACCGCGCGGGCTGTCAGCGTCCAGCTGGCCCTTCTCGATGCGGCCCTGCGCGTTGGCGGCCTGGTAGTCGAACAGCGCCATGCAAGCCTCAGTCGTCGCCGGTGACGCGCAGGATCTCTTCCAGCGTGGTCACCCCGCTGTCGACCCAACGCTGGCCGTCCTGACGCAAGGTCCGCATGCCGGCACGCCGCCCCGCCTCGCGCAGTGCAGGTTCACCCTGCCCTTCATGGATCAGCGTACGCACGCGATCGTCCACCACGAACAACTCGTGGATGCCGGTACGCCCCCGGTAGCCGCTGTTGGCACAGGCCGCGCAACCCACCGCGCGCCATACGGTACGGCCGTCCCCATCCACCTCGGCACGCCGGCATTGGGTACACAGCCGCCGCACCAGCCGCTGCGCCAGCACACCGCGCAGCGACGAGGCCAGCAGGAACGGTTCCACGCCCATATCGGCCAGGCGCGTCACTGCCGAGATCGCGTCGTTGGTATGCAGGGACGCCAGCACGCCATGGCCGGTCAGCGACGACTGCACCGCAATCTGTGCGGTCTCCAGGTCGCGGATCTCGCCGATCATGATGGTGTCCGGGTCCTGGCGCAGGATCGCGCGCAGCGCGGTGCCGAAGCTCATGCCGATGCGCGCGTTCACCTGGATCTGGCCGATGCCGGCGAAGTCGTACTCCACCGGGTCCTCCACGGTGAGGATGTTGCTGGTGCTGCTGTCGAGCTGGCCCAACGCGGCGTACAGCGAGGTGGTCTTGCCACTACCGGTCGGGCCGGTGACCAGCACGATGCCATGCGGCTGCCGGATCAATCCGGTGAACGTGGCCAGGGTGTCATCGGCCATGCCCAGGCGCTGCAGCTGCAGACGGCCGGCATCCTTTTCCAGCAGTCGCAGCACGGCGCGCTCGCCATGCCCGGTCGGCACCGTGGAGACTCGGATATCCAGCGGACGCCCACCCACGCGGATCGCGATGCGCCCATCCTGCGGAAGGCGCTTCTCGGCGATGTCCAGGTGGGCCATGATCTTGATGCGCGATACCAGCGCTGCGTGCAGTGCGCGCCGTGGCTGCACCATGTCGCGCAGCGTGCCGTCCACCCGGTAGCGCACCACCGAATGGGTCTCGAACGGCTCGATGTGCAGATCGCTGGCGCCATCGCGTGCGGCCTGCGCCAGCAGCGCGTTGATCATGCGGATCACCGGCGCATCATCCTGCGCGTCCAGCAGATCGGTGACTTCCGGCATGTCCTGCATCAGCCGGTCCAGATCGACTTCGCTCTCGGCGGCACCGACCACGGCAGCGGCGTCGCCGCCGTCACTATACTGCTCAGCCAACCGCTGCTGCCACGTCGCGGCATCCAGTGCCTGGAAGGGCAACGGTCCATGCCGGCGGCGCAGTTCGGCCACAGCCCACGCTGCGGTATCGACGGTACCCAGCAGCACAGGCTCACCGCCAACCTCGGACAGCATCACCCCATGGCTGCGCACCCAGGCGTACGGCAGTGGCGCGGCGGCGCTCACGGTCCGATCACCAGTTCCGGCGTGTAGCCCAGCCCGCGCAGTTGCTGCAGTGCCGGATCCAGCGTCGCCGGGTCGCGCGGCAGCCGCACCCGCAGGCGCTGGCCACTCTCGCCCGGCGTCGCCTCGGCATAGGCCTGCAGGCCCAGCGCCCGCACCTGCGCCACGCCCTGGCGGGCACGGGTCGAGTCCAGCCCCTGTGCGAACTGCACCAGCTGCGCATCGCCGTCACCGGCCGGATACAACGCTGCCAGGCTGGTGTTCTGCAGCGGCTGGCCCTGGCCATCGCGCGCATTGCCCTGGCCGAGTACAGAAAGGTCCTGCGGCGGCAGCTGCGGTGCCGACAGCGCCGGCAATGCCCAGCTCTGCACCGGTTGCGCGCCAGCCTGCGCGTTGCGCATGTAGTCATAGCGGTCGCGGGTCAGGCGCTGGCCGGCGGCCGGGTCACGCACCACGTGCGGACGCAGGAACACCATCAGGTTGGTCTTGGCGCGCCTGCGTGTGTCGCTGCGGAACAAGGCACCCAGCACCGGAATCTTCCCCAGCCCCGGCACCGCGTCACGGCCATGGCTGACGCTGTCTTCCAGCAGGCCACCCAGCACCATGATCTGGCCATCGTCCAGCAGCACGCTGGTATCCAGTGCGCGCTTGTTGGTGATGATGCCGGCCGTGCTGTTCGCGCTCTGCGCATCGATGCTGCTGACTTCCTGGTAGATGTCCAGCTTCACCGTGCCGCCCTCGGAAATCTGCGGGCGTACCCGCAGCTTCAGGCCCACGTCCTCGCGCACGATGGTCTGGAATGGATTGTTGCTGCCGCCGCCACCGTCGGTCACGTAGCGGCCGCTCACAAACGGCACGGTCTGCCCGACCATGATGCTGGCCGCCTCGTTGTCCAGCGTCATCAGGTTCGGCGTGGACAGGATGTTGGCACCGCCCTTGCTCTGCAGCGCGTTGGCCAGCGCCTTCATGTTGAGGATCTGGCCGACGCCGGGCAGGTTGATCGTGCCGTCGATCACCCCGATCTTCAGGCCATCCTTGGGCAGCACGTCCAGGGTGGTACGCGCGGTGGTGTTCAGCCCGCTGCCACCGCTGGTGCCGCCGAAGTGGGTGCCGCCGAAGGTGCGGCCATTGCCCAGCATCCACTGCACGCCCAGTTCGGCCGCGTCGGTCTGGTTGACCTCCACGATCAGGCTTTCCACCAGCACCTGTGCACGGCGCTGGTCAAGCTGGTCGATCACCCGTCGCAGGTTGCGGTACACCGGTTCCGGCGCCGAGATCAACAGCGTGTTGGTGGCCACGTCCGCCTGTACCGAAATGCCGTTCTGGCTGAAGCCGGTGCTCCCGGCGTCGATCGGGTCGCGGCGGTTCGGATCCAGCCGCTGCGATTCCAGCGCATTGCTGCCGGCCCTGGCCTGTTGTGGCTGCGACGGCTGCGCCGGTGCGGAACGGCTTGCATCGCCAGGCAGTGGCGTGATGCCTTCATTGCTGCCCACTGCCGGCGCATCGCTCTGCCCCGCGACCACGCCGCGCAGCACGCCGGCGAGCTGATTGGCCTGGGCATTGCGCAGGTAGACCACATGCAGGTTGCCGGACTCGTCCTGCGCGCGGTCCAGCTTCTCCACCAGCTGCCGGGCCAGACGGGTGCGCCCGGGACTGCTGGAACGCAGCAGCACGCTGTTGCTGCGGGGGTCGGCCATCACCACCACCTTCTGGCTGGGCTCTGCGCCCTGCGCATCCAGCAGCGGCGCGACCATCGCCGCGACGTCTACGGCGATGCCCTGCTGCAGCTTCACCACATCGGTGTCCATGCCGGCCGGCGTGTCGACGCTGGCGATCACCCGCGCGATGCGCTCCAGGTTGTCGGCATAGTCGGTGATCACCAGGGTGTTGTTGCCCGGGTTCGCCGTGATCGGATTGTCCGGGCTGATCATCGGCCGCAGCACCGCCACCATCGCGGCGGCGTTCTCGTAGCGCAGCGGAAAGGTGCGCGTGGCGACCTCGCCTCCTGCACCGCCACTGCCCACCCGGCCACCGAGCAGCTTGGCGTCGGCCTGCGGCACCACCCGGCTGACGCCGCCATTCTCGACCACGGCGAAGCCGCGCATGCGCAGCGCGCCCAGCAGCAGCTGATAGGCCTGGGTACGGCTGACCGGGCCATCGGAGACCACCGTCATCTTGCCGGTCACCCGTGGGTCGACCAGGAACTGGCGGCCGGTGAACCGTGCCGCCATCCGCAGCACGCCACCGATATCGGTATCCACCAGGTTCAGCTGCACCGGCTCATCGCGTGTGTCCTGCGCTGCCACCGGCGCCGGCACGTGGGCCATGCCCACGATCAGGGCCAATGCAGTACTGCAGGCAAGGCTGCGCATCGCCCTCATGGATGGGCACCCGCAGTGGCCACCATCACGATGTTTCCGGAAATCCGTGCCGCCGGCATGTTCGCGTCCCCTGTGCGTGTCAGTTGCAGCTGCTGCAGCTCGATGGCGGGGTCGGCCAGCAGCGGCAGCAGCCAGTTCCATAGCGCATCGGCGGGCACCGCCTGCACCTGCAGGTGCCAGCGCCCGTCGCGCGCTTCGATATGCAGGCCGTCGGCAAGGCCGGCGGTCTTGATTCCATCGCGCAGCCCGGCCAGTGTCGGATGCTGGCCCTGCGCCAGCTGCTGGCGCTCACGGACGCGCAGCAGCGGTGCCAGTGCGCGCCACTGCGCCTGCAGCCGCGGTAGCTCGGCCTGCCAGTGCGTGCGCTGCTTCAGCAGTGGCTCCAGCCACAACGACCACAGGCCCGCCACCAGCAGCGCCACCACCATCACCCACAGCATCCGCCGGTCGCGCGGTGGCAGGCGTTGCCAGCGCTGCTGCAGGCCGGCCAGCCCCCCGCCCAGCCGCAGGGTGCGGGCCGTCACTGTCCCGCTCCGCTCACCCGCAGGCGCCCACCGGCGTCGCGCGCCAGCAGCAGGCCCTGCACCTGCAGCGCGTGCTGCCAGTGCTCAAGCCGCTGCGGATCGTCGGCCAATGCCTGGGCATCGGCATCCAGCTCCATGTCGAGCTGGCCGGGCTGGTAATGCAGGCTGCGCACCTGCCCGGCCAGTTCCGGAACCGCCAGCAGCGTGCTGGCTACCTGCCGTTGCAACGGCGGCAACGGTGGCGCCGGTGGCGGCACCGCCAGAGCACGCCTTGCCTGCAGCACCGGATCCACCACATCGGTGATCTCCGGGAAGCGTGCGCTGAACTGCCGCGCCATGTCCTGTTGCAGCGCCTCGCCCTCGATCCGCCAACGCCAGACCTGCAGCTGCAGGCCGAGCGCGGCCAGCAGCACTGCCGCCAACGCGAGGCCGATTGCCAGGCGTGGCGCTTGCCGACCCGCACCGGGCAGCGGCAGTGACCACCCCGGCAGAGGGCCACATGCCTGCCGTTCCTTCATGACGGCGGTGGCCGGCAGGCTGTCCGGCCACGCCGGCGGTACGCTGCCGATCCATTGCACGGCCTGCACGCCGGCCTGTCGCAGGCGCACGGCCAGCGCCTGCATGACTGCACACGCATCACGTCCGCCATACCACTGGACGAACCCCCGATCGCGCCCGCTTCGCACCAGCAGGTGCTCGCCGCTGACCTGCAGCGTGGCCTGTCCGTCCTGCCAGGGCAGCAGCAGCGGCGTCGGATGGAGTGCCTGCAGCTGCAGTCCGCACGAGGCCAGCAACTGCTGCGCCTGCAGGACCGCCTGCTGGCCGAGCCAGGCCACCGGAACCGTGCCGTCAGCCGCCTGCGCACCGTGGGCCAGCGCGACGTCCTGCAGGTCGTCCAGCAACATCGCCTCCACCTCACCCTGCAACGCCAACTGCAGGCGGCGCCCGGACAACGGTGGCAGCTGCAGTTCCAGCAGGATCAGGTCGCTCGGATCGAGGCAGGCATGCACCGCAGCCCGCGGATGCCGCAGGCCCAGCGCCGCCAGCGTGGCGCAACCGTGAGCCAGCACCTCGCCCTTGTGCAGCTGCGACCAGTCCACCGCGCTGTTGGCGTGCAGACCCTCAAGCGTCGGCAGGCGTACCCGAAGCTGCGCGTTCATGCGCCGATCCTCGTCCACACGCGTTGCACACGCACGCCATCGTCGCGGTACTCGCGCCAGAGCAGCGCGCGGAAATCAACCGCGCTGCCGTCAGCCTGCACCTGGCCGACGGCCAGGAACCACTCGCTATGGATACCCAAGGGAAGTACCGCCATCTGTTCGTTGCTCAGTTGGAGTCGGTTGGCGATGTCGCCGCGATTGAGCAGCCAATGGCCAGCGTCGCGCTCACCGAGCAGCGCCTGCAGCCGTGCCGGCTCGACCGCAGGCGTCACCGCCTGCAGAACGCGCAGGTCGCTGGTGTTGGCGTTGACCAGGGTCTGCGCCGGCAACACCACGGTGCGTCGCGCCAGCGCCTGCAACGCCACCGGATCGGCACCCGGCAGCGCCTGTTCGATCAGTGATTCGCGCGGCAGCGGGGCCTGCGCCTGCATGTCGCCATCGCGCAGGCGCGCCTGGATGTGGTCCGCGGCGGATGCGCAGGCGCCCTGGCCCAGCCCTTGCCCGGCACACAACGCGATGAACGCGCGCCGCGCCTCGGGGTCCGGCCTGCCATGCGCAAGCAGATTGCGCAGGTTGAACATCGACTGCGCATCGACCAGCTGCAGCTGCACCGGCAACGGCGCCTGCAGCTCCAATGGGCGCGCCCAGCGCCCGCTGCGCACCGTGGTCAGCTGTTCCTTTGCATCCTCACGCAGCTGCTGCGCCGCACGTTCCAGCGTTGCGTCCACGGCCATGCGTACCTGTGCGCGCAGCTGGTCACCACGCAGCGCGCGCAGCTGGGCCGACTGCCGGGTGAGCAGTGCAGTGGCAATCACTGCCACCAGTGCCACCACCAGCAGGGCGACGATCACCGCCATGCCACGTTGACGGACACTCGAAACAGACCGCATCCGGGCTGACATCGGCCTGCCTCACAGCTGCCAGGAGCCGATGTCCGCGTTCCCGGCGTCGCCACCGGGCTTGCTGTCCGCACCCAGCGAGAACACATCGATGTCGCCATGTGTGCCAGGTACCTGATATTGGTACGGATGGCCCCACGGGTCGTTCGGCAGGCGATCCAGATAGGGCGTGACCGGCATCGCGCCACTGCCCTGCGGCGGCTTCACCAGCGCCTGCAGGCCCTGCTCGGCGCTGGGATAGCGACCATTGTCCAGCTTGAACAACTTCAGCGCCTGCATCAGCGCCGCGATGTCCTGGCGCGCTGCCACCACGCGCGCCTGGTCGGGACGGTCCATCAAGCGCGGCACGATCAATGCCGCGAGAATGCCGATGATCACCACCACCACCATGATCTCGATCAGGCTGAAACCCTGCTGCCGAGCCCTGCGACCACCCACTTGCCTTGCCATTGTTCCGCCCTCGTCATCCTGGAAGAGACCGCTGCGCCATGGTCAGCGGTGCATGTGTCAGTACGATAAACATCCGCCGGCAATTCGCTGCGCATGTGCCTGCGCGGGCGCCGGCGCAGCCGGTACGCGTGCCGCCTCGAGCAGGTGTGGCGGCACACTGGCCAGCGTTTCGTCGATGCAGCCGCGCAGCAGCGGAAGGGCGCACGCCTGCAACAGGCGCACGCACTGCATCGGCGACCACGCGGTGCCATGGTCGAGGCCGATGAACGTCCGGTAGGCCTGGTGATAGCGCAGATCGTCGTACACGCGCTGCGCACTGTTGAGATCACGCACGACCACCAGCAGGGCCGCACGTTGCAGCAGCCGCACATCGCCTGCGTCAAGCGGCAGCGCGTTCATGGCTGCTTCGGACCACGGCCGCAGCTGCAGATCAAGGGCGCGCCGCAGCGCCGCCAATGGATGCGCGCTGCTGTCCAGTGCCGCCCAGCGCGCCGCATCGGCCCAGGCATCACTGGACAGCACCCAGACCCACGAGTGCCCGTAGCGTTGCACATTCAAGGGCGTGTGCCGCGCCTGCTCCAGTGACCGGCTCAGGTGGCGATCCAGCTCCAGCATGCTGATCCTGCGACTGTCTGCCATCTGCGTCGCCCGTGCTCCGCGACGCGTGGTGCGTCGTACTCTGGAGAAGACGTCAGCAAGGCAGGTGAAGCGACAGCGCGAATGCCGCTCTGTGCGCTGGGTGGTGCTTCATCGGCAACGTCATCGCAGCGTCATCCGCCTGCAGGCTTCGCGCTGCAGGCGCGGTGCGTCACCCCCGCAGCGGCGGGCCAGCACCGCAACGTCGCTGCGCGCGGCGAACGCGACCAGCGCGTCTGTCATGTCCACATCATCGCACCACGACGCCATCGCAATGCGCACCGCCGGCAGCTGCCAGCCGTCCATCACCCCGCGGGTGCCCGCCACGAACCAGTGCCACAGCCGATGGTGCAGCACCTGCTCGTGCAGCTGCGCGAGATCCCTGATGCCATGCATGTCCATCAGCAGCAGCGCGCGTGCCAGCGCCGCAGGCGGCAACACACCGGTTTCAGCCAGCGGCAGCACCTGCTGCTGCAGGCGCAACAGCATCGCCAGCGGGTGCGACTGCGGATCGAAGTCCAGCAACACGGCCTGTTGCTGCCACTGTGCGTCCGATACCACGCATACCCATGGCGAGCCGTAGCGGTGCACCATCAACGGCCGTCGCTGGGTGGTTTCCAGCAACGCCGACAGATTGCGGCGCAGATCCAGCACACCGATGGTCTCGTTGCGCATCCTTGGCGTCTCCTTGCTTGCAACAGCCCTGCGCGGCGCGCACGGCCAGCGTCTTCACCTAACCAAGGACGGCAATGCCACCTGGAAAGCGACGCAGATCCAGCGACATCGTCAGTCGCAGCTGCTCCAGCGCCGCATCCGGATCATCGATGCGGAAGCGGCCGCTGACCGGGGCGCGCGCCAATGCCGATTCACCCAGCAGCACCTTGCCGCGGCGGTAGCGGTTGATCTCCTCCACCACCCCGCGCAGCGGCGCCCGGCGGAACACCAGCATGCCTTCGGTCCAGGCACTCACTTCCGAGGCCACGGCTTCGGCCACCACGCCACTGAGGCGCTCGTCGTACCGGGTCTGCTGGCCCGCCTGCAGCTGCAGGCGGCCCTGCGGGTGCTCGATCCGGGCGCTGCCCTGCAGGCAGGTCACCCGTACCTGGTCGTGGGTGTTGCGCACGTCCAGGCGCACCGCGGCTTCATCGGCAATCACGCAGCCCGCCCCTGCGAACAGGGCCAGGCGCAGGCCGGCCCGGGTCTCGATCGCGGCCTGGCCCTGCACCAGCTCGAAGCCTTCGCCCTCCGTGTCCGCACGGCGGCGCAGGCTGCTCTGCGTATCCAGCTCGATCTTCAGCTGTGGCGAAGGTGCGATCTGCAGCCGTTCACCGGTACCGGTGTGGAAGTCGGCCGTCATCGCCGTCACCGAGGGCCACAGCCCCAGCGGCGGACGGATCGCCGCCACCACTGCCAGGCTGGCCGGGGCGGCAATCGCGGCACCCAGGAAGGCACGCCGGCTCCAGCGCTGGGTCGGCGTCGGCACGACCGGTTGGCGTGCAGCGGCAGGCAGCTGCTCGCCGGCCAGGCGTACCTGCTCCCATTGCCGGCGCGCACGGCCGAATGCTTCGCGATGACGGGGATCAGCCTCGCACCACGCGCGGAAGCTGCGCCCGTCGGCCGCAGTAGCCTCGCCCGAGGTCAGGCGCACCACCCACGCGTGCGCCTGGCGCTCGACGGCATCCAGCGGGCGTTGCGGGTGATCGTCAGGATCCATGGGGGCTCATGCCGGACCCGCACGCTGCGGGGTTCTGCTCGGCGTCAAAGTGTAGACGGATGCCGCCGCTCAGAACCGCACCTGGCGCCCCTGCCCGCTGCGCTCGGCCAGGTAGTCCTGGGCCGCCTTCAGCTCACGCTGCACCAGCCGCAGCGACACGCCGAGGTGATCGGCGACGTCACGCTGCTGCAGGCCATCGACGCGGATTGCCAGCAGGATGCGGCGACGCCGCTCGGGCATGCGCTGCAGCAGGCCCACCATGTCCTCCAGCGCGAAGTCCAGTTCGGCCGCCTGCGCCGGCCCCGGTGCCGGGTCGGCCATGTCCATCAGCGTCTCCACCTCTTCCAGGCTCAGCAGGCGATGGTCGGCACGTTGGCGGTCGATCACGGTATTCATCGCCATGCGCAGCAGGTAGGCCGCAGGGTTCTGCACGGCGTCCAGGCGGTCACGGCGCGCACTCAGGCGCATCCAGGTGTCCTGCAGCGCGTCACCGGCCAGCTCCTCCGATCCCAGCTTGCGCACCAACCGGCGCTTCAGCTCGTCGTAGGCCCCCAGAAGGTGGTCCATCAGGTCAACTGCGCCAGCCGTACCGTTGCTCATGTTCGAATCCTTGAAGTCATGGAAGGGGCGCGCGCCCGCCACAGTCGTGGTCGGTGCCGGAAGGACGGATCTGCAGGGTCACCGGCTGCGCCAGCGCGGCGGCCTCGGTCGCCAGCACCAGGCCCTGCAGCGCCTGCAGCAGGCGTGCATCGCGGCGGGCACTACCACTGCCGGACAGCAGCTCGGGCTCGCTCACCCGGCCCGCGCCGTCGATGCGGAAGCGCAGCGTCGCGGCGTAGCGGCCGGGCGCGATCTCCGGGTCGTCACAGAACGCCGCACGCAGCCGCTGCTGCAGCCCGCCATAGCGACGCCGACGTTCGGCCTCGGGAAGTTCGGCACCAACACGGGGTTCGGCGGCCGAGGACGTGCCCCGGCGCAGCACCACGCGCTGCGCGCCGATCACCTCGACCTCGATGCCGGAGTCCTGCAACAGCACCTGCAAGGCAGGCAGCGGCTCCAGGCTGGCGCGCAGCGCATGGCTGCTGCGGCCCGCGGCCAGGTCGCCCGGGTACATCACCGACCACCCACTGATGACGCTGAAGCGCTCGACCGCCTGTTCCAGCGGTTGCGCAGGGATGTCGTAGGCATGAACTCCGTCCTGCCCGGCAGCGGCAAAGGACAGCAGCAGCCACGCGACGATGGCCACCTTCCAAGTTCTGACCGCATGGTGTCCATTCAGCCCCCTGACGTAGAACACATGACCCTCGGCAGCGACAGCAGCTGCAGTGGACGCGCACCAGGACCAGCACCCCGGCCCGCGCGCGACCCGCAAGCGGGCTCAAACCGTAGCGGGGCCACATGTCATTGCGATGACCGCCGCCTACAGCCGACGTGAAGCCAGTCACCCATCAGGAATCAATAAATCGAACAGACCACCTCATCCACGCCTGGGGTCAGAGCCCGTTGCGAAGCAACGGGATCCGACCCCGTGCCGGCCCAAACGTGTCGACCAAGGTCGACACCCACCAAGAGCAGTTCATGCCGTTCCGGCAGATTGCGGGGAACTGTCGAAGGCGGGGTGGGTCTGGTTGCAGGGGTGTCCGCGGCATGGATGCCGCGGCCAAGCCCCCATGGAAGGGTTTACGGCGTCCCCTGCAACCGGACCCACCCCGCCATCCAACGGAATGCACGCTGTTGCTTCGGCTGTTGCTTCTGGGGTTGCCGGCCAGCGGCCGGCACTACCCGCGGGCGCCGGGTGCAACCCGGCCGCAAACCCCCGCCCTTCACAGCGGCAGCCGGGTCGTCTGCTTGATCCGCTGCATCGGAATCTCGGTCTTGGTGTTCTGCACCCCGGCGATCCGGTTCAGGTGCTGCATCTGGAACTGCCGGTAGGCATCAAGGTCGGCCACCGCCACCCGCAGCAGGAAATCGCAGTCACCGGCCATCAGATGGCATTCAAGCACTTCCGGGAAAGACTTGATGCTGTTGATGAAGTGATTGGTGGTGTCCTCGTCCTGCCCGCGCAGCCACACGCGGACGAATACCGTGAAGCCACGGCCCACCTTGGCCTCGTTCAACAAGGCCACGTAGCGGTCGATGTAGCCGCCTTCCTCCAGCAGCCGCACCCGACGCAGGCAGGCCGACGGCGACAGCCCGACCAGCCGGGCAAGCTCCAGGTTCTGCAGGCGGCCGTCGCGCTGCAGGGCGTCGAGGATACGCCGATCGAGGTTGTCGAGCTGATACTGCATGGGATTTCGCCCTTGTCACTTTTGGCCGCATGAAATATCAATCATCCAGAATCCAGTGGCATCAACGCAACCCGATTTCGCGATCGGACCGCTAGCATGGGCCACCCCCACCTCGTTGTGCCGTTCCATGGACGCCCGTACCACCCTCCCCCTGCCCGACACCTGCGATACCGCGCCGCGTGCCGAATTCCTGCGCGGCCTGCGCGCCGCCGTGCCGGTGATGATCGGTTTCATTCCCTTCGCCCTGGTGCTCGGCGCGCAGGCCGCCCAGAAAGGCCTGAGCGCACTGGAAGTGCCACTGATGACGGGCCTCAACTTCGCTGGCGGCTCGGAGTTCGCCGCCGTCGAACTGTGGACCTCGCCACCGCACATCGCACTGATCGTGGCGATCACCGCACTGGTCAACAGCCGCCATCTGCTGATGGGCGCCAGCCTGGCCCCACTGCTGCAGCACCTGCCGCGCCGCCGGGTGCTGCCGGCGTTGTTCTTCATGTGTGACGAAAGCTGGGCGATGGGCGTGGCCGATGCGCGCCGCCGTGCGCTCGGCTTCAGCCTGGCCTATTACCTGGGCGTCTCCGCGGGCCTCTACACCGTCTGGGTGGCCTGCACCGCGCTGGGTGCGATCGTCGGGCCGCTGCTGGGCGACATCCACGCCTACGGCTTCGACATGGCCTTCCCCGCCGTGTTCCTGGTGCTGCTGCGCGGCATGTGGCAGGGCATGAAGGCCGCGCGCCCGTGGCTGGTCAGCCTGGTCGTGGCCGCCGCCACCTATCTGCTGATCCCGGGTGCGTGGTACGTGGCCAGCGGCGCATTGGCCGGCCTGGCCGCCGCCTGGCTGCTGGCGGAGGACGCAGCATGATCTTCAACGGCCTGATCCACTGGTCCTCGGTGCTGACCATCGTGCTGATGGCCGCCGCCACCTACCTGACCCGCATCGTCGGCTTCCTCGCCCTGCGCAACCGCACGCTGGGCAAGCGCGCGGTGACGGTGATGGAAGCCGCCCCGGGCTGCGTGCTGATCTCGGTGATCGCTCCGGATTTCGTCGCCGACAAGCCCGCCGACCTGGCCGCGCTGGCGATCACCCTGCTGGCCGCCACGCGGCTGTCGATGCTGCCGACGGTGCTGATCGGCGTGGCCTCGGCCGGGCTGCTGCGCTACCTGATGGGCTGACTGCGGTGCGCCGGGCAAAGGCCCGGCGCTGGCCAGTCATCGCAGCACCGCCTGTACGCGCGCTGCCGTCAGGCGCTGCTGCTGGCCGCCAGCAGGCACAGGCTGCGCGGCGGCAGCGTCCAGGCGCCTTCCTCATCCGGCTCCAACGGCGTTTCGTCGGTCTGCAGCAGTACGCGCCGGAACGACAAGGCTTCATCCGACACACTGAACCGCTGCGGCTGGTCTCCGGCGTTCAACAGCAGGGCCAGGCTGACATGCCGCCCGGGCTCGCGCAGGCCGCTGTCCGGGCTGCGGCCGTCCAGCACGATCAGCAGCGCACGCAGCCCTGCGTCATGCCAGTCCGCTTCCTCCATGCTGCGGCCATCAGGATGCCGCCAGTCGATATCGCGCAGGCCCAGCGCTTCATCGTATTCGCCGCGCAGGAACCGGTTCCTGCGCAGCAGGCCATAGCGTCGGCGCAGCGACAGCGCCCGGCGTACGAACGCCACCTGCGCCTGTGCAGCCGGCGATGCCGCACGCTCCCAGTCGATCCAGCTCAGCGGGTTGTCCTGGCAGTAGGCATTGTTGTTGCCCTGCTGCGAATGGCCGAACTCATCGCCGGCCAGCAGCATCGGCGTGCCCTGCGCGAACAGCAGCGTGGCCAGCAGGTTGCGCATCTGCCGCGCACGCAACGAGAGGATCGCCGCATCATCGGTGTCGCCCTCCACACCGTGGTTGCTGGAGAGGTTGTGCGAGTGGCCATCGCGGTTGTCTTCGCCGTTGGCCTCGTTGTGGCGATCGTTGTAGCTCACCAGATCGTGCAGGGTGAACCCATCGTGCGCCGTCACCAGGTTGATGCTGGCCGAGGGCCGCCTGCCATGATGTTCGAACAGGTCGGCCGAGCCGGTGAAGCGCGTGGCGAATTCCGGCAACTGGCCGCCATCGCCGCGCCAGAGCGCGCGCACCGTATCGCGGAAGCGGTCGTTCCATTCCGCCCAGCCCGGCGGGAACTGGCCCAGTTGATAGCCGCCCGGGCCGATGTCCCATGGCTCGGCAATCAGCTTCACCTGGCTCAGGATCGGGTCCTGGCGTACCGCATCAAGGAAACTGCCCGAGGCATCGAAGCCATGCCGCTCGCGGCCAAGGATGGTGGCCAGGTCGAAACGGAACCCATCCACCCGCATCTCGGTCACCCAGTAGCGCAGCGAGTCCATCACCATGCGCAGCGCGCCGGCATTGGTCAGGTCGAACGTGTTGCCGGTGCCGGTATCGTTGATGTAATAGCGGCGATCATCGGCCAGGCGGTAGTAGCTGGCATTGTCGATGCCCTTGAAGGACAGCGTGGGGCCCAGCTCATTGCCTTCGGCGGTGTGGTTGTAGACCACGTCCAGGATCACTTCGATGCCGGCACTGTGCAGCCGCGCGACCATCTGCTTGAACTCGGCCACGGTGCCCAGCGACAGGTAGCGTGGCTGCGGCGCGAAGAAGCCGATGGTGTTGTACCCCCAGTAGTTGCGCAGCCCGCGCTCGAGCAGCTGCTGGTCATCCACGTAGGCATGCACCGGCAGCAGCTCGATGGCGGTCACCCCCAGATGGCTGAGGTGGTCGACCACCGCGTCGTGGCGCAGGGCAGAGAAGGTGCCGCGCTCGGCCTGCGGAACATCGGGGTGCTGCATGGTCAGTCCGCGCACGTGCGCTTCGTAGATCACGGTCCGGTCCCAGGGCGTTGCGGGTGCACGTTCGACACCCCAGCTGAAGGCCGGGTCGATCACCGCGCAGCGTGGCATGTAGCTGGCGCTGTCGCGGCGGTCGAAACTGAGATCGCCATCGCGGTGGCCCAGGGTGTAGCCGAACAGGTGCGGCGCCCACTTCAGCTCGCCGACGATCTGCTTGGCGTAGGGGTCCAGCAACAGTTTGTTGGGATTGAAGCGATGCCCCTCCTCCGGCGCATACGGGCCGTGCACCCGATAGCCATAGCGTTGCCCGGGCCGCACGTCCGGCAGGTAGCCGTGCCAGATCTCGTTGGTGTACTCAGGCAGGACGATGCGCTCGACTTCACGGTTGCGCGCGTCGAACAGGCACAGCTCCACCCGGGTGGCATGCCGCGAGTACAGCGCAAAGTTCACGCCCAGCCCGTCCCACGTCGCGCCCAGCGGGAACGGCCGACCTTCGCGCACCCGCGAGGTCTGCGTCCACTTACGGCTGGCCATCGGTGCCCTCCTCGCCGCGCGCCGCGGCAATCTCGGCCTCCACCAGGCGCTCGGCCATGTGCCAGTGCCGCTGCTGCTGGTCGTCCGGGCGCCCCTCCGCTTCCCAGATCTGGTGGGCCAGTGCCTCAATCCGCTGCCGTCGTTCCCTGCTGTCCATCCCTACCTGTCTCCTCGTTGATCCATATCGCCAGCGGGCTGCCAGCCAGAAGCCTGCCCACGTCCGCGGTTGCGTTGAAATGTTCGATGCGCCCGTCCAGGAGGTTGCGCATGGGGCCTGTCGGCACACCGTGCAGTGCTGCGCCGGTGCCGACGTCGTGCCCGGCGTGCAGGCTGGGCCCAGGCACGGCGGCGGGCGAACCCCGCCGCACGATCACCAGCAGCACCTGCGCCTGATGCCTGCGCGTGAACGCCAGCCACGGCGAGCGCGCAGGCGCGGACAGCAGCTGCAGCTGGCCATGCAGGAACAGGTGCGGGTGCCTGCGGCGGCACTCCAGCAATTGCCGCAGCAGGAATGCCTTGATGCCACCGTCCCGCCAGTCTTCCAGCAGCGCGGGCCACCCGCGCGTATCGCGCAGCCACGCCTGCCGCGTTGGATAGTCCACGGCACGCCGGTTGTCCGGGTCCACCAGGCTCAGGTCCCAGCCTTCGCCGCCCTGGTAGAGGTCGGGCACGCCGGGCAGGCAGTGCTGCAGGCACAGCTGCGCCAGGCCGTTGCAGGCGCCGGCCGGCGCGATGCGCGCCACGAACGTCGCCAGCGCCTCGCGCACCGGCTGCAAGGGCGCTGCGTCCAGCAGCGCGTGCAGCCACTGCGCGGCGGCCTCCTCCACGGCCACATCCGGGTCTGACCAGCTGCTGACCCGCTTGCCCTCGCGCAATGCCTTGGTCAGCCATTGCACCATCCTCGAGGCGAAGTCGGCGCCAGGGGCACCGTGCATCGGCCATGCGGCCACGAGCGCCTGCCACAGTGCGTAGGCCTCGGCACCCGGCAACGGCACCGGCGCGCCGGCGCGGGTCGACATCCGGTTCCAGCGCCGCATAGCGTCCCGCCATTCGAACGTGCAGGTACTGAGAACCGCCAGCCGTGCCCGGCTGTCGGCGCCGCGCTTGTGATCGTGGGTCGCAAGCGCAAGCAACGCCCTGGGATGGCGACGCAGGCGCGCAGTGGCGTGTTCCAGCAGCGCGCGCCCCTCCATGCCCAGCCGCTGCGGATCACTGCCGACGTCGTTGCGCGAGAGCAGCCTGAAATAGCGATAGAACCCGGTGTCTTCCACCGACTTGGCATTCAACGGCGCGGCCAGTTGACCGAAACGCGCACGCAGCACGCGCTCGGCCTGCGCCTCGCCGGCAAGCGCTGCCAGCAACAGGTCCAGCGCCGCGCGTGCGGCACCGTCCAGTGCCTGGCGCGCTGCGGCGGAAGCGTCCGCCAGCGCCTTTCGTTCACCCGCCCCCTGCAGCGAATAGGGCCGGTAGGTGCGGTAATGCCCCAGCACGGAAGCCAATGCGCGGGCCAGCGCAGCCACTCCGATATCGGCTTCGGCCAGCCGCGGCTGCAGGACCTGCTGCGCGCTGCGCAGCAGCCGCTGGAAGTCGGCATGAAGGCCCTGGCGCAGCAACATGGCGCGGGCGTCCTGCTGGATCCGGTCGAAGCTGCGCGGGTCACCGCCCAGCGCCTGCCACGTGCGCGAGAGCGCGGGTGCAGCCGCCGGATCGTGCAACCAGGCACCGGCCTGGTCCATGAAGTCATAGCCGGTGGTGCCGTCGCAGGCCCAGCCGTCGGGCAGCTGCTCGCCCTCGGCCAGTATCTTCTCCACATGCAGGCTGACGGTCTGCGGGTCACGACCGCCGGCCGCGCAGGCGGCGTCGAGCGATTCACGCAGGCGCTGCAGGTACGCGCCCGGGCAGGACAGGCCATCCACGTGGTCGATGCGCAGGCCGTCCACCCATCCCTCGCGTACCAGCCGCAGCGGCAGCGCATGCACTGCCTCGAACACATCCTCGCGCTCCACCCGCAGCGCGGCCAGTTCGTTGATATCGAAAAAGCGCCGGTAGTTCACCTGATCGCCGGCCGTGCGCCACCAGGCCAGACGGTAGTGCTGCCGCTGCAGCAGCGTGTGCAACCGTTCAACGCTGCGGTTGCAGCGTTCGGCCCACGCCGGCCACTGCGCGGGTTCCAGCGGATGGCTGCGCGGCGACAACGGCAATGCCAGGCCATGGTGGCGCAGCACGGGCCGCGCGTTGTCCACCACCAAGCGCACCACGCCGTCGCGTACCGCGTCGTGCAACGGCCGGTCCAGTACCGGCAGCCAGAGCCGGCCCTCGCAGCCCGGCGCCTCCCACTCGATGTCAAACCAAGCTGCGTGGGGGCTTCGAGGCCCGTGCATCAGCACATCGCTCCACCACTGGCTGTGCGGGGACGCCGCCAGATGGTTGGGCACGATGTCCAGGATCAGGCCCATGCCGTGCGCGCGCGTCACTTCCGCCAGCTGCCGGAAGCCCGCTTCACCGCCCAGTTCCGGATTGATGCGAGCCGGGTCGATGCCATCGTAGCCATGCGTCGACCCGGGCACCGCCGCAGCGATCGGTGACAGGTAAAGGTGGCTGACGCCCAGCGCGGCGTAGTACGGCACCTGCGCGGCAGCCGCCCCGAGGTCGAAGCCTGCGTGCAGCTGCAGGCGCGCGGTGGCACGCAACCCCGTCATTGCCCGGCCCTGCGGCGCGTGGCACTCAGGCGCGCCACGCGCGCATCGGCCGCGTCAGCATCCCACGTCGGCGGCAGGCGGCGGCGCCAGTTGGGATGGCCGCCGACGGTGCCTGGCAGGTTCACCTGTGCGCGACCGCCCAGCGCGTCTTCCAGCGGCAGCAACGCCAGCCGGGACGCCGCGTGGGCGACCAGAGACAACGCCCTGGCGTCCAGCGGCGCGCCCTCGCCGCCAACCACCGCAGACAGTGCCTGCGCGTCGCTGGCACGCGCGCGCAGTGCCCCTGGCAGATCCGCCAGCTCACCCAGGCGTGCGCGCCAGCGCAGGTCACGCCCGCGCAGCCAACCGGCCAGCGGTGGCAGGTCATGGGTGGAGGGCATCGCCACCGCATCGCGGCGCCACTGCGGCGCCGGCAGGAAGCGCGCGCCGTTGCGGGCAAACGGCAGCACCTCGATGCCCAGAATGCCCCGGGCTGCCAGCCGCTGGCGCATGCCCGGCGGAACCACGCCCAGGTCTTCGCCGATCAGCACGCAGCGATGCCGCCAGGACTCCAGCACCAGCAGGTTGATCAGATCATCGAACGGATAGCGCAGGTACACGCCCTGCCCAGCGCCCGCGCCACGGGGCAACACCCACAGCCGCAGCAGGCCCAGGATGTGATCGATGCGAAGCCCGCCGCGGCCGGCCATCACGGCGCGCAGCACGCGAAGGTAGGGTGCGAAGCCCTCGCGCTGCAACGCCATCGGTGACCAGCTGGTGATGCCCCAGGCCTGGCCGAGCGGATTGAACGCGTCCGGCGGTGCACCCAGCTCAAGTCCCTGCAGCAGATCAGCCCCCCCGGTGCGTGCCTCCACGCCCTGCGGCGCGCAGCCCACGGCCAGGTCGGCAATCAACCCGATAGAGGCGCCCTCGTCGCGCAGCGTGGCGTGTACCTGCGCCCAGCCCTGCTGTGCCAACCACTGCGCAAACGCATGGTCGTCCGCGCTGCCGGTGAACCGGTCGGCGGCATGCTGGCAATAGTGCCGCAGCGGATCGCCCTGCATGGCACGCCAGGTTTCGATCTGCGCGCGCTGCAACGGTGCCTGCGCTGCAATCCATTGGCGAACCTGCCGTATCCAGCGCCACTTCACTGCCGCCGAGTGCGACCAGTCGATGCGACGTGCGGCTGTCCCCGCTTCCACCGCCGCCGCCAGCGCCTCGTCCCCGCCCAGCACGCTGTTCGCGGCATCGGGCAATACCTGCGGCAGGGAGACCTGCAGCGGGTCGAGCCAGCGCCGGTCGCTGGGCGAATAGGGGCTGTAGCCTGGGCCCGGTGGCATGCCCGCGTGCAGCGGGCTCAACGCCAGTGCGTCGCCGCCGTGCCGGTGCAGCAGCTCGCTCCATCGTGCACAGCCGGCACTGTCACCGATGCCGGCATCACCGGGCGCGCGCAGGCTGTAGACCTGCGCCGACAGGCCCCAGCCGCGCAGCGTGCCCCGCGGCCACCAGGCACGCTGTGGCGCCACCGCAACCGCCTGTTGCTGGTCGCCCCGGCGCCACTGCCAGTAGCCGGGCTGATCCGGCACGCGCCAGCGGCCCTGCGCATCGGCACGGGCGGGCAACGCTGCGCCCTGCTCATCCACCCAGCACGCTGCACCGGCTGCCTCCGGCATCACCAGCAGCTGTCCGCAGCAGGCCGTGCGCAGGCCAGCGTGCTCGGGCACCGCCTCGCACTGCAGCCCCTCCAGCACGGCGCGCAGCACGTCCGGTGCGACCTCGCGCGCGGCACCGGACACGTCGGTCCAACGGACCAGCAGGCCCGCACGGCGGGCCGTCTCCCGCACCGCTGCATCCGTATTCATGCGGCGACCCAGCAGGCCAGCACGCCGCCGCCTGCCGGCAGCATCCCGGCCGCGTCCGGCCCCACGACGCACTCGCCGGCCGGCACCGCATGCGCCACCGGCACAGGGCCCACGTTGATCGCGATCCACCATTGGCCCGATGGCAACTGCCAGCCCGCCTGCACCGCGCCTTGGCCCAGCACGCGCGCGCCCAGCGACCGCGCCTGCAGCAGGCCCGGCTGCAGATAGCGCCTGCGCAGGCCGAGGAACTCACCCGTGCAGCGCAGCCAGTGCTGCGACCAGGGATCATCGCCGGGCGGCGGCGTGTACGACGCCTGCAGGGTCGCTGCATCGTTCGGGTCCGGAATACGCGCTCGCGCGGCGGCGGCGGCAAAGGCGCTGAAACCAGCGAACTCACGGCGACGCCCTTCGCGCACCGCCTCGTCCAGCGGCGGCGCGTAGTCGGTGAAGAACAGGAAGGGCGATTGCGCCTGCCACGGCTCGCCCATGAACAGCAGCGGGATCATCGGCGTCAGCAGGGTCAGCGCCAGCGCCGCGCGCAGCGGCGCAGGATCGGTCAGCATCGACAGGCGCTCGCCGAAAGCGCGGTTGCCCACCTGGTCATGGTTCTGCGCGAATACCACAAAACGCGCGGGCGACAGGTCGGCGCTGGGTTCGCCGCGGCGGTCGCCGCGCAGGTCCGGTTCACCCTGCCAGGCGAATCCTTCGGCCAGGCAGCGCGCCAGCAGTGCTTCGGCGCGACCGGCATAGGCCGCGTAATAGCCTTCCTGCTCGCCGGTCAGCATCACGTGCAGCGAATTGTGGAAGTCATCGTTCCACTGTCCCTGGTAGGCGCCGCGCAGCCACCGCGCCTGGTTGCGTTCGTTCTCCAGCACCAGGTGCGCGTGCGGGGCCACCGCACGTACCTCATCGGCCAGCTGCTGCAGGAAACGGTCATCGTCAATGGCGTGCACCGCGTCCAGGCGCAGGCCATCGAAGCCGTAGTCGCGCAACCACATCAGCGCGTTGTCGATGAAAAAGCGCCGCACCCAGGGCTGGCGGAAGTCGATGGCCTCGCCCCACGGCGTGCTGCGGTCGTCACGGAAGAACCCGCGCGCGTAGTCGCGCAGGTGGTTGCCCTGGGGTCCGAAGTGGTTGTAGACCACATCCAGCAGCACCGACAGCCCTGCATCGTGCGCCGCCTCGATGAAGGCCCTCAGCGCTGCCGGCCCGCCGTAGGCATGGGCCGGCGCATACGGGAACACGCCGTCGTAGCCCCAGTTGCGCTGCCCGGGAAACTGCGCGACCGGCATCAGTTCAATGGCGGTGATGCCCAGCGCGGCCAGCATCGGCAGTTGCGCGGTCAACGCCGCGAAGCCGCCCCCGGCCTCGATATGCACCTCATAGATCACCAGGTCCTGCCAGGCATGCCCCTGCCAGGCAGGCCCCGTCGCGTCGGTATCCAGCACCACCGCGCTGTCGCCGTCGATGCCGTCCGGCTGCCAGCGCGAGGCCGGGTCGGGCACGTCCTGGCCAGAAGGCAGGCGGAACCGGTAGCGGTCGCCATGCGATGCCGGCGTTCGCAGCCAGTGGCAGCCGTCCGGCTCGCGTTGCATCGGCCGCTGGGTGCCGTGCAGGCACAGCGCCATCGCGACTGCGTCCGGCGCCCACACCCGGAACTCCACCTCGTCACCGGCCACCGGCCATGCGCCCAGGCGCGGCGCCATTGTCGTCATGCATCAACCTGCAGGTAGAGCGTGGACAGCGGCGGCAGCGTGAGCCGCAGCGACTGCGCGTGGCCGTGCATCGGCCTCGGCTCGGTATGCACTGCGCCGAGGTTTCCCGCATTGCCGCCACCGTAATACGCGCTGTCGGTGTTGAGCCGTTCGCTCCAGCGCCCCGGTTGCGGCACCCCGACCCGGTAGCCGTCGCGACGCAGCGGGGTGAAGTTGCTCACCACCAGCAGGGTGCGGCCGCTGCCGGCAGGATCCCGGCGGATGAAGGCGTAGACGCTGTTGCGACTGTCGTCCGCCACGCTCCAGTCGAAGCCGCGTTCGTCGCGTTCGTCGCGATGCAACGCAGGTTCGGCGCGGAGCACGTTATTGAGGTCGCCCACCAGGCGCGACAGGCCCTGGCCCTCGTTGCTGGCCGCCCGTGCCCAGTCCAGTGCCGCATCGTGCGACCACTCATGGCCCTGGCCGAACTCGCCGCCCATGAACAGCAGTTTGCTGCCCGGGTGCGCCCACATGAAGCCGTAATACGCGCGCAGCTGGGCCAGCCGCTGTGCCGGCTCGCCCGCCATCTTGGCCAGCAGCGCGCCCTTGCCATGCACCACCTCGTCGTGGGACAGCGGCAGCACGAACCGTTCGGAGAAGGCGTAGACCAGGCCGAAGCTGATCTGGCTGTGGTGATGCGAACGATGGACCGGATCGCGCCCCAGGTACTGCAGGGTGTCGTGCATCCAGCCCATGTTCCACTTGTGGGTGAAGCCAAGCCCGCCCTCCTCCACCGGCGCTGTCACCCCCGGCCACGCGGTGGATTCCTCGGCGATCACCAGCACGTCCGGGAAGCGCTCCCGCAGCGTCTGGTTCATCCGCCGCAGGAAAGCGACCGCCTGCAGGTTCTCGCGCCCGCCCTGCTCGTTGGGTACCCACTCCCCCTCGGCACGGCTGTAATCCCGGTACAGCATCGACGCCACGGCATCCACGCGCAGACCATCGATGTGGAACCGCTCCACCCACTCCAATGCACTGCCGATCAGGTAGGCGGCCACTTCGTTGCGGCCGTAGTTGTAGATCAGCGTGTCCCAGTCGGCGTGCACCCCTTCGCGCGGGTCGGCATGCTCGTACAGCGCGGTGCCATCGAACCCGGCCAGGCCATGCGCATCGTTGGGGAAGTGCGCGCTCACCCAGTCCACGATCACTCCCACGCCGGCCTGGTGACAGCGGTCCACGAAGCGTGCGAAGGCCTGTGGCGTGCCATGGCGTGCCGTCGGCGCGTAGATCCCCAGCGGCTGATAGCCCCAGGAACCGCCGAAGGGATGCTCGCTCACCGGCAACAGCTCGATATGGGTGAAGCCAAGACCGGCCACGTACGGAATCAACCGGTCGGCCAGGGCATCCCAGTCCAGCGGCGCACCGTCGTCGCTGCGCTGCCAGGAACCCGCATGCACTTCGTAGATCGACAGCGGTGCGCAGGTTCCGGCCAGGCGGCGGGCCGCCAACCAAGCATCATCGTGCCACTCCATTGGCCCAGCCGAAGGCACCCGCGATGCGGTCGCCGGTGGCAGCTCGGCCCAGCGCGCCATCGGATCGAACTTGTCGGGCATCACCCGGCCGTCGGCGCCGACGATGCGGAATTTGTAGCGGGCACCGGCCTGCACGCCCGGCAGGAACAGCTCCCACACGCCGGCGGTGTGACGCAGCCGCATCGGATGGCGTCGGCCGTCCCACCCGTTGAAATCGCCAACCACGGCGACCCGCTGGGCATTGGGCGCCCACACCGCGAAGCGCACGCCCGCAATGCCCTGCACCTGCATCGGCACCGCACCCAGCTGCCGCGCCGCATCGGCATCACCGGCATGGAACCGCTGCAGCAGGGCTTCGTCCAACAGTGGACCGAACGCATAGGCATCGTGCACCTGCTCCACGCCCTGTTCGAAATGCAGGGCAAGCAGCGGTATCGCCGCGTCACCGGCCGCGCCCTCGAACAGGCCGGGCAACGGGCCAGGGGACAGGTTCCAGCGCCGCCCATCGTCTGCAATCACCTCGACGCGCTGCGCATGCGGCACCAGCACGCGCAGCTGGCGTCCGCCTTCTGGCTGGCGATGCGGGCCCAGCCAGGCGAATGCATCGGCCGGGCGCGCGTGGACGAGGTCCTGCAGCGCCGGGGCGATACGCTGATCCAATCCCGTCTCCGTGATCGCTTCATCCTCCAGGGCGGCCAGATGCAGGCTGTCGTGGCTCATGCGGCCACCTGGCAGGTCTGCTGGTACAGGGCCAGGTACGCGCGTCCGGCCGCATCCCAGCCACCCGGCCGCAGCATGGCGGCGCGGCGCATGGCCTGCAGCAGGCCGGGCAGGCGGAAGGTGCGCATCGCCCGTTCCACGCAGCGGCGCAGGCCATCGGCATTGGCGCCGTGGAACAGGAATCCGGTCACGCCATCCTCGACGGTATCCACCAGCCCGCCGGTCGCGTGTGCGATGGGCAGGCAGCCGAAGCGCTGCGCGTACATCTGGCTCAGCCCGCAGGGTTCGAAGCGTGAAGGCATCAGCAGGAAGTCGGCGCCGGCAAACATCTGGCGGGCCAGCGCCTCTTCGAAGCCGATGAATGCGCCCACCCGTCCGGGGTAGCGCCGGGCCAGCGCCTGCACCTGCGCTTCCACCTGCGGCTCGCCGCCGCCGATGATGACCAGCTGGCCGCCGGCCGCCACGATCTGCGGTGCCACGTCGCAGGTGATGTCCAGGCCTTTCTGGTGCACCAGGCGGGAGACCACCGCGAACAGCGGGCCGGTCGACGGCGCCAGCCCGAACGCCTTGCGCACCGCATGCGCGTTGGTGGCGCGCCCGGTCCATTCGCCGATGCCGAAATGGGCCTTGAGGTGGATGTCGCGGCGTGGATCCCAGCTGGCGTCGATGCCGTTGACGATGCCACTCAGGTGTCCGCCGGCCGCCCGGCGCGCCAACAGGTCATGCAGCCCGCAGCCGTCATCCGGGGCGGTGATCTGCTGCGCGTAGCGCAGGCTGACCGTGTTCAGCCGCGTGGCATTGGTGATGCCGCCCTGCAGGAACGACATCTGCCCGTGGAAGTGCAGTTCATCCAGGTGTTCGGCCGGCACGCCCAGCACCGGCGCAAGCGCGTAGGGGAACAGCCCCTGGTAGGCCAGGTTGTGGATGGTCAGCAGGGTCGGCACGGCTGTCCGGTCCCAACGTACGTAGGCGGCAGCCATGGCCACCGGCCAGTCATTCAGGTGCAGCAGCTGCGGCGCCCAGTCCAGCCCGGCGCGCCCGGCCGCAATCTCCGCAGCCGCATGCGAAAGCGTGGCGAAGCGGACCGCGTTGTCTTTCCACTCCTGTCCCTGCCCATCCACGTAGGGCGAGCCCTCGCGCTCGTACAGCCCAGGCGACAGCAGCACGTAGATAGGAAGGCCGTCGGCCTGCACCGCCATGCCGATCGTGCACGCGGGCAACCCGGCTCGGGCGCTGACCCGCCCCACCGGTCGCAGCTGTGGCAGGCGCTGCAGAACCTCCGGGTAGCCGGGCAGCAGCACGCGCGAATCACATGCACCGCGCACCGCACGCGGCAACGCCGCGGCCACATCGCCCAGTCCGCCGGCCTTGATGAAGTCGGCCATCTCGGTGGCGACGAACAGCACGCGCTGCACCAGTTCTGGGAGATCCAACGGTTGCGAGTGGCCGCGGCGAGTGCCGATCGGCACGGGCGTGAGCGGAGAGATCGCAACGGGTGAAGCGGACTGGGCGGCGCGGGCCATGGGGATGATCTCGGATGCTTCAGGCAGACAGACGCCAGCGGCGCCCGGACGGGCGCTTGTGCTGGGAAGGAAGTCGACGCAGGACGTGGGGGACGTCAGCGAGAGGCTCAGTACGACAATAGCCCGCCATGCGATCAATCAACCGTGAAGCCATGGCGATTTCTTTGTGACAAGGCGTCATGAGCTCAGTACACATGACAGGCGCCCGCCTCCTGCCCGTGTCTCTCCTGTAGAGCCGAGCCCGCGCCCGGCTGCCGGCAATCCCGTTTGCCGCGTGAGCCGAGCATGGGCTCGGCTCTACAGAGATTCTTCCTGCGACACCCGGTCGCAGGCCATCGAGCGACGCGCTTGACCAATGTCAAACCGCCCGCCGCCGCGCGGGCGTATTTCTATGCAGGACCCGAACACGCCGGCACTGCCGGCATCCACAAGGACCCTGCGATGAGCTACACCCCCGAAAACGCCCAGCTGCTGAACGCCATGCAGAACGTCATGGTGATCTCCACCACCGACCTGCAGGGCAACATCACCTACGCCAATGACCTGTTCTGCACGCTCACCGGCTTCGCCCGCGAGGAACTGATCGGCCAGCCGCACAGCATCGTGCGCCACCCGGACGTGCCCAAGGCCGTCTACAAGGACATGTGGGACACCATCAAGGCCGGCAAGACCTGGACCGGCATCGTGCCCAACCTTGGCAAAGGCGGCGTGCTCTACGTGGTCGACACCACCGTGCAGCCGCTGTTCGACGCCGACGGCAACATCACCTCGTACATCAGCATCCGCCGCGTGGTGAACGACCTGATGCAGAACTACGACCTGGTCGAGTTCAGCAAGGAAAAGTTCGACGACTTCTACGAGGCCGCGTGAACGCTCTCCCGACCAGTACACCCTTCAGCCGCCTGCTGGTGGGTTTTGCGTCCGAGTCGGGCAACGCCCGCGCCCTGGCCCAGCGCCTGGGCGCGGGCCTGCAGCTGCACGGGCCGCAGGTACTCCCGTTCAACGACATCGACGTGGCCAGTCTCGGCCAAGGCGATGTGCTGCTGGCAATCTCCAGCTCGTTCGGCGATGGCGAACCGCCGGCCAATGGCGAGCAGTTCTTCGAAACACTGCGCCAGACCCCGACGCTGCGCGGCCTGCGCTATGCGGTGTTCGGCCTTGGTGACACCGGCTACCCCAGCTTCTGCGGCTTCACCAAGGCGCTGGATGCTGCATTGAGCGAGCGCCAGGCCCGGCCGCTGCTGCATCGGGTGGACGCCGACCTGGGCTACGAGCAGTTCTTCCAGCAATGGCAGCCGGTGCTGGGCCAGGTGCTGGAGGGTGACCTCAGCGCTGGCCAGCACCTGCACCTGCAGGTCACCGCCTATGGCGAAGACAATGCCTTTGCCGCGCGCATCCTCGAACGCCGCCGCTTGAACAGCAGCGACCCGGCCGCGTGGCACCTGCAACTGGACATTGCCGGCAGTGGCATGGCCTATCGCGCGGGCGACACCCTGCACGTAGTACCCGAGAACGACCCTGCCCTGCTGCAGGCATTGGCCACCTGGTACGGCGACACCACCGCCGTGGCCGCCCTGCATGACCGCGAGCTGCGCCTGCTGAGCAAGGGCGTGCTGCGCGAACTGGCCCGGCTGGGCGGTAGTGAGGCACTGAAGGGCCTGCTGAAGGTCAGTCAGAAGCGCGAGCTGGACGCCTACCTGCACGGCCTGGACCTGCTGGACGTGCTGCAGGACCACGCCACGCCGGACAGCGTGCCGCTTGCCCGGCTGCGCGAACTGCTGTCACCGCGGCTGCCGCGCGCCTATTCGATCGCCTCGCACCCGTGCGACGACCAGCTGAGCCTGTGCCTGCGCGAAGTGCGCTACACCCTGCGCGGCCGCGAACGCTTCGGCACTGCCACCGGCAGCCTCCTGCATGGAGGCGGCCATGCCCGTGTGTACTGCCGCTCCAACCCCGGCTTCCACCTGCCCGATACCGGCGAGGCACCGCTGCTGCTGGTCGGTACCGGTACCGGCATCGCACCCTTGATGGGCCTGCTGCAGGAACTGCAGGCCAACGCCTGCGAACGCGAAGTGCACCTGGTGTTTGGCGAGAAGCACCGCCAGCACGACTACCTGTACCGTGACCAGCTGCTGGACTGGCGTACGCGTGGCGTGCTGGCCGGCCTGCATACCGCGTTCTCGCGCGATGGCGCCGAGAAGATCTATGTGCAGCATGTGCTGCAGCAGCGCGGCGATGAAGTGCGCGATGTGCTGGCCCGCGGTGGGCATCTGTACCTGTGCGGCAACAAGCGCCACCTGGAAAGCGCGGTGCGCGAGGCCATCGATGCCATCGGCGGCGAAGGGCACTGGGACACGCTGCGCAATGAAGGCCGCACGCACTGTGAGCTGTACTGATCCATGACCACCGGACCGCACGGACCTTGAACCGGTAGAGCCGGCCGCTGGCCGGCTGCTCAGGATTCCGTGGTTGCCGGCCAGCGGCCGGCACTACCATCAGATGTGCCCAACCATCGCCGGCGCGTCCATCACGGGTCAATTGTCGACAATGCGGCCGTCCACCACGCGCGCCACCTGCTGGCCGAACATGGCCACATCCTGCGGGTCATGGCTGATCAACAGCAGCGGAATGCCGGTCCTGTCCAGCACGGTCTCCAGCTCCTGGCGCAGATGATGGCGAAGATCATGGTCCAGCGCGGAAAACGGTTCATCCAGCAGCAGCGCCTGCGGCTGTGTCACCAGCGCGCGCGCCAGCGCGGTACGCTGGCGCTGTCCGCCGGAAATCTGTGATGGCAGCAGATCGCCCACCGTGTCGATGCGGAAGGCGTGCAACCACTGTTCCACCGCGTCGAAGCGCTGGCCGATCCGCGGATTCAGCCATCCCTTCTGCAGCCCGAACGCCACGTTCTGGCGCACGCTCAGGTGCGGGAACAACGCGTAATCCTGGAACACGTAGCCCAGCCGGCGGCGCTGCGGCGGCAGATCCACAGCGGTGGCCGCGTCGAACAGGGTCTGCCCCTGCAGGCGCACATGGCCCTGGCCCGGCCGCAGCAGCCCGGCCACCGCCTTCAGGGTCAGGCTCTTGCCGGCGCCGGAGGGTCCGAACAGCACCACCTGCCGCTGCGTGCACTGCAGCGATACGTCCAACACGAAATCCTGGCCGGCCGCCTGCAGGCGACGCTGCACCTGCAGGTCAAGCCACATCACGCAGCTCCCGGCGACGTCCGCCCACCAACCGCGCAGCCAGCAACAGGATCACGATGCAGACCACCGAGGTCAGGATCACCAGCGCATTGGCCTTGCCATCCTGGCCGGCCTGCACCGCCTCGTAGATGGCGATCGACAGCGTCTGCGTGCGTCCCGGAATGCTGCCGGCCACCATCAACGTCGCGCCGAATTCACCCATCGCGCGTGCAAACGCCAGCAACAGGCCGGCAAGAATGCCGCGCCAGGCCAGCGGCAGCGTGACGCGGAAGAACACCGCCGCTTCGGACACACCCAGCGTCCGCGCGGCCTGCTCCAGCTGTCCGTCCACTTCCTCGAACGCCGCGCGTGCCGGCTTGAACACCAGCGGCAGCGAAGCCACCGCCGCCGCGATCACCGCGGCCTGCCAGGTAAACACCAGGTTGATGCCGAACCACGACTGCAGCCACGCGCCGATCAGGCCGTTGCGACCGATCAGCACCAGCAGGTAGTACCCCAGCACCGTTGGTGGCAGCACCATCGGCAGGGTCAACAGCGAATCCAGCAGCTCACGGCCGGGAAAGCGCCGACGCGCCAGCAGCGCGCCCAGCGCCACGCCCAGCACCAGGTTGGCCGCGGTGGCCCAGCCGGCCACCTTCAGCGACAACCCCAATGCACTCCAGTCCAGATCCATGCGTCAGGGCTTGCCGAATCCGTGCCGGGCCAGGATCGCCTGGCCCTGCGCCGAACGCACAAAGGCGACAAACCGCTTGGCCTCTGCCGGCTGCGCGCTGGCCCTGGTCACCGCCAGCGGATAGGCGATGCGCCCAGACACCGGTACCACGAAGGCACGGCGTACCCGGTCCGGCATGGCCTGCGCGTCAGTGGCATAGACGAAGCCGGCATCCACTTCACCGCGCGCCACGTAATCCAGCGACTGGCGCACGTTCTGCGTGGTGATGATCCGGCCCCGCACCGACGGCCACAGGCCGGCCGCTTCCAGCGCGCCCTTGGCATAGCGGCCGACCGGCACGCTGTCCGGGTTGCCCAGTGCGATGCGTTGCACGCCGGCACCGGCCAGGTCCTTCAAGCTGCGCGGCGCGGCCCTGGCCTGCGGCGGCGCCACCACCCACAGCGCGTTCACCGCGAACACCGCGCGGCTGCCGGCCGCCAGCAGGTCCTGCTGCTGGGCCTGGTCCATGGTGGCTTCATCGGCCGACGCGAACACATCCACCGGCGCGCCGCGGCTGATCTGCTGCAGCAGTACGCCAGAGGCGGCGAAGTTGAAATCGACCTTGGTTCCCGGGTGCGTCTTCTCATAGGCCGCACCCAGTTCGCGGAAGCTCTCGGTCAGGCTCGACGCCGCCGACACCGTCAGGTCGGCCGCCCAGGCCGGTACCGTGGCCAGCAGGCCCAGCCACAACAATGCCGCTCGCTTCATGCCCAGCCCCCTGCCTGATCAGTCCAGTCCGGCGTCCCGGGCTACGGCCAGTTCCGCCAGCCGGTCCGGGTCCAGCAACAGCATCTCACGTTGGTTCACCGCAATCACACCGTCGTCGCTCAAGCGGCGCAGTACCCGGCTCACCGTCTCCGGCGCCATCCGCAGGTAGTTGGCGATCTCGGTGCGGGCCATGCTCAGGTTGAAACGGGTGGCGGAGAATCCGCGCCGGGCATAGCGCTCGGAAAGATCCAGCAGGAACGCCGCCATGCGCTCCTCGGTGCGATGGTTGGCGGCCAGCGTGGCGACCTTGCCGATCTCGGCGCTGAGCAGGCTGAACAGCCGCGCCTGCAACCCCGGCATGCGCGTGGCCAGCAGGCTCAATCGCGGAAACGAGATCCGGCACAGGTAGACGGTGTCCAGGGCCACGGCGTTGCAAGGGAAGCGCGCGCCGTGGATGGCATTGAGCCCGATCACCTCGCCCGGCAGGCTGAAACCCAGCACCTGCTCGTTGCCCTGGCTGTCATCGACGAACGTCTTGACCATGCCGGCACGCACCGCGGCGATCGAGTCGAACGGATCGCCGGCACGGAACAGGTAGTCGCCGACCTGGAACGGGCCGACGTGGTCGACCAGCACATGCAGCTCGCCCAGCGCGGTCTTGTCGTAGCCCTGCGACATGCAGGCGTCGGAGAACGCACAGGTGCTGCAGAAGTGCAGCGCGTCTCCGTCATCGGCTGCTGCCGGATTGGGCGTGGCCGGCCGGGACGCAGAGGGAGCGGAGGGGTTCACAGGCATTGCAGCGGGGCAGGAACGAAGGCCCTCATCATACGACAGCGCACCGCCCGGCCCTGCGCAACGTGCACCTACTCTGGCGCGGGTTCGGAACGCCGCTGCGGGCCACGCTGCCGCATGCTGTCGCGCACGTCCACGTCGAACTGCAGCTGCAGCATGCTGTCGTCATCCAACGCGATACCGAAGCCCAGCCCATCCCGGCAGGGCAGCCTGCCCGCCAGCGACTCAACGGCCTGGCGAGGCAGTACCAACCGGCAGAATGTCCCGCCATCGAGCAGCACCGCCTGATCGCCGGCATGCAGCGACAGCGCCACGCCCCAGCCACCGCTGCCACCAAAGCGCGTCAGGTTCTCCGCTGATTCGCCGGCCAGCAATCCTGCCAGTTCTTCTTCATCCACGCGCAGGCGCATCGATTGCTGTTGCAGCTGGACCTTCATGCTGTGATGGACTCCCATTCCGACGGGGTGTTGCAGTTGAGCAGCAACGCCTGATCCTCCGGCGCCAGTGGCATCCGTGTCACGCCCAGGCGTTCCTGCAGGGCGCGCAGTGAACGGCGCGCCGTCGGATCATCGATCAAGGCCTGCAGCACGCGGCGGCAATGATCATCGATCTGCAACCGCATCGGCAACGGTTCATCGTCGAATACCGTGCAGGCACGCCCTTGATCGGCCTGCAGCCGCTGCAACAGCGCGGGTGTCACCCGCGGCGTATCGACCGGCACCACCCAGGCGGGGCCGCCTGGCATCTGCATCGCCACACTGTAGAGGCCGCCCAGCGGGCCGCAGCGTGCGACCCGGTCCGGGATGCCACCAAAAGCTGGGTAGTCGCCGCTCACCCATACCCTCCCGGCGCCGGCCTGCAGCAGCAGGCCGCGCATGTGTTCCAGCAGCGTGCGGCCGTGCCAGGGCAGCAGCGCCTTGTCGCGGCCCATCCGGCTGGACAGGCCGCCGGCCAGCACGATGCCATCAATGGGGATGTTCGTGATCGTGTGCATGGTCATGGCCGGGTTCGCTGTCGGCATGGCACAGGCTGCAACCTTCGCTCCACTGGCTGTCGCCGTCCTCGTAATGCTCCTGCTTCCAGATCGGGCACTGGTGCTTGACCACCTCGATCAAATGCCGGCAGGCCCGGAACGCTTCGTCACGGTGCGGGCTGCCGGCGGCCACCACCACCGCCACATCGCCGATGCCGAGCCGGCCCTTGGCATGCGCTACATACAGTTTCAGCTTCGGACCGAACGTGGCTTCGACCTCGGCGGCCAGCCGCTTGAATTCGTTCAGCACCAGCGGTTCGAACAGATCGTAGGTGATCCCGGTCACCCGCCGGCCCACGTTGACGTCGCGCACCTTCCCGATGAACACGTCGATGCCGCCGAAGCCCGTATCGGAAACCGCCGCGATGCCCTCGGCCGGATCGATTGCCGCCTGCGCGCGGTCCACGACCTTGGCGATGATCGTCTCGCTCATCGCTCAGCCCCCGCTCACCGGCGGCAGGATCGCCACCCGGCCATCGTCGGGCAGCGCCTCGTGGTCGCGCAGCACGCGTTGCTGATCGGCGAATGCCGAGTAGTCCAGCAGGCCCGCGCGGAAACCCGGCCAACGCAGCGGCAGCAGCTCTCGCAGCGCCTGGCGCAGATCGGCCACGGTGCCACCGGCTACATCCACTGCGATCTCGCGGCTGGCATCCAGATCGGAAAACGCTCCGAACAACTGCAGATTCACCTGTCTCATCACGGCTCCTGGCTCACCAGCTGCACCGGGTCCTGATGACCCCAGCCCTGCACCCGCACCGGCGTGCCGGCAGCGGCCACGCCGCTCTCGCCTTCCAGCACCACCCAGGCGTTGGCCTGCAGCATGGACATCAAACGGAACGACTCCTGCCCGGCCAGCACGCGCGCACTCAGGCGCCCCTGCGCGTCCACTTCCACCCGCGCCCGCGCATGGAAGCGCAGGCCGGGCGGCGTGCGCACGTCGGCCTGCAGGGGCAACCTCAGCACCGGCTCGGGTGCCAGCCCCAGCAGGCGGCGCAGCACCGGCTCGACGAAGAAGCGCTGGCCCACCGCAGCCGACACCGGGTTGCCCGGCAGGCCGAAATACAGCGTGCCATTGGGCAGCACCGCGAACAGCAACGGCTTGCCGGGGCGGATCGCCACCTTGTGGAACACGATGCGCGCACCCCGGCCGCGCAGCGCGTCGGGAATGAAATCGTAGCGGCCGGCCGACACCGCGCCGGTGCTGATCAACAGCTGCGCACCCGCGTCCAGCGCCTGATCCAGTACGGCATTGAAGGCGGCCACCTCATCGCCCACCGTGCCCTGCCAGGCCACCTCGGCACCGGCGGCCTGCAGGCGGCCGACCAGGTATGGCCGGTTGCTGTCACGGATCTGCCCGGATTCCAGCGCCTGCGCCGCCTCGGTCACCAGCTCCTTGCCGGTGGCGATCACCGCTGCCTTTGGCCGCGCCACCACCGCCACCTCGCCCACGCCGATGGCATGCAGCAGGGTGCGCGCGTTGATGTCCAGCACCTGCCCGGCCTGCAGCACGCGCTCGCCGTCGCTTACATCCTCGCCGCGCAGGCGCACGTTCTGGCCCGGCTTCACCAATGCCTTCAGGGCAATGCGGGTCGGGCGGCCATCCTCGCTGGCGAGGATCTCCACGTTCTCGACCGGTACCACCGTATCCAGCCCGGCCGGCATGCGCGCACCGGTCATGATTTCCCAGGCACCCTCGCCGCCTTCGGCGCCAGCATCGCCGGCCGCCTGCCAACCCTGCACGGCAAATTCGGTACCGGCCTCGAACGTCGCGCCGTTGGCGCGCAGCGCGAAGCCGTCCATCGCCGAATTGTCGAACGGCGGCAGCGACTGCCCACTGAGGATGTCGCTGGCCAGGGTACGGCCGCTGGCCTCATGCAGCGGCAGATGCTCGGCCGGCAGCGGCGTGGCCGCGTCCAGCAGGTGCTGCAGGGCTTCGCTGTAGGGGATCATGCGTGGCCATCCCCCTCGACCATCGCCAGGGCGTGGCCCAGTACCGGCGCCAGGATGTCCAGGCACTGCGCCGCCGCCTTCGGGCTGCCCGGCAATGCAAACACCAGCATATTGCCCAGCTGCACCACCTCGGCGCGGCTCAGCCAGGCCATCGGCGTGTGCTGTGCGCTCAGTGCCCGCACCATCTGCGCCAGGCCATGCACCGGCCGCGCATTCAACGAACGCAGCGCCTCCGGGGTCAGGTCACGCGGGCCCAGCCCGGTACCCCCGGTACACAGGCACAGGCGCACGCCCTCGGCAGCCAACGCCTGCAGGCGGCCCGCCAACGGCTCGATGCCATCGGGCAGCACTTCGGCGGCCACCACCTCGCCCCCCAGCTTCTTCAGCCCGGTCACCAGGGTCGGGCCGGAGACATCTTCATAGGTGCCTTCGCTGGCGCGATCGCTCAGCGTGATCACCGCGCAGGCCGCGCCTTCCAGGCCCTTCGGCGCACGCGGCTTGAACCGCTCACGCTCGGCCTCGTCCATGCCGTCCGGGTGCAGCCAGACACCGCGCTTGCCGCCCTCCTTGAACAGCAGGCGGATGCCTTCGATGCTAAGTGCCGGCTCCACCGGCTTGCTCAGGTCGTACAGGGTCAGCAGCGCCGCGTTGACGCCGGCCAGTGCCTCCATCTCCACGCCGGTGCGCGCCTCGCTGGCGCACTCGCACCACACGCGGATCGCCTGCCGTTCCGGTACCGGCGCGCAGAACACCTGCACCAGTTCCAGCGGCAGCGGGTGGCACAGCGGCATCAGCATCGAGGCCATCTTGGCGCCCTGCAGGCCGGCAATCTCGGCCATCACCAGCGCATCGCCCTTGGGCAGGCGGCGCTCGACAATCAGCGGATAGGCCAGTGGACCGGCATTCAGCTCGCCCACCGCCACCGCACGGCGGCGGCTGATGCGCTTGTTGCGCACATCGGCCATGTGGAAGGCCGCGTTCAATTCCCCACTCATCGTGTTGCTCATCCTCCGATGGAGGCCAGGTGCGGGGTCAGCCCGGTCTGGCCCTGGTGCAGTCCATGCCCGGCCGCTTTCAGGCCAAGCTGGGTGGTGATGCGTGCCAGCAGCGCGTCGTGGTCCTCATCGCGCTGCAGCAGCGGGCGCAGCGGTACGCCGAACTCGCCGAACAGGCACAGCCGCAGGTCGCCCTTGGCGGTCACCCGCAGGCGGTTGCAGCCCTTGCAGAAGTCACGCGAATACGGGGCGATGATGCCGATGCTGCCGCGATGGTCGGGGTGGCCGAACTCGCGCGCCGGGCCGGCGTCGGCCGCGCGCGGACGCTCGTGCCAGCCCGCGGCCAGCAGCTGCTCGATCACCACGTCGGCGCGCAGGTGGTGGCGCTGGAAATAGGCTTCGTTGTCGCCGGTGCGCATCAGCTCGATGAAGCGCACGCTGAAGGGGCGGTCACGCAGGTAGTCCATCCACTGCGGCAGATCGTCGTCGTTCAGGCCCCGCAGCAGTACCGCGTTGAGCTTGATCGCCGGCAGGCCCAACGCCTGCGCCAGCGCCAGGCCCTGCTGGATCTCCGGCAGGCGGTCGTGCCCGGTGATGGTGTGGAAACGCTCGCGTTGCAGGCTGTCCATGCTCACGTTCAGCGCGGTCAGGCCGGCCCGGTGCCAGCCCGGCAGGCGCCGCGGCAGCAGCGTGCCATTGGTGGTGATGGCCACCTTGCGGATGCCCGGCACCGCCGCCACGGTGGCGATGATCTCGTCCAGATCCTTGCGCAGGCTGGGCTCGCCGCCGGTCAGGCGGATCTTGCTCATGCCCAACGCCGCGAAGGCCCGCACCAGGCGGCCGATCTCCTCCACCTGCAGGAAACGCGGGTGGCCATCGGCCTGGTACCCGTCGGGCAGGCAGTAGCTGCACCGGAAGTTGCAGGCTTCGGTGAGCGACAAGCGCAGGTACGGAAAGCTGCGTCCGAAGCTGTCGGTGAGTTGGCTCATGGCTGTTCCGCCTCCTGGTACCACCCTGCAGCCCTGCCCCTGAACGGGTTGTCGACCCCAGCCCGCAGAGTGCGCTGGGGCGTTGAAAGCGTCAACCCGGGAGGCACGCAGCCTGAATTGGTACCGCCTGTCGCGATAGGCCCTCCGCGCCCGTCCCGTTCGCCGTGACAACCTCGACACCTGTCGCAGATTGCACGCTGCGGGCGGATCACTACGCCAGCCAGCACTGGCGGGGCTTAACAGCGTAGGACAATGTCAAAAGCGTCTCCAATCGAGTGATGTTTGCAACTCTTCTGATTGGCATTGCACAGCGCCAGGGGCTCAGATGGCGTGCCACCGCAAAAGGGTGGCCGGGCTTCGAATCCCGTGTTGGCCTTGAGTAAGTGCGCTTGCCAGCCGGCGTCACCATGCGTGGCGCCGGCTGGCAATCCGTCTGCCGGCTATGGCGGGCGGTGCGTTGGGGGCGTTCGCGCCCGCCGGCTTGAGGCCAACCCGGATTCGAACCACGTACCGCCCGCCACCTTTCGGGTGGCGGCTACCGATTGCCCTGCACGGAGCCTTGCCATGAACGAATCGGACCTCCCGCATCTGCACGCCTACCGCAGCACCGCCGGCGACGACGGTTCGCCTCCGGCTGCGCCAACAGTGGACAGGAACACCTTCATTGCCAATCTCCACCGCATCGGCTCCGGTGCGGCAGCCGACGGACAACCCTGGCCGGAGCGGCATCAACTACCCGGCCGCTGCCTGGCCCTCGCCGATGCCGATTGCGCGTTGAACGGGTTGCGGGTGGTGCTGGAAATGCTGCTGGCGGCCGAACGCACCCGGCAGAACGGCGAACCCGGGCAGTACGTGGGCGACCGCGTGATGGAGGGGGTGGTCATGGCCTGCCAGTCGTTGTGCGCCCAGGCGGTAGGGCGGTTGCAGCCCGAAGGGTGAATGCCATGTGCAACGGACTTCAGCGAGGATCGCCTCCCGCCCGACACGCCGTCGGCGCAGCCCCCTTGTTCGGGGGAACCGCGTGTACATTCCAGCGATCTGCCAAAGCGCGTTCGACGCGGAAAGAGAATGACCATGCCTCGGCGGGCATCTTCCCTTCAGAGAAGCCAATAGCTATCTCGAAGCGATCCAATCCGAGGTTCCCCGCCTCCAGTCCCGAGCCATCTTCCCGCTTCACTCCGATGTAGACGACAGGGCGTTTCACGTCCACCTTTGCCCTGGCAAGCTGGCGATCCAATTCAGCGCTGCCATCGAAGAACTGCATTCCTTCGTCCTTGGCGATAGAGCTGAGGGTCTGCTTGAACCGATTCACGCCCTCTTGGTCATGCACGCAGAACTGGATCATCTTGAAGGGCCGCTTTCCTACAGCCCATGCGCCGCCAGAGAATCCAAGTCCGACTCCAATCAGAAGTAGTGCTGTCAGGATCCTCACCATCATCAAGGTCCCAATTTGCAGAGTGTGGCGGCCAACGTCGCCGCAGGGCCAAAAATCATGACCCCAAGGATATCTCCGCTCGGTCTTCTCAGGCGCCTTCCCCCGGATGGGGGAGACCTTGTCGGGGGTGAGGAATCTGGGCACGGAATGTCCTTCAGAGCACTGCACCCGCCATCGGCAGATCCTCGATCCGCCATGTCCTGGCGTAGATCAGAATGACGCTACCGGTCGAGGTGGTCTCGATACGAAAACACTTCAGGCCGGACAGCGGATAGCCGACCGCCTTCCAACGATCAAGAAGATCAGCGAGTCCCGGCGCGTCATCGTCAACTCTGGCGAACTCAATTCCCTCGTCACCCAGTACGCCGAAGTTCATGAGCGCAGAGCACCCGTACGCTTCCGGGAAGCAAACGATTGACTCCCGACCGTCCGGCCAGCGCACGTGGACCTTTACCTCATCGCATACGCCTGGATTCCTTCTATCGATGTTGATAGCCAGCAACGTGGCATCACACCATTCGAGCGCGTTGAAATCCTTCATCTACTGGAATCCCCCAAACCCATACAACAAAACGACCGAATCACCGCCGTCATCATTGCTGCGGCGTGTACGGGGAATTTCTTCAGCCTCGCAACGCCCTACTTCACGCAAGACGCCTTCAACGCGTGCCTAGCCTGTGCTGATCCGACATTGGCCGACACCAGCTGATCGACGAGTTGACAAGGGATTCTCTGTTCCGCGTGCATAGGGACGACAAACAGATCCCCATTGTCCCTCATTGTGTCCAACGCAACCCAAACCCTCGCTTGCGCGTCTATAGAGAACCCGGCGAGCAGATGCCCGCCCCCTTCTTCATAGATCAGGTCGCCAACCGGCTGGCGTCTGTACTCCAGCTCTGCTCTCTGCAAAGCGGCATAAACCGGCTTCTCGCCCAGCTCACCTCGATGGAGTTTGCGAAATGAAAACAGCGCCGCACCCGTGAGAAGGATGAAGAGCAACACGCAAATGAATCTCATGGACTAGATTCCCCATCAGAGCTCTGGGATGCGCGAGGACGATCGCCGGTCACCGCTCCTGAAGCTCCCCAAGATTGAGATCCCGGGCATAGGACCGCCGACTACTGATCTGCACCGGCTTGGATGCGAACCTCCGGCCATCCCTGCATTCGACGGCGAATTGGTAGCTTCTGGGTTTCGGCCCTGCAACGACCATCATGGGGACCGAGAATGTGCTTCCAACCGGTTTCGACGAGACTACACCTTCGTCCTCCCCGAGCATACTCAGCTCACAATCTAGAGCGCGAACGTCACCCTGACCTGGCGGCACGCTTCCCGAGACGCGCACGACCATATCGCCACCCGATGTTGCACAGCCCGCCAGAACCAGACCGGTAATGACAGCGGCGGCATACCTCACCTTCGGCATCCCCGAATTCTCAGTACGCACTGCGACGTCTACGCCGATGGCCATTCAGGGACGCATCAATCTCATCGATAGATACCCGCCATGATACGAATGTAGTCGTCGAGCGAATCCACCCGCCGATCGACTGCAATACCACGTTTTTTTGCGAGCGATTGAAGCTCGAATATCAACACCCCATACCCCGAGTCCCAACCATGATCTTCACCAGGCGACAGTTCCTTCGAAAATCGATCTTCAGGACGGAGCTTCCCGGAGGGCAAACGAAGCTCGTCTGCAACATGCTCCAGCAGCTCCACTACGGTTTCCTGATCCAGGCCACTCTCCGCATAGTATCGGTCATAGAAGCCAGTTGGCGACAGCGCCTCTCTTTCTCTCAGTTTGTCTTTCATTTCCCTTCGCCTCTATCCACCGCCTGCGCTGCAGCCACAATAGACCATGGAGCCGATATCCCATAGGTCCTCCCGCACAGTCGTCACCGCGGCCCAGCAATCTTCCTGCCGAACGCCTGGGTGCTTGAAGCTTGCCGGACCATCCGATCTTCTTACACGGCCCTCCCATTCGTGAACACGGACAAGTGGCAAGGTCGATTTGACACATACCCACACGACGCTCGGCCGGAAAGTGCCGAATCAGGCACCGGGAAGGAGATCGCCACGTGCCACTCACGCATTTCGCTTACTAGGTGAGACCGCCCAGCCACCTATAACTTTATTCCGCTGTAAACAAGGCCCAGCTCTTCATCGCGCATGACCCAGCGGCCAGCATTTCCCTCCGGACACAGATAGAACTTGCCGCCATAGCTTGACGCTCGCGACCACGCGTTGCGGGCAAACGGAGGAAATCTCCGCATGACTCGCGCGTCGGACATCTCCGGCCTGCTCACCAGCCTACATTCTTCGGGCAAAGCAAGAACCCCGCTGGTCAGGCGGAAAACCAGCCACGATTCATTTGTGTCCATGTCGTGCGACTCGCGTATGTTGACTGCGTCCTCAGGCAACCATGAAGGCAACCATTTCGATTCACCGATTGCTTGTCTTGAGACGGCTTGATTGCGGTCTGCATACTCGGTGCTGGCAACTTCCATGCAACCAGAAAGTGCGATTGACAGCATCACGACTGGGAGCAGCTTGGGAGCGTACATTTGAGGCGTCCAAATCATCAGTAGGGGAAGTTTCCACCGGGACGATAGCTCCCGCACATCTGCGAGCAACTCCCCGTACGACTCATTTGTCCGGATGATCGTCCGAGGCGATTTGCCAACTGATCCGCAGCGGAGTCAGCGGCAGAGTCGCCCTTGATGTTTTGATCGAGCCACTCGCGCGAGTCACCTGCTGGCCGGGAAAGCGCAGGCCGAGTTCAAACACCACTCCATCGTCATGCGGATCAGCACTCGGGATCCAGTCACCGAACACCTCGCTCTTGTTGCTCCACTCCCAAGCCCAGACATCGGACGACCGATCGATCACCACGCGAGGCTCACCCGGATGACGCTGAGTGAGCGCAATTCCCCACTTGGCAGGCCTATTGCACAGGGGCGCTGGTCCGATGCGTGGGCATCAGGGGCAGCGCCGACATCAAGGGCGGTCCGTACTGACGGAGACAGAGCCGTCTTCCCTCAGCCAGAGGTTCACATAGGTATCTGGGGGAGGTATCCGATTGATCGACGCCCCTGCAGGAAGGATCTCCCAACTGGTGATCGAGCCGCAAACTGTTTTATGGATCAACCTGCGACTGTCCCCCCCCGTCTGACCAGTTCGGCAACAACCACTTCTGGAGGCTGGCGATCAAAGTCTTTGTAGACAGTGCAAGTCTTTCCCGTCTGACCCATGGGTACGTTGAACTCTCCACCTCATCCCGGCACCCCAGCTGGCCCAGAACGAGCGAGAGGATGGCTAGTATCCGAATGCATCGCATTGCCTGTCGCTCCTTTCCTTTACTGCCCTGCTGTAAGCCTTGTCTACTGCGGCGCCTCCGAGTCCGCCGTCGCGCAGCCGAGTTGCACAGATCATCTGCTCTTGATATGCACGGCATTCAAGCTCATTTGCCAGCTGCCGATGCTCGATCCCACCATATTCCCAGTTCTTTGGGAATGGACTTGCACCTTTGGGCCTACCCACGCAGGCATTAGGAACCCTCTTTTCCAGTAACGCCTTATGGTTTCGCTCATGCATAACGGTGCATATCTTGTCGCAGCCCGAATTGCAGACACTGACCAGGAACCCTCCATTGCCATCACAAGTCACCATTCCCAGTTGTCCGCCACACGTACTTGTGTCGAACACAGGCTCAAGCCCAAGTGGGTCAACCGCGCGAAGCGGAGAGGCACTCGAGTACCCGTAGGCGGAGATGCCGCCGGACAGGCCTATGGGATCCGCTTGCGTATAGCGTCCGGTCGCAGCGTCGTATTCCCGCTGGTAGTTCCCGCCGAGGTGGTCAGCGCGGCCATTACCGGTGGCGCCGCAGGCATAGGATCAATTCAGCGCGGTCGAAATCCAAGGCTCTGCGGCGATTATTCATGGCGTCCCCAGGAACGCTCGCCTTAAGTAAACCGACGCCCCGCAAAATGCGACCGCCCCCACAAGCCAGCTTCCAAGTAATAGCGACGGCCAAAGGTCTGCTACCAACGCCGTTGCTCCGAATCTCTCAAGGCTCTGTAGAAGCAAGCGCCCCCCCCCATCAATTGCCAGATTGGAAGAAGTGACAGCCACGACCCCGAGTACAAGACCAGCGATCACCCCCACCACTAAACTTCGCGGGATGCGGCGCATACTTTCGCATCGAGAGAGCGCATAGAATGTAACCGAAAGAAGTAGTGAGAGAAGCAGTACGTATGGAACTCGCATCGCTCCTATCTTCATGAAAGCGGATATCCATATCCATCCCGCAGAATTCACAGAAACAGATAGAGTGAAGCATATCAATGATGAGATAAGCCTATCCTTCATTTGACTGGACATTCTGCCGCCTTTGCACTCTTGTGAAGAACACCCGGGAAGAGTGTTTGCTTTATCCCACACATTCCATCCAACGCGCCGGACACGTGGCTCGCACACCAGAAGCCACGTGCATCCCCCCACTCCTCCGCGTTCGCAATGAGAGTTAACTCTTGCTCCGGAGTCAAAGGGATTACCGTTAATTCAACTCGGCTACCAGTTCCCACCTGATACTTTTTGTAGCTGGCCAAGCTAGCATCGCGCCCCTCAAATAGCCCACCGGTTCCTCGACGACCACCAGGTGCGTAGGTGCCGGAAGGGTCGTACAGGAAATCAGGCTTGCCAGGTATCGAAACATGAATCGCCGAATGGTTTGCAATACCGAAATCGTATGTCGTTATTAGCGTCGTCGTCAGCCCAAGCGGATCAGTAAATCGGGCGGGGTTCGAGATCACGTAGCCATACGTACTGATGCCGGCGTTCAACCCAACGGGATCGCTCTCCACGTATCTGGCCGACGCCGGGTCATAGTCACGGAAGTAGTTGTAGAACAACCCACTCGCATCCGTCGCCTGCTGCCCCGGGAAGCGCAGCGCCAGTTCAAACGCCACACCATCGCCATCCGGATCGGCACTCGGAATCTGGTTGCCGAACACCTCGCTCTTGTTGCTCCACTCCCAGATCGCCACATCGCGCGCCGCGTCGATCACCACACGCGGCGTACCCAGATGATCCGGCTGGATGTAGGCCAACTCCGGCACACCTGCGCTTGGCACGCTGATCAGCGCCACCGGGTAGTTGTCCAGCCAGATGGCTTGCTGCTGTGCCTGGCCCGTGGCGGAATAGTTGCCCAGCCACTGCCCGGCCTCATCGTACAGGGTGATCTGTGCAGCGCCACCAGTCGGGGTGCGCAGCACGCGTTCGCCGCGGTGGTTGTAACCGTAGCTCTCCAGTGTGGCGTTACCCTGCTTCACCGCGTTCATGCGGTTGGCATCGTTGTAGGTGAACGTCTTGCTGCCGATGCTGGTGGTGTTGCCCACCGCGTCCTGGGCGCGCGCTTCGCCATCCACGGCGGTCAGCCGGTGGCTGGTTGCGGGATAGGTGTAGCTGGCGGTGCCTGCCGAGGTGGTCAGCGCGGTCCGATTGCCCGTGGCGTCGTAGGCATAGGTTTCGATCGGCGTGCCGGTCGCGCCGTCCTGAGTCTGGGTCAGGCGGCCCAGCGTGTCGTAGGCGTACTTGGCCAGCACCGTCGAGCCCGTGCCGTTCTTCAGCTCGGTGACCGAGCCGACCGGGTCATACCCGTAGCCCAGCGACAGGCCGCCTGCAGCCGGGTCGTGCACCGCCTGCGGGCGGTAATCCAGATCCAGCGGACGCTGCAGCTGGCGGCCGTTGCCATAAGTCCAACCGGTCGCCGGTCCGAAGGCCGCATAGGTCACGTTGTTCACCACGATCTGGCGGGCTTGGCCGGGCCGGGTCAGGCCGATCTGGCTGATGCGCCCCTGGGGATCGCGCACGTAGTCGGCCACGCTACCGTCGGGGTAGGACAGCGCCGTCAGGCGACCCGCCTTGCTGTAGGCATAGCGCAGGGTACTGGCCACCCCATTGAGCGTCTGCACCTTGCGGGTGACTTGGCCGAAGCGGTCGTGGCAGTACTGGGTGCTGCCATTGGCATGCAGCACCTGCCCCAGGCGCCCCTTGGCAAAGCGCTCGTCGGCGGCACAGGCAGCTGGTGCCACGTCGTAGCTGTAGCCCACGTCGAGATTGGGGTCCGGGTAGGCGACGCCGATCAGGCGGTTGAGTGCATCGTAGTGATAGGTGGCGGTGACGCCACGCGCATCGGTGGCGGTCTTGCGGTTGCCGGCGGCGTCCACGGTGAAGCTGCTGGCGCCGCTGTCCGGGCTGACCTGGCCGGTCAGATCGCCGAACCCGTTGTAGGCGTACGTGGTGTGCAGGCCCTTCGGGTCGGTGACCTGGGTGACCTGATCCAGCGCGTTGTACTGACTGCGGATCTCCGCCGCGACGCCGCCGACGTCCTGGAGCGTCTGCGCCAGGCGGTTCAGCGGGTCGTACTGCTGGCTGGTCACGCGCTGCAGTGCGTCGGTGATCGTCTGCGGGTTTCCGTTGCCATCGTAGGCGAAGCCTGTGGCGTGATTGCTCGCGTCCTTCAGTGCGGTCAGCTGGCCGAGCGTGTTGAACGTCCGTGCCAGGGTGCGACGCAGGGTGCCGCCAGTATCCAGCGTGTCTTCCTTGAGGCGGTTGCCGGCGTTGTCCAGCGTGTAGCGAATCGTGTTGCCCGCGTTGTCCTCGATGTCGGTCAAGCGCAGCGCAGCATCGTAGACGTAGGACACGCTGCTGCCATCCGACTCGGTGATTTTCTGCACCTGGCCGGTTGGCCAGTAGCTCAGCTGGGTGACCCGATCCTCGGCAGTGGTCGCGCCGCGCACGGTGATTGAGGTCGTCCAGCCGCGGGGATGGTAGGTGTAATCAGTCACCACGCCGTTGGCGTCCTTGACCGACAGCGGCCTTCCGAGTGCGTCGTAGGCCAGGGTCTCGACCGTCTGGCCCAGCGCATTGGTCACACTGCGCAGGTCGCCCTTGCGATAGGTGCAGGCGCCTCCGATCGCGCACCCTGCATCATCCGCCGAGTAATAGGCATAGGTAACGGCATCGGCCACATCCGTGCGCGGGCCATCCACACTCTTCAGCAGCCCCTCCACCGGGCAGCTGCCTGCCGCTGCCACATCAGCGGCTTCGCAGTAGGTGTAGCTGGTGATGCGCGTCTGACCGGACGCGGTGTCGGTCACCGTGTTGGTTGTCGGCTGACGCCGGGTATTGAAGGACGTTCGGGTTTCACGATTGCCGATGCGGGTGGTCAGTACCGCATTGATTTCGACGTCGCGCGCCGTGGTCACCACCCGCTGCTCGGGCAGGCCGAACGCTTCGGTCACGGTATGGATGCTGACGGCACGACCACTCACCGGGTCGGGGCCCTGCGCATAGGTGTGCTTGGTCTGGATGCCGCGGCGATCGGTGTAGGTATCCAGACGCCGGCGGAAGTCGACACTCTGGTCGTAGTAGGTTCGGCTGACGGTTCCCTGCGAATCCGTCAGGCCGGTCACCTTGCGCGACGGAGCGCTATCGCCGCCGGGTGTAAGGGTGTAGTCGGTCTGCCGCCCCAGCGCGTCGGTCACCACCGCACCACCATTGGGGCTGTAGGCCAGTGTCACGCCATCGGCACCGCCGGCATGCTGACTGGAGATCACACGACCGATGGAATCGTAGGTAAAGGTGCTGTAGCGGCGACCGTCCTCGGCGGTGATACCCGTCAGGTGCTGGGGAAAAGCCTGGTTCTCGTAGTGATACGTGCGCACACCGCCACCCGCATAGGTCACCGTGGCGACCTGGTTCTGCGGTGTGTAGCTGTAGGTGGCGAGCGAAATGCCTTCGACCAGCACCGAACTGATCAGCGCCTCATAGTCGTTGGACTGGTAGACGAACTCCAGTGTGCGGCCACTGCTGTGGGTAACGGCCGCAAGGCGGTCGCTGTCGTCGTAGATATAGGTCAGCGACGTGCCATCCGCGAAGCGCTTGGCGGCCAGACGCCCGTCCGCGTCGAAGGTCGAGATGGAGCCCTTCGAGTACAGTGTCCAGTTGCCGTTCTGGACCAGACGATCGCCACTGTCGTCGTCCGCCTCATAGGCTTGGCCGACCTTCTTGAATGCACGCTGGAAACCAGTACTTTCAATGATGCCCACACTGTCAACGCCATCCAGTGCCAAGTGGGCGCCTAGCGAATGGGTCCAGCCATAACCGAAGCCACCGGATGAGGTCGAGATGCCGGAGTGATAGAAGCGCGTCAGCGCGATCCAGCCCAGATCGAAGTCCGGCGCGATTTCGTATTTCTCGCCCGTTTTGACGTCGCACGGATTGCCTACGGTGCCGTCGCAAGGCGCGTTGTTTGCCTCCTCACCTTTTTCTGTCGAGGGACAACTCGGACCCGCGCTGTCCTTGTCGCACTTCTGCGACTTCGAGGTAATGGTTGCAACGAATTCTTCGCTGACGCAGGCGTTGTGTGTGTTGGACCACTGCGTGAAGGGGATCGGGCAGTTCAAGCGTCGCATGCGAGCAAGCCCTGTCGTTCCTGCGTCGAAGGGCACGCACGGAGACTCCGCCGAATTGCTGCCCAGCATGCCGGTGACCCGGTACTCCCTGACCTCCGAAATTCCGTCCATCCCTGGAGCAGTTGGGCCCCATTCTCCTTCCGGCACAGCAGTTTCCCCAGGACACTGGGGATTGATGTCCTGCAAGTCTGCAATGAGCGCTTCCAGCACTTCCTCTTCGGACAGGAAGCCACCATCACCCGCGCCGTAGTAAGTCCAGTCAGGGTCGGAGGGCTGCGTCCTTCCCATCCAGTAGGTGATCGACGTGTTTCCGTTCAAGTCCACGACTTTCGACTTGATCTTGTCGACGTACTGCCAGCCGAACTGGAACTCCGGCGGGAAGGGGCTGGGCGCCGGCAGGTTCTTGATGCCGGCCACCGCCGCCTGCTGGGTCTTGTACTGGGTCGCATCGCCGCCGGGCTGTGAAATGCGCCAGGTGATCTTGCTTTCCTGCGCATGCGCCACAGCAGGGGCGAAGCAGCCGAGGGCGACAATCGCCAGCGCGGCACGCGAGAGGGTCTTCAGTCGTTCCAACATCCCTGTTCTCCTTCCTGGACGAACACAGCGCCGGCGGGAACGAGAACGCGGAGCTGTGCCCACGCGTCGTGCATCGGATCGTCCCTGGTCCGGAATGCGGCAGTGCCACATGCCGCCTTTATCGTCGAGGACGCTTGCTCATTCAAGTGTGGAGTCGCGTAACCGATCACAGATTCAGGCATCCAACGCCTTTCGGACTACGCCCCGTCCCCATGACTTCCTGCACAGGGAGTCGGTGTTATACCTCACTACATTACCAACACGACCTGTCGCGAGGTCGGCAGGCTACGGCACTCCGCTGCAGACCTGACCCATCGGAAGGGCCGGCACGCGTCACGGCCCAGGGGAATGGCAATGAAGAGCAGCCGAGTGACGATGTGGGCGCTGGCCGCGGTGATGGCCGCGGCGGGCACCGCCCACGCAGGGGAAATCCAGGTGGATCGCAGCGCCTACGCGCTGCAGGCCGAAGAGACCGGGGCCGGCCCGATCACCGTGGTCTTTGAATCCGGCTTCGGGCAGGGTGCGGGCGCCTGGAAGGAGGTGGTTGCCGGTCTGGGGCGCGACTACCACAGCATCACCTACGCCCGTGCGGGACTCGGCAAGTCCGGCAGCGACGGTCACCCCAAGCGCATCGATGCGCATCTGGCCGACCTCACAGCCGTGATCGATACGCTCGCTCCCGGTCGCCGCGTTGTGCTGGTGGGTCATTCCTATGGCGGCCTGCTGGCCACGGAGTTCGCACGCCGTCATCCGGAGCGCCTGCTGGGCCTGGTGCTGGTGGACCCGGCCACGATGGGGCAGCGCCATGCGTTCAAGCAGGCCGACAGTGCACGCGTGCAGGCAGATGATGCCCAGCTGCGGGCGATGCTGCCGCCAGCCATGGCCGCCGATTACGCCGTGCTGACCGAACAACTGGATGCACCCGGTGCGGAAACCCCGCGCACGATGCCGGACGTGCCGGTGGCGCTGCTGACTGCAACCCAGCTGGCTGCCGAACCGCTGTTCTTCGAAGAAACCGCAGCGGGCAAGGCGCTCTGGAAGGCGCAGCACGCCCTGCTCTTCTCAGGCTTCACGCGTGGCTCGCACCGCTACCTGGCGACCGGCCACACCCTCCAGCGCGAGGACCCTGCTGCGGTGGTGGCCGCGATTCAATCGGTCTCCGACACCTCGAAGTAGCCGTTCCAGGCAACGGCTTCGCCCGCTGTTCCCCGCTACTGCCCGCGCAGGCGCACCGCGAAGTACCGCGCTGGGGAAAGGCCAAGCGCCTTCTTGAACATCGTGATGAAGGCCGTCACCGACTCATAGCCCAGCGTCTCGGAAACGCGTTGTACCGGTGCACCGGCGGCGAGTTCACGAATGGCGATGAGCAGGTGCAGCTGCTGCCGCCAGCGCCCGAAGGACAAGCCCGTTTCCCGTTCGATGAGCCGGGTCAACGTACGCTCGCCCAGGGCCAGGCGCATGGCCCACTGGCCGATGGTGCTGCGGTCTGCCGGATCCGCCGACAGCGCCGCAGCCAGCGCACGCACCTTCGGGTGATGGCTGACCGGCAGCGACAGATGCTCGGCCGGCATCTGTACCAGCTCGTCCAGCAACACCCGCGCCAGTCGGTCGGTGTGGCTGCCATGCGGATAGTCCAGCGGCGCGTCGGCCAAGTGCAGGATCATCTCGCGCAGCATCGGCGAGATCGCCAGTGTCACGCACTGCGCCGGCAGGTCGACGATGCCAGGCTCGACGAACAGGTAGCACAGGCGCGCGTTGGCGGTGGCGCGGTTGCTGTGCGGCATGCCGCCCGGAATCCAGACGCCACACTGGGGCGGCACGATCCACAGCGCGTTGGCCACTTCGCAGGTCACCGCCCCATGCAGCGCAAGAATGAGCTGGCCCTTTCGATGCTCATGCACCGGAATTTCCGCGTCGTGCTCGGCCACCTGCAGGCGGCTGGCAACCGCCGGGCGATCGGTCTCGTCCGGGTCCAGGTCAAAGCCGGGGAGCGAAATGCGAGCCATTCTCACATTGACCGGTTTTAGCGATTGATTGTCATTGTAGCGAAATTCGCCAGTGCGGCCGATCACTAGCATGAGCCGCATGCACTGCCCCACTCCTGCCCGTCCCCACGTGTTCCAGGCATTCGCCCGGTTGAAAAGCCCTGCCCTCAGGACCGATCAGGAGGCGGTGCTGTTCTCGCTCAAATGCCTGCTCGCCGCGTCGCTGGGGCTGTATGTCTCTCTAAGGATCGGCCTGAATCGCCCGTTCTGGGTGATCGGCACGGTCTATCTGGTATCTCAGCCTCTGTCCGGGGTGACACTCAGCCGCGGCCTGTTCCGCCTGCTCGGTACCGTGGGCGGAGCCGTCGCCACCGTCGTGCTGGTGCCACGTTTCGCCAATGCACCCCTGGTGCTGAGCGCCGCGCTCGCGACCTGGATGGCGCTGTGCCTGTATCTGGCGATGCTCGACCGCACGCCACGTGCGTATGCGTTCCTGCTGGCCGGCTATACCACCAGCCTGATCGGCTTTCCTGCGGTGATGGTGCCGGCAGACGTGTTCACCATTGCCATCACGCGGGTGCAGGAAATTGCCATCGGCATCCTGGCCGCAACGCTGGTACATGCGTTGGTGCTGCCGCGCCGGGTCTCGATGCGCGTGCACGCACGAGTCGCTGCCGTGCTGGATGACGCGGAACGATGGACACGGGACATGCGCGCCGGCGCATCGGACACGGTGCTGGCGACGGACCGCTCGAAAGTGGCGGCCGACCTGCTCGAGCTGCATGTGCTGTCGATCCACCTGCCCTTCGACAGCGCCCACGGCGTGGCCCAGGTGCAGATCCTGCGTGCCCTGCATGACCGGATGCTGGACGTACTGATGCTGTCCAGCGCGGTGGAAGATTCCATCGCCCGGCTGCGATCACCACAGGCCAGCGCGATGGATGCAACAGACTGGCGCGATCTGCTGCGGACCGGCCTGGTCGCGCAACAGGCCGAGATCGACCTTGCCCACGCCGATTGCCGCTTACTGCAGGCGGAGCTGCACACTGCCCGGCCCGACTGGCGCCGGCATGTACCTGCCCGCCTTGCGCGACATGCGCAGGGTGCGGTACTTCACCGGGATCATCGGCTTGCCCTGCGCAGTGCGCTGGGCGCGTTCGTCGGCATCCTGCTGAGCTGCGTTCTGTGGATCGTTACCGGCTGGTCGGACGGCGCCACGGCGGTGTCCATCATCGGCACGGCGTGCGTACTGTTCGGCACGATCGAAGCGCCTGCGCCGCATGTCATGCGCTATCTGGTGGGATCGTTGGCCGGCGTTGGCGTCGGCCTGCTCTACGGTCTGCTGATCTTCCCCGCGCTGTCCGATTTCGTCGGCCTGATCGCCGCGCTGGCGCCGGTGCTGCTGCTGTGCGGATCGTTCCTGGCCCGGCCGCCATTCACCATGGCTGCCCTGGGCGTGGTGCTGACCTTCCCGCTCATCGCCAGCCTGGGTGCGACCAATACGGTCAACGTCGTCGGCGCACTCAACAACAGCGTTGCGTTGTTCGTCGGTACGGCAATGGCATTGTGCAGCATGCAGCTGTTCCAGACCGCCGATGCGGGCCGCAATCGCGCACGGCTGGAGCGTTCGATCCGTCGGGACATCGCACGACACGCCGCCGGTCAAGGCGGCGTGGCCCGGGCCTGGCTCAGCCGCATGCTGGATCGAATCGGACTGCTCGCTCCCAGGTTGCAGAGCCGTTCCAGCGCCGCGCACGACGTGCGGGCATTGTTTGCGGACGTACGTGCGGTACGTACATCCAACCAACTCCGCGCACTGGCCAAGTGCCAGGACAACCCGCAGGTCCGGGTGCTTCATGCGGCGCTGATCGAACGCGTCGCCGCACATTTCAGGGTTCGTGCCCACGCGCCACGCAGCGTCGACGCCCATCTTCTGGAACTGCTCGACCGCATGCGCGAGGCAGCAGTGGCCAGCAGCGGGGATGATCGTGAGCATCTGTCGCACCTGCTCTGCGGATTGCGCCGCGACCTGCTGGCGCCCGCGCTCACCCATCGGCACTGACCTCATGTTTTCTGATCTTTCCATTGATGGCGTGCTCATTCCCGGCCTGCTCGCCGTGGCCGCCGCCGCGCTGGTGCTTTCGATGCTGACCTCGCGCCTGCTCGCCAGTCTCGGTCTGTACCGCTTGTTCGCCGCGCGACCACTGGTGGGCCTGTCCCTGTTCGTGATCCTGGCGGAGCTAATGATCCGGCTCTCGCCCCTGCTCGAGAAATGAAATGAAACACCTGCTTGCTGTCATCGGGCGCTGGAGCGCTACGCTGGTTGTATTCGCGATTGCTGTTGTTGCCGCACTGTCCATCTGGAAGCGTTACGAAACACGCCCGTGGACGCGGGATGGGCGGGTGCGCGCCGATGTGGTGCGCGTTGCATCGGACATGGGGGGGCTGGTCACCCAGGTGCTGGTGCACGACAACCAGCGGGTCAGCGCCGGACAACTGCTGCTGGTGCTGGATCAGCCACGCCTGGCTGCCGCGCTTGAGAAGGCCGACGCAGCGGTCAGCAGCGCACGCGCGACGCTGGCGCTGGCCCGCCGCGAATCGACGCGGGACAACGCTCTTGGCAACCTGGTCGCCTCGGAAACACGCGAACGCAATGCCGCCAAGGTCGATACCGAGCTGGCCGCCCTGGCGCAGGCGCGGGCCGAACAGCGCGTTGCCCGGCTCAATGTGCAACGCACCGAGGTGCGCGCGACCACCGATGGCATCGTCACCAACCTGGACCTGCACGCGGGCGACTACCTGCAGCCAGGGGCGCAGGCGCTGGCGCTGATCGACACCCGCAGCCTGCGCATTGAAGGCTACTTCGAGGAAACCAAACTGGGCTGCATCACCGAAGGCGATGCCGCCGTGGCCCGGCTGATGGGCGACACCCACGATGTCCGCGGACACGTGGAGACCATCGCCGCCGGCATTGCCGACGATCAGCGCTCCAACACGCACAACCTGCTGCCTGCCGTAGCGCCGACCTATACCTGGGTGAGGCTGGCACAGCGCATCCCGGTACGCATCCGTATCGATGATGCGCCGCCGGATACGCGCCTGATCGTGGGTCGCACTGCGAGTGTGACCATCACGCCCTCGGCACCGGGAGCCTGCAAGTGAGCGTGCGGACAGTACGTGGTGGGCTGCTTGCCCTGTTGCTGCCCCTGACGGCCTGCGTATCCGGCCCCGACTATCACCTGCCTGCGAACGCCGTCGCAGCTTCACAACAGGCTGCGCGGGCGTTCGTCTCAGGCCAGGACGCATCGTTCAGCCACGACGCGCCACCGGATCGATGGTGGCACCTGTATGGCGACCCCCAGCTTGACGCCTACGTACGCGAAGCACTGGCGGCCAATACCGACCTGCGCGCCGCCGATGCCAACCTTCGGCGCGCCAGCGCTACCGCGCTGGAGTATCGCGCGCGCGGTGCCGTACAGGCCGACGTGGATGCATCGGGCACGCTCACCCATGCCGGTGGCTACACCCAGGCGTCGGCCGCCCCGCAGTCGTACGCGCTGGGCCTTCACCTCTCCTATCCACTGGATCTTGCAGGTGGCATCCGCCGCGGCATCGAAGCCGCCAACGCCGACGCGGCGGCCGTCGCTGCGGCGCGCGACCAGGTCCGCGTGGTCGTCGCTGCGGCCGTCACCCGTGCCTATCTCCAGGTGTGCACCCGCAATCACACGCTCGCTGCAACCCGGCAGGTGCTGGCGATACAGCGCGACACGCTGGAGGCAACCCGTCGCCTGGCTGCAGGCGGGCGCGGAACGGACTTCGATGTCAGCCGTGCCGGTGCCGCGGTCAACCGCAGCGCGGCGGCGATACCGCACCTGCTGGCGGAACGGCAGGCCGCACTGTTCGAACTGGCCGCATTGATGGGCAGGCTCCCGGCGGACTATCCCAGGGAGGCCGAAGCCTGCCCACGCCCCCCGGAGCTGGAGCAGGCGCTGCCGGTCGGTGATGGTTGGCAGCTGCTCCAGCGGCGCCCCGACATACGTGCCGCCGAGCGCAGCCTTGCGGCGGCCACGGCGATGATCGGCGTAGAGACCGCAGACCTTTATCCGCGGGTCACCTTGGGCGGGTCCCTGGGTACGGCAGGCACGCGAGTTCAGCTGCTTTCCGCCGACGGTTTCGGGGTGAGCGTCGGGCCACTGCTCTCATGGCACTGGCCCAACCGCCGCGTAGCCAAGGCCCGCATCGCGGCGGCCGGCGCCAATGCAGATGCCGCTCTCGCGTCCTTTGACGGCGTCGTGCTGCAGGCTCTGCGGCAGACCGAGACCGCGCTTTCTGCCTGCACGCAGGAGCTTGAACGCGAGCGCAGCCTGGCGCAGGCGCGTGGGGATGCAGCGCGGGCCGCCGGGCAGGCGCAGCAGCTGTACCGTTACGGCAGGATCGATTTCCTCGATGTGCTTTCGGCCCAGGCCGCGCTGGCAGATGCGGAGTCCGCATTGGCTGCATCGCGCGCGGACCGGGTCGACCGCCAGCTGGGTCTTTTCCTGTCGTTGGGCGGAGGCTGGGCCGCAACGGATTCGGCCGCGGGCGGTGCCCGGTGACCCGTTCAGGGCAGCGACTGCACGCCGCGCCGTCTGTTCAGGAACGTACCGCCTACACCCGTATTCATTCACTCTGACTGCCCTATATTCCTGCCACAGCGCCGCATGCTGCGGCCATGACGGAGGCATATCCATGAAGACAACACGTTTGCTGGCCATCGCCTTGACCACCGCCACCGCTTTCGCTGCGGCCCCCGCGTTCGCCGATCCGCCGCACCATGCCCGCGGCAACGGCCCGCCGCCGCATGCAGGCGGCCCGCACCACCGCGATGCGCCGCCGCCGGGTTGGCAGAAGAAGGCCTGGCGTCGTGGCGAGCGCCTGCCGTGGGCCGAAGTGGACCGCCGCTACTGGGTAGACGATTACGCGCGCTATGACCTGCGCGAACCGGGCCGCGACCGGCGTTGGGTGCGCCAGTCCGATAACGAGTACCTGCTGGTGGAGATCGCCACCGGGCTGATCATCGACGCCCTGCATCGCTGAAGCGACCTGCAGCGTCCGCACACGCAGCGATTTACATCGGTGCAGACACCTTACGACCGGGGCCGTCCCGGTCGGCGGTGTCTGCGCCCACGGCGCCCCGCCCGCCTCTGCGGCCCGCCATGCATGCCCTCCCGCAGCGCGATGTACCCGCATATCAGCGCTGCGGCAAAGAGCCCCAGCGCCACCAGTAATTCGAATCCTCGATCACCAAAAAGCAGGCGGATGGAGATCTGCAGTGAGCACAGCTTGCCGCAGCGCAGGCCCTGCTCCTTGAAGCCATGGATGAGCACCAGTACGCCCATCAACGTGCACCACGCCACCAGGGCCAGGCTTGCGATGAAGATGAAAGGACGATGGATACGCATGCGCTTGCTGCGGTCCTCTACGGTGATGTCAGGCGCGACGTTGCGATCACGCGATCGGAAGCATCCAGTTCCACCGACCAGGCTTCGGTATCCAGTCCCAGCCGGTTCTCATACCACCATCGGTGCGCACAGCGACCACTGCATCCACGGCTGGCATAGCGGGTAAAGGGAACACCGGCGTGCTCCACCACGTCAGGGGGCCCCAACGCCCGCAGTACCTCGACCCTGCTCGCCCCGACCGGGACCGAGGCGAGCGCGTGGGAATGCCACGCCGAGATCGCCGAGCAACCGGCCACGTACGCCACGAACAGGCCCGCAAGCCCCCACATCAGTGCCCTCATTGACAGATCCCCTCCTGCGCCGCGCGCCCGCGCATCATCCGCGCAGACTCTCTTCGACGTCAAACCCCAACGACAAGCGGACCTGTTGCGGCTCCCGGCAACCGTGCTAGCGTGCGCCGACCGATGTTTCAGGACGAACGCAGGGACACCCGTCGATGGCAGGCAAGCGCCGGAAGTGCAGGATCACGCAGGAGCTCGGTCTGGTCGTGAAGCGGTGCGGGCCCAAGGGCAGCGCCATGCCGAATCCAACGACCGGCCCTACGGACTGGAACTGCGAGAGCGGCTCAAGCGCCTGGCGCCGGAAGATCTGGTCAGGCTGCTTCCCGGCGGGGACTACAACGATGATCAGCCCTGAAGGAATGATCCGGCGCGCCATCGTCGTGACGCTCTGCAGTGTGCTGTGCGCCTGCGGCCTGGTGATGGACAGTTCGTTCGACACGCTGCGCGAGGCGCTTGACTCCGACATGGTGAACAAGGGATGGATTCCCAGCTGGGTGCCCCACGAGGCGACCGACCTGCGCGAGGTACACGACCTCGACTCGAACACCAGCGCGCTGGCCTTCTCCAAGCCTCCTGCGATACCACTGCGGCTGCCTGCGGATTGCCAGGCAACCACATTCAACGACAGTGATCCTGTTGCGTTCGATCGATACTGGTGGCCGGGCGACGGGACGCTCAAGTCGTCGTATCGCGTCTTTCGCTGCGCGCCCGAATCCGGAAAATCAGTCTTCGTCGCCATCAACAGGACCGAAGACCACGTGCTCTTCTGGCGAACCTACGCGCGGTGATGCGCCCGCGCCACCCTATTCCTCCCCAGGACCCCATGATGCCCAACGCACGTGCACGCTTCGCTGCCCTCGCCTTTTTCCTCCCGGCGTGCTTGCCGGCCCACGCCGCAAGGAACGCCCCCGCCGACGTCAAGGCGATCGAACAGGTGGTCGAAGCGTTCCGCACCTCGCTGATCAACAAGGACAGGCCGACCTACATGGGCCTGTTCTTCTCTGATAAACCGGAAGACATCGGCTGGCAGTTCGTTTCCGAGGATGTGCGCCTGCAGGACATCCGCAAGGCCAAGCCCGATGCGATCAAGGCACGGCAGATTCCCGCCAACAACTTCATCGCGCTGATCGACGGGGCGGTCGCCTCGCCGAAGCCGAAGGAGGAGAAGTTCTCCAACACGAAGATCGAAACGGACGGCGATGTGGCCTCGGTCTCGTTTGACTACAGCTTCCACGACGATGGGGTGAAGACCAACTGGGGCAAGGAAATGTGGCAGCTGGTCCGCACCGAGCAGGGCTGGAAGATCTTCTCGGTGATCTACTCGATCCGCGATTCACGCAGCCCGGGCGATTGAACGTCGCTTGACCGGGCCGAACCCAGGCCGCGATCCATTCAGCAAGGGCATTGGCATTCGGCCATCGATCGGGCAGAGTTCGGCCACGCGCAAGGACGCATGCCATGACCCGCCTGCTGATCATCGAAGACAACCCCGAGCTGGTTGCCAACCTGTATGCCTTCTTTGAACCGCTCGGCTACGTGCTGGACGACGCGCGCGACGGCGCCAGTGGCCTGCGCCGGGCCACGCAGCACGACTACGACGCCATCCTGCTGGACCTGATGCTGCCGCGCCTGGACGGCATGACGCTGTGCCAGAAGCTGCGCCAGGAGTTCCAGAACCCGGTGCCGATCCTGATGCTGACCGCACGCGATCCGGTCGAAGACCGTGTGCAGGGCCTGGCCCTGGGCGCGGATGACTACCTGGTCAAACCGTTCTCGCTGACGGAACTGGATGCACGGATCAAGGCCCTCGTACGAAGGGCACAGGGGCGCCAGGTCCAGAGCGTGCTGGCGTGGAAGGACCTGCAGGTGGACACGCGCTCGCCGCAGGCCTGGCGGCAAGGCCGCTGCATTGCGCTGACGCCCACGTCGCACAAGCTGCTGATGTGCCTGGTGCGTGCAGCTCCCGCCGTGGTGCGCAAGCAGGAGATGGAATATCTGGTCTGGGGCGACGAGCCACCGGACAGCGGCGCGCTGCGAACCCACATCCATGAGCTGCGCCTGCAGGTGGACCGCAGCTTCGACACCGCGCTGATCACCACGGTGCACAGCGTCGGCTGGCGCATGCAGGCGTGAGCCCTGCCTCCCTCTACCGCCGCCTGAGCCTGCGCACCCGCATCACGATCTCGTTCGTGCTGCTGATGGCCGGTGCCATGGGCTTCATCGTACTGGCCGAACAGGTCGACTACGACCAGGTCCGGGCTGCTGTCGTCGCACGGACCCAGCACGGCGAAGTGCAAAGGCTGCAGGCCGCGCTGGATCGTGGCCAACGCCCCGCCCTGCCACCAGGGACCCAGCTGTTCGATGCCCAGGACGTGCCTGTCGTGCTGCGCCAATACGGCCCGGGCTACCACGGCGAAGAGGCGCCCAACGAGTGGCACCTGCGTGTGTTCGACAGTCGTGGCCAACGTTACTACCTGCTGCAGGACGCTGCACCCTATGGCTATCTGGAACACCTGATCAATGCCTTTGCGGCACTGGTCATTTCGGTCTGCGTACTCGGCGCCTTCCTGATCGGCCGCAGGGTCGCTACCCACGTCATCGCGCCCATCACACGATTGGCCGATGCGGTACAGGACGGCCACAAGCCCTTTCCCTACCAGGACGCACGCGACGAGATCGGCGTGCTCGCGCGCGCCTTTGCCCGTCATAGTGACGAGCTCGAACGGTTCCTGCATCGCGAGCAGTGCTTCAGCGGCGATGCCAGCCACGAGCTGCGCACGCCCTTGGCCATCATCGGTGGTGCTGCCGAAACGTTGGCCTGCCAGCTTCCGGCCGACAGCCACCTGGTTCCCAGCGCGGCACGCATCCTGCGCACCACCCAGGAGATGCAGCGCCAGCTGACCTGCCTGCTGCTGCTCTCGCGTGCCCCCGGCGCCGTGCCGCGCAACGCGGTGGCCCTGCGTCCGCTGCTCGAATCCTGCATGGAGCGCTGCCAGCCCTGGCTTTCCGGCAAGCCGGTGACCGTTGCGTTTGATGCCCGGCGTGACGCCGTGCTGGTCACCAACGCGGATCTGGCGCACAGCATCATCTGGAATCTGCTGCGCAATGCCTGCCAGTACACCGAAAGCGGCGAAGTGCGGATCACCCTCCACGACACCGCACTCATCGTCGCTGACACCGGACCCGGCCTGCCGTCCAGCATCGACCCACGGCAGTTCCAGCGCTTCGTGCCCGGTGGCGCGCACAGCGGCGAGGGGCTGGGGTTGTCGATCGTGCAGCGCATCGTCGAGCACCTGGGCTGGACGATGACCGTGGAATCCTCCGGGCAGGGGTGCCGGTTCACCCTGCGCTGGCCCCGCCTCCCGCATCTGACGGATTCCTGACATCGGGCTGCACATGCTCCGGGCTGCTCCCCCGCTCTGGAGACGGCATGCAACACCCCAAGGACAGCGGCAAGTACCCGCACGGCAAGACCGGATTGAGCCGCATCTTCCACACCCTCATCCATTCGCGCGATGGCTTCATCGCCACCTTTCGCGGCGAGGCGGCGTTCCGCCAGTTGTTGCTGCTGCACGCGCTGCTGATGGCGGCCGCGTTCGTGCTGGACATCAGCACGGTCGAGCGGGCGCTGGTGCTGGCGGTCTGTTTCATCAGCCTGCTGGTGGAACTGCTCAACTCGGCGATTGAAGCCGTGGTTGATCGCATCTCGCTGGAGCAGCACCCGCTGTCCAAGAACGCCAAGGACATGGGCAGCGCCGCGCAGACCACCGCGTTGTTGATGGTGGGTGCGGTGTGGGGCGTGATCCTGCTGGGCTAGCCCGGCAATCCTGACAACTTCCTGATAAGGCCGTTTCGATACTGCGCGCACTCCTGTTCCGCGGAACCTGCTCGTGCGTCAATGCCTCCGTTTCCCGCGGTCCCATCCAATCGTTCTGGTCTGGGCCGCCGCACTGTTCTTCGCCACGATTGGAAACCTTGCCCTCTGGAAGACGCTGTGGGGGCTGATCGATCTCAACAGCCTGCGCAGCACGCTGTTCCTGGCCAGCCTGCCGCCGCTGCTGTTCTGCCTGTTCAACCTGCTGCTGACGCCACTGCTGGCACTGCCATTCCTGCGCAGGCCGCTGCTGGTGCTGCTCGTTGTCGTCAGCGCCGCGTGCAGCTACTTCATGCTGCACTACAACGTGCTGATCGACCGCAGCATGGTGCAGAACGTGTTCGAGACCAATCAGGCCGAACTGAACGCCTATCTGTCGCTGCCGCTGCTGGTCACGCTGCTGGCGCTGGGCGTGCTGCCCGCTGCCGGGCTCGCCCTGGTGCGCACCACCAGCGGGGCCGGTTCGATACGTTCCCTGCTGGTGTGGCCGGCCAACGTCCTGGCGTCGCTGGTGATGCTGCTGGTGATCGGCTTTGCGTTCTACAAGGACTACTCCTCGCTGCTGCGCAACAACCGCTACATCCGCGACCAGGTACTGCCGTTGAACGTGATGCGCCATACCCACGGCTACCTGAAGAGCCTCTACAGCACCCGCCAGCAACCGTTGCGCCCGATCGGCACGGACGCGCGGCGCGTTCCGGGCCCGCGCCCGAAGCTGGTGGTCATGGTCGTCGGCGAGACCGCGCGTTCACAGAACGTCCAGCTCAACGGCTACCCACGCGCGACCAATCCCCGGCTCTCGCGCAAGGAAGGCGTCATCAGCTTCAGTGATGTTTCCTCATGCGGAACCGCGACAGCGATCTCGGTACCGTGCATGTTCTCGCAGATGACCCGCCAGCAATACGACGACGTCCGCGCGGCGACCGAGGAGAACGTGCTGGACATCCTGCAGCGTACCGGCGTCGGCGTGCTCTGGCGCAACAACAACAATGGCGGCTGCAAGGGCGTGTGCGAGCGCGTGCCGACCGAGGACATGCCCGCACTCAAGGTGGCCGACCAGTGCGTCAACGCCGACGGCACCTGCTACGACGACGTGCTGCTGCATCAGCTCGGCGCACGCATCGACGCCATGCACGGCGATGCCCTGGTCGTGCTGCATCAACTCGGCAGCCATGGGCCGACCTACTTTGAACGGTATCCCGCAGCGTCGCGGGCCTTCAGCCCGACCTGCGACAGCAACCAGATCCAGCACTGCAGCAACGAGGCACTGGTCAACACCTATGACAACACCCTGGTGCATACCGACCAGGTGCTGGCGGAGACCATCGACCTGCTGCAGGGCTATTCGGACCACCGCGACGTTGCGCTGATCTATGTCTCCGACCATGGTGAGTCGCTCGGCGAACGCGGCATGTACCTTCACGGCACGCCCTACTTCATCGCCCCGCGCGAACAGATCCAGGTGCCGATGGTGATGTGGTTCTCAACGGAGTTCAGCCGCAACGCGGGCCTGGACATGGCCTGCCTGCGTGGGAATGCGCTGCACCGCACCTACAGCCACGACAATGTCTTCCATTCCCTGCTGGGCCTGTTCGGTGTCAGCAGCAGCGTGTACCAGCGCGATCTGGATGTCTTCGCCGGCTGCCGGGCGACGACCGGCGCGCCGCTCGCCACCGCGCCGGCCAAGCGGCACCGGCTGATGCCGGTCACCGCCCGGAACGTGGCGCGTTACTGTGCGGCCAGGGCGAAATCCAGGCCGGCGCATACCGCCGCCACCTGGGCGTCGTTGCATTCCTGCGGGTTGGTGCGCGGGCTGTCCGGGTAGACCTCGGTGGTGGTGGCAAAGCGTGCATCGGTGAAGCCGGCGCAGGCACCAATCGAACGCGATTCGCCCCAGACCACGCCCGGCGACTGCAACGGCAGGCCGACCAGGTTGCCCTCGGCGTCGGCCGGGGCGATATGGGTGACCGGGGCGACGGCGGCGATCAGGGCCTTCTGGAACTCGGCCTGCGGATCCTCGCTGTTGCCGATCACGTAGAAGCCGTCCGGAATCGTGTCGCGCTCGAACGGCTTGCCGTCGCGGGCGCAGCGGGCCGGATCGAACTCGTGCAGGTCGCTGTCGGTGGTCTCGTGGAGGTCCAGGTGCACCAGCAGGTTCGGCTTGCGCTCGGCCACCCAGCGCATCAGCGCGGCGGCTTCCTCGATCTGGCCGCCGTCACGGAAGCTGCGGTTCGGGTCGATGGCATCCGGGTTCCAGCGCTGGATGCGCTCGTAGCCCCATGGGCTGACGCACGGCGCCACGATCAGGTTCAGCCGGCCCAGGTAGCGCTCGGCCTGCTGTTCCAGGAACTGCAGGGCGCCATGCACGCCACTGGTCTCATAGCCGTGCACGCCGCCGGTGATCAGCGCGGTCGGCAGCGCCGGGTTCCAGTCGTGATTGACCACGGCGAACAGCGGGTAATGGTCCGGCGCGTAGTCCAGCTGACCGTACTGGATCACATCGAAGCTGTCGTCCAGGCGTTCAAGCGCGGCCACCACATCGTCGTGGTAGCTGCGCTGGCGCTGCTGGCGGGCCCGCCACTGTGCGCGTTCCGCGTCGCCCCAGGGCTGTCCGGGGGTGCCGATCGGGTAGAACTGCGCAACAGTCATTGGGGAACTCCAGGGGTCGAACGGAAGGGTGCAGCCGGACATTCTAAGCCTTGTCGCGCCCGCGGGCCCCTCCCCCCGGCCCCGCCTTCATCCAAGCCGGGTCATCTGGTTGTAAAATCAGCGGTTTTTGGCCCCTCATCCCTTGATGGCGAACGCAGCGCAGCCGGTCCTGGGTGGACCGGAGTTCCTCCGCCTGCTCGCCCGTCTCAGCGACGGCGCGATGCCGGCCACCAGTCCCGCCCTGACCGAGCGCCTCGGCCAGTGGGTGGACTGGAGCCGCGCCGTGGCCCTGTCCGGGGCGCTCGGCGGACGTCTGCCCGAGCCCGGTGAAGCCGCCGAAGCGCTCGAGGATGTGCTGGCCGACTGCGCGCAGGCGCACGCCAGCCTGCTGGCCTCGATCAGTGAGGATGCCGAAGCCGAGCGCCTGCTGGACCTGGCCGAAGCCGCCGCTGTACCCAACTTCGCCTCGCTGCGCCAGCGCTATCGGGTGCTGCAGCAGGCCATCCAGACCGCCACCGGGCGCCTGCGCGGCCGACTGCGCGACCAGCTGGTGCAGGTTTCGCCCGAGCTGGCGCGGCTGGCCGAGGTCGATGCGGTGATGGAACAGACCCTTACCCCGCGCGAGCACAGCCTGCTGGCCACGGCGCCGGCGGTGCTCGGCGCCCGTTTTGAACGCGTGCACGGCCAGCCCGGCTGGCGCGCGGCCTTCCGCCATGACATGCGCACCCTGCTGCTCGCCGAGCTGCAGCTGCGCTTCCACCCGATCGAAGGGCTGCAAGACGCCCTGCGCTCCCACTGACCGGAACACCATGTCCAGAACTGCTTTCCATGTCGTTGTTTTCCTTGTCGGCCTGCTGGCCGTGTGCTGGATCGGCATTGGCTACGTTTCGGTGCATCCGCTGGGTGCAGCGGTGGCGGCGATCATCGCGGCCTGCTACATCGCCGGTGGCGTGGAGCTGTATCGCTACCGCCAGGCCAGCAACGGCCTGCGCAGCGCGCTGAACGACCTGTCCAGCGCGAAGGAAAGCCTCGCCGCCTGGCTGGAACGCGTGCCGCTGGGCCTGCGCAACGCCGTGCGCCTGCGCGTGGAAGGCGAGCGCACCGCCCTGCCCGCACCGGTACTGACCCCATACCTGGTTGGCCTGCTGGTGCTGCTGGGCATGCTCGGCACCCTGCTGGGAATGATGGACACGCTGCGTGGCACCGGCCTGGCGCTGCAGAGTGCGACCGACATGGCCGCGATCCGCGGCTCGCTGGCCTCGCCGGTGCAGGGCCTGGCGGTGGCATTCGGTACCTCGATCGCCGGTGTGGCCAGCTCGGCCATGCTCGGCCTGCTGGCGGCACTGCTGCGTCGTGACCGCCTGCAGGCCGTGCAGCAGCTGGACCGCGCCATTGCCGGCGACCTGCATCCGTACTCGCAGGCCTGGCAGCGCGCCGAATCGCTGCGCCTGCTGCAGGCACAGTCTGCGGCGCTGCCGGCGCTGGTCGACCGCCTGCAGGCGATGACCAGCACTTTTGAACAGCACAGTGCGGCCGCCAATGAGCGCCTGCTGGCCGGCCAGGCCGAGTTCCTGACCCAGAGCCAGGCCCTGCAGGAACGCCTGGCCGTCTCGCTGCAGCAGTCGCTGCGCGAAGGGGCCGAAGCCAGCGCCGCCGCCATCGGTGGTGCGCTGCAGCCGATGGCCGAAACCACCCTGGCTGGCCTGGCCCATCACGGCGAAGCACTGCATGCCCGCGTCGAGCAGGCCGTGCAGCAGCAGCTGGCCGGCCTGAGCGAGGGTTTCGAGCGCAGCCGCGTCGCCACCGAGGCCAGCTGGGCCAAGGTGGTGAGCGAGCAGACCCAGGCACAACAGGCGCTGGTCAGTGATCTGCGCCAGCACCTGCAGGCCTTCAGCGATGGCCAGGGCGCGCACGCCGAAGCACTGGTCGCGCGTCTCGGCGAGCGCCTGCAGGCCGATGCCCGCGGCAATGCCGAGGCATGGCGCGCCGCCGCCGAACAGCAGCAGGCACTGAACAGCGCGCTGGTCGAACGCCAGCAGCAGGCGTTGCTGGCCTCCAGCGAGCATCTGGACGCGCGTGCGCAGGCGCTGCTGCAGGCACTGGAGCAGCAGCACAGCGCCAGCCAGTCGCTGCTGCAGGACCACGAACTGCAACGTTCGCAGCAGTGGCAGGCCGCCCAGGCCGCCGCCGCCACCGCGCACGCCGAGCTGCAGGCCAGCCTGGACAGCCGCGAGCAGCAGCGCCAGGCGCGCTGGGACGCGGTCAGCGCCGAGCTGCAGCAGGCCCACGCCGCGCTGCAGGCGCAGCTGCAGGCCGGCGACGAACAGCGCCTGCAGCGCTGGAGCGATGCCTTGCAGCACGTTTCCAGCGACCTGGCCGAGCGCCTGCAGGCCAACGGCGAACGCCTGGCCGCGCAGCAGCAGCAGGTCTGCGACGCGCTGGCGGCCACCGCACAGCAGATCGGCGAGAACGGTCGCGCGCAGGCCAGCGCCACGCTGGCTGAAGTGTCTACCCTGCTGCAGACCGCCGCCGCCGCTCCGAAGGCTGCTGCCGACGTCATCAACGAGCTGCGCAGCACGCTGTCCGAGAGCCTGGTGCGTGACAACGCGATGCTGGAAGAGCGCGGCCGCCTGCTGGCCACCGTGCAGACCCTGCTGGATGCGATCAATCACGCTTCGCACGAGCAGCGCACCGCTGTGGACGCACTGGTCGGTGGCTCGGCCGAGCTGCTGGAGCGGGTTGGCAATCGCTTCACCGACCATATCGCCGCAGAGACCGGCAAGCTGGATGGCATTGCCGCAGCGCTCAACGGCAGCGCTGCCGAAGTGGGCCAGCTGGCCGGCACGTTCGGCGAAGCGGTCGCGCAGTTCGGCAGTGCCGCCACCGAGCTGTCCGGCCGCCTGGAACAGATCGGCGGCGCACTGGATGCCTCGCTGGCCCGCAGCGACGAGCAGCTGGCCTACTACGTAGCCCAGGCGCGCGAGGTGGTCGACCTCAGCCTGCTGTCGCAGAAGCAGGTGATGGAAGAACTGCAGCAGCTGGCCGCGCGCCGCGGCAAGGCCGGCAGCGCATGAGCGACGAGCTGGAGGTCGACGGCGGTTCGCATGCCCCGATCTGGGCAGCCTTCGGCGACCTGATGTCGGTGCTGCTGGGCGCGTTCGTGCTCATACTGGTCGGTGTGGTCGCCGTGCAGCTGGAGCTGTCGCAGCGACTGGACCAGGAAGTGAAGCAGCGCCAGGCCGAAGCCAAGCGTCTGCAGACCCTGGAACAGGCGCTGGCGGGCCCGCTGGCGGCCGGTCGCGTGACGCTGGTGGATGGCCGCATCGGCATCAGCGGCAGCGTGCTGTTCGCGCTGAACTCCGACCAGCTGCAGCCGGAAGGCCAGGAGCTGCTGCGCAGCCTGGCCGCACCGCTGGCCGCCTACCTGGGCAGCCGCGAAGAGATCCTGATGGTCAGCGGCTTCACCGATGACGCGCCGGTACGCGAAGGCAACCGGCGTTTCGCCGACAACTGGGAGCTGTCGGCGCAGCGCTCGCTGACCGTGACCCGCACCCTGATCGCCGATGGCGTACCGGCGGACGCCGTGTTCGCCGCCGCGTTCGGCAGCGAGCAGCCGGTCAGTTCCAATGCCAATGAGGAAGGCCGCGCACGCAACCGTCGCGTAGAGATCGCGCCGATTCCCAAGCCCAAGGCCCCGGATGCCAAGTAAGCCGCCAGCGCTCGAAGGCCTGCGCGCACTGGTGCGCGACCTTGATGCAGGGTCGCGCTCGCTGCCGCATTACCCGCAGGTGCCGATGCTGCAGCAGGTGCAGCGCGAGTGGTCGGAGCTGCGCAGCGAACTGCAGGTGCGTCGCTCCCTGCGCACCGAGGCCCCGGCTGACGGCGGCCCGCTGAACTCGGCGGTGCTGGTGCAGCGCATGCTGGACACGATGCAGGCCACCAGCCCCGGCTACCTGCGCCACTTCATCGACTACGTGGACACCTTGTCCTGGCTGCAGGCACTGCAGGATGGCGCCGCCAGCGGTGCGGATAGCGCAAAGCCGAAGCGCACGCGCAAGCCGCGCCAGACGCCGAAGGAGTAGCGCCGGCCGCTGGCCGGCAATTGATTGATGGCCGCAGGTCCATGGGGTTGCCGGCCAGCGGCCGGCACTACCATCGCGGGTGCTCTGTGCGCCGGAACACGATCTGCGCTGCGCTTCGGTTCTGCCGTGGTAGTGCCGGCCGCTGGCCGGCATCAGATCGGACCGACCACGGCCGAAGCGCACTCAAGCGGCGCTGAACAGCGAATGGCCGCGCTGAACATTGACTGGTAGTGCCGGCCGCTGGCCGGCATCACACCCAGACCGACCACGCATGCGGATACTCGCCAATCTGCCCAGCAAGACCGGCGCGTACCGGATTCCCCGGGATGTACAGCGCTTGCCGCGCCATCGACTCCTCGGCCCTCACGGCATGATCGAAGTAGCCGGGCTGCCACACCGTACTTCGACGGCCCACCAGGCGATTCAGGGCAAGCGCGCTCGACGATTTCATCCGGCGTGCGATGTCTGGAAGGTCAGCTGCGCGCAGCTCGAACATCCAGTGGACGTGATCCGGCATGACGACCCATGCGTGTGACTGTACGAGCCCGCGCTGTTCGATGTAGTGGAACTGGTCGATCACACATGCTGCTGCAGCTTTGCTTTCAAAGAGCCGGCGGCGCTGATGCGTGGTAGTTGTCAGAACGTAGACCTGGCCGATGATCGAGTGACGGCCCAGGCGGAGGCGATGGCTGCTCATGCCCCATGGTGGGTCGATCATTGCGCGTTGGCTGTCGGGCCATGGCTCGACGGGGGTTGGGAGATGTCTGAAGGTGAATGAGGTTGCCGGCCAGCGGCCGGCACTACCGGGGGCCGTAGGTTGCCGGCCAGCGGCCGGCACTACCAGCCGTCGGGGCTCAGCCGCGCAGGGTGGCGCCGCCGTCGACGTACAGGTCGCTCATGGCCACATGCCCGGCCTGCTCGGAGAGCAGGAACATCACCGAGTGCGCGATGTCCTCGGGGGTGGCCAGCTTGCGCAGTGGAATGCCGGCCTTGTAGGTCTCCAGGCTGCCAGCGATCACCCGCTCGGCACCGTGCTCGTCCTGCCACATGCCGGTCTGCATCGGGGTCAACGTCGATCCCGGGGCGACGATGTTGCAGCGGATTCCCAGCGGCGCCAGTTCCAGCCCGAGGCAGCGGGTGAACATGGTGGCGGCGGCCTTGGATGCCGCATAGGCGGCCATCCCGTGTCGCGGCACACTGGCCGCATTCGAGCTGACGGTAACCATCGCGCCCTGCCCGCGCGGCGACATCACCCGCGCCAGAGCACGCCCGACATGGAACACGCCGTCGGTGTTCACCGCGAACACCCGGCGCCAGTCGTCATCGCCGGTCTCGGTCACGCCGCCCACATGCAGCACACCGGCCACGCTGGCGGCCAGCATGATCGGCCCGATGCTGGACTCGACCCGATCCACCAAGGCGTCGACGGCCGCACTGTCGGTCACGTCAAGAGCAAACGCCTGCACACGTGCATCCGCGAACATGGGTGCCTCGCGATCGGTCGCCACCACGGTGCAACCGGCCGCGGCCAGCAACCGTACCAGTGCGTCGCCGATGCCGCCGGCGGCACCGGTCACCAGCGCCACACGACCTTCAAAACCGGTCAATTGCATGTTGCGGTCTCCTGTTGCTCGTCCCAGTGGCGCAACCGCGCCGACAACCACGGCGCCAGCTGCGCCACCGCATCGCGGCCGGTCAGTTCGGCGTGCAGGAACGGCAGCTCCAGTGCCTGCACCTTGCGCGCGTGGGTCCGCCACAACGCCGACTGCAGCTGTGGCCGCGCCTGGTGATCCCGGCCAGCGCGGACGTGCACCAGCGTGCCGTCGAACGGTTGGTGGATGTGTTCGCGGATCAGCCGGTTGGTACCGGTCACCGCGCGCACCACGCCGTCAAGCACCACATCCGGCAGGCTGCCCAGTGCACTACCGCCGCGACGCAGGAACGCGAGTATGCGTTCACGACTGTCCAGTTCCGGATGCGCATCCGGGTCATGGCCGGCAATCGCCAGTAGTGCCCGCAGTGCGGCGACGGCGTCCGGTTCAGGCTCGGCCCGCCAGCACTCGCTGGGATAGGCGTCCAGCAGCACCAGTTCGCCGACGTCGCGGCCGATCTCATGCAGCCGCACCGCCATCGCCTGGGCGAGGATGCCGCCCACCGACCAGCCCAGCAGATGCACCGGCCCCTTCGGCTGTAGTGCGACCACGCGCTGTACGTAATCGTTGGCCATCGCCTCGATGCTGCTCGGCAGTGGCAGCCGCGCGTCCAGTGCCGGCGACTGCAGGCCATACACCGGGCGGGCTGGTTGCAGTGCCCGGGCGAGGGTGCGGTAGTTCCAGGCGATGCCACCGGCCGGGTGCAGCACGAACAGCGGAGTGGGCCCGGCAGCGTCGGTTGCGGCCAGCGCGATCACCGGCCCCAGCGCGTGATCGGCCAGCGCGGGTGGCGCGGCAATACGAACCGCCAGCGCGGCCACGGTGGGCCGGGCAAACAAGGCGCCCAAACCCAGATCGCAGCGCCAGCGCTGCTCGATCGCCAGCAGCAGGTGCACCGCCGACAGCGAGTCACCGCCGAGACTGAAGAAGTCCGCATCCACCGCCACCGGCGCCTCACGCCCAAGCGCCTGTGCGAACAGCAACGCCAGCTCCTGTTCCAACGGCGTGCGCGGCGCCAAGCCGGCAACTTCACGTTGCGGTGGCTTCGGCAACGCGTTGCGGTCGAGCTTGCCGTTGGCGGTCACCGGCCAGTGGTCCACACCAACTATGGCCGAGGGCACCATGTAGTCCGGCACACGCGTGGCGAGGTGGCTGCGCAGCATTACGGCATCGGCAAGCGCGGTCGGCACATAGGCCACCAGACGCGCTTCGCCGGGAGCATCCTGGCGTAGCAGCACTTCCACCCGCTCCATGCCCGGCAGTTCGCGCAAAGCCGCCTCGATCTCGCCCAGTTCGATGCGCAGGCCGCGCAGTTTCACCTGATGGTCGCTGCGGCCCAGGTACTCCACCGCACCATCGCGGCGCCAGCGCGCCACGTCGCCGGTGCGGTAGATGCGCTCGCCCGCCAGGAAAGGATCGGCAAGGAAGCGTTCGGCGGTCAGATCGTCGCGACCGAGATAGCCGCGTGCCAGCTGCACGCCGCCCAGGTACAGGTCACCGGCCACACCAACCGGCACCGGCTGCATCCGGGCGTCCAGCACGTACAGGCGGGTGTTCCAGACCGGGAAGCCGATCGGCACCGGCCGCGAGCGATCCTGCGCTGACGCCGGCCAATAGCTGACGTCCACTGCGGCCTCGGTCGGGCCATACAGGTTGTGCAGTTCTGCGTGCACGCGCGCATGGAAGCGGTCGCGCAACGCAGCGTCCAGCGCCTCGCCACTGGTGAATACGCGGCGCAGCTGCAAACCTTCGGAGGCCGGCGCAGCGAGGAAGGCGTCGAGCATCGACGGCACGAAATGCGCGGTGGTGATGCCATGGCCCCGGATCAAGCGCGCCAGTTCAGTGGGATCGCGATGCGCATCGGGCCTGGCAACCACCAGCGTTGCCCCGCACAGCAGCGGCAGGAAGAATTCCCAGACCGAGACATCGAAGGTGGCCGGGGTCTTCTGCAGCACGCGGTCATCGGCGCCGATGCCGTACTGCTCGCGCATCCACAGCAGGCGATTGACGATCGCGCGGTGTTCGACGACCACGCCCTTGGGCTCGCCGGTCGAACCGGAGGTATAGATCACATAGGCGGCATCGCTGGGCGCAGGATCCGCCCATGGCGCTGCAAAACTCAGCGCGGTCCACTGCTCCGGCGCGAGCACCGGCACACCGGCCATGCGCACCGATACGTCTGGCGCAGCCAGTACGCACACCGGCTGCGCCGACGCAAGAATACGTGCCAACCGCTCATCGGGATGGGCAAGGTCCAGCGGAAGATAGGCCGCGCCTGCGCGTAGCACCGCGACCAGCGCGAGCACCAGTTCCAGCGAGCGCGGCAATGCCACCGCGACTACGCTGCCCGGGCCGACGCCCATGCCGCGCAGTTGTGCGGCAAGCGCAAAACTGCGTGCTTCCAGCGTTGCATAGTCGAGCGTAGTGTCGCCGAACACCAGCGCCGGCGCGTGCGGATCCCGATCCATGCCCTGCTGCAGCAGTTCAACCAGGGTAGTCTCGGGAAGCGCATGCGCGGTGGCATTGAAACCGTGCAGCACCTGCTGCGCCTCCTCAAGCGTCGCCAGAGGCACGGCTGCGATATCGTCAGCCTGCAATGCTGCCGACACGAAATGCAGCAACCGCGCTGCATGCGCCTCGACATCCTCGCGACTGTACATCGCGGGATTGGCCTCGATCTCCAGATCGAGAAGGTGCTGGCCATCGCCACGGAAGCCCAGTGTCAGATCATCCACCGGCCCGGTGCACAGCACCTCCAGCGTTGCCTGCGCGCCGGCCAGCGCCAGCGGCTTGTAGAACGGCTGCACATTCACCAGCGGACCGTGCAGGCGCTGCTGCGCGCCGACCAGCCCCAGGTCCCGGCGCAGCTGCTCACTGCGGTAACGGCCATGCTTGCGACCCTGGCTGAGCTGCCGGCCCAGGCCGCGGGTGAAGGCCTCGACGCTGCCCTCGCCGGCCGCTACGCGCAGCGGCAACACGTTCATCACCATCGCCGGCACCCGCGCCGACGCGTTGCCGAGCCTGCCCATGTAGGGCACGCCCAGCACCACTTCATCGGCGGCGCTCATCCGCCGCAGGTACTCGGCCGCCAGCGCGGCCAGCACATCCGGCCAGGGCTGCAGCCAACGTGCCGAGGCCTGCAGCAGCTGCTCACGGAAGGCCGCATCGAGCGGCCGCACCCAGCGCAGCGCATCGTCGCTTGCCGCCACGGTGCCTGCCAGGCCCACGCCCGCCGGCGCCCCCTGCAACTGCTCGCGCCACCAGTGCCCGGCCTGCGCACGACGCGGGTCGGCACGATAGGCGGCGTCATCCGCCAGCACGCCCGCCAGCCCTGGCAGCGGTTCAGCCATGCGACCGGCATGCAACGCGCACACGCGATCGGTGAACAGCGCCATGCCGTAGCCATCGGCGGCCAGATGATGCACGCGCAGGTACCAGACCCAGCGCTGCCCGCCCAGGTCAAACAACACCTGCTGGCTGATCCGGTCGCGGGTCGGATCGACCGCGCTGAGCCGATCGGCCTGCATCAGGTTGCGTGCCGCCGCGGTGGGATCCGCCGCGGTGGAAACATCGCGCACCGAAAGCAGCGGCACGTGTGCCGGGTCATGCCACTGCAGCGGCTGGCCATCGGCCCCTTCGGCAAAGCGCAATGCGAAGGCCTGGGCCTCGCCTGCAGCCTGGTCTGCCGCTGCAATGAACGCGGCCACGTCCAACGGGCCGTCGATCCACACCGCGTGCGCGGTATTGAATGACGGATTGTCCGGTGCCAGCCGCTGTGCGAACCACAGTCCGGCCTGGGCCTCGGTCAATGCCACCGGTGTGGCCAGCGCAGCGGCGTTCATGCGTTCTGCGCGGCCTGCAGTTGCTGCACCACAGCCCACCACTGGCGCAGCGTGGTGTGCTCGGCCAGCTGCGAGAACTCAATGGGCAGGCCGGTGTTGCCCCAGGCCAGGACCAGGCCGAGCATGCGCATCGAGTCCAGGTCCAGGTCGATCAGGTTGTCGTCGTCACCGATCTCGGCCGGAGCACATTCCAGCACGCGCGCCACGTCGGCACGCATCCGCTCCAGATCCAGCACGTCACCCGTGGCGGCCATCACAGCACCTCCAGCAACTGGTCGGTGGTCATCGGTACGCCACAGGTGCGGGCAATCCAGTGCAGGGCCTGATCGTGGTCGGCACGCGAGAAATCCGCTACCGCATCGGCCGCGATGAACGCCTCGATGTCGCGCTGGAAGGCTTCGACCACGGTGGCCGTGCAGCCTATATGCGCATACACGCCAGTGACCAGCAGCTGGTCGCGTCCACGCACCCGCATCAGCGTCTCCAGGTTGCTGCGCTGGAACGCGCTGTAGCGGTGCTTCACCAGCACGTGCTCGCCAGGCTGCGGTGCCAGTGCCTCGATGATTGGTTCATGGTCGGTGCTGCGACGCATGCCTGGTCCCCACAGGTCGGCCTGCAGGCCACGGTCACGGCGGTCCTGGTCGCCATGCTGGGCGGTGTAGAACACCGGAATGCCGTGCGCGCGGCAATGCGCCAGCAGCCGTGCGATGTTGTCCACTGCCGGCCGCAGCGGTGCGTTGCCGGCGTCGAATGCGGCCAGGAAATAGCGCTGCATGTCGTGCACCAGCAGCGCGACACGATCGCGCTGCGGGCGCCACGGGCCGCGCGCCTGCGGCAGTTCGGCGGCAGTCGGCAAGGGGTAATCGGTGATACGGGGCAGCGCCATCAGCGCGTTCCTCCTGTCTGTTGCAGATGACGCGCACGCAGCTGCGCGCGCAGTTCGCGGCGGCTGATCTTGCCGACCGCGGTGGTATCGAAACTGTCGACGAACACGACCTGGTCGGGCACCTTGAACGCGGCCAAGCCGCGCCCGCGCATCCAGGCCTTCAGCGCCGGCGCCTTGAACGGCTCGCCCTGCGCAATCACGAACGCGCAGCTGCGCTCACCGAGATACTCGTCAGGAATGGAGACCACGGCGGCGTCGAACACGCCGGGGTGGGCCAGAAGGTGATCTTCGATCTCCTCGGCGGAGATTTTCTCGCCCGCCCGGTTGATGTGGTCACCGGCACGGCCCTGCACCACCAGGTAGCCTCCGGGCAGCTGCTGCACGCGGTCGCCGGTGCGGTAGAAGCCGTCGTCGGTGAACGAACGCGCATTGGCCACCGCATCGTTGTGGTAGCCACGGATGGTGTACGGGCCGCGGGTCAGCAGATGCCCTACCTCGCCTTCCGGCACCGGCTGGTCATGGTCATCGACCACGCGCACCTCGTCGTCCGGGCTGATCGGCCGGCCCTGGCAGGCTACGATCAGTTCTTCCGGATCATCCAGCCGTGTGTAGTTCACCAGGCCTTCGGCCATGCCGAACACCTGCTGCAGCGTGCAGCCAAGACCGTCAATCACCCGCCGTGCGGCTTCCGGCACCAGTTTGGCCCCGCCTACCTGCAGTACCTGCAGGCTGGACAGGTCGTGCTTGCTGGTGGCGGCGGCCTGTGCCCACAACAGCGCCAGCGGCGGCACCAGCCCACAGCAGGTCACTTGCTCGCGCGCGATCAGCGGGAAGGCCGCGTCCGGCCCCGGACCGGGGCTGAGCACCACGCGGGCACCGGCATACAGCGCGCCGAAGAAACCGGGCGAGCTCATGGGAAAGTTGTGCGCGGCCGGCAGCGCGACCAGATACACGCTGTCGCGGTCGATGCCGCAGAGGTCATTGCTGGCACGGAACGAGTAGATGTAGTCGTCGTGGGTGCGTGGAATCAGCTTGGACAGCCCGGTGCTGCCGCCGGAGATCTGCAGGAACGCCACCGACTGCGGGTCCGGGTCGGCCGGCAGCTGGTTGCGGTCTCCCTGCAGCGCCTCGAGCGCGGTGAACTCTGCTGCATCGCCATCGATGACCACGTGGCGCAGCGCCGGCACCTCGGCCTGCAGCGCCCGCGCCAGCCCGCGATGATCAAAGCCATCGTGCAGGTCGGCAGTGATGTAGGCACTGGCTTCGGCCTTGTTGGCGAAGTGCACCAGCTCGGTGATGCGGTGCGCCGGCAGCGCGTACACCGGCACCAGGCCGGCGCGGAACAGCCCGCATACGGTGGCGATGAACCCGGCGGTGTTGCCCAGCTGTACCAGCACCCGCTCACCGGGTTGCAGGCCGAGTGCCAGCAGTCCGGCACCGATGCGACCGGCCTCGTGCCACAGCTGCGCGTAGCTCAGGCGCACATCGCCAGCGACCACGGCGATGTCATCAGCGTAGCGTTCCGCACGCTCACGCAGGAACGCCGGGAAGGTCTCGCCGCGCCAGTAGCCCGCCTCGCGATAGCGCGCCACCAGCGCATCGGGCCATGCCTGCTGCAGTGGCAGGCGGGAAGAAACAGTGGGCGTGTTCATGCAGCAGGCTCGATGACGGGCGCGGCGTCGTGGACGCCCAACGCGTTCAACAGGGCGGCAAACTTCGCCGCGGTTTCGGCGACCTCGGCCTCGGGCTGCGACTGGGCAACGATGCCGGCGCCGGCGTACAGGCGCAGCTGCGTGCCCTGCAGGCGTGCGCAGCGGATCGCCACATACCAGTCACCATCCCCTTGCGCATCCAGCCAGCCGACCGCACCGGCATAGAAGCCACGCGGCACCGGCTCAAGCTCGCGGATACGCTGCAGTGCCGCCAGCCGGGGTGTACCGCAGACCGCCGGCGTTGGATGCAACTGCGCCAGCAGCTCGGCCGCCGATGTCTGCGGATCCTTCAGGGTGGCGTGGATGCGGGTGCCGAGATGCCACATGCTGGCGGTGGCATGCAGCACCGGGCGCGGCTGCGCATCGATGTGGCTGCAGTACGGCGCCAGGCCCTCGATGATGGCCTCGACCACGTGGCGGTGCTCGTCATGGTCCTTGTTCGAAGCCAGCAGCGCCTGCGCGGCGCGCTCGTCCTCGGTGGCATCGGCACTGCGGCGCGCGGACCCGGCCAGCGGATGCGACAACAGCTCGGCGCCGCGCTTGCGCAGCAGCAGTTCCGGCGTCGCCCCCACCAGCCAGGCCGGTGCGTGCCCCGGTTCAACCGGAAGCGGCACCGCATAGGTCGCCACCGAGGGATCCGCGCCCAACCGCGCCAGCAGCACCTCCGGAGACAGCGCATGGCGGCTGTGCGCCAGCAGGCTGCGCGCCAGCACCACCTTGTGCAGGTCCTGGTCGGGCGCGCGCAGCGCCTTCACTGCCGCGGCAACCGCAGCTGCATAGTCCTGCGCTGCGGGCTCCGCCTGCAGCGGGCCCTGCAGCGCCGGCGCCGCCCGTGGCTGCAACGGCAGGGCCGGCAGCAGGCGCTCGGGCTGGTACAACGCGTCGTCGGCACGCGGTTCGAATGGCACCGCACCGACCAGCAGGCCCGGACCGCCACGCTGCTGGGCGAAGAAGGCCGCAACGCGCTCCGCCAGGGTTGCCAGCGTGCCACCCGGCAGCGCGAGGCGGCAACCGCGTGCGTGCACATGCTGGCCTGCATGCTGCAGCAGGAACAGCGACGCGTCGTCAGTGCTCTCCAGCGGCGCGGGCGCAGCCTCCGGCCACGCGCCCTGCATCAGGGAATCGTTCATGGGGTCTCCTTCATCCGATGCGCTGCAGCCAGCGCGCACAGCAACAGCAGCAGCGCGCCGACCAGCAGATATGGCAGGCTGGGCCCGCCGCGATACAACAGCGTGCCGAGCATCGGCCCGGCCACCATGCCCAGCCCCTGCGCGGCAGCGACCGTGCCCGCCGCGGCACCCTGCTCGTGCGCTTCCACCGCGTCGGCGGCCAGCGCCTGGAACGAGGGGAATACGAAGCCCATGCCGAACGCGGCCAGCGCGTATGCCGCCGGCAACTGCCAGCCCTGCTGCACGCCCGCCACCGAAGCAAAGCCAATGCCGGAAATCAGCGCGCCGAGGATGATCCAGCGGCGCGGATGCACCTCCAGCTTCATCACCAGCGCCTGCGCCAGGATCAGGCCGATGCCGACCGCGGTCAGCGCGATGCCGGCCATGCGTGCACCAGCGGCAGCATCCAGGCCCAGGCGATCAATCGCGAAAAAGCCCACCGTCACCTGCGCGATGGTCACCGAGACCATGGCGATGAGCGCCGCCAGCTGCGGCAGGCGCAGGCGCGGGTCGAGGCGGCTCATCGGCGCGCAGCGCTGTGCGGACGCGCCAACCACCGGCGGTGTAGCCGGCAGCCGCCAAGCCAGCAATGCCAGTGCCAGCAGCGGCAGCAACGCGGCCACGTACAGCGCCAGCGAAAGGTTGGTATAGGCAAGCCAGCCGGCAGCGGCCGGCCCGAGCACCATGCCCAGCGCATTGGCGCTGCCCAGTCGGGCGAGGAATTTCGCACGTTGGCCGGTCGGTGCCTTGTCGGCGATGAGCGCGGCTGCGGTAGGCGGGACCGCCGCGTAGAACAGGCCGATCAGGCCTCGCGCACCGACCAGCACCAGCACCGATACCAGTACCGGCGGCACCGCCTGCAGGGCAACGTCGATGAACACCGCCAGCGCGATGTAGACCACGGTGTAGGCGCTCATCGCCAGCATCAGCACGCGCTTGCGGCCGATGCGGTCGCTGAGCTGACCCCAGGGGCGCGCGGCCAGCATCCACAACACGCCTGCGGCGGTGACCGACAGGCCGGCATGCCACTCGGACAGCCCGAGCATGCGGACCACCGGGCCGATCACGGCGACGAAGGACATCATCGCCATGGTGCCGATCAGGGCGGCCACTACCAGCGCCGGCAAGCCGGGAACGACGGGACGTGCGTGCATGGAACACCAGCCGTAACAGGAAGGGATCGCCGGGCGCACCTGCGCCCCGCCCGGCGCCGGCCCTGCTCAGGACCGGACGCCATCCTCAAATGATAACGGCTCGTATTTGCATTTGATACCCATTCTCTTGAACGGGCACGCAACAGCGACTTCAGCGCACCCCGCGCAGGCCCAACAGGCCACGGCGCTTGAACCACCATTCCAGTGGCAGCGTCACCAGCGGCGGGATGGCTGCCAGTAGCGCCAGCGCACTGGCCCACCACGGCCAGCGCAGGCGCAGCGCCGCGAACAGCGTCACCGCCACATAGAGCAGGAACGCCACGCCGTGCAGGGGTCCGAACAGCTTCACCAGCGCCACGTTGGCCATGGGGCCGTACTTCATCCACATGCCGATGAGCAGGCCGGCCCAGGTCACGGCCTCGATGAAAGCGACCGCGGCGAACAGGCGTCCGCTCGGGTGCATGGGGGAACGTTGGGTCACACGGGGCTCCGGCAGCGGGGTATCAAATGCGAATGATACGCAGATGCGAACTTCCAGCACACAGGCGAGCGCAGGGTTGGCAACGATGAAGCGCGTCCACCCAGGTGGATACCTACCGGAGCGTGTATGGCAGAACGTGCTCCCCGATCTCACGCAACACCGCGTCCATCGGCCGCCCGTTGTCGACCAGATTGAACATCACGTGCGCCACGCCCTGCCCATGCACGCGCAGCAGATAGTCACGCAGGCCATCGCGGCCGACCTTCAGGCCCAGCGGCAGCGGCTCGGCTGGCGCCTGCGGATCTGCCTGCAGATCCAGCAGCATCGACTGCACGAACGGCTTGCCCGGGCCACCACGCTGCACCAGCGCCTGCTGCCACAGGCCGATGCGCCCCTCCTGCGCGGCCTCCTCACGATGATAGGTGGCCCAGCCTTCGGCCTCGCGCGCGATCCACTGCAGGCTCTGCCGCGCGGTACCCACCACCAGCATCGGGATGCGGGTTGCCGGCGCCGGCAGCACGTCGAAGCCACCCGTGGCCTGCAGTACGGCGGTCCGCGCATCGGCCTCCGGTGACAACGCCGCGCGCAGCAACGTCCAGCGCTCACGGAAGGTCGTCGCCCTGCCCTCCAGATCCTCGCCGAAGGCGGCGAATTCTTCCGGGCGGTCACCCGAACCCAGGCCCAGCACGAACCGCCCTGCACTGATCCGGTCCAGGCTCAAGGCCGACTTCGCCACCTGCAACGGCTGGCGCAACGGCAACACGATGGCGGCGGTACCGACCACGATGCGCGTGGTCGCGGCGGCCAGCATGCCCAGCCACAGGAAGGGGTCGTCCAGCGCGCTCGCCGTCGCGTCCGGACCCTGCGGCACCATCAGCGGTACATCGCGCGCCCACAACGCGGCGAAACCAAGATCGTCGGCCAGCCGCGCAATGCGCCGCGCCGCGCCCGGATCGGCCAGCCCATGCGCCGCAACGGGCGTCATCAGGCCCAGGCTCAGGCCCTGTTGCGGAAACAAGGCAGCGTAAGCAGGATTGAAATCACTCATGCCGCCAGCTTAGCGTGCAGGCCTGCGGCAACGATGACGCGCCGCCCACTACCGGAAGAACACTGCATGCCGACGATCCGCCCTGCCCACGTCGATGACCTGCCTGCGATCAGCGCGGTGTGCCTGGCCGCGTTCACTGCCGCGGTCGCGCCTTCGCTCAGCGCGGCCGGCATTGCTACGTTCGGCGGTGTCGCCGCCGCCGATGCGTTCGCTGCACGCCTGCAGGGTGACAACCACATCCTGGTGGCCGAGCAGGATGGCCGCATCGTCGGCGTGGTAGAGCTGAAGGAAGGCCGCCACCTGGCGATGCTGTTCGTCGATCCCGCCTGCCAGCGCCAGGGCATTGGCCATGCTTTGTTCGAGGCGGTGCTTCCACAGGTGCGCGAGCCGGTGCTGACCGTGCGCGCCTCGCTCAATGCAGTCCCGACCTACCTGCGCTATGGCTTTGCGCTGGACGGTGACGTCGGCGAGTTCAACGGGCTGGTGTACCAGCAGATGGTGCGGACAGCCGCCTGAGGGCAGCGGGTGTCATGCCCCGCTGCACGGCCGATATAAGCAAACTGAATCAGCACACTCCCCGGCCATTCCTACAATGGACTGTCCCCCCTTCGAGATGCCGCCGATGCGCGTCGCGCTTTCCGTGTTGCTGCTGGCTTCGGCGCTGAGCGCCTGCACCCCGGCCCCGGTGTCCACCGCCAGCTCCGCCGAGGCGCCCGCGCCGGCGTCCGCCATCGCCTGGCGCCAGGGCGATGTGGACGATGCCTTCGCCGAGGCCGCCGACAGCGGAAAGCCGGTGCTGCTGTACTGGGGCGCGGTCTGGTGCCCGCCGTGCAACCAGCTCAAGGCCGGCCTGTTCAAGGACCCGGCGTTCATCGCGTTGACCGGCAAGTTCGTGCCGGTCTACCTGGATGGCGACGAGGAAGGGGCACAGGCCTGGGGCGAACGCTTCGGGGTGCGCGGCTATCCGACCCTGATCGTGCTGGACCCCCAACGCAATGAGCTCACCCGCGTGGCCGGCGGCAACGACGCGGCCGAACTGACCCGTGCCCTGACCGTCGCGGCCGGGCGCCGCAGCGCCATCGCCGCCACCCTGGCGACGGCACTGGCCACGCCGGACAGGCTGGCCGCCGAAGACTGGCAGGTACTGGGCGACTACGGCTGGGAAGTCGACGCCAACCGCCTGGCCGGCGAGCGCAGGAGCCAGGATGTGCTGCGCCAGCTGTCCAAGGCCGCACCCGACGCGGCGCTGCAACGCCGCTTCGCCCTGCTGGCCCTGGCCACCGCCGACACGCCCGCCAGCTCGCCCACCGAGGTGCGTGAGCTGCTGCAGGCAGTGCTGGCGCAACCTGCCGAAGTCCGTCGTAACCGCGAACTGCTGGGCTACGCGGGCGCGACGCTGGTCAAGCAGGCCAGTGCGGGGCCGGCCACCAGCAACACGCTGGGACAGCAGCTGCTGGTCGCACTGGAGCGCGCAGATGCCGAGCGCGGTGATCGCGCCGACGACGCGTTGTCGCGTGCGCTGACCGAAGTGTCGTTGGCACGTCAGCAGCAGCCCAACGGCGCACTGCCCGCGGCCCTGGTTGAGCGGGTCAAGCAGCGCGTGGCCGCTGCCGATGCCGCCGCCACCGATGCGCATGCACGCCAGGCGACGATCAGCAGCGCGGTCTACGCACTGCGCCAGGTCGGCGACGACGCGGGCGCCGAGGCGCTGTTGCTGGCCGAGCTGAAACGCAGCGAACAGCCGTACTACTACATGCCCGAGCTGGCCGAACTGGCCGAGCAGCGCGGCGACACCGCCGGTGCGCTGGAGTGGCTGAAGCGCGCCTACGATGGTGCGCAGGGCCCGGCCACCCGCGTGCAGTGGGGCGTGCTGTACGTGGAGGGCCTGTTGAAGCTGGCGCCGGACGATGCACCACGCATCGAGCAGGCCACCGCCTCGCTGATCGCCGAACTGGAAGCGCAGCCGTCGGGCTACCACCAGCGTACCCGCCAGCGTTTCGAGCGCCTGGCCGGGCAGTTGAAGACGTGGAGCGGCAAGCACCAGGGCGCCGAAACACTGGCGCGGCTGCAGCAGCGGATGCAGCAGGCGTGCGAGGAACAGGTTGATGGTGCGTGCAAGGATTGGTTGAGTTGATGAAGGCGCTGGCGGCTGGTTCGCCTGCCGGCGCTTTTGTTGATATCGGCTGTGACGGGGGAAGGGGCTGGCCGGGACACGCCGTAAACCCATCCTTGGGGGCTCGATGGCGCCATCCATGGCGCCAACGGTCCCGGCCAGCCCTTCCCCCGCCACCCGACGGTTTCCTGCGAGCGCGGGCAGCGCAACAGCGCGCCGGTGAGGTTCGAAAAGCGGGTTCTGGTAGTGCCGGCCGCTGGCCGGCAACCCGACCTTCGCTGATTGCCGGCCAGCGGCCGGCACTACCATGCCGCTCCTGCTCCTGCCTTTGACTCCGTCTCCGCGCCAGCGCAGGGAGCTGTCCTGCAGGGGCTGATGGGTCAGCGCAGGACCGTTGGCGCCACGGATGGCGCCATCGAGCCCCCATGGATGGGTTCACGGCGTGTCCTGCGCTGACCCATCAGCCCCTGCCTGCCAGGAAGAATCAAGGCGACGAACGCGCACGCATTTCAATCCCGCCCCTTGACCTCAACCAATGTTGAGGTGCGATAACAATCTCCCCACGGCCAGCCCCTGGCCTTCCCCACGGAGATTGCTTCGATGTCGTACTCGCTTCCCCCGCTCCCCTACGCCTACGACGCCCTTGAGCCGCACTTCGATGCGCGCACGATGGAAATCCATCACAGCAAGCACCACCAGGCCTACGTCAACAACCTCAATGCCGCCATCGAGCAGGCCGGCATCGCCGAGCAGCCGGTCGAGGCGCTGATCGCCAACCTCGGTGCCGTGCCCGAGGCGCAGCGTGGCGCGGTCCGCAACAACGGCGGTGGCCACGCCAATCACAGCCTGTTCTGGACCGTGCTCAGCACCGACGGTGGTGCACCCGATGAGGAACTGGCCACCGCCATCGACCGTGACCTGGGCAGCTTCGATGCCTTCAAGGACGCCTTCAGCAAGGCCGCGCAGACCCGTTTCGGCAGCGGCTGGGCCTGGCTGACCAGTGACCGCGACGGCCGCCTGCAGGTCGAAAGCAGCGCCAACCAGGACAGCCCGCTGATGGGTGCAACCGTCGGCCTGTCCGGCAATACCCCGATCCTCGCGCTGGACGTCTGGGAACACGCCTACTACCTGCACTACCAGAACCGTCGCCCGGACTACATCGGTGCGTTCTTCAACATCATCAACTGGGCCGAGGTCGGCCGGCGCTACCGCCAGGCCCGGGCCTCATGAGCGGCGAGACAGTGCCGTACGCCGGGCCGTGGGCGGGGGTCTTCCCCGCACCGGCGCCGGTGCCGTCGGTCGAGATGCCGCCGCGCGCCCTGCGGCGGCTGCTCGGCCATTTCCCGACCGGCGTGGCCATCGTCTGCGCGCGCGATGCACAGGGCAAGCCGGTCGGCCTGACCATCAACTCGTTCGTACCGGTCTCGCTGCAGCCACCGCTGGTGCTGTGGAACCTGGCGTTGCACGCGCAGAGCCTGTCCACCTTCCAGCGCGCCACCCGCTTTGCAATCAGCGTGCTGGCGGCCGACCAGGAAGCGCTGGCCCGGCGCTTCGCCGATCCGCAGGTCCGCAATCGCTTCGACGGCCTGGCATTGCTGGATGACGACGAGGACGCCCCACCCCGCATCGCCGGTGCCGTGGCCCATCTCACCTGTACCCGCCACGCACAGTGGCCGGTGGGCGATCACCTGCTGCTGGCCGGCCGCATCATCGACGTGCACGAGAACGGCGGCGCGCCGCTGCTGTTCCATCGCGGCCGCTTCCAGCCCGGCCCGGCCGAACTGCTGGTGGAGGTGCGCGGATGAACATCGAAGCTCTGGAATGCATGCTCGCCGCCGGCAAGGATGGCGCGCTGCTGCGCTTCGGCCTGGGCAAGGGCTGGCTGGATGCCGGCAACCCGGTGCGCGCGGCCACCCATCTGGGCCGTTGCGTGGTGCTTGATCCGCAGTACTCGGCGGCGTGGAAGCTGCTGGGCAAGGCCTGGCTGGCCAGTGGCCAGCCGCAGGCGGCGCGCGAAGCCTGGCAGCGCGGATTGAGCGTGGCCGGCAGCAAGGGCGACCAGCAGGCACGCAAGGAAATGCAGGTGTTCCTGCGCCGCCTGGACCGCGAGCAGGCGGAGCCGGCGAAAGCGGGCTGAGTTGATCAGCCCGCGTTGGCCGATGCCGGTGCGGACATGATGTCCGACATCGGCAGGCGGCGCGGCTTGCTCGGGAACGCGTGGCGCAGGATGCGCCAGACCACCTGGCCGAACTGGCGCGGCAGCGAGCCGTTGTTGTAGTGCTGGCCGTAGCGACGGCAGATGTCCTTCACTTCCTTGGCAATGGCCGCATAGCGGTTGGCCGGCAGGTCCGGATAGAAGTGATGCTCGATCTGGTGGCTGAGATTGCCCGACAGCACGTTGATCAGGAAGCCGCCGCTGATGTTGGATGAACCGCGCAGCTGGCGCAGGTACCAGTGGCCGCGCGATTCATTGCGCAGGCATTCCTTCGGGAAGGTTTCCGATTCGGCGGTGAAGTGGCCGCAGAAGATGATCACGTAGGTCCAGATGTTGCGCAGTCCGTTGGCCACCATGTTGCCCAGCATCACGGTGAGGAAGAACGGGCCGGCCAGCAGCGGGAAGAACACGTAGTCCTTCAGCACCTGGCGGGCCATTTTCCGCGCCACCGGGCGGGTCTGCATCCACATCGCACGGCCGCTGATGCGGCCCTTCAGCCAGCGGCCCAGGCGCAGGTCCTGCGCGGCCACGCCCCACTGGAACAGCAGCGCGAAGATCGGCGCGATGATCGGCTGCAGCAGGTAGAACGGCTTCCAGCGCTGCTCCGGGAAGATGCGCAGCAGGCCATAGCCGATGTCATCGTCCATGCCACGCACGTTGGTATAGGTGTGGTGGCGGAAATTGTGGGTCTTGCGCCAGTTGTCGGCAGTGGCAACGATATCCCACTCATAGGTATTGCCGTTGAGCTTGGGGTCGCCGGTCCAGTCGAACTGGCCGTGCATGACGTTGTGGCCCAGCTCCATGTTCTCCAGGATCTTCGACAGCGCCAGCAGCAGCGTGCCGGTGATCGCGGCCGGCCACAGCAGCGGCATCCAGAACAGTGGCGAGAACGCCGCCAGAAACAGCAGGCCACGGCCCCCCACGCCAAACCAGCGCACGGCGGCGGCCACGCGGCGGATGTAGCGGGTATCGGAGGCGCCGAGGCTGCCGATCACGCGGTCGCGGATCGCGTCGAGTTCCTCGCCGAAGGCATGCATCTCGGCAGTACTCAGGGCACGGTCGGTAGCGCGGGTCATGGCAGGCGTCCTCAGAGATCCAGGGTCAGGTCGGTGGTCGGTGCGCTCACGCAGATCCGTACCGGCTGCGCCGATTCGGACTGCAGGTCGCCGGTGCGCAGGTGGCGGGTGGCGCCACTGACGCGGTCACAGCTGCAGGTGTTGCAGATGCCCATGCGGCAGCCATGCCTGGGCTTGATGCCATGGGCTTCCAGGCTTTCCAGCAGCGAGCTGCCACGCGGCACGCTCAGCTGGCGGCCACTGCGCGCCAGCGTCAGCACGACCTCCCCTTCACTGCTGGCGTCACGCAGCGGTGCGGGAGGAGTGAACGCTTCCGCCTGGAAACCGGCGACCTGGTGCGCCAGGCGTTCGCGGGCGGCGGCAACGAAGCCGTCCGGGCCGCAGGCCAGCACATGGCGCTGCGCCAACGGGGTGTCATCGCCCGCCACCTGCAGGTCGTGGGCATCGATCCGTGCGGCGGGCACATCCCCTTCGCGGGTGGTCAGCAGATGCACACGCAGGTTCGGCTGGCTGGCGGCCAACGCCTGCAGCTCATCACGGAACTGCAGGTGGGCGGCGCTGCGTTCCCAGTAGAACAGGTCCACCGGCGCTGCCAGCGGGCGCTGGCAGGCGTCGCGCAACAGGCTGCGCATCGGCGTGATGCCACTGCCGGCAGCCAGCAGCAACACCGGCGCCGCAGCCGGCATGTGGAACTCGCCGAAGGCGGCATCGAGGCGGAACAGTTCGCCCGGCTGCGCGCGGTTGACCAGGTGCTGGCTGACGAGGCCGCCGTCGATCGCCTTGACGGTGATCGCCAGCTCGCGCCGACCCAGTGCGGTGGGGCTGTAGCTGCGCTGCCACAGGCGCCCTTCAATCTCCACGCCCAGGGTGACGTGCTGGCCGGCGCGCATGCCGGCCCAGTGCCGGTTGGTGCGCAGGACCAGGGTCGCCGCGCCCTCGCCGGCCGGCTCTCGCCGGACCAGGCGGGCCACCGGCTCGCGCAGGGTCCACAGGGGATTGAGCTGGCCTGCCCAGAAATCGAACAGCGACGGCGAGACCCAGCGGTACGGAGAGAACAGGGACGGACGGACGACAGCGCTCATGGGCGAACTATACGGGCGCACATACACCTGTGTATACATGTGTATATTGAACCGGATTGGGTATGATTCAGCCTCGCCCCACCGGAACCCCCATGGCCGCCGCCCCCGCCTTGTCGACGCCTGAAGATGCCAACAGCCCGGCCCGCCGTACGGTGAGCCGCGAGGACCTGCTGGCCGCCGCCCTGAAACTGATCGGGCCGCACCGCAGCCTGTCCACGCTCAGCCTGCGCGAAGTGGCACGTGAGGCCGGCATCGCGCCGAACAGCTTCTACCGGCAGTTCCGCGACATGGACGAACTGGCCGTGGCGCTGATCGACGCCGCCGGCCGCTCGCTGCGGACCATCATCGGCGAGGCCCGCCAGCGCGCCACCTCCACCGCCACCAGCGTGGTGCGGGTTTCGGTGGAGACCTTCATGGAACAGCTGCGCGCCGACGACAAGCTGCTGCACGTACTGCTGCGCGAAGGCGCGGTGGGTTCGGACGACTTCAAGCACGCGGTCGAACGTGAGCTGCACCATTTCGAGGAAGAGCTGCAGCACGACCTGGTGCGTCTGGCCGCGCTGGACGGCGCCGTGCTGCATGCCCCGGAACTGGTGGCCAAGGCCATCACCCGGCTGGTGTTCGCGATGGGTGCCACCGCCATGGACCTGCCGCCGGAGAAGGACCCGGAGCTGATCGAAGAGATCTCCACGATGATCCGCATGATCATCGTCGGCGCCCGCACGCCCGCCGCGTTCCGCCGCGGCTGACGATCGCCCCCGGGGTCGGATCCCTTTCCAAGGGAAAGGGCTCTGACCCCAACCACACAGCAACACCAACCTCCGTGCATGACCACAGGCAGGGTTGCGGCTGCCAAATGTAATGTTATAACACGGCCATGATCTGGCTCCGTCGGTGTTCCGCTCGGAATGACTGCGGCTTCCTTATATAGCACTTGCTATATTGATAAGCCACTGCTTTCATATGCGTCAGCCAGGTCGCCCTCGCCGCCTTTCTTTCCCCAAGGACGACGCCCTCATGCCCGTTGCCACGCCCCTCTTCCATCGGCTGCCCCTGGCCGCCGCCATTGCCCTGACCCTGCCGCTGCCCGCACTGGCCGCCACTCCGAAACCGACCGAACTGGACCGTGTGCAGGTCAAGGTGAGCACCGCCACGCGCAGCGAACGCCTGCTGTCGGACGTGCCGATCCGCACCGAGGTGCTGCGCAAGGAAGACATCGCGCTGCGCGCGGCCACCGACTTCTCGCGCGCCGCCGAGCTGATCAACGGCCTGCGCGTGGAGAGCAACTGCCAGAACTGCAACACCAGCGAAGTGCAGCTGCTGGGCCTGCCCGGTGCCTACAACCAGCTGCTGTTCGATGGCATCCCGCTGTTGTCCACGCTGGGCAGCGTGTACGGCCTGGAACAGATCCCGGCCGGGTTCGTCGACCGCATCGAAGTGGTCAAGGGCGGTGGCTCGGCGCTGTACGGCCCGGGTGCGGTTGCCGGTGTGATCAACCTGATTCCGCCGCTGCCGGCGCGCAGTGGTGGTCATGTGCAGGCCGGCGTGGATGTCCTGGAAGGTACGCCGCAGAAGAACGCCGACCTGCGGCTGGACCTGGTGGCCAGGGACGCAGACGCCGGCCTGTCAATGATTGCCCAGCGCAACTGGAACAACGGCATCGACTACAACGGTGACGGCTACACCGAGATCACCCGAAAGAACCTCAAGGTCGGCGGGCTGCAGGCCTGGTACGCGCCCACGCCGGGCACGCGGCTGCGCCTGGACCTGCAGGTGACCGATGAAACCCGCCGCGGCGGCAACCGCCTGGACCAGCCCGAATACCTGGCCAACATCGCCGAATCGCTGGATACGAAATACCGGCGCGGCAGTGTGTCGTGGGACCAGGAGATCACTGCCGACGTCGATTTCCGCCTGGCCTACGCCTTCGCCGACATCGACCGCGACAGCTTCTACGGCGGTCTCGGCGACGTAGTCACCGATCCGTCCGCACCCGGCTATGACCCGTCGCAGCTGGACCGCAACGTGGCCGGCAGCGCGGCCTCGCGTTCGTGGCGCCAGTACGGCCGCACCCACAACCCGCTGCACTACATCGACAGCCAGTTGAACTGGCGGCTGGGCGCGCATGCGCTGGCCTTCGGCGTGCAGTACAAGCACGAGGCGCTGTGCGACGACAACCGCACCGGTGACGGGCAGCGTCTTGCGGTGCTGGAGGATGCGACCTTCCACAACCTGGGCGCGTTCATCCAGGACGAATGGAGCCTGCGCGACAACGTCGACCTGGTGCTGGGTGCACGCGTGGACAAGAGCTCGGAACTGGACAGCGCGGTGTTCTCGCCGCGCATCGCGCTGGCCTGGCAGGCCACGCCAAACCTGAAATGGCGGGCGGGCATTGCCACCGGCTTCCGTGCTCCGGAGATCTTCGTTGAGGATGTGCACGTCGATACGCTCGGTGGCGAACAGGTACGCGTGCGCAATACCGATGGCCTGAAGGAAGAGCGCGCGTTGACCACCCTGTTCGGCTTCGACTGGCGCTCGGACCCGGCCAATCCGGTGTGGAGCTGGGATGCTACCGCCTCCTATGCACGCATCCGCGATACCTTCGCGCTGGGCGAGATCCAGCGCGGCGATGACGGCCAGCTGAGCCAGCTGCGTTACAACGCCTCCGGCTCGGACGTGCTGGGTGCGGAAACCAACCTCGGCTGGCAGCCGTCGCCGCAGTGGCGCCTGACCGCCGGCGCCTCGTGGTACCGCTCGCGCTTCCGCGAGCCGCAGCGCATCTTCGACGACAGCGGCGACGGTGGCGACACCGTGATCGAAAGCCGCGACTACCTGAAGACTCCGCGCTGGACCGGCCTGGCCCAGCTCAGCTGGATGCCGGCCGAACCGTGGGAGACCTTCGTCGCGCTGCGCCATACCGGGCCGATGTCGGTGCTGAACAACCGGTTGGGCGAACTGCACCGCACGCGTTCGTTCCTGGTCACCGATCTCGGGGCGCGTTGGCACCGTCACCTGGGCGCACAGGCGCAGCAGGAAGTGTCGGTGGCCGCGGGCGTCAAGAACGTGTTCGATCAGCGCCAGAAGGATCTGGAAGTGGGCGCACTGCGTGACGGCGACTATGTCTACGGGCCGCGCTTCGCGCGCTCGTGGTATGTCAACCTGCGCTATGCGTTCTGAAGCGCTGCGAGCGTTGGTGCTGGCCTGTGCCGTGCTGCCGGCCGCACCGACGGTGGCTGCGGACCTGCACGCGCAGGTCTCGGCCTCGTTGATGCGGCCGGAGCAGCGCTCGCTGCGGCCGATGCAGTGGTCGCCGCCGCCGAAGCTGGTCGCGCTGTACTTCGGTGCCGACTGGTGCGCACCGTGCCATGCGTTCGTCCCCACGCTGCGCAGCGTGCGCGACGCATTGCGCGAGGCCGGCGCCGATACCGAAGTGGTGTACGTCAGCCTGGATGAGAGCGAGAGCGCGCTGCGCCGCTACATGCACGCGCAGGACATGCCGTGGCCGGTGCTGGACCCGCGCCGCGCCGCGCGCATGCCGGCGCTGCAGGCATTGGCCGGGCTGGCACCGCCGAACCTGGTACTGATCGATGCCGACGGCACGGTGCTGGCCAACGGCTGGCAAGGCCGGCGCTATGAAGGCCTGCAGCCGGTGTTGAAGGAATGGATGAAACGGGCGTGTGCGCAGCAGCAGGCGCGCTGCCCGCCCGATCTGTAGAGTCGAGCCACGCTCGACGCATTCGATCACCGTGCGAACGGCAGCCGAGCATGGCTCGGCTCTACAAAAACCGGGATCGCGCGAACGGCCGGAGGCCATGGCCCGGCGCTACCGTTACGGCGCCTCGCCCTCGGCCTTGCGCACGAAGGCTTCGAACAAGGCCAGCGTCTGCTCGCTCACATGGTGCTCGATGCCCTCGGCATCGCGCCGCGCGGTATCCGCGTCCACGCCCAGCGCCAGCAGGAAACGCTCCACGGTCTGGTGGCGCTGGCGGCTGGCGTGGGCCAGCGCTTCGCCTTCCGGGGTCAGGAACACGCCACGGTACGGCCGCTGTACCACCCAGCCATCACGGGCCAGGCGCCGCAGCATCTTCGCCACGGTGGGCTGGGCCACGCCCAGTCGGGTGGCAATGTCGACCTGGCGGGCCTCGCCGCCGTCGGCCAGCAGGTCCGAAATCAGCTCGACATAGTCCTCCACCAGTTCCATCCGGTGCGCCTCGCGCACTTGCCGGAAGCTCTCGACCTGGCGCTCGGCCTCGATCAAGGGGGTGCTTTTCAGCGATGTCGAATCGTCGGTCTTGCCCACGCCTGCGCCTGTCCTTCCGGTGCAATCCGGTGTTGAACCTGAATTCTGGACCAGTCACACGATAAAGACGATTGTTTCACATTGCTAATGACTATAGCAGGAGCTATATTTGGACCCATGAATACCTTGGCGCCCAGCGACCCTTCGGCCTCCACTCCGGCCAGCCTGGGTGCGCTCAACGCCTCGGTCGCGGTGCCCGACAGGGGCCATTGGTGGTTCCGCCTGCTGGCCTTCCTCGGCCCGGGCTACATGATCTCGGTCGGCTACATGGACCCTGGCAACTGGGCCACTGACCTCGCCGGCGGCTCGCGCTTCGGCTACCTGCTGCTGTCGGTCATCCTCATCTCCAACCTGATGGCGGTGATCCTGCAGGCGCTGTCGGCGCGGCTCGGCATCGCCACCGGCATGGACCTGGCGCAGGCCTGCCGCGCGCGTTACCCCAAGCCGGTGAACCTGGCGTTGTGGGCGCTGTGCGAGGCGGCGATCATCGCCTGCGACCTGGCCGAGGTGATCGGCACCGCCATCGCACTGAAACTGCTGTTCGATCTGCCACTGCTGTGGGGTGCGGTGATCACCGCGCTGGACACGCTGCTGGTGCTGCTGCTGATGAACCGCGGCTTCCGTGCGCTGGAAGCGTTCGTGATCGCGCTGCTGATGGTGATCTTCGCCTGCTTCGTGGTCCAGATCGCGATGGCGGCGCCGCCGGTGATGGCGGTGCTCGGCGGCTTCATTCCGCGCGCGCAGGTGGTGACCGATCCGCACGCGCTGTACATCGCGATCGGCATCATTGGTGCCACCGTGATGCCGCACAACCTGTACCTGCATTCGTCCATCGTGCAGACCCGCGCCTACCCACGTACCGATGAAGGCCGCCGCAGCGCGCTGCGCTGGGCGGTGACCGACAGCACCCTCGCGCTGACCCTGGCGCTGTTCATCAACGCCAGCATCCTGATCCTGGCGGCGGCGGTGTTCCATGCCAATGGCCGATTTGATGTGGAAGACATCGAGCAGGCGCACCAGCTGCTGGCACCGATGCTGGGTGTGGGCGCGGCGGCGACGTTGTTCGCGGTGGCCCTGCTGGCCTCGGGCCTGAATTCGACGGTGACCGCCACGCTGGCCGGCCAGATCGTGATGGAAGGCTTCCTGCACCTGCGAATGCCGCCGTGGCTGCGTCGGCTGATCACGCGTGCGCTGGCCATCATCCCGGTGGTGGTGGTGATCCTGCTGTTCGGCGACCAGGGCGCGGTGAAGCTGCTGGTGCTGAGCCAGGTGGTGCTGTCGATGCAGTTGCCGTTCGCGATCATCCCGCTGGTACGGATCGTGACCGACAAGGTGACGATGGGCGCGCTGGTCGCACCGCGCTGGCTGGGCGCGATCGCCTGGGTGATCGCGCTGGTCATCGTGGTGTTGAACGTGAAGCTGCTGGTGGACACCTTCGCCGGGGCGTAAACCGCATCCCTGGGGTCGGACTCCCTGCCGCAGGCAAGGGGTTCCGACCCCGCCATCTCCATGCTACAGATGCAACGCAATCGCGGCCTCGATCTGCTGCGGCGACTGGAACCCTGCCAGGCGGGTACGTTCGTCCCCGTCACGGAACAGCGAGAGCGTCGGCGTCTGCCGCAGCCCCAGTTCCCTGAAGAACGCCTCGCCCAGCACCTCCAGCTGCACGCGCAGCAGCGTGGTGCCCTGCCCCGCGACGCTGTTGGCCACCCGGTGCAGCGACATCTCCAGCATCCGGCACCCCGGGCACTGGTCCTTGTGGAAGTCCACCAGTACGCGCGGGTGTTCGGCCAGCAGCTGCTGGAACTGCTCAGGCGTGGTGGCGTCGATGATCTGCATCGCTGTTGCTCCAGTAATGGGCCAGGACCGCATCGGTCCAAGCCTCGATGGCCGCGGCATGGCGCTCGCCATGCGGCATCTGTTCGATCTCCAGCGGCGGATAGTCGCTGTGGAAGTGGCGGATCAGCCGGTGCACAGCACCGCAGTAGTACTCCTGCCCCCACTGTGTCTCGCCGGTACCGAACACCGCCAGCTGCCGCGGCCGCTCGCCGCGCTCGGCGATGCCAGCCACCCATGCCTTCATCTCCGAAGGCGTGCGGCCGGCGTTGTCGGTCCAGCAGCCCAGCAGCACCAGGTCGGCCTCGTCGGCCGCCAGGGACGGCGCCTGCTGCAGGTCGTCGGCCTCCTGCCAGTGCACGGCATGGCCTGCAGCGCGGCAACGCTCGGCAATCTGCCGGCCAAGCTCGCGGGTGTTGCCGCTCAGTGAGGCCACCACCAGCAGGATGCTCAGCGCCGTGCCGGACTCAGAGGTCGTCGAAGCCGTTGTCGACGTTGGTCTTCTTGTAACTTGCATTGCGCATCTCGAAGAAGTCGGTCTTGGTCTCGGTGAAGTTGTCAGCGTAGGCCTTGATCCACGGCATCACGTTGTCGGTGGTGTCGCTGTACAGGCGCTCGATGCCGAGCATGCCGGCCATCTTGTTGGCGCGGTACTTCACGTAGCGCGTCATTTCCTCCACATCGATGCCGTCGATGCCGTCCAGTACTTCCGACGACCACTGGGTTTCCAGTTCGATGGCGTGCTCGAACGCCTGGTGCACATAGGCGGTCAGCTCGTTGGTCTGCAGCTCCGGGTTCTCGCCGATGATGGCGCGGATCAGCTCGCTGATGAACTTGGTATGGGCCAGTTCATCGCGGTTGATGAAACTGATGATCTTGCCGGTGCCGGTCATGCGGTTCTGCCGCACCATGTTGTAGAAGTACGCAAATCCGGAATAGAAGTTGATGCCCTCCAGGATCGAGGACTGGATCAGCGACTTCAACAGGGTCTCGGCGGTCTTCTCGCGCATGAAGTCGTCATACGCGCCCATGATCGGCGCGTTGCGCTTGATGATGGTCGGATGGGTGCGCGCCAGTTCAAATACGCGGTTCTGGTTCGGCAGGTCGGTGATCGAGGCCAGCACATAGCTGTAACTCTCGTTGTGGATCACTTCCTGCTGGCCGATGATCGCGGCATTGGCATGCGCGGCCGGGTCGGTGATGTACTCGGCCACGTTGTAGATGAAGCGCGTCTGCGGTGAGTCGAGCGTGGCCAGCAGGCCGATGATCGAGTCGTAGGCGTTCTTTTCGCGCCCGGACAGCTCGCCGTACTGGCGCGCATCGGCCTTCATGTCGACCTCGTCGGGGATCCAGAAGTTGGTCGACAGCTCCTTGTAGGCCCGATAGAACGACGGGTACGGGATGTCATTCCAGTTCAGTATCCCGCTGGTGCGGCCGTTGATGATGCCGGTGCTGCGGTTGGGATGGCGCGGTTCGAGGATCTTGATGCGGTCGAGGGGGGTTGCCATGGTTTTCTGCCTTCGTTCTCTTTCTATCGTGTTGCCGGCCAGCGGCCGGCACTACCGAAGATCGCGGGGTTGCCGGCCAGCGGCCGGCACTACCATTGATCAGCTGGAGCACCATTCGCATTCGCTGATGTCGATGTCGTTGGAGCGCACGTAGTAGGTGGTCTTCAGGCCCTCGCGCCAGGCGCTCAGGTGCAGCTCCAGCAGGGTGCTGGCGCGGATCGTGCTGGGCACGTACAGGTTGAAGCTGATCGACTGATCAACATGGCGCTGGCGACGCGCGTTCTGGCGCACGCTGGCGAACTGGTCGACCTTGTACGCCCCCTTCTCGTAGTACGGCCAGGTTTCCAGCGACAACCCCGGCGCTGCCACCGGCCGCCGGAAGTCCTTTTTTTCCTCGTAGTAGAACGCGCTGTAGATCGGGTCGATCGATGCGGTGGAACCGGCAATCTGCGCGGTGCTCATGTTCGGCGCCACCGCCAGCAGCCAGCCGTTGCGCAGGCCGTGCGTGGCGACCTCGCGCGCCAGGCTGTCCCATGCGGCGCCAGTGTAGTCGCGATCACGGAAGTAACGCCCGTTGTGCCAATCGCTGCCGGTGAACATCGGATAGCTGCCCTTTTCCTTCGCCAGTTGCGCGCTGGCCTGGATGGTCAGGAAATTGATGCGCTCATACAGGCGGTCGGCCAGTTGTTCGGCATCCGGTGAATCCCACTGGATCGCCTGCTGCGCCAGCAGGTGGTGCCAACCGAACGTGCCCAGTCCGATGGCGCGGTACTTGCGGTTGGTGATCGTGGCCTGCGGCACCGGCAGTGCGTTGAGGTCGATCACGTTGTCCAGCATGCGCACCTGGATCGGGATCAGGCGCTCCAGCACATCGGTGGCCAGCAGGTCATCCGGCGCATGGATCGCGCGGCCGAGGTTGATCGAAGACAGGTTGCAGACCACGAAGTCGCCGGCGCGGCGTGTGGTGACGATCTGGTCGCCGCTGACGATCTCCTGGATCATCCGCGTCGGGCTCATGTTCTGCAGGATCTCGGTGCACAGGTTGCTGGAATAGATCATGCCGGCGTGCTTGTTCGGGTTACGGCGGTTGACCTCGTCGCGGTAGAACAGGAACGGGTTGCCCGTCTCCAGCTGGCTGAGCATGATGCGCTTGAACAGATCGATCGCCTTCACCGTGCGCCGGCTGATGCGCTCGTCGGCCACCAGTTCGGCGTAGCGGTCGCGGAAGCTGCCCGCGCCGCGCTTCTCGTCGTAGAAGTCCTGCAGGTACCAGCCCTTGGCCTGCTTCACCTCGTGCGGGTCGAACAGGTACCAGTCGGCACGGCGTTCGACTGCTTCCATGAACAGGTCCGGCACGCACACCGAGGTGAACACATCATGCGCGCGCAGGCGCTGGTCGCCGTTGTTGAGGCGCAGGTCCATGAAGGCTTCGATGTCGCGGTGCCAGATGTCCAGGTACACCGCCACCGCGCCCTTGCGCTGGCCAAGCTGGTCGACCGACACTGCGGTGTTGTTGAGCTGCTTGATCCACGGCACCACGCCGCCGGAGGAATTGGGCACGCCCCGTATCGGCGCGCCGCTGCTGCGCACATAGCCCAGATAGGCGCCCACGCCGCCGCCGTGCTTGGACACGCGGGCGATGTCGGTATTGGAGTCATAGATGCCCTGCAGGCTGTCGTCCACCGTGTCGATGAAGCAGCTGGACAGTTGCCCCCCGACCTTGCCGGCGTTGGCCAGGGTCGGCGTGGCCACCGTCATGTACAGGTTGGACAGCGCCCAGTACGCCTCGCCGACCAGCTGCATGCGCCGCTCGCGCGGCTTTTCTTCCTGCATGAGGTACAGCGCGATGGTCAGCCAACGCTCCTGCGGCAGCTCATAGACCTCGCGGCTGCGGTCGCTGGCCAGATAGCGCGTGGCCAGCAGGTACAGGCCGTTGTAGGCGAACAGGCGGTCGCGTTCCGGGTCGATCATACCGCCGGCCTGCTGCAGTTCTTCCTTCGAGTAGCAGCGCAGGATGTCGTTGCTGTAGATGCCGCGGTCAGCCAGGCTTTCCTGCAGGCCCACGTAGGAGCCGTACTTCAGGCCGACATCGTAGAAGCGGTTGCGGCTGGCACGCTTGTACAGGCGGCGCAGGTAGATGCGCGCGGCAAACTGCTCCCACTCCGGCGCGACCAGGTCCACGCGCGATTCGGCCTCGCGGATCAGCAGATCGACAAGGTCATCGGCGCTGATGCTGGGCTTGCGCTCGACCATTGCCTGCACCACGCGGCGGTAGTCGCTCACATCCAGCTGCGGGAACTCGGCGTGCACCGCATCGATGCTGCGCTGCAGGCGCTCGGCGTCGAATGGCAGGCGGCGGTTGCCGGCCTCCTTGGTGATCCAGGTCGGCACGCGCTCGCCACCGGCGCGCAAGGCGTCGCCAGCGCCGGCCAGATCGGCCACGCGGAAGGTACTGTCGGTCATGGTGGTGAAGCTCCAGGCTCGCACGCGCGTTGGCGGTCGATGCCATGGCGGCCCTGCACGCGATACCGGCGCACGGGGCGGTCGGGGTGGGATGCCAAAGCGCGGGAACACCAGATCGTCGGCAACAGCCTGCGCCTGCGGCCGGTATCCGGGCCGTGGGGGCGATCTGGGTCCGCACGATGGCGGCCGCGTCGACACGGCAAGCCTTCAGGGGCGGGCCGCGGGACGTTTGCTGCGTGTCCGGCGGCGGCGGCTGACCGGGAGTGACGACCACAACATAGTGGGGATAATCGGAACCGTCAACACAAGATGCGGCAATCACGACATGCCGCGACGATCAGTCGCAGGATGCCGTGTTGCACCTGCGGCGCCTTGTCGACAGCGCCTGCGTCCCCAGTTCGGTACAACATCAACTTTCCGCGGAACACCGCCCATGCGCGCTGCCCAGTACCCTTCCTTCGGCAACCCGGCCGACGTCCTCGCCATTGCCGATGCCACCCTCCCCGAGCCCGGCCCCGGCGAGGTGCGCATCCGCACCGTGCTGGCCTCGATCCACAATCACGACCTGCTGACCGTGCGCGGCCTCTACGGCTACAAGCCGACACTGCCGGCGATCGGTGGCAGTGAAGCATTGGGCGTGGTCGATGCACTCGGCGAAGGCGTCGACGGCCTGCAGATCGGCCAGCGGGTGGCCGCCGCCTCGGTGCATGGCACCTGGGCCGAAGCGTTCATTGCACCGGCACGCATGGTGATTCCGATGCCCGAGGCGATCCCCGACGAAATGGCCGCGCAGCTGATCGCCATGCCGCTGAGCGCGCTGATGCTGCTGGAATTCCTGCACGTCGAAGCAGGCCAGTGGATCGTGCAGAACACCGCCAATGGCGCGGTGGGCAAGTCGCTGGCGATGCTGGCGCGGGCGCGTGGCGTGCATGTGGCCAACCTGGTGCGCAATGCCGATGCCGTCGCGCAGTTGCAGGCGCTGGGTATCGATCATGTGTTCGACACCTCGGTGGAGGGTTGGAAGGATCGCGTGCGTGAAGCGACTGGCGAAGCACAGGCCGCGGCCGCGGTGGATTCCATCGGCGGCGACGCCAGCGGTGACCTGGTCGACCTGCTTGGCCACCACGGCACCCTGGTGTCGTTCGGGGTGATGAGCGGCGAGCCGATGCGCATTCCCGCCGGTGGCCTGATCTACAAGGAGGCCACGGTGAAGGGCTTCTGGGGCAGCAAAGTCAGCCAGGCGATGGCGGTGGAGGACAAGCGCCGGCTGGTCGGCGAGCTGCTGAAGCGTGCGGCCAGCGGCGAACTGACCCTGCCGGTGGAGAAGATCTTCGCACTGGACGACATCGCCCAGGCGGCAAAGGCGGGCGCCGGTTCTGGCCGCAATGGCAAGGTGCTGCTGCGGCCTTGAGGGTAGGACAACCGGGGTCAGATCCCTTTCCGCTGGAAAGGGACCTGACCCCCGGGAGGAGTGCGGACCAACGGTCCGCACCCATCGAGTCGGTTCGTTAAGAACCTGTGATGTATAACTGAATGCGCTTTCGTCATTGGAAGGCGTACTTGCCTGCATGCGGTACTGACGGCTCCTCCCCCGTTCGGCGTTGTCGCTTCCATGTACCGCACCACCCTGAACCTGCTTGCCGGCGCGATCGCGCTGGGCCTCACCGCCGGCGCTGCCGGCGCCGCTGAAACCGCCGATGCCGGCAAGGACAGCACCACCCTGGGCACCGTGCTGGTGACCGGCTCCAACATCAAGCGCAGCGACACCGCCGGGCCGAACCCGGTGCAGATCGTCAGCCGCGAACAGATCGAGCAGACCGGTCGCTCCACCCTCACCGACGTGCTGCGCAACCTGTCGGCCAATGCCGGCAACAGTTTCGACGAGCAGTACACCGGCAGCTTCGCCGCCGGTTCTGCATCGATCGGCCTGCGCGGCCTGTCTCCGAAGAACACGCTGGTGCTGGTCAACGGCTACCGCGTCTCCAACTTCGGTTTCGCGCTCAACACCCAGGACACCTTCGTCGACCTCAACGCGCTGCCGATCAGCGCAGTGGAACGCATCGAAGTGCTGAAGGATGGCGCCTCGGCGGTGTACGGTTCCGATGCCATCGCCGGCGTCATCAACATCATCCTGCGAAAGAACTTCCAGGGCGTGGAAGTCGGCGGCGGCTTCGGTACCGCCACCCAAGGCGGCCTGAACGAGCGCAAGGCCAACCTGCTGGCTGGCTTCGGTGACCTCGAACAGCAGGGCTGGAACGTGCTGTTCGGGCTGGACCTGCTCAAGCGTGATCGCCTCGACGCCGACCAGCGTGCCTACACCCGCAGCGGCGATTTCCGCGACAAGCCCGGCGGCCGCCTGGCCGGTTGGTCCACCGCCGGTGGCAACTGGCTGTCCAACCCACGCGCGCCGCAGCCGTTCGCCAACTGCCCCGACGGCAGCCAGCTGCGCCCGTACAGCGACTTCGGCAGCACCCTGCCCGGCCAGGCCTGCGCCTTCAACGCGCAGCCGTTCAAGACCCTGCAGCCCGGCGCCGAGCGCCTGCAGGCGTCGTTGAGCGCGACCTACCGCTTCAACGACAGCGTCGAAGCCTTCGCCGATGTGCTGTACAGCCACAACAAGGCCGACCAGATCTTCAGCGCGCCGCTCACCGTGGGCCCTGGCCTGCGTGCCTACAACCCGGCCACCGGCACGCTTATCGACGTGCCGGCGGTGCTGCCGGTCGGCCACCCGAACAACCCGGGCAGCACGCCGCTGCCGTTCGAGTACACGTTCTTCGACCTCGGCCCGCGCCTGAAGGACAACACCCAGGTGTTCTACCGCGCCTTGGCCGGCGTGCGTGGCAGCGGCGAGCGCTGGGACTGGGAAGTGGCGGCGCTGACCTCGCAGAGCGCGCAGCGCGAGTACGTCGACAATTTCGTCAACCGCTACGCGTTCGAACAGATCCTGCGCGATGGCAGTTACAACTTCCTCAACCCGTCCGCCACGCCGGGCGCGCTGGATGCACTGCGCCTGCAGACCAAGCGGCCAGGCTGGTACAAGCTGCACGCGTTGAACGTCAAGGCCTCGACCTCGCTGTGGGACCTCCCGGCCGGTGCGGTCGGCTTCGCCTGGGGTGCCGAGTTCCGCAAGGAGTCACTGGATGCGCGCACCAGCGCACAGGTGCTGTCGGGCACCGAACTGCGTCCGGCCATCAACGTGGTCAACGGCGAGCGTCAGGTCAGCGCCGCCTACGCCGAATTGAGCGTGCCGCTGCACCGCACGCTTGAGCTGCAGGTGGCTGGTCGCGGCGACCACTACGATGATTTCGGCAAGGCGTTCTCGCCGAAGCTGGCGCTGCGCTGGCAGCCGTTGGACAGCCTGCTGCTGCGCGGTTCGTTCTCGCGCGGCTTCCGCGCCCCCTCGCTGCCGGAAATCGCGCCGGGCCAGACCGTCAGCTACGGCTCGGTGATCGATCCGCTGGATCCGCTGCAGCCCGGTGGCAGCCGTGGCGTGACCAACATCCGCACCGGCAACCCGGACCTGAAGGCCGAACGCTCGCGCAACTTCAACGTGGGCGCGGTGTGGTCGCCGGATGGCGATACCAGCATCGGCCTGGACTGGTACCGCATCGAGCAGGACAACCTGGTCAAGCCGGACAGCGCGCAGTTCATCGTCGACAACCCGACGCTGTTCCCCGGCCGTGTACAGCGTGATGCGCAGGGGCGCATCCAGTTCATCACCAACCAGTACGCCAACCAGGGCGAACTGACCACCTCCGGGCTGGACCTGGATGCCAACCACACCTTCCGCACCGAGGGCTGGGGCAACTTCACCGTGGCCGGCAGCTGGACCCACCTGCTCAGCTTCAAGCAGCCGCTGGTGGCCGGCCAGGCACCGTATGACGGCGCCGGCAACAACCGCCACGGCGCACTGCCGCGCACCCGCGGCACCACCTCGCTGAACTGGGCGGTGGGCGACTGGAGCAGCACGCTGAGCCTGCAGTACGTGAGCGGCTATGACCAGCGTGTGGCGACGGCGACCAGCAACCCGGGCCTGCGCGACCGCATCAAGCCGTATCACCAGCTGGACCTGTACGTGGCCTACGAAGGTATTCCCAACACCACGCTGTCGCTGTCGGTGCTGAACCTGACCGACAAGGATCCGCCGTTCGACCCGGCCGGTGGCTCCAACGGCTTCGACATCAGCCAGTACAACCTGCGCGGGCAGTTCGTCTCGCTGGGGGCGCGCTACCGGTTCTGATGGGCCAACGGGGCGGCGGTGATGGGCCGCCCCGTTCGCGTTGCCGGCCAGCGGCCGGCACTACCATCGAATCCACCGACCGCCGGGGGAATGCCCGGCGGTCGTGTATTACCGGCTCAGGTGCAGGAACTGCAGGTGCCGTTCGTACTGGCTGATGATGTCGTTGATGATCTGCTTGCGGCTGTAGCCGACCAGGTCGTAGTCCTGGCTGCCTTCGAACAGATGCACTTCCGCGCGGTAGTAGCGCTGGTTGCGCAGCTGCTGCGCGGCGAACGACGGGGTCAGGTAGCCACTCAGGATCACCCGGTACAGGAAATCCTGCTGCTCGCCATGGTTCACTGTCAGCTCCATGTCGCCGGCCTCGAAGCGCGTGGCGACGTCCCAGCCCTGCCCGCGCAGCTGTTCGGCCACCGCTTCCATCGCCGGCTTCACCGTGTCATCCATGAAGCGGTAGACCTGGTCGCGCACCGGGAAGTGCATGGCCTGGCTCAGGCGCTGGCGCCAGCCCTGATGGTGGCGATCGTCACCGATCAGCGGCGAGGGCCGGTACTGCAGCGCGCGCTTGCGGTGCGATTCGTCACTGAAGGCGCGGGTCAGGCCCCACATCATCAGCAGCAGCACCGCCGAGAACGGCAGCGAGGCCAATACCACCGCCGATTTCAGTGCATCGATGCTGCCGGCCAGCAGCAGCCCGGCGGTCAGCACCGCGATCACCGTGCCCCAGAACACGCGCAGCCAGCGCGGACCATCATCCTCCGGCGCGCCGCCGTGCGAGGACAGCGTGGACAACACCACCGCCCCCGAATCAGCCGACGTCACGAAGAAGATGAAGCTGACCAGCACGGTCACCGCGATCACCGTGCGGCTCCACGGGTAGCCATCCAGCAGTGCATACAGCACGGTCGGTGGGTCATCCACCGCCAGCTGCGCCAGCTGCTGCTGGCCGTGGTGCAGCACCTGGTCCAGCGCGCTGTTGCCGAAGATCGACAGCCAGGCCAGGGTGAAGCCCAGCGGGATCAGCAGCACGCCGAACACGAATTCGCGGATGGTGCGGCCACGCGAGATGCGCGCGATGAACAGGCCGACGAACGGCGCCCAGCCGATCCACCAGGCCCAGTAGAACACCGTCCAACCGCCCAGCCATTCCGGCCGGCCGCCATAGGCGTACACATCGAAACTCTTGCCGACCACGCTGCCCAGGTAGTCGCCCAGGTTCTGCATCAGCGTACTCAGCAGGTACTGGGTGGGGCCGGCGCACAGCATGAACAGCACCAGCGCGATCGCCAGCAGCATGTTGATGTTGGCCATCCAGCGCACGCCCTTCTCCACGCCTGAAACCGCGACGGCCACCGCCGCGCCCATCATGCTGACCACCAGGATGATCTGCACCAGGTTGGAGTGCGGGATGTTGAACAGGTGCGACAGGCCCGCGTTGAGGTGCAGCACGCCGAAGCCCATGTCGGCGCCGATGCCGAATACGGTGGCGACGATGCCCAGCGCGTCCACGGTGTAGCCGATCGGCCCGTTGATGCGCTTGCCGATCAGCGGATACAGCGCCGAGCGCAGCGCCAGCGGCAGGTTGTGGCGATAGGCGAAGTAGGCCATCGCCATCGCTGCGAGTGCGAACACGCCCCAGCCATGCAGGCCCCAGTGCAGGAAGAGCAGCTGCATGGCCTGGCGCGCGCCGGCCTCGCCCGCCGCCGGTTCGCCCTGCGGCGGCTGCAGGTAGTGGGTCAGCGGTTCGGAGACGCAGAAGAAGAACAGGGTGATGCTGATGCCGGCGGCGAACAGCATGCCGGCCCAGGAAAGATAACTGAACTCCGGCTCATCATGGTCGGCGCCGAGCTTGATGCCACCATACTTGGACAGCGCCACACCGACCACGAACACCAAGTACAGGGTCATCGCCAGCAGGTAGTACCAGCCGACATTGAGTGCGGCCCAGTCCTGCGCCTTGACCAGCAGGCGGCCCGCACCGAGCGGAAACAGGCTGACGAACAGCGCGAACGCCACGACAACGATCGCCGCGAAGGCGAACACAGGCCGAAGGGTGCGCACCGGGGATTGTTGCGGCTCCAGTACATCCATGGGGCGGCGTTCTCCGGTAGATCAAAGGGTTAGCCGACCGATTCTGGCTGAACCGCAGTGGACAGAGCATGAAGTTGCGGCCTGTGGTCACAGGCCCGGCCCACCATTCCGTGTTATCACGCGCGCGCCGGAGCGCAACCTTGCCCGCGCGGGCCGCGCCGCGGCCACGCGCGTCCTGTCCGATCACGACATTACATGCACCGCACACAGCTTGTTGCCATCCGGGTCACGCAGATAGGCCAGAAACACCTGCCGACCGGACATGTTGCGGACGCCGGGCGGATCTTCGATTGCGGTGCCACCGTGAGCCACGCCAGCTTCCTGCCAGGCACGCACGGCCTCTGCACTGCCCAGACTGAAACCGATGGTGCCGCCGTTGGCATGGCACGCTGGCTGCCCATCGATCGGCGCGGTCACGCCGAACATCCGCCCATCCTTGAAGTACAGCAGCCGACCCTTTTCGTCGAACACACCCGGACGTGCCCCCATCGCGGCGAACAGGGCATCGTAGAAGCGATGCGCGACGTCCATGTCGTTCGTTCCAACGGTGATGTGGCTGAACATGCGGGCACTCCTTGTGGAAAGCCGCAGTGTCGGCGAGCGCGGGCGACTTCGCAAATCGCCCGCACCGGTGCCGCCACGCCCGCGAAAAGACCCGTTGCTACTTGGCGGTGCTGAGCAGCAGCACCGCCGCAGTGACCAGACCGATGCCGATCCAACCGATCGGACGCAGGCGGTTGCCGAACAACAGGCGTCCGCAGGTGGCGGTTCCGATCACGCCGATCGCACCCCACATCGCATAGGCGGTGGCCAGGTCCATGTAACGCACCGCCTGGCCCAGCAGGGCGAAGGCGATCCAGACCATGACGATCGCAGCGACACCCCAGCGCCAGCGGCGGAAGCCTTCCGACTTGGCCACCATCATGTTCGCGGCGACATCGATCAGCGCCGAACAGATCACGAAAAACAGAGCCAAGGTATTCATCAGTGTGCCTCCCCGAGGGTGACGCAGACGATGCCCACCACCGCCAGCACCAGGCCGGCCAGCTGCTGCAGCGACAGGCTCTCGCCGAACACGGTGAGGCCGACCACGGTCAGCAGGGTCAGGCCCAGGCCTTCCCACACCGCGTAGGCCACGCCCACCGCGATGCGACGCACCGACTGCGCCAGGAAGAAGTAGGACAGCGCCAGCGCACCGGCCATGATCAGATAACCGGTCCAGCCGCCATCGCGGGCGGCGTGGGCCATGAACGAGGTGCCGACCACTTCGGCGACGATCGCCACGGTCAGGCAGGCCCAGGCGACCAGCGCGCCACGGGCGGGAACAGTACGGGACATGTGAAACTCCTTGCAGGACGGGGACCGCGCCGCCTCATCAATGGATCCACGCCGCGCGTGGAGGGTCCGGAACGCCCCTCGCAGACAGGGGCGACGGTGGTTAGTATCATCGCCTTTTACGGTGGTATCAAAATGGATTCCATCGACAGGAGCGATGGATCAATGCCCTATTCCCCTGAATCCCTACAGGCCTTCGTGGAAGCCGCCGCGCTGGGCTCGTTCTCGGCCGCGGCACGGCGGCTGGGCAAGACCCAGTCGACGGTCAGCACCGCCATTGCCCACCTGGAAGCCGACCTCGGCGTGAGCCTGTTCGACCGCAGCGGGCGCTACCCGCGGCTGACCGAGGCCGGGCGCCAGGTGCTGGGCCACGCACAGGAGATCCTGGCCGCCGATGCGCGCCTGCAGCAGTTGAGCGTGCGCCTGTCCGCGCCGGTCGAGCCGCGCCTGACCGTGGTGTTTTCCGATGTCTACCAGCTGGATCCCGAGCAGCGGATCCTGCAGCGCTTCGCCGAAGCGTTCCCGGAGATCGAGCTGGAGTGGCTGGATGCCGAAGGCGAGGACGTGCTGGAACGGGTGAGCAGCGGCCGCGCCGCGCTGGGCCTGCTGCCCAGGCAGGAGCGCTATCCCGATGGGCTGGTGGCGCGGCCGCTGGCGCACCACAGCGAACTGTCGGTGTACGTGGCGCGCGGACACCCGCTGGCCAGCGCCGGGCGTCGCGCCGCCGCACAACTGGCACGGCATCGGCAGGTGCGCCTGAGCGCGGAAGTCGATCAGACCCGCTTGGTCACCGGCCTCGCGTGGACCGCCACCGATTACCTGATGGTGATGGAGATGGCCGAGGACGGCATCGGCTGGGCCGAACTGCCGCGGGCGCTGGTGCAGCGCTATGACCGTGGGCGGCTGGTGGAACTGGTGCTGCCGGGCTGGCCGCGGCGCATCCACAGCGACCTGCTGTGGCGACGCGACACGCCGCCAGGCCCAGCCGCACTCTGGTGGGCCGACGCGTTGGGGTGAAAAAGGGGACGGAAAAAGGGGACGGAGGGGATTAAGTCGTTTGTGCCCCGGCGGTACTGGGGCACAAACGACTTAATCCCCTCCGTCCCCTTTTTATCTGTCAGCGATGGGCGAGCGCGTAATCCAGCGCCGCGCACACCGCTGCCACCTGTGCGTCGTTGCACTGTTGCGGGGTTGCCCGCGGGCTGTCCGGGTAGACCTCGGTGGTGGTGGTGTACTTCGCGCCGGTAATGCCGGCGCACAGGCCCAGCTTCACCAGCGGATACTCGATCACGCCATGGGCGACCACCGGCGAACCGATGATCTCGCCCTTGTCGTCGGCGGGGGCAATGTGGGTGACCTTCTCCACCGCAGCGATCACCGCCTGCTGGAAGGCCGGCTGCGGGGCCTCGCTGTCATCCACCAGGTAGAAGCCATCCGGAATCAGGCCCGGCTCGAACGGCTTGCCGTCACGCGCGGCCAGCGCCGGACGGAACTCGCTTTCATCACTGTCGGTGGTCTCGTGCAGGTCGATGTGCAGCACGAACTGGCCCTTGATCGGTGCAATCAGCTCGATCAGCGCAGTCGACTCGCGGGCCGGGCCATCGGCGCGGAAGTTGCGGTTCGGGTCGATCGCATCGAAGTTCCAGCGGTTGATGCGCTCGAAGCCCCACGGATTCACGCACGGCGCCACCATCAGGTTGGCCTTGCCGGCATAGTCGGCGGCGTGCTTCTCGAGGAACTCCAGCGCGCCCATCACGCCACTGGTCTCATAGCCGTGCACGCCACCGGTAACCAGCGCGGCGGGCAGCGCCGGGTTCCAGTCGCGGCTGCGCAGGGCGAACAACGTATAGGTCTCGCCAGCGTAGTCGAGCTGGCCATAGGCCACCTTGTCGAAACGCGAGGCCAGCGCCTCGATGCGCGGCAGCACCTCCTGGTCATAGCGACGCAGGCGCTGCTGGCGACCACGCCACAGCTCCCGTTCCGCCGCTCCCCACGGTTGGCCAGGAGTTCCGACGGGGTAGAAGGCGGCTTGGGACATGGCGGATCTCGGCGAGTCAGGAAGCAATCGCCCACTCTACCACCGGGGCATCGGTATGAACCGGAGGCGCATTCCAATAGCGAATGGAATCAGCAATAATTCTCATTTACGACCTTCCACAACCCGCATCGATGCCCATCCACGCCCTGCAACCGGCCCGCCTGCCCCTGGCTGCCGCCCTCGCCCTGTGCCTGCTCCCGGCCACCCGTGCCTTCGCCCAGGACGGCGCCACAACGCTGGACAGCATCCAGGTGTCCGGCAGCTGGCTGGGCACCGGCCTGCATGACAGCGTCAAGAGCTTCGCCGGCGCGCGCACGGTGGTCGACCGCCAGCGCATCGAGGCCAGCGGCGCGGCCAGCATCGGCGATGCCATGCGCCGCATCCCCGGCGTGCAGGTCACCGACAACTCCGGCACGGCCGGCAGCTCGGTCTCGCTGAACATCGGCGTGCGCGGCCTGACCGGACGCTACTCGCCGCGCTCGACCGTACTGCTGGACGGCGTGCCGCTGGCGGTGGCGCCGTATGGCCAGCCGCAGCTGTCGTTCGCGCCGACCAGCCTGTCCAACATCGAATCGATCGACGTGGTGCGCGGCGGCGGCGCGGTGCGCTACGGCCCGCAGAACGTGGGCGGCATCATCAACTTCAGCACCCGCGCCATCCCCACCGAGGCAGGCCTGCACGGCGAAGCGGGCGTGCGCTACACCGCCTACGACCATGGCGGCGGTGACAGCACCCAGTACAACGCCTTCCTCGGCGGTACCGGCGACAACGGCCTGGGCGCGGCCCTGCTGTACTCCGGCCAGGACGGGCGTGGCTGGCGCCAGGGCAGCGATGACCGCTTCAACGACCTGGCGCTGAAGTTCGCCTATGCCATCGACGCGCAGCAGGAACTGCGTGCCAAGCTGTCGTACTACGATGTGCGCTCGCTGACCCCGGGCGGCCTGACCCGCGCGCAATACGAGGCCGACCCGTTCCAGAACACCCGCTCCACCGATTTCTGGAAGGGCCACCGCACCGGCATCGACCTGGGCTACACCAACACGCTGTCGGCCAACAGCGAGTTCGAGGTGCTGGCCTATTACAACGAAAGCAGCCGCGCCAGCTCGCTGATCAACACGGCCAATACCCAGTTGACCGTGCAGCCGCGCGATTACCGCGTGCTTGGCATCGAGCCGCGCTACACCCAGCGCCTGCACTGGGGCGCCAGCGTGCACGACATCACCGCCGGCTACCGCTTCCTGCGCGAGCGCGGCAACGACCGCAGTTACACCGTCAGCCGCCGCACCGGCGTGGCCAGTGCCACCACCCGTTTCGACAACGCGACCGATGCCCATGCGTTCTACATCGACGACCGCATCGCGATCGGCCAGTGGCGGATCACCCCGGGCGTGCGCATGGAATGGATCGACATGGACCGCCGCCAGGCCGGTGGCACGGCGACCTTCAGCAGCCGCAACGACAAGGCCCTGCCCTCGCTCAACATCGCCTACCTGCTGACGCCGCGGCTGACTGTGTTCGGCAACTACACCACCTCGTTCGGGCCGGTGCAGAACATCCAGCTCAATTCCCAGACCGCCAGCAATCCGCTCAAACCGGAAGTGGCAAAGACCGCCGAACTGGGCGCGCGCTGGCAGGACGGCGCACTGCGCGCGGAAGTGACCGTGTTCAAGATGCGCTTCGACAACCAGATCCTGCAGGTGCCGGGGATCACCCCACCGACCTTCCAGAACATCGGCGCCACCGACCACAAGGGCGTGGAGAGCGCGCTGGAGTACCACTTCGCCGAGGACAGTGCGCTGGCCGGACTGGAGCTGTACGCCAACTACACCTGGACCCAGGCGATCCAGCAGTCCGGTGACAACCGCGGCCTGGACGTGCCCTTCTACTCGCGCGACACCGACAGCGTCGGCGCCCGCTACGCACTGGCCGGCTGGACCTTCAATGTCTCCAGCACCCATCAGAGCGGCCAGTTCTCCGATGCCGCCAACACCTGGGAAGAAACCGCTGACGCGCGCGTGGGCCGCGTGCCGGGCGTGCGCCTGTGGAACGCGCAGGTGGCCTGGCAGGTGCCGGGGCTGGACGACAGCGAGATCGCGCTGGGCGTGAACAACCTGACCGACAAGCGCTGGTACACCCGCAACGTCGATGGCAACGCCGGCCGCATGGTGGCTGCGCCACGCACCTTCTACGTGCAGGGCCGCTACCGCTTCTGACGCGGTAACCGCCCGATGCAGTGACGGCGGCGACCACGGTGGCGGCGTATCATGCCGCCACCATGTCACTGCCTGTTTCGCCATCGCGCCTGCATCTGGCCTTCCAGGGCCTGCGCCTGCGCCTGCGCGGCAGCGACCTGTGGTTCATCGCGCTTGCCCTGCTGGTCGGCCTGATCGCCGGCTACCTGACCCTGCTGCAGTCCGGCATCGCACGCTGGCTGCAGGGCACCCTGTACGGGCTCGACGACGGCATGCGCCTGAGCTCCCTGCCCGCGCTGACCTGGACCGCACTGCTGGTGCTGCCGCTGGGTGGCCTGCTGGTCGGCCTGGTCAGCCTGGCCGCGACCCGGCTCAAGCGGCCCCTGCTCGATGCGGTCGAAGCCAATGCCCTGCATGGCGGGCGCATGTCGATGCGCGACAACCTCATCGTGCTGACCCAGACCCTGCTGTCCAATGGCTGCGGCGCCTCGGTCGGGCTGGAGGCTTCGTATACGCAGATGGGAGCGGGCAGCGGCTCGCAGCTGGGCAGGGTGATGCGCCTGCGCCGCAACGACGTGCGCATCCTGGTCGGCGCCGGTGCCGCCGGTGCCATCGCGGCCGCCTTCGGGGCGCCACTGGCCGGCGCGTTCTACGCCTTCGAGATCGTCATCGGCGCCTACACCCCGGCCGCACTGGCGCCGGTGGCGGTGGCCGCGCTGGCAGGTGCATTCGTGGCCGACCAGGCCGGCATCGAGCCCTACCTGCTGCCGGCTGCCTCGACGATTGATGTCCGCGCCGCCGACTACGCCATTTACGGCCTGCTTGGCTGCTGCTGCGCGATGGTCGGCATCGCGGTGATGCGGCTGATCGCCTCGATCGAAGGCACGGTCAAGCGCAGCCCGCTGCCTGCCTGGGGTCGGCCGGTGGTGGGCGGCCTGCTGCTGATTCCGCTGGCCCTGGCCAGCCCGCAGGTGCTGTCGTCCGGCCATGGCGCGCTGCACCTGGACCTGACCACGCACCTGCCGCTGATCTGGATCGGCGGCCTGCTGACCCTGAAGTGCCTGGCCTCGGGCATCTCGCTCGGGTTTGGTTTCCGCGGCGGCCTGTTCTTCGCCTCGTTGTTCATGGGCACCCTGGTCGGCGCCCTGTTCGCCGGCCTGCTGGCGATGGCCACTGGTGTGCCGGTGATCGACGCCACGTCCGCCGCGCTGGCTGGCATGGCAGCGTTGGCCGCCGCCGTGGTCGGCGCACCGATGACCATGGCCATGCTGGTGCTGGAAGGCACCCACGACTTCCTGCTGACCAGCGTGGTGATGAGTGCGGTGCTGGTCTCCAGCACGCTGGTACGGCAGTGGTTCGGTTATTCGTTCTCGACCTGGCGCATGCACCTGCGCGGCGAGACCATCAAGAGCGCACGCGACGTGGGCTGGGTGCAGAACCTCAACGCCGGCCGGCTGATGCGCAAGGGCGTGGCTACCGCGCCGGCCGATCTCGATGCCGCCACGTTCCGCCAGCGCTTCCCGCTGGGTTCGGGCAGCCGGGTGATCCTGATCGACAGCGAAGGCCATTACGCAGGCATCGTGCAGATTCCGCGCGTCTACGGCGACGGCGTGAAGCCGGAGACCATGATCGGCGAGCTGGCCGAGAACCGGGACGTGTCACTGTCACCGGCCGCGGACGTGGTCAGCGTGATGCAGCGCTTCGACCAGACCCAGGCCGATGAACTGGCCGTGGTCGCCGCCGACGGCCAGGTCCTGGGCGTGGTCTCTGAAGCCTTCGTCCGCAAGCGCTACGCCGAGGAACTGGACAAGCGCCAGCGCGAACTGATGGGCGAGCGCGTCGACGACACCGACTGACCCCGCAAAAAGGGGACGGAGGGGATTAAGTCGTTTCTGACACTTTCGAAATCCGCGCATGGCGTGGATCTACTGTCACCTCGACCGGGTAGACTCCGGCCATGCGCTTCATTGAGACCTTCCAGGCCGGCCCCTTCGCCGACACCGTGGTCAGCCTGCTGACCGCCTTCGTGCTGGGCACGCTGATCGGCGCCGAGCGCCAGTACCGGCAACGCACCGCCGGCCTGCGCACCAACGTGCTGGTGGCAGTGGGCGCCGCCGCCTTCGTCGACCTGGGCATGCGCATCGCCGGCAGCGCCGAGGCGGTACGGGTGATTTCCTACGTGGTCTCCGGTGTAGGCTTCCTCGGCGCCGGCGTGATCATGAAGGAAGGCATGAACGTGCGCGGCCTGAACACCGCCGCCACCCTGTGGTGCTCGGCGGCGGTCGGCAGCTGCACCGGCGCGGACATGCTGGCCGAGGGCGTGCTGCTGACCGTGCTGATCATCGCCGGCAACACCCTGCTGCGGCCGCTGGTGAATGCGATCAACCGCATCCCGATCAACGAGACGGCGACCGAAGCCACCTACGAAGTGCGCCTGAGCGTGGATGCCGAAGCAGTTCCGCGTGTACGCGAGCGACTGGTCGATGCGCTGGAGGCCGCGCAGTATCCGGTGGGCGATGTGCAGGTGGTCGAACATGCCGACGCGCCTACCGACGTGATCGCGGTGCTGGTCAGTACCGCGGTCAGTGCCGACGAGCTGGATCTGGTGCTGGCACGGATGGAGCACGTGCCGGGGGTGCTGCATGCCACGTGGGAAGTCAGCACCCGCGATTGATTCATCCACGCAGGGCGTGGATCTGCCGAGGTCGTGCTGCAGTAGATTCACGCCATGCGTGGATACGCTTCTCTCACCCACCCGCCATGCGCTGCTGTGCCCGCAGCAGCTTCCGGAACGAGCCGCACTTCCGGGCATCCTGTGCCTGCGGGCAGGCCGCCGCACGTTGCAGGTGCCGGCGTACCCGTTGCAGCTGGATGATCTGCTGCTGCAGCACATCAGCCTGCGCCAGCAGGGCCTCACGATCCAGCGTAAGGCATCCGCGCTGCGGTGGCAGCGATGCGCCGATCTGCTGCAGCGACAGCCCGGCCGCCTGGCCCAGGCCGATCAGTGCCAGCCGCTCCAGCACCTGCTCGTCGTACTGCCGGCGCAGGCCGCGACGGCCCACTGCCTGCAGCAGCCCAAGCTGTTCGTAGTAACGCAGGGTCGAGGCCGGCACGCCACTGCGCTTGACCACTTCGCCGATATCCAGTTCACGCACGGGCTTGACCTCAAGTGACCTTCAAGCGCCAACCTATGGGCGACTTCCCTGCAAGGCAAGACCATGACCCGTACACCCCCCGTTGATCAGAGCGCCCTGTGGAACGGTCCTGGCGGCCAGGTCTGGGTTGCGCAGCAGGCCATTCTCGATGGCCTGTTCCAGCCCATGGCCGACCTGCTGGTGGCCGAACTTCCGGAGACCGTCACGCAACTGCTGGATGTAGGCTGCGGTACCGGTGCCAGCCTGCTGGCATCAGCCGCCGCACGCCCGGCGACACACAGCACCGGCCTGGACATCTCCGCGCCGATGCTGGCGCTGGCCCGCCAGCGCGCCGAGGCTGCGGGACTGGACGCGGACTTCATCGTGGCAGACGCGCAGCGCCATCCTCTGCCGTCCGCGCACTTCGACTGGATCCAGTCGCGGCTGGGCGTGATGTTCTTCGAGGACAGCCAGGCCGCGTTCGCCAACCTGCATCGTGCCGCGACACCCGGCGCTGGGCTGCGCTTCATCGCCTGGCGCAGTGCCGACGAGAATCCATTCATGACCACGGCCGAGCGCGCCATCGGCGATGCACTGGATCTGCCGCCCCGGGTACCCGGCGCGCCGGGACAGTTCGCCTTCGCCGATGGCGGGCGGGTACAGCGGCTTGTGCAGGCCGCCGGTTGGAAGGATGTGGAGGTGGTTGCGGTAGACCTGCCCTGCTCGATCGCCCGCGAAGACCTGCCCACCTATGTCGGCCAGCTGGGCCCGTTGGGGCTGGCCCTGCGCTCAATGCCGGAAGCCCGTGCCGCCGTGCTTCGCCACCAGGCGCTGGCTGCATTCGCGCCGTTCATCGAAGGCGACCGCGTACGCGTGGATGCCGCCTGCTGGCTGGTCCGCGCCCGCGCGTAGGAAAAGGGGACGGAGGGGATTAAGTCGTTCTTGCCCCGCGTGTGCAGGAAACGACTTAATCCCCTCCGTCCCCTTTTTCTTTACAGCGCCTCGCCGGCGTCGGCCAGGCGCGATTCGATCAAGGCGTACCACTGCTGCAGCACGTCGATCAGCATGTCCAGCTCGGCGTCGGTGCGCTGTGCGCGGCCGCTGCGCAGGCAGGCCTGTGCTTCCTGCAGTTGGGCCAGGAACCCTGCCACGGTATCGGCCTGCAGGATCAAGCCGGGCAGGCGCCGGCCCGGGATGCGCACCACGGCATGGTTGCCGAGCTGGCCGTACACGCTGAGCGTAGCTTCCGTCTTCATGGAGAGTGGCAGGAATTGGGCATTCATCGCGTGCACCGTTTGTAGACCTGAGCCGCAGGCAGGCGTGGACGACGGGGGAGACGTTGCCACGCCTGCCGGCGGTCAGGGGGGACTCGGGATGCCGGGGCACCGCCCCGGCGCAGGAGGGTCAACGTGGCTGTGCCATCCCGGCGATCTGCACGCGCCGGTTCGGCGCCAGGCAGGCAATCAGCTCGCGCCGGTTGCGCTGCCCGCACTGCACGATCGGCTCAGCCGCGCCGCGTCCTTCGGCGCTGATGCTGGCCGCAGGCACGCCGCCCTGCACCAGCGCGCTGCGCACGGCCTCGGCGCGGCGCTGCGACAGCGCCTGGTTGTAGCTGGCGCTGCCGATACGGTCGGTATAGCCGGTCACCCTGATCGACTGCACCTGTGCGGCTTCGCGTACCTGCGCCAGGATGCCCTGCACCGCCTGCTGCCCTTCCGCGCTCAGCACCGCGCTGTCGAAGCCGAACAACGCGTCGGCCGACAGCCGCAGCGGCTGTTCCGGCAGCGGTGCCGGTGCCGGTGCCGGCGGGACCGGTGGCCGCGGCGGCTCCAGCACGGCCGCGCACGATTCCGGCTTCCAGTAACCCGCCTGGGCGATGCCCTTGCTGTCAAAGCGGACCTGGAACTGGCAGGTGAAATACTCCGCACCTTGCGCGGTGCGGAAGTTGAACAGGTAGTTCCACTCGCGCACGCCCCACATGCCTTCATTGAAATGCGGCGTGCCCAGCAGCGTGTACAACTGCCGCTTGCTCATGCCCGGCGCGAAGCGGCGCAGGTCGGCGACGTCCGGATAGATGCCTTCCTTCAACGAGGCCCTGGAGGCCTCCGGGAACTGCACGGCGGTGGCTTCGACGGGACCGCCGGTGGCCGGCGCATGGCTGCGGCAGGCGGCCAGCAGGCCCATCCCCAGGATCAGGCCCAGCGTAGCGGCATGTTGGCCGGCGCGGGCGATGCGATGCTGTTTCATGTCATTCCCCCTGTAGACGTTTCCGCGATGCCGGGCCGCGGGTGCGGCCCGGCGGCGGGGATCACCACTGGATGCCGGCACCGACGGCCACGCCGGCCTCGCCACGGCTGTTGGTCGAACCGCTGAACTTGTAGATCCAGCGCCCGCCTTCGGAGACACCGGAGATGCCCAGCGCCACGCCCGATTCGCCGTTGTAGCTGCCAGCCGCGATCGAGGCCATGCTGCGGCCCGCCTCGCTGGGCTGCGGCAGCGCTGCGGTGGCCATCGCCGAGGCGATACCGGCCGAAGCACGGTTGTCGGTCTTGCGCAGGTCGCGCTCGAAGCCACCCATGCGCTCGTCGGTGTAGGCCTTGGACCAGTCAAGGGTCTGCGCCATGCCCGACTTCAGCTGATCCACGTTGACCGCGTCGGTACCGGCGGTGCCAGCGGCAACGTTGCGCACCGTGGTCGGGCCGCTGCTGGTGCTGCCCAGGGTGACGCTGTTGTAGTTGGTCGCACCGTTCACCGTGGTGTCGTAGCGGATGGTGCCCTGCTGCGACGCCTGCAGCTGGCGCACGTTGACCGCGTCGGTGGCCTGCGAGCCGTCGGCCACGTTGACCACCTGGCGTTCGGCGCCGCTGGCACCCACCGAGACCGTGTTGGCCCGGTTCGCCACCGAACCTGCACCCAATGCCACCGAGTTGTCGGCCTGCGCCTGTGAACCATTGCCGAGCGCGGTCGAGTTGGCACCGGCGGCAGTGGAGCCTGCACCACCGGCGGCGGAGTTGGCGCCGCTGGCGGACGGATCGGCCAGGTTGTTGGTGTTGTTGGCGCGGAAGCTGCCCGCCACGTTGGTGATGTTCTGGATCTTCTGGTCGGTGTACTTCTTCGACTCGTCGATGGCGTAATTCACGCCGTTCTTCAGCTGGCCGACATTGGTTGCGTCGTAGGTGTCCGAGCCGTCGGCAACGTGGGTGATCTTGCGCTCGCTGCCGCTGCTGCCGACCGAGACCTCACCGGCCGAGTTGCTGGCACCGGTCTGGCCGTAGGCGCCGGTATAGCCGCTCTGTGCGCCAACGCTGGCCACCGAACCGGCACCCAGCGCCACGCTGTTGCCGGCACTGCTGCTGGCACCGTTGCCGACCGCCACGCTGTTGGCACCGGCTGCACTGGCCTGCGGGCCGACCGCGACCGCTTCCGCACCGGCCGCGGTGGCTGCGGCCGCCGTCGAGTTCACCGCCAGGTAGGCACTGCCACCGCCACCGTTGGTGATGCGCTGGTTGAGGACCTTCAGCGAGCCATCGACGGCAGTGAAGGCGGCGGTGACGTTGTTGTAATCGCCGCTGGTGAAGGTGCCATCGGTGGCGATGCTGGAGATGCTGAACGTCGGCGCGGTCCACGCGTTGGTGGTGCCGTTGTAGGCAGTGGTGCCGCCGAAGTAGTTGGCGATGGTGCTGTGGGTGCTGAACAGCTGGTCGCCGGTGATGGCGTCGCTGCTGCCGGCCAGGATGCTGCCGGCGGCGACGTTGGTGATCTTCACCGCGCCGGTGCCGGTGCCCGTCAGCGTCACGCTGTTGAGCACGTTGCCACTGCCGTCGACATCGTACTTCACGGCCAGCTTGTCGATCTCGCCGGTCTGGTCGGCAACGTTGGCCAGCGAGTTGCTGACCGCATCAAAGGCGGTGCCGACGTCGTTGTAGCTGCCCTTGGTCACGGTGCCGTTGGCGGCGACGTTGTTGATCGAGTACGTCGGTGCGGTCAGCACGCCGCTGGCGCTGACCGCAGCACCACCGCCGAGGTGGGTGGCCACGGCCTGGTTGGCGGCGAATAGCTGGGCCCCGTTGATGGCCTCGCTGCTGGTGGCGCTGACCTGGCCCGGGCCGAGATTGCGCAGCGTGGTGGCGGTGCCGGCCTGGCCCAGCGTGGCGCTGGCATAGTTGACGCTGCCATCGGCGTTGAGGTCATAGCGCAGTGCCCCCTGCTCCGAGGCCTGCAGCTGTCCCACGTTGACCGCATCGGTGGCCGCGGTACCGGCCGCCACGTTGATGACCTGACGCTCTGCGCCAGCGGCACCGATGGAAACCGTGTTGGCACGATCGGCAAGGCTTCCCGCACCCACTGCGATGCTGTTGGCTGCCGTCGCCCGCGCATTGGTGCCGACCGCGATCGAATCGGCGCCGCTGGCCACGGCCTCGGTACCGGTCGAGTTCACCCGCAGGTACTTGGTACCGCCGTTGCGGATATCGGTGATCTGCGTGTTGAGGTTGACCAGCGAACCATCCACCGCCGCGAAGGCATCGGTGGCGTTGGTGTACAGGCCCTGGGCGATGGCGCCGGTGGTGGAGATCGTGCTGATCTCGAACAGCGGTGCGGTGAAGATGCCGCTGGCCGGGTCAAAGGCTGCACGACCACCGAAGAAGCTGGCGATCGCGCTGTTCGTGGCCGCCAGCTGGCCACCGTTGACAGCCTCGAGGCTGCCCGCGGTGACCGCACCGGCGGCGAGATTGCCGATGGTGGTGGTGCCGGTGCCTGCACCGAGGGTGACCCGTCGATAGTTCGGATTGCCGCCGGCGTCCAGATCGTAGGTCACCGCGGCATCGGCCACACCATTGATCAGGCTGATGGCCCCCTTCAACTGCGCTACGTTGACCGCGTCGGTGTTGCCGCTGCCCGCAGCCACGTTGGTGATCTGGCGCTCGCCCCCACCGGCGGTGCCCACCGATACTTCACCGGCCGAGACCTGCGGCGCCGTGAGGCCGTAGGCACTGTAGCTGGCCTGCGCGCCACGCAGTGCGGCCGAGCGGTAGCCCAGCGCGACCGAGTTGGCCTGGTTGGAGGTGGACTCGGCACCCAGCAGGGTCTGCCCGTTGGCGGTGCCGACGGCACTGTCGCCGACGATCACCGAATGGCCCATGCGCGCGGCATAGTCGGCCGTCGGCACGCCGGTCGGGTTGCTGGGATCGTTCACGCCATCACCGGGGAAGGCGACGTTGGCATCGACCTTCGGCAGCTCATGCCGTGCGTTGGCACCGATCACCACTTCCTTGGAGCCGTTGGCGAAGGCGCCGTCACCCATCAGCACCTGGTAGTCCTGCGCCGCGTTGACGGCCCAGCAGGAGATGTCGGCCAGCGCGATGTCCAGGCACTTGGCCGCCCACGCCGGCGAATCGGTCGGCAGAAGAAGGCCCAGCAGGCCACCGGGATTGCCGTTGTTGATGTTGTAGATGTAGCTGTCGGAGGTGACGCCACCGATCAGGGTCAGGTGCGAGCTGCCACCCGTGGCTGCGCCGCCCAGGCCGTTGAGCGTGCTGCCGACCGGCGACAGGTTGACCACCGGCAGGCCCAGCACATTGACCGTCGAATAGGTCTGCATCACGTTGGCGTTGCTCAGCTTGAGATTGCCGTTGCTGACGTAACCATCGCCGCCGAACAGGCTGGTGGTGGTCGGCCCGATCAGCTGGCCGACATTGCCGACCAGGCCACCGGTGCCGATGATCAGGCCGGCATTCGGGTCGGCCGGCGCCGGTGCCTTCGGGCTGGTCGGCGGGATCGCCGACGGCTGGGTCAGGCCGAGACTGCCGAGCGTGCCACCCACCAGGCCACCCACGGCGCTGCCCAGGTTGCCGACCGTGCCATTGAGATTGCCGTTGAGCAGGTTGCCCACCGCGCTGCCGACGTTGCCCAGCGTGCTTCCCAGCACGCCGCCCAGGCCTGTGCCGGGGCTACCGGTGGTGCCGTTGAGAATGCCGCCCACTGCACCACCGACCGTGCCGACGGTGTTGTTGAGCGTGCCGCCCACTGCACCGCCGACCTGGCCGACAGTGCCGTTCAGTGCGCCACCCACCGCACTGCCGACGGTACCGACGGTACCGTTCAATGCGCCACCGACTGCGCCCACCGTGTTGTTGAGCGTACCGCCCACTGCACCGCCGACCTGGCCGACAGTGCCGTTCAGTGCGCCACCCACCGCACTGCCGACGGTACCGGCAGTGCCGTTCAGAGCGCCACCGACTGCGCCTACCGTGTTGTTGAGCGTGCCGCCCACTGCACCGCCGACCGTACCGACAGTCCCGTTCAGAGCGCCACCCACGGCGCCGCCGACCTGGCCAACGGTGCCGTTCAGAGCTCCGCCCACCGCACCGCCGACGGTACCGACGGTGCCGTTCAGTGCACCGCCGACTGCGCCGCCAACTGTGCCGACCGTGCCGTTCAGAGCACCGCCAACTGCACCACCGACTGCGCCGACCGTGTTGTTGAGCGTACCGCCCACTGCGCTGCCGACCTGGCCAACGGTGCCGTTCAGAGCTCCGCCCACAGCACCACCGACCGCACCGACCGTGTTGTTGAGCGCGCCGCTCACGGCGCCGCCAACTGTGCCTGCCGTGCCGTTCAGTGCACCGCCAACTGCACCACCGACCACGCCGACTGTGTTGTTGAGCGTGCCGCCCACTGCACCGCCGACCGCGCCGACTGTGCCGTTGAGTGCACCGCCCACTGCGCCACCGACTGTTCCGACAGTACCGTTCAGAGCGCCGCCCACTGCGCCACCGACTGTTCCGACAGTACCGTTCAGAGCGCCGCCCACTGCACCGCCAACCGTGCCAACGGTGCCGTTCAGCGCACCACCCACCGTGCTACCGACCGCACCCGCGGCACCGTGAAGTGCCCCGCCGACAGCATCCGCTGCTCCGCCCACCAGACCGCCGACGCCCAGCGCGCTGTGCTGCGCGGCTACGGTTGCCTGCCCGGCCAGCTTCAGGTTGCGATCGGCGACTACTTCCTGGCCGTCCGGCGCCTGCACGCGCACCTTGCCCGCGGCGCCGGCATCGAACGCGGCACTGATGGCGCGATCATGCGTGTCACCCGGCAGTTCCTCCTTGGCCGGCAGCGTGACCGCCGCCGTCGCCCGGGCCTGGCCCTGCCCCTCGATGTGATGGCCAGCCACCGCCAGATGCGCGTCGGTGTCGCCGTCGACAGAGGCCTTCAGGGACGAACCGCTGAGGCCCGCTGCCGCCTGGGCACCCGAATCGATCGAAGCGACCTGATGGCCAGCGATGCCGACCTTGGCCCTGGCGCGCGCATCGGCAGCCACGCCCAGCGGCGCCTGCGCGCCCGGCGCAACGTGCGCTGCCAGCGATGCATCCACCTGTGCCGCCTTGATCGCAGTGTTGCCCAGGCCGACAGTGGCGCGTACATCGGCCGCCAGCGCCGGCACGGCCACCTGCTTCGGCGTGGTGTTCGCTGCCAGCTTCACCTGCACGGCGGCCGGCAATACGTCACGCACCACCGGCAGCGATGTGGTGTTCAACTGCAGGCCCAGGCGAGCGTCCGCACTGATCGCGGGGCTGCTCTGCGCCTGTCGCGCGGCGGCAGCCAAGGCCACTTCCGCGTCGACCTTGACCGGCATCGGCTGCGCATACTTCGCCGCAAGCGCTTGCAGGTCGCGCAGCGACTGATTGGTTTCCGATGCCCCTGCGTGGCCGCTGGCCAGCGCGCACAGCAGTGCCAGGACCAGCGCGGTGGGCATCAGCAGGAAGGCGCGCGGATCGCGTGCGGCGCCGCCGCCGCTGTCGCCGGTGGCCAGTTCCGAGGCCACAACCAGAGCATTGAGCTGGCGGTTCCATACACGCCGGTAGATGCGGTTCATGAGCATTTCCCCCGTAGGCGAACAACTGGAATGTCAGTGGACTTGCCGTTAGGCAGGTGACTGACATTTCAGCGGTTGCAACGGTGGCGGCGCACTTCAATCCGGCACGGCAATCGCGCATTCCGGCAAATCCACGGCCGGAATCGGCAGCCGTTTATGCAGAAGCGGCAACATGATCGGCAATCGGATGTGCAATTCCGGCACGAATGCCGCGAAAACCCTTGCGGGGCTTGGCTCAGGCCGGCTGGCCGATCTGCGCGGGCGCGCGCATCAGGGTATCGCGCGGCAGTTCGCCGAATACCTTGCGGTAATTGTCGGCGAAGCGCGAAAGATCCCACAGGCCGCAGCTGAGGGCGATGGCTTTCACCGAGCGACGGCTGGAATCGGCCATCGACAGGCTGCGGCAGGCCGCGCACAGGCGCAGCATGGAGAGATACCGGTTGGGCGAGGTTCCAAACAGGTCCTCGAACGCATAACGCAGGCCGCGCTCGCTGACCCCAGCCGCATCGCAGATTTCATTCATGTAGATATTGCGGCGCAGGTTGAGCCGCATGAAGTTCTCTGCCCGCTGTGCGATCAGATAATGCGTACGCCGTGCACGGCTGCAACCCGGGCGATCCGCCGCACCGGCACCCAGAAGGGCCTGCACATGCTCGTGCAGCAGGGTTTCAGTTTCTTCCGGCTGCAGGCCTGCACCCTGCCCCAGCTGCAGGTGCAGCTGCTGGTAGTGGCGTGCCAACGGCGTGCCTTCGCTGGCCAGATTGAACAGTGACAGTGCCTGGCCAGCGGGAGGCGTGCTGCGCAGGCTCAGTTCGGTCAGCTTGCGCTGCACCCGTGCCACCGGCAGCAGCATCAGGGTCATGTGCGTGCCTGGGCTCAGGGTGAACTCACTGATGCCTTCCGGCATGATCGTCAACGCCATCCCCGGCGTGAGCGGTACGCCATGGCACCAGCTCAGCGTCTCATCGGTGGCGTGCAGGTACCCGAGCATCGCCCAGTCCGGCGGCAGCATGAAACGGCCGCGGCAGTGGAAACCGCAGCTGATGCTGCAGAACAGGGCTTCCTCGTGCACGCGCGAAGCGAATGCCGCACGTGGCCCATTGCCATCGAGCAGCAGCAGTTCGACATCACAGACACGAAGCACGCCGCTCAGCGTGGCCAGGTCTATCGACCGCAGGCCGCTGTCGCCGCTGTCTCCTACCCCACCATCGACCATGACAGTGTTGTCCCCCGTTGATCCGCCATGCGATGCGGCCCCCACTGCCTGACAGGGCGCGCAGCGATCCAGAAACCACTTCCGTTGTCGCGCAGGCCGCATCGGCTCCGATGCGGCCAACCATGGAAATGCAACAGCTTGAATGGGAGTATGCCCGATAATCGGCGAAGGTAAACCCGCGGGCTGCAATGAAGAAAAAAGATACACAGATGAAGAAAATGTCGGCGCCATTGGCACGGTCCTCGCATGCGCCGGAAAATGGAAATCACATAATCTGCACGAGCATGAATCGTTTTGCCTTCGAACGGATTCTCGTCACAGAAACGGCCTGAAAGTTTCAGCATCGCGGGGTTTCTGCCGAATTTGCATATAGGTTCCTGTTGCAGCCAACGTCCATTCAGGCAAAGTCGATAGCACGGTGATCCGGCCAACTGATCCGGCCGCACCCAGGGGGACAGCATGACCACGCACGCATCATTGGATGCCTCGACCACCGGCCCCGGGCCGAGCGGTCGCGACCGTGCGGCTGGCGGCCAGCCTGGAGACGATCACCCTGCTTGAGCACAGCGGGTCCATCCCGCCGTGCCTCCTCCGCCAGGACGCGCGGAGGCCCACGGACGATCCCGGCGGAGCCGGGCCACCGCCCAACGCAGGTGTACTGCATCCGCAGACAGGTAGAGGGAGACATTGGTCATGAACGCATCGATCCGCAAATTCCTGAAGGAAGAAGACGGTGTCACCGCGCTCGAGTACGGGCTGCTGGCTGCCGTCATCGCTGGTGTCCTGATCGCGGTCGGCAACGACCAGATCAAGGGGTTCTTCGAAACGCTGTTCAAGAACCTCTCCGCACTGGCCACCAAGGCGTCGGGCTCGACGACCTGAGCGGCGACCGCGCGCGGCCGGCAGAGCCGCGACGGTGGGGCGCATGGAACCAGGCGAAGACCGTCCAGTGACGGACGACGGAGTGTGCGATGACACTGCTGGGATTGTTGGCCATCGGCGTATGCCTGCGGATCGCGATCAGTGATCTGTATGCCCGTCGGGTGCCCAACGCCTGGCTGATCGCCGCTTGCGTGATCGCCACCGTGGTGATCGTCTTCGGCCAGTTCAGTGCGCCGCGCCAGCCGTGGTTGCCCCACGTTGCCGGCGCGGCGCTCGGCCTGTTGGCGCTGCTGCCGTTCTATGCCCTGCGCTGGATGGGCGCCGGCGACGTGAAGTTCTTTGCCGTGCTGGGGCTGATGCTGGGCTGGCAGGCGCTGCTGCCGGTCTGGCTGGTCGCCAGCCTCGCCGCCGGGTTGCACGCCGTGCTGGTGCTGGCGGGCCGGCGCTTGGGCGTGTTGCTGCCCGGCCACCTGCAGATGCAGGTGAATCGCACCAGCACGCAATGGCACGCGCATCCGGCCCTGCGCGACATGCAGGCCGCACGCCAGGGACGACGTGGCATTCCCTATGCCGCCTACCTCGCACTCGCCGCCATCGGCTGGGTGCTGGCAAGCATCTACGGAGGTGCACCATGAACATCCGCAGCCCGCGCCGGCAACGCGGCGTCGCCAGCATCGAGTTCGCCCTGATGCTGATGCTCGGCCTGTTGCCGCTGCTGCTGTTCACCTTCTCCGGGGTGATGATCATGGCAGCGCAGCAGACCCTGGCCACCGCCTCGGCCGAAGGTGCGCGCGCCTCGCTGCGCTACGGCACGGCCGGCGAACGGCGCACCGCCGCCTGCGTCGCCGCACGCACCTCGATGCAATGGCTGCTGCAGTTCTCCAAGCAGAACGTTGACTGCAGCGCGGGGGGCAGCAATGCCATCGTGGTGTCCGCGCAGGCGCCCTGCGCCGGCCTGGCCACGGCCCAGTGCATGACCGTGACAGTCAGCTACGACTACGCCAGCCATCCCTTCCTGCCCGGCACCGCCACGCTCTACAAGTGGGTGATGCAGGCTCCCATCCGCAGCGTCGCGGTCGCCCAGCTCGATCTCGGCAGCGGCAACTGATGACCGGTATTTTGGAGACGGTTCCATGCTCAAGTTGACCCGCATCGCTGCCGTCGCCCTGATCGGCCTGGCCGTGCTGCTGGCGCTGATCGCCTTCATGATCGGGCGCAAACCGGCCGCACCGGTCACGGCCGCGCCGATCGCGCACAACGAAGTGCAGGCCATCACGGTGGTGGAAGCCGTGGCGCGCCTGCCCGCGGGCGAGCCGATCAGCGCCAACGACCTGCGCCTGGCCCAGCGCACCTCCCCCGTCGCCGGTGCCGCCACCAGCATCGCCGCCGTGGTCGGCAAGGTGCCGGTGCAGGACATCGCCGAAGGCAGCCCGATCAGCAGCAGCGCATTGGCACAGGGCTTCTCGCTGCAGCTGCGGCCGGGCGAGCGCGCACTGGCCGTGCCCGTGGACGAACTGGTTGGTGCCGGCAACCGCATCCTTCCCGGTGACTTCGTCGACGTCTTCCTCAACCTGCGCAATGCCCAGCCCAGCATCAACAGCCCCGCCGAAGCCGCGCAGACGCGCCTGCTGCTGTCGCGCCTGCGCGTGCTGAGCTATGGGCAGCAGGACATCGCGCCAGTCGCCTCGGAAGCCACCTCCAATAGCGAGGCCGACACCCGCAACGACCCGCGCGCGGCCGACATCACCGGCAGTGGCGGCAGCCACAGCAGCAATGAAGCCCCGCAACCCGCGCGCAGCGCGGTGCTGGCGGTACCGGTGGCCGACGCCAATCGACTGCTGCTGGGTGCGCAGCAGGGCAAGCTGTTCCTGGCGCTGCGCAATCCCGCTGATACGGGCCTGCCCGACCTCGCACTGTTCCCTCAGTCGCGCGGCGTGATCGATCCGCTGCGTGGGCTCGACGCAGAGCAGCAGCTGGCACTGCAGCGCCCGGAGAACCACGCCTTCGCCGGTATCGACGGCGACGCGCTGGCCGGCCGCGGCAGTGCCCCGCCACGCAGCAACGCGGATGCACCCGCACGTGCGCTGGCGCCCCGTCGCAGCGCCCCGCGCGCTTCGGGTATCGAGATCATCCGTGGCGACAGTTCCGCCCCCCGTGGCTCCCTTTGACCTGCATCGAGCGCATCCATGACCGAACGTCGCCGCCGTCCACGCCTTTCTCCCCGCCAGCGGTGGCTGGCCCTGCTGCTGGTGCTGCTGGCACCGGCAACGAGCGTGGCCGCCGATGACCTGGTGCTGCAGGCCCGTGAGCAGCGTCCCTGGAACCTGCCGGCCGACCTGGAACGGGTGGCCATTGCCGACCCCGGCGTTGCCGACATCGTGATGCTGCGCGGCCAGCGCCAGGCGCTGCTGGTGGGCAGGATGCCCGGCACCACCACCCTGCTGCTGTGGCACCGCAAGCAGGCCGAGCCGCAACGGGTGACAGTACGGGTGCAGAGCGCCGTACAGGGCGCGGCCAGCACCGGCGGCAACGATCTGGTGTTCACCCAGCAGGACCAGCAGGGCCTTTTGCAGGGAAGCACTGACAGCGTGCTCTCGCACATGCAGGAACAACGCACGGCGGCGATGGCACTGGGCAAGGAAGGTGCGCTTGCCGATACGTCCACCATCAGCAGCGGCGGTGTGGTCCAGGTCGAGGTCAAGGTGGTCGAGTTCAACAAGACCGCGATGAAGCAGATCGGCATCAACTTCCAGAACCGCAACGGCGGCTTCGCCTACGGCTTCGCGCGGCCCGGCACCGGGTTGCCGGGCAACACCGGCCTGCTGCCCGGCATGAAGGAAGGCAACAGCAGCAACGAGGCCGTCTCGCCGATTTCCTCGGCATTCCGCCTTGTTTTCGGCTCGACCAAGGGGCTGTGGAACGCCGATGTCGAACTGCTGCAGGCCAATGGCATGGCCCGCGTACTGGCCGAGCCGACGCTGGTGGCGCTGTCCGGGCAGAGCGCCAGTTTCCTGGCCGGTGGCGAACTGCCGATCCTGGAACCGCAGGGGCTTGGCACCACCACCATCACCTACAAGCCGTTCGGCATCGGCCTGACCGTGACCCCGACCGTGCTGGCAGCGAACCGCATCGCGCTGAAGGTAGCGCCCGAAGCGAGCGACCTGGACTACAGCAATGCCATTGTGCTCAACAACGTGCAGATTCCCTCGATCACCACCCGCCGCGCCGACACCACCGTCGAGCTGGGTGATGGCGAGAGTTTCGTCATCGGGGGCCTGGTCAGCTCCAACATCGTCTCCAACGTCAGCAAGATTCCGCTGCTGGGCGACCTGCCGATCATCGGCTCGTTCTTCCGCAACTTCGATTACAAGCGCCAGGACAAGGAGCTGGTGATCATCGTCACCCCGCGCCTGGTGCAGCCACTGGCGCGCAACACCGAACTGCCGCTGCCCGGCGAGCGCGAAGCCAGGCCGCATCTCCCCGAGTGGGGTTCCTGGTTGCTGGGTCCCGTCAGCCAGGACCCGGTGCCCGGATTCTCGCGCTGACTCCATGATGCCTGCGATACCACGCCCATGCCCTACGCCACCGCCCAGCCGCTGCATCCGCAAGGACCGCCAATGAACCTGGTCCTGTACGGCATCGACCGCGAACTGCTGCCCCGGCTGGCCGCCAAGCTGCCGCCGAGCACCGCCCTGCATTGGCAGGACAGCAACGCCCCCACCTCCGCCCAGGACCTGCAACGCGGCCCGCAGAGCCTGGTGCTGCTCGACTTCCGGCCCGAGCATGCGGCCGCCTCGAGCGTGCTGGCGCAGCAGCTGCAGCAGACCCAACCGGACCTGCCGCTGGTGGCCGTGGGCGCCACCAGCGCCGGCCAGGTCGAAGGCGTGGTGATCGCGCTGCGCGCCGGCCTGCGCGATGTACTGGACCTGGACAGTGACGACGCAGGCATCGAGGCGGCCTTGCGGCGCGCCCTGTCTCCGCGCCCGGCAGCGGCTGCCCAGCACGCACACAAGGCACGCCTGATCGTGCTGCTGGGTGTGCGCGCCGGCGTCGGCACCAGCACCCTGGCCGCACATCTTTCGGTGCTGGCGCAGCAGACGCGCGCCCTGGCCCAGGGCGAAGCCGTGCAGCAGGACGGCCTGCTGATGGAGCTGGCGCAGCCCTCCGGCGACCTCGCGCTGTACCTCAATCTCGACAGCCGCTTCCACTACGAAGACGCGCTGCGCAATGCCAGCCGCATCGATGCCACCCTCGCCCGCACGGCCATGGCGCGCCATGACTCCGGGCTGGTGCTGCTGGATCGTGCCAGTGGCAGCGATGCCGTTCCGCCCTCGGATCCTGGCGCGCTGCTGCAGCGCCTGCGCGGCGTGTTCGCCAGCGTGCTGTGCGATGCCGGCGGCTGCCCGTTGCGGCAGCTTCCGCCCCTGTTGCTGGACCAGGCCGACGAGATCTGGCTGGTCACCGATGCCTCGATCGCCACGCTGGTTTCTCTGGACCAGGCCCTGAAGCACCTGGCGGGCCAGCGTGAGCGCGAGAAGCGCCTGCAACTGGTGATCAACCGCCACGATGACAGCAGCGGCATGAGCCCGGAACAGATCGCACGCCGCTTCGAAGTACCGCTGCTGGCGACGCTGCCCGAACGACCGCGCGTGCGCCTGGCCGCCAGCCAGGGACACCTGCTGCTGCAGGATGCCCCGCGCGACCCCTATCTGCGTGCCCTCGCCCCGCTCGTGTCGCGCCTGGATCCGGCCGCCTGCCCGGTCCAGCCGCATGGCCTGCGGGAAAGACTCTCCCTTGCCCTGGGTGGATCGCAATGGAAGACAAGGTAACCCCGTTCCCGCACGCCGTTGCCCGCCCGGTACTGCCCGAATCTGCCCCGGGCCACCTGCCGTTCGCGCAGACCGAGCAGTACCAGAAGGTGCTGTCGGCCGCGCATGAGCATCTGCTCAACAGCATCGAGGACGAGCGCATCGACATCGATTCCTGGGCCCCGGACACCATCGCCCGCTGGGTGCAGGTGCAGACCGTGGGCTTCATCCAGGAATGGCGCATCCCGATCAACGAAGAAGAGATGCAGGTGGTCGCCGAGGGACTGGTCAAGGAGCTGACCGGTTTCGGCCCGCTGGACGACCTGCTCCACGACCCCTCCATCGAAGACATCCTGATCAACGGCTTCAAGGACGTGCACGTTTCGCAGGGCGGACAGCTCAAGCGCGCCACCCAGCGCTTCACCGATGACACCCACCTGCTGCGCATCCTGCGCCGCATCCTCGCCCCGCTCGGCCGCCGGCTGGATGATTCCAATCCGATGGTCGACGCGCGCCTGCCCAACGGTGGCCGCCTCAACGCGATCATCTCGCCGCTGGCGGTGGACGGACCGATGGTGTCCATCCGCAAGTTCCGCAAGGACCCGTTCACCCCCGACGAACTGCTCGCCAAGGGCACCTTTGACGCACCGATGCAGGCACTGCTGAAGGCGATGGTGCTGGGGCGCTGCAACATCCTGGTCTCCGGCGGCACCAGCTCGGGCAAGACCTCGCTGCTCAATGCCCTGGCCAGCTATGTGCCGGCCGATGAGCGCGTCATCACCGTGGAGGACACCGCCGAGCTTTCGCTGAACCATCCGCACGTGGTGCGCCTGGAGAGCCGCATCGGCGGCGCCGAGGGCCAGGGCGCGGTCAGCATCCGCGACCTGGTGCGCAACAGCCTGCGCATGCGCCCGGACCGCATCGTGGTCGGCGAAGTGCGCGGCGCTGAAGTGCTGGAAATGCTGCAGGCGATGAACACCGGCCACGACGGATCGATGGCCACCATCCACGCCAACACGCCGCGCGACTGCCTGTACCGCATCGAGATGCTGGCCGGGTTTGCCGGCTTCCAGGGCAGCGAAGACAGCCTGCGCCGGCAGATCGCCAGCGCCATTGATTTCATCGTGCAGATCTCGCGACTGGGCAGCGGGCGCCGGGTGCTGGTCTCGATCACCGAGATCACCGGGGTCAGCGACAACCTGATCACCACCCAGGAGATGTTCCGCCACGAGGTGCAGATCGATGGCACCGGCCGCGAGACCGACCGCTGGATCGGCCTGGGCTTCCATCCGCATTCGCACAAGCTGGAGCCGTTCCGCCAGCAGCTGCGCGAATCACTCTACGGGGACTTCTGAACATGGGCACCGGCCTGCTGCTGGGCGTGTTGAGCATCATCTCGGTGCTGCTGGCGCTGGCCGTCTGGCTGTGGGGTACCGCCAGCAGCCGTGAACAGCGCCAGGCCTCGCTGCAGCACACCGAGCAGCAGCTGGCACGCGGCAGCACGGCCAGTGCGGTGCCGGCCGGGCCTGCCGTTGCGGCGGCGAACGATTCGGCCCGCCCCGCCAGCAGTGGGAGCCGCGCATTGCCCTGGGATGGCGTCCTGCAGCGCGCCGGCCTGCAGCCGGGCTGGAAGCTGCCACTGATGCTGCTGGTACCGGGACTGGTGCTTGCGGTCGTGGCGGCGGTGCGGCTGGGCACGGCCTGGATGTTTCCGCTGACCCTTCTGCTGTACCTGCTGGGCTGCTGGCTGTGGGTGATGCGCCGGATCACGAAACTGCGCGCGCAGCTGCTGCACCAGATGCCGGACTTCCTCGACAACCTGGTCCGCCTCACCGCGCTGGGCAACAGCCTGCAGGCCGCGTTCCAGGTGTCTTCGATGCAGACCAGCGCGCCACTGCGCGGCCTGCTGGACACCACGGTGCGCTATGCGCGCAGCGGCATGGAGCTGGATCGTGCATTGAGCCTGGCCGCACAGCCGTACCGGATGGACGTGCTGAAGGTGCTGGCGGTGGTGATCGGGGTGAGCGTGCGCATCGGCGGGCGCGCCGACCAGATCCTGCAGCGCATGGGTGATTTCATGCGCGATCTGGAGCAGGCCCAGCAGGAGCTGGCCGCCACCACCTCGGAAACCCGCATGTCGGCCTGGGTATTGGGGCTGCTGCCACCGGCCAGTGCGGTGCTGATGGCGATCTCCAGCCCGGCGTTCTTCCAGCCGGTGCTGCATGACCCGCTCGGCCACAGGATCCTGCTGATCGCACTGGGCCTGGAACTGCTCGGGGCGTTGCTGCTGTACCGCCTGGCCAAATCGCTATGACCGCCCGCAGCTACCCGCGAGGTTCCCGATGAGCGCCAGCGCCTGGTTCGCCCTTTCGCTGCTGGTGCTGGCAGCGGGCGTCGCCCTGCTCGGCATTGCCGGCTGGGTGCGCAGCCATCGCGAGCACCGCACCTCGGCCGCGCTGAAGACCGCCCTGCAGCCGCGCGAGGAAGCCCGCGACACCGAGGCCACGCGCCGCGACTCGCTGGGCTGGCTCGAGCGCTTCGGGCGCTCGCTCAGTGGTGGCCGCCTGGAGGCCGCGCTGCTGGCCAACGAGGACAGGCTGCTGCTGGACCTGGCCGGCTGGAACACGCGCCGCGGCACCGCCATCTATCTCGGCCTGCGCCTGTTGCTTGCGCTGCTGGTGCTGGCGCTGGCGCTGGCGTTCAGCAGCGCGCACGGTCTGGCCAGGGTGATGGTGGTGATCGGTGCGCTGGCGGCCGGGCTGCTGCTGCCCAAGTTCGTGCTGTCGTCGTGGGTCAAGCGCCGCCGCCGCGCGGTCGAGAACGAACTGCCCTTGCTGATCGACCTGCTGCGCCTGCTGCAGGGCGTGGGCTTCAGCATGGACCAGAGCCTGCAGACGCTGGGCGACAAGCTGCGCGATGCGTTGCCGGTACTGGGCGGCGAACTGCAGGAAGCCAACGTGGCCTACACCCACGGCCGCACCCGCGCGCAGTCACTGCGGCGCTTGAGCGAGGTCTACGCCGATGACGACCTGGCCAGCCTGATGCAGCTGATCCTGCAGGTGCATGCGCACGGCGGCGCCGTGCAGGAACCGCTGCGCCAGTTCAGCATCCGCCTGCGCGAGCAGCGCCGCAACACGTTGAAGGAAAAGGTCGGCAAGCTCTCGGTGAAGATGACCGTGGTGATGATGCTGACCCTGTTGCCGGCACTGATGCTGGTGCTTGCCGGTCCAGCGCTGGTCGCGCTGGCCACCACCATGTCCAAGATGGGATCGCCCTGATGCCTGCCCTGCGCCCCCCCTGCCTGCTGCTTGCCGTCGCCCTCGCCACCCTGGCCAGTGGCTGCGCATCGACCACGCCGAAGTACGTGCGGGCGCCCAGCCTTGCGCCGCCGGAGCCCGATCCGCAGGACAGCCGCAACACCTATCTGGAGCTGATCGAGCGCATGCAGCAGCAGGGCGCCTGGTATGCCTCGCTCGCCCACGTGGAGGCCTTCCGCCAACGCTATGGTGATCGCCCCGCCCTGCGCCTGCTGCAGGCCGACGCCCTGCGCGAGACTGGCCAGAGCGACGCAGCGGTCGCGCTGTATCGCGAGCTGTCCAGCGGGCCGCAGGCCGCTGCGGCCGCCCACGGCCTGGGCCTGATCGCTGCACGCCGCGATGACGACGCCGGCAGCGAACAGGCGCTGGCGCGCGCCACGCAACTGCAGCCCTTGAACACCGACTACCTGGGCGACCTGGGTTATGCGCGGCTGCGCGCCGGCCAGTTCGACCAGGCGCGCGAGCCGCTGGCCAAGGCCCTGGAACTGTCGCCAGGCAACGCCAAGGCCACGGCCAATCTCGCACTGTGGGCGCTCCTGCGCGGCGACCAGGCCACCGCGGAGCGCCTGGCGGCACAGGCCAACCTCAACGACGAAACGCGCCGCAGCATCCAGCAGCAGGCCCAGCAGATCCGCACGCGCCTGCAGCAGCGGCAGGCGGCGGCCGCCGTCAACGCCCCTGCGCCTGCGCCTGCGGCCAGCAGCGAACACGGCGCCCGTGCGTCGGGCAGTACCCGGCTGGCAGCCGAACCACGCCGCGAAGCACGTGACGAGCGCGATCCGCAGCGCCTGCCACCGTCGATGCTGGAACGCTTCAGCTCCACCGAACACCCGACCGGAAGCACACCATGACTGCGATGCGCCTGACCCGACGCCTGTTGCCCGTGCTGTCCTGCCTGCTTGCTGCCGGTGCCGTGCAGGCCCAGCAACAGCCATTGACCGGACAGATGCTAGGTGGCCCCTTGCCGTCGGCACCGGCCGCAGCACCGATGCAGGCCGAGCCGCTTCCCACCGTGGAGCTGGCCGCACCCGCCGTATCCGCGGCGGTGGCAGCGGTGCCACCGGCACTCCCCGCAACCGACGGTGCCCCGCCGGCAACACCGCGTGCGCGCCTGCAGAGCGGCGAAGCCACCCGCAACCTGTTCCGCCTGCAGGCGTCGGGACAGCAGGCCGGCCAGCGCCTGCCGATCCTGGGTGACCAGGCCACCCTGAGTTATGCGCGTTACCTGAAGAGCTTTGAACACGAGATCCCGGACTTCTTTGAGACCGATGTTGCCCGGTCCAAGGATGCCTCCTCCTCCGGACGCTGAGGTAGGCCATGAAACGCCCACGCCAGTTCAGTTTCGGCCGCGCACGCGGCGGCATGTCGGTCACCATGATGCTGGTCATGCTGGCCTTGCTGGCGATGCTGGGCCTGATCGAGATCGGCTATCTGTTCTGGGCCAAGCGCGATGCGCAGAAGGTTGCCGATCTGGCCGCACTGGCCGGCGCGCAGCGACTGGAGTTGTGCAGCGCGGACAACAGCGACAACAGCGCCACCCGGCAAAGCGCACTGGCCCAGAACAGGTTCGCAGGCACCTTGCAGGTCCGCTGCGGCAACTGGAGTGCCAGCCGCGGTACCAGCAACCGTTTCGTCACCAGCGTTGATGCCAGCAACCCGCGCAATGCGGTGCAGGTGATCGCCGAGCGCAGCGTGCTGCCCTTCTTCGGCCAGAACACCAGCCTGCCGACCGTCAGCGTGCAGGCGGTCGCCCGCCGCTCGGAGCCCACGGCGGTGTTCGCGGTGGGCTCGCAGCTGCTGCGCACCAATGGCGATTCCGTACTGCTGTCGACCCTGCGCCTGGTCGGCCTGGATGTCAGCAATGCCACGGTGCTGTCCTATGACGGTCTGGCGCAGGCCAACGTCACCCCATCCGGCCTGCTGAAGGCACTCAACATCCCGGTGAGCGCCAACCTCAGCGTGGCCGATTTCAACCGCCTGCTGTCGGTCAACAAGATCTCGCTGGCGCAACTGGTCGATGCCACCGCCACCGTGGTCGGCCGTGACTCGACGGTGGGCGTGCAGCTGCGCGCCCTGTCCGACCTGGTCGCCACCCAGCTGGACATCAACAAGCTCAACATCGTGCTCGGCAGCCAGGCCGGCGGCGGCGGGCTGTTCGCGGAAGTTGTCTCACCCGACGGCACCGTCGGCAGCGCACTGGAATCGAAGATCAACGTGCTCAACCTGATCAGCACCGCCATCTCCATCGCCAACGATGGCAACGGCGTGACGATCAAGGGGCTGGACCTGCTGGGCATCAACATCCAGGGCGGCGTGGTCGAGCCGCCGTCGATCGCCATCGGCGGCGTCGGCACCCGCGCCTACAATGCGCAGGTGCGGCTGATGGTGGACGTGGACAGCAACAACCTGTTCGCGCTTGGGCCGCTGCTGAACCTGCTCGGCACGCGCCTGCACCTGCCGCTGCACGTCGACGTGGCCAACGGCATGGGCACCCTGACCGGCATCCAGTGCGGCAGCAGTCCCCCCAAGGCCACCATCCAGGTCGATTCATCGGTGCTGCGTGCCTGCGTCGGCAACGTCGACCCCGCACAGCGATTCTCCAAGGCCAATGTCTGCGACGCCACGCTGCAGAACGAACAGCTGTTGAAGCTGCTGGGCCAGCCGCTGATCAACGACAGGATCACCCTGCCCGCCCTCACCGGCTCACAGAACCTGACCCTGGCTGCGGGCGAGACCGGCTCGACCCGGATCAATCCGCTCGCGATCGGTGACGCAGTGTCGAGCCTGGTCAACGAGCTGCTGCGGGTGCTGTCGGGCATGCTCAGCTCGCCCAAGCAGGGCATGAGTGCCAACGACACGGCCAAGGCGCTGGCCGATCGTTACCTGCAGGCGGCCTTTCCCACTGGCGGACGCTACAACGTCGACCAGGTCATCCCGCTGCTGCGCGATGGCGATCCGGCACGCAACCTCGCCCCGCTGGGCAACTGGACGGTGAAGAATGGCGTCCCCAAGCCCTGCCTGCTGGGCCTGACCACCTGCTGGGAAGACGGTTCGGTGTGGACCGGTTACAGGACGACCGTCACCGGCCAGGGCCTGGGCCTGCTCGATGGCCTGCTCGGCTCGCTGGTCGGCGGCCTGCTGATCAACCGCTGCGACAGCCTGCTCGGCAACCTGATCGACTACAACGGCTGCGTGCGCAACAACCTGGCGTCGTACATCCAGACCGCGCCGGCGGGTTTCCTCGATGGCGCCGGTGGCAGCGGCGTCGCCAACCCCGACGGAAGCGTCAGCTGCAGCGGCCTGCTGTGCACCGTGCTGAAGCCGATCCTGGCCGCACTGCGACCGGTGCTCAACAGTGTCGGCACTCTGCTGACCAACCTGCTGGCCAGCGTGCTGGGCCTGGAACTGGGCCGGACCGACGTCAACGTGCAGTCGATCCAGTGCAGCGCGGCACAGCTGGTCTATTGAAATCGCGCCGTGACCGCCGCCCTTGGCGGCGCCCGCGCCCATGCTAGACTCCCGGCGGGGAACCACCTTCATCTCAACCCACACTCATCCGTGGATGGTCTAGACATGCGAGAAACTTCAGGGGGCGCGGTCTTCGCCCGGCACGCGCGCAACGCAGCAGTGCTGGCCGTGGCCATGATGCTGGTGGCACCGGCGGCGATGGCCGCGCGTGGCGACCGCGAGGCTGCAGCCGAACCGGCGCGCAGCGCGCCGGTGGTGCGCAATACCGTGGACGAGCTCAAGCAGTTGATGGATTCGCGCCAGCTGACCGAGCTGCGCACCACCTACAACGGCAACTACGGCGCCAGCCTGCTGTTCAACGCCAATACCCTGACCTACTACGTCGCCCTGTTCCAGGAGAAGAACTTCTGGCGGGTGATCAAGACCGATGCGGTGGACAACGCCGAACGTGTCTACCGCACCTTCGCGCAGCAGTCCGAGCAGCTGGCCCAGGTCTACATCGACACCACCCGCCTGGAAGCCGGCAAGCGCTACACCGAGCGCCTGGTGGCCTACAACGAAGAACGCCTGCGCACCCTGCAGCAGGAAATGGAACAGCAGCAGGCACAATCGGCGCAGGTCAGCGCCGCCCTGCAGCAGGCCCAGCAGCAGGCAGTCAGCCTCAGCACCGATGTGCAGAGCACCAACAGCCAGCTGGACGCCCTGCAGCGCCGCATCCAGATCCTGCAGGCCGAACAGGGCAACCCGGAGTTGAGCCTGCCCAAGCCGGACAGCGTGCCCTCGCCGGCACCGGCCGCCACCAACGACGGCCGCTGAGAGCTGCACTCACGGCATTGCACACGACGGCGCCCCAGGGCGCCGTTGTTGTTTTCGGCGCTTCAGTGCACCACTTCACTGGCAGGCGTCGTAGACCGCGTCATCCAGCTGCCGGCGCTGCACGAAATCCAACCGCCGACGTTTGAGCAGCGCCTGTCCGCGCTGGCGGCGCACACGCTCGCAGGCCGCCGCATCCGTACTGATCGTGATCAATGCGCCCTGCGCCCGGACGGCACGACGCGGGCGACGCGACGGCTTCGATGGCGTGACTGCGGGAACCACCGCCCCACGGGACAATGACTGCTCCGCCGGGACATCCCAGCGCCACGCCGCCCGGCCCTGGCAGGGTGTCTGCTGGTAGACCGGATGCGGTCCATCCACGCATTTGTAGACATTGGTCTGAGCCGGCGCGGCCATCGGCAACAGCAGGCACAACAGCAGGGACCATCGCGTGGCGGGCATCCGGGCATTCCACAGGCGGGCTGCGGACATCCTCGGCGCGCGACTCGGGTCCCGCCAGAGCGATATGCGTCACATCCTCTGCAATCCAGCACAGCGGTGCAAGTCCGTCGCCGGCACCTGCGCTGTACTGCCGAAGGCACCGGCAGCCTGCCGGTGCCTTCCCTCCCTTCCGCCAAGGAACCTGCAATGAGCAACTTCGTCACCGTCGCCGACGGCGCCCGCATCTTCTACAAGGATTGGGGCAACGGCCAGCCGATCGTGTTCGCCCACGGCTGGCCGCTGTCGTCCGATGCCTGGGACCCGCAGATGCTGTTCATGGGCCAGAACGGTTACCGCGTGATCGCCCACGACCGCCGCAGCCACGGCCGTTCCAGCCAGACCTGGGACGGCAACAACATGGACACCTACGCCGACGATCTGGCTGCAGTGATCGAGGCGCTGGACCTGAAGGACGCGATCCTGGTCGGCCATTCCACCGGCGGCGGCGAAGTGGCCCACTACATCGGCCGCCACGGCAGCACGCGCGTGGCCAAGGTGGTGCTGGTCGGCGCCGTGCCGCCGCTGATGCTCAAGACCGCCGGCAACCCGGCCGGCACCCCGCTGGAGGTCTTCGACGGCATCCGCAAGGGCACCGGCGGCGACCGTTCGCAGTTCTTCAAGGACCTGACCACCCCGTTCTTCGGCGCCAACCGCGATGGCAACACGGTCACCCAGGGCATGCGTGATGCGTTCTGGCTGCAGGGCATGCTCGGTGGCGTCAAGGGCCAGTACGACTGCGTGCACGAATTCTCGGAAGTGGATTACACCGAAGACCTGAAGAAGATCGACGTGCCGGCACTGGTCGTGCACGGTGATGACGACCAGATCGTCCCGTTCGATGCCTCGGCCAAGCTCTCCTCGCAGATCATCAAGGATGCCGAACTGAAGGTATACGCCGGTGCCCCGCACGGCCTGACCATCACCCACGCCGAGCAGTTCAACGCCGACCTGTTGGCGTTCGCGCGCAGTTGATGCGCCGCGGCGGCACTGTAACGGTGCCGCCGCCCCTTCGATCGCAAAAAGGGGACGGAGGGGATTAAGTCGTTTGTGCACAAACGACTTAATCCCCTCCGTCCCCTTTTTTGTCAGATGTCGGTGTGGTGATGCGGCACAGCGGCAGGCAGCGGGTCATGCCCACCCACGAAGTGGCGCGCCACAGGGGCACGTTCACCGCGATGCAGCTCCCGCAGCACTTCCTGGATCGCCCTGTCGTCGGCGGTGATGCGTTCGTGCTGGCGCAGGTGCTCCAGCCACGACGGGGTCACGAAATACTCCAGGTGGATGCCCGGGGTGGCCACATCCTCGACCACGCCCCAGACCACGGCGCCATCGCGGCGGCGGATGGTGCCCAGTGCGCGCATCTGCGCCTGGAACGCGGCGCGATCAGCATCGTCAATGCGGTACTCGATGGTCACCAGCACCGGGCCTCGATCATTGGATACCGGTACCGACAGTTCGGGGGCTGGCCAGTGCCCCGCCGGACGCAGGTTCAGGTCTTCGGTGCCGGCGATGCGCACGCGCCACACCAGCAACCCGCCGATGACCGCACCCGCGGCAGCCACCAGCAGGGCCAGCTCCGGCGAGGTGCGCTGAGCCAGTGCGCCCCAGCTCAGGCCGCCGGCGGCCATGCCGGCAGAGAACACCATGATGTACAGCGCCAGCGCACGCGCACGCACCCACGCCGGCACTGCGGTCTGCGCCGCGATCTGCAGCGACGACAGCACGGTGATCCAGGCAAAGCCATTGACCAGCATCACCAGCGGCAGCACGTACCAGCTTCGGGTCAGCGCCAGCCCGACCAGGCTCATGGCCAGCGACAGGGTCGCCAGCAGCACCAGCAGGTCGCGGTCCAGCTGCGCGCGCAGCTTCGGCAACAGCAGCGCACCGCCCACCGCACCGATCCCGATGCAGCCCAGCAGCATGCCGTACTGGCCCGCCCCGCCCTGCATCTGCCCACGCACCACCACCGGCAGCAACGCATTCATCGCTGCGGCGAAGAAGAAGAAGCCGACCGACTTGATCAGCACCGCCTGCAACCGCCCGGCGCGGCTGGCATAGCGCAGGCCCGCTTTCAGGCCCGCACCGAAGCCTTCCGGCGGCAGGCTGGACTGCTTCGGGTCGCGCTTCCAGCCCCACACCACGAACAGCATCGCGGCGAAGGTGATGGCGTTGAAGCCGAAGGCCCAGACCGCACCGAGCTGGGCGACGATCACGCCGCCGATGGCCGGGCCGATCGAGCGCGCGATGTTGATGCCGATCGAGTTCAGCGCCACCGCCGAGGCCAGCATCGGCTGTGGCACCAGTTCGGACACGATAGCGGCCTGCGCCGGCATCGCCATCGCCGCACCGCAGCCCATGCAGAACGTCAGCAGCACCAGCAGCTGCGGGGTCAGCATGTCCATTGCGGTCAGCGCCGCCATCACGGCGGCGACCAGCAGCATCCAACCCTGCGTGGCCAGCAGGTACCTGCGGCGATCAACGATGTCGGCCAGGGTTCCGGCGGCCAGTGCCAGCAGCACGATCGGCACGGTGGTGGCCGACTGCACCAGAGCCACCATCAACGGCGAGCCGGTACGTTCGGCCATCACCCAGGCGGCGGCCACGTCGTTGACCCAGGTGCCGATGTTGCTGGCCAGGATCGCCAGCCAGATCGAGCGGAACATCTGGATCTTCAGTGGGGACCAGGCGCCTGCGGCCTGTGCGGGGGGTTGCGACGCGGTTGCGTTCACCATTGCCATGCTCCAACGATCGAGGCGAACAGCGTGTCCTGGCCGCCGGCCTGCTTCAGTGCAGGCCCGGCATCGACCCAGGCCAGCTGCAGCTGCCATTGCCAGTGTTCGCTGGCCTGCCAGCGGGTTTCGGATTTGTACTGCGTGCCGATGCGGCGCGCGCCGCCGGCGCTGCCCGGCAACGCCACCAGCGGTGCCGGCGTGGTGTAGACCGCATCGGCGCGGCGATGCTTCCAGGCCATCTGTACGCCCAGTTCCGTCGTCACCGCGTCGTGCAGGCGCAGTGTCAGGGTCGGCTGGACGTCCATCAGGTTGGCCGGGGCCAGCAGGCTGGCCTCGCTGAAATAGGCCGACTTCGGGAACAAGGCATTGAAGGTGCCCAGGCGGCCGTCGTGCAGATTGCCATCGCCACTGGCGATGTCGGCCTTCAGCCCCAGACGCGGCTGCAGCTGCAGGTCCGTCCAGCGCCACCCCGTATCGGTGGCCAGCGTCCAGGCGTGGATATCGAGCGTGCCAGCGGTCGTTCGCAGTTCACCGCCCTGCGCCACCAGCTCGCTGTTCCAGTCCAGTGCACCAGCCTGACCGAACCAGCGCGCGCCCAGGGTCTGCCGTCGCTCGGTACCGGAGCCCGCCGCAAAGCGCGCGCCTTCACGACGGTAGTCCAGCAGGTACAGATCCCATTGGCCTGGGCCACGACCACGCGCGGTGGTCGCATACGCGCCCCACAAGTGGGCACCGCGTTCGCCGCGGTCATCGAAGGCGCCGGGTCGGTTCTCCAGCGGTCGCAGCGCCATCAGGTCCAGCGTGCCGAGGCGGCCTTTCCAGCCTGCACGGGCACCATCGAATGCCAGCCGGATGTTCGGCCCATCGCGCACCGACAACAGCCGCGAGCTGCCATAGCCGGCTTCCTGCCGGCCGAGTTGCAGATGGAACCCACCGCGCTGCCAGCGCCAGTACGCCTGCTGCACGTCCAACGCGCCACGGTCGGTACGACCCGGTCCACCTGCCTTGCTAGTCTCGGCATGCACGCCCAGCTGCACCCGTGCCTGCCAGTTGTCCTCGACATACGTGGCCGACGCCAGTGCACGCAGCAGACCGTAGCCGTCTTCACTGCCGCCGATACCGAATCGGGCCGGGTCGTAGTACATCCCCCTGAAGCGCAGCGAGGCGTCCCATTGCAGTTGCCCGCCGCCCATGTCGGTGCAGCGGCCGGTGTCACAGGCCAGCGCCATCCACGGCATGGCCAGCAGCGCCAGGCTCAGAACGCGAAGCACGAGCATCCCATCGCACCCCAGAAGGCGCTCAGGTCGTCGGTGGGCGCCGCATGCTGCGCGGCATGGCCGTGAGCACCATGCGTACTACAGGCCACACCGTGATGGTGGCGATGCGCGGCGGCCAATCCGGTGGCGGCACCGCCAACGTGGTAGCCACCGAAGCGGTTGACCGGCGACCAGTCCGGCATCGCCGGCGGCAGCTGCGGCGCCAGGCCGGCGTAATCGCCGTCGGCGTGCACGATGCGGCCGCCGACCACGGTCAGCAGGCTGGTGATGTCGGCGATCTGCGCGTCATCGACCCGGAAGAAGTCGGCCGAGAGCAGGATGAAATCAGCCAGCTGGCCAGCTTTCAGCGTGCCCTTCACCGCTTCGTCGCCGGAGAACCAGGCGCTGCCCTGGGTCCACAGGCGCAGCGCCTGTTCGCGCTCGAGCAGGTTCTCATCGCCATACAGGGCCAGCCCGCCCACGGTGCGCCCGGTCACCAGCCAGGACAACGCCACCCACGGGTTGTAGCTGGCCACGCGGGTGGCATCGGTACCGGCACCGACCGGCACGCCTTCGGCCAGCATGCGCTTGACCGGCGGCGTGTGCCGCGCCGCCTGCACGCCGTAGCGCTCGACGAAGGCTTCGCCCTGGTAGGCCATGCGGTGCTGCACGGCGATGCCGCCGCCCAGCGCGCGGATGCGTTCGATGTTGCGCGGGGTGATGGTCTCGGCGTGGTCGATGAACCAGTGCAGGCCATCGAACGGCACCTCGCGGTTGACCTGTTCGTACACATCGAGGATGCGGGTGATGCTCTCGTCATAGGTGGCGTGGATGCGGAACGGCCAACGCTTCTCGACCAGCAGTTTCACCACATCGTGCAGTTCCGGTTCCAGCTCAGGCGGCAGTTCCGGGCGCGGCTCGTTGAACAGCTCGAAGTCGGCCGCGGAGAACACCAGCATTTCGCCAGCGCCGTTGTGGCGCAGCAGGTCATCGCCCTGGCGCGGCTGCAGTATCTCGCTCCAGCCGCGGAAGTCGTCCACTTCCTTGCCCTTGTTCTGGGTGAACAGGTTGTAGGCGATGCGCACCGTCAGCTGGTCATCGCGATGCAGCTGCTCGATGACCTGGTAGTCCTCGGGGTAGTTCTGGAAACCACCGCCAGCGTCGATCACCGAGGTGATGCCGAGCCGGTTCAGTTCGCGCATGAAGTGGCGCGTCGAGTTGGCCTGGTACTCGATCGGCAGGCGTGGCCCCTTGGCCAGCGTCGCATACAGGATCAGCGCGTTGGGCTTGGCCAGCAGCAGCCCGGTCGGGTTGCCCAGCGAGTCACGCACGATCTGCCCGCCCGGTGGATCCGGCGTGTCCTTGCTGTAGCCGCAGGCGCGCAGCGCGGCGCGGTTGAGCAGCGCGCGGTCATACAGGTGCAGCAGGAACACCGGCGTATCCGGCGCAATGTCGTTGAGCTCCTGCAGCGTCGGCAGGCGCTTCTCGTTGAACTGTGCGGCGGTGAAGCCACCGACCACGCGCACCCACTGCGGTGCCGGGGTGCGGTCGACCTGGGCCTTCAACATGTCCAGCGCGTCGCCCAGCGAGCGCAAACCGTCCCAGCGCAGCTCCAGGTTGTAGTTCAGGCCACCGCGGATCAGATGGGTATGGCTGTCGTTTAGGCCGGGCAGCAGGCGCCGGCCCTGCGCGTCGATCAGGGTCGCTTCATTGCCCCAGCCGCGCATGATCTCCTCATCGCTGCCGACAGCGACGATGCGGCCCTCCTGCACGGCCAATGCCTGCGCGTGCGGCTGCTGCGGGTCGAGTGTGGTGATGCGGGCATTGCGGATGACCAGCGTGCTCATGCGACGCTCCTTGGAAGTGGAATCGAGTGCGGCAGCGGCGCGACCGGCCAGGCCGAGCGCAACCGCGGCACCGCTGGCCAGCACCACGTTGCGGCGGCCGTGGTCGAGGGGATCGTGACTCATGCGAAAGCTCCCGGAAGTCGTGGACCGTCCAGCGCCCAGGCCCCCGGCCCGGCCAGGGCGATGGCCAGCAGCACCGTGGTCCACATCAGCGGGTACTCACTGCCGCCGCGCATCCAGAACCAGCCCCTGGGCAAGGCCAACAGGACGGTGAAGCCGATGAAGGCAGCGGCGGCAAGCGCGGCGATGCGGGTCTGCCAGCCCAGCAGCACGGCCAGCCCGGACAGCACCTGCAGCAGGGACAACAGCAGCGGCAACGGCGCCACTGCCGGCAGCCCGAAACCGCGCAGCTCGGTGGCGAAGCCGGCCAGCCCCGGTCCGCCGAACCAGCCAAACAGCTTGCCCAGCGCGTGAGGCAGCAGGAAGCCGCCTGCCGCCACCCGCAGCATCAGCAGGGCCAGGTCGAGGCCGTGGCCGGCCAGCATGCTCAGTGCCCGCCTTCCTGCGCGCCGAACATGCGCTTGGCGTACTGGATGCCGATGCCATAGCCGCCGGCGTGGTCGCGGGCGATGCCGGTGGTCAGGTCGTAGGTTTCACCGCGTGCCCAGTCACGCTGCAGTTCAAGCAGGTACTGCACGCTGGTCATCGGCACCGCGCCGGCCTGCACCATGCGGGTGATCGCACGCTCGTGCGCTTCTTCGCTGACATCGCCACAGGCGTCGGTGATCACGTGGACCTCGAAGCCCTGCGCCAGCGCCGACAGCGCCGGACCCACGATGCAGACACTGGTCCACAGGCCGGCAAGAACCAGCCGGCGCTTGCCGATGCGGTTGATCTCATCGATTACCGGCTGGTCTTCCCAGGTATTCATCGAAGTGCGGTCGAACACCGGCTGGCCCGGGAAGATCTGCGGCAGTTCCGGGAACATCGGGCCGGAGAATGACGTCTCGGCCACCGTGGTCAACACGACCGGCACGTTGAACCCCTTGGCCCCCTTGCTGATCAGCGACACGTTGTTGCGCAGCGCGGAGATGTCGATCGTGTGGGTAGCAAATGCCATCTGCGACTGGAAGTCGATCAGCACCAGGGCATGGTCGGTGGGCGACAGCAGGGCCGGGGCGGGCGTGGCGGTGGCAAGGCTCATGGGTGGACTCCGTGGGAAACATGATCAGGGGGAAGCAGCAGGGCCGCATCGCCGGCCCGATACTGGCCGGGGCTGCAGCCGGTCTCGGCGCGGAAGCTGCGGACGAAATGGCTCTGGTCGAAGAAGCCCAGCTGCTGGGCCAGGCACGCCATCGGCAACTGCGCGCTGGGCAGCAGTTGGCAGGCACGCTGGATGCGGCGGCGGCGCACGTAGCGCAGCGGGCTGGCACCGGTGCCGCTACGGAACAGGCGCACCAGGTGGAAGCGGCTGACACAGGCAGCCTGCGCCAGCTCGGTCACCCGCAGCGGCTGCGACAGGTGCTCATCGACATAGCGCAGGGCGCGCTGCAGTGCGGCGGCCTGCTGCGGGGCAAGTGGGATGGCGGACGGATCGGACGGACTGACGGTGGCCATGCGGGGCGCCGCGAGGGGGTGGCCCATGGTGCGTGGCCGGCGCACGATGCCCTACCCCCGTCGGTCGAGGCCGGCACCTACCCGAATGGGGGAGGCCGACGGCCGAGCAGGCGGCGCCCGAACAAGCGCGCATCCACCGAGTAGGCGCCCGGCCCCAGCATCAGCAGCGCCGCAGGCAACGCCACCAGCGGCCACGGTGCCTGCTGCGCGAACATGGTCGCGGCTGCCATCAGGGTCGCCAGCGGCGTCAACACGCCCAGCACGAGCATGGCCGCCGCCAGCCCGCACAGCACCGCCCCCCAACCAGCATGCGTGCCAGGCGCGCACAGCGCGGCGGCCAGGCACAGCCGCAGCCACAGCAGGCCGATGCCCGGACCGCGATCAGGGAACATCACGAACAGGCGCTGCATGGCCGGGCTCCAGGGGTCATGCCGGCGTGATAGCCGACCACGGCGGCCACTGCCTACCCCGTTCGGGTCACCCCGGACTGCCCCGCACCTGCCAGAATGCGCGCCATGCGTGGCCGCCCCTTCCCGTTGCAACGTCACCTGCGGACGCTGCTGACCTGCCTGCTGCTGTTGACCGCCCTGCCCGCCCTTGCCGTGCAGCGCCCGCCGGTGAGCGGCGGGTTGCCCGATTACGAGCACACGGCCTGGCGCGTCGGCCAGGGCGCCCCCGGTGACATCTGGGATATCACCCAGGACCGCGATGGCCTGTTGTGGCTGGCCACCGGCTCAGGGCTGTACCGCTTCGACGGTCGTCGCTTTGAACGCCAGGCCGCTCCCGCGGGCAGCCATTTTCCGTCCACCAACATGGTCACCCTTGCGCGGGGCCGCGACGATGCACTGTGGATCGGCTACTTCCAGGCCGGCATCAGTCAGTTTGCGCGCGGCCAGCTGCACAACTACGGCCGCGACCAGGGCGTGCCGGTGGGTGTGGTGCCACACTTCAGCCAGGACCGTGACGGCCGGCTGTGGGCCGCGATCAATGGTGGACTACGCCAGTTCACTGGCCAACGCTGGCAGCCGCTGCCCGCTGGCATGGGGGTGCCGGAACATCGCGTGCAATGGCTGCTGCACGACAGCCGCGGCACCTTCTGGGTACTGGCCGACCTGAAGATCTGGGTGCGCGCGGCCGGCCAGGCGGCCTTCAAGGACACCGGCATCGCCGTTTCGCAGATGGCGACGCTGGCCGAAAGTCCGCAGGGGGAAGTGTGGCTGGCCGACCGCGTGCGCGGTACGTCGCCGCTGGCCAACGCACGAGGCCTGCTGCCGGACAGCGAGCGCGAGGCACGGCGGTTGCCGGAGCTGGTGGCGGCGCGCCTGCAGTTCACTGCCGATGGCGCGCTGTGGGCAACGATGAGCCCGCATGGCGGTGTCGCCCGGGTCACCTTCGATGGCGACCGCGCCATACGCATGGAGCGCTTCGATTCGCCGCACGGGCTGACCGCCACCTCGGCCGTGCCGATCATCGTCGATCGCGAAGGCAATCTCTGGGTCGGCACCAATCTCGGCCTCAACCGCTTCCGCGCGCGCAGCGTGCACACGCTGGCGGTTGGTCCCAGTGATCCCTACCGCTCGCTGGTGCGGGCCAGCGATGGCCATGTGTATGGCTATGGCGAAGACCTCAAGCCCTACGACCTCGAGCGCACCCTGCTCGATGGCAGCGCCACGCAGCTGCAGGCCGCCGCGCGCCAGGCAGCTGCCCCGATCTGGCAGTTCGACTGGGTCAATCTTGCGCGCACCGTGGCCGGCCGCACCACGCGGATTCCGCTGCCTGCGCCGTTCACCGGGCAACCACTGCATGCCCTGCTGTTCCCCGACGACGAACAGGCCTGGGTCTGCACCGGCGAACGGGGGGTGCTGCACTACCGGCAGGGCCAGTGGCAACGCGAACGCCGCCTGCCCGAACAGGCCTGCTCGTCACTGGCGCTGGATGCCAACGGCCAGCTGCTGCTCGGCTATGCAGACGGCCGGCTGCGCCGCATGGGGGCGACGCAGATCGAAACCTTCGACGCCAGCCACGGCCTGTCGGTCGGGCCGATCACGGCGGTACTCGATCATCAAGACCTCCTGCTGGTAGCCGGCGAGGCCGGATTGGCCGTGCGCCCGGGCAATGGCCGGTTCGTTCAGGTGAGCACCGACATGGCCGGCGTCATGGAAGGCATCACCGGCATGGTGGCCGATGCGAATGGCTACCTCTGGCTCAATGGCAGTCGTGGCCTGGTCCGGCTGGGGAGCGATCAGCTGCGGCGCGCACTGCGCAGCCGGCAGCCGGTGACGCCCCGCCTGTTCGATGCGGTGGATGGCATGCCGGGCATCGCACTGCAGAGCGGACCGATCTCCACCACCGCGCTGGCCAGCGATGGCCTGTTGTGGCTGGCCACCAACCAGGGCCTGGCCTGGCTGGACACCACCCGCTCGCACGTCAACACCATGGCGCCCAGCGTGCGCATCGGCGACGTGCTGTATGGCAGTGAACACCAGCCACTGCGCGATGGCCTGCGCCTTCCGGCCGGCACCAGCCAATTGCAGATCGATTACGTGGCGCTGTCGTTGGCGCGCCCGGAGCGCAACCGCTACCGCTATCGCCTGTCCGGGGTCGACGACGGCTGGCAGGATGCCGGCAGCAGCACGCGCGCGTATTACACCAACCTCGCACCGGGCAATTACCGGTTCGAGGTGGAAGCCGCCAACGAAGACGGCATCTGGAGCACTGCACCCGCCAGCCGCACCTTCCGCATCGCCCCTACCTTCATGCAGACCCTATGGTTCAAGCTGCTGTGCGCCGCCGCGGTGCTTGCGCTGCTGGTCCTGGCGGTGCGCATCCGCAGCGGGCAGCTGGCTGCACTGTTCCGTGCGCGCCTGCAGGAACGCCATGGCGAACGCGAACGCATTGCCCGCGACCTGCACGACACGCTGCTGCAGGGCAGCCAGGGCCTGATCCTGCGGCTGCACGCGATCAGCCAGTCGCCGCAGACCCCGGACAGGGTGCGCGGCCAGCTGGAATCGGCGATGCAGCTGGCCGAACGCAACCTGGCCGAGGGCCGGGAGCGGGTCAACGCACTGCGCGACGGTCCTTTCGCGGGCCGCGACCTCGCTTCGGCGCTGGCCGATGTTCACGCCGAATACGCCGGGCACGGCACCAATCCGCTGCGCCTGACTGTGGAAGGCGCAACACCACCGCTGCAGGCCGATGCCGCCGAGGAGGTGTTCCTGATCGGCCGCGAGGCCATCCGCAATGCACTGCGCCACGCCAATGCCAGCGCCATCGAGGTAGAGCTGTCCTACGGCGCGCGGTGCTTCCTGCTGCACGTGCGCGACGACGGCGTCGGCATCGCCGACGAAAATGCCGGGCATGGCCATTGGGGCCTGCAGGGCATGCGTGAGCGCGCGCAGCGCCTCGGCGCGGAGCTGCAGCTGTGGACCCGCCCCGGGCTGGGCACTGAAGTCGCGCTGGCGGTTCCCGCCCGTCGCCTGTATCACCGCCGCCCATCGCGTTGGCGCTGGCCCTGGAGTAGAAGCCACCATGACTGAGTCCCCTGCCCCGATCGGCGTGCTGGTGGTCGACGACCACCCGCTGCTGCGTGACGGCCTGGCCGCGCTGCTGGGCGCCCATTCCGACCTGCGCCTGCTCGGCGAGGCCGCCGATGGCGAGGAAGCCATCGAGCGCTATCAGCAGCTGCAGCCGGACGTGGTGCTGATGGACCTGCAGATGCCACGCCTGGATGGTGTGGAAGCCATCGTGCGGATCCGCGCGATGGACCCGCGTGCGCGCATCATCGTGCTGACCACCTATCGCGGTGACGTGCGTGCGGTACGGGCGCTGCAGGCCGGCGCCAGTGCGTACCTGTTGAAGGACATGCTGCGCCACGAGCTGGTCGATACGATCCGCATGGTCGCTAGCGGCCGGCGCGCACCGATACCACCGGCAGTCGCTGCGAGCATTGCCGCACATGTGGTGGAGGACCGCTTGTCGCCGCGCGAGACCGAGGTGCTGCGGCATGTGGCCGGTGGCCTGTCGAACAAGCGCATCGGCGAGCGCATGCAGATTTCCGAGCAGACGGTGAAGGCGCACATGAAGAGCCTGATGGACAAGCTCGGGGTGGGTGATCGCACGCACGCGGTGACCCAGGCGCTGCGGCGCGGCATCATCAGCCTGGACGACAGCGGTCACGATTAGGGGTTGTTCGGCAGGGCTTGCAGCCCTGCACCCGCTACGCGCTGGAGCAACAGCAACAGCAACAGCATGGATTCCGTGGGATGGCGGGGCGGTGTCGGACTGCGGGGACGCTGCAAGTACGTCCCTGCAAGCTTGGCAGCCGCATCCATGCGGCTGACACCCCGCACTCCGACACCGCCCCACCTCTGACGGATTCCGATGGCGTTTGGTAGGTGTCGACCTTGGTCGACACTTCTGTCAGATATCGAAATCAATCAGGGGTCAGATCCGTTTTCCTTCGGAAAACGGATCTGACCCCAAGAGCCGTTCCAACAGACCGCAGGAACCTGTCGAAGGCTACTGAAAATCCGCTGTTTGCGCTGTTGCCGGCCAGCGGCCGGCACTACCGCAGGTGCAGGGCTGCAAGCCCTGCCGAACACCCCCCTACTTCAAACGCAGCAGCAGACTGCCGCCCGCGCACATCACCGCCAGCCAGGCCACGCCGTGCCACCCCCACTGCGCCAGCGCCAGGCTGCCCAGCGCACCGCCAGCGGCCATGCCGATGAACATGCCGGTGAACAGCAGCGCGTTGAGCCGGCTGCGTGCCGGCGGCACCAGGCCATAGACCAGCGTCTGGTGCGCCACCAGCGCCGACTGGAAACCGAAGTCGAACAGCAGCGCACTCACCACCAGCAGCGGCAGCAGCGCGGCGGCCGGCAGCCAGGCTTCGGCCAGCAGCAGGCCGAAGCCCAGCAGCGCCACCGCGATCGCCAACCGCGCCACGGCATGGCAACCCAGGCGATCAGCGAAACGTCCTGCGAACGGTGCGGCCAGCGCACCGGCCGCACCCGCAATACCGAACGCACCCGCCGCCGCACTGCCCAGGCCCAGGCGGGCATGCAGCATCAGCGCCAACGTCGACCAGAATGCGCTGAAGCCGACCGCCAGCAACGACTGGCTCGCCACCGCGCGGCGCAGCTGCGGCTGCTCGCGCCACAACGCCAGCAACGAGCCCAGCAACGCCAAATAGCGCAGCGTGCTGGTCGGTGCGAAACGCGGCAGTGCACGCGCCATCACTGCGCCCATCGCCGCCACCGATACCGCGGCCAGCACGAACTGCGTGCGCCAACCCCATGCCTCGGCCACCACGCCACTGACCACGCGCGACAGCAGGATGCCGAGCAGCAGGCCGGTCATTACCCGGCCGACGATCTGGCCACGCTGTGCATCCGGCGCCAGCACCGCAGCGGCCGGCACGATGTCCTGCGCCAGCGTGGCCATCAGCCCGACCAGCAGGCTGGCCATCAGCAGGCCCGGCAGGTGCCCGGCCATCGCTGCGGCGCCCAGTGCCAACGCCAGCAGCGCGGACTTCAACAGGATCAGGTGGCGGCGGTCGAAGCGGTCGCCCAACGGTGCCAGCAGCAGGATGCCCAGCGCGTAGCCGAGCTGGGTCAGGGTCGGCACCAGCCCGGCGGCGCGCTCACCTGCGCCAAGGTCCTGCGCGATCAGGCCCAGCATCGGCTGGCTGTAGTACAGCGAGGCGACCGAAAAGCCGGCGCCGGCCGCCATCGCCAGCACCAGCGGGGTGGAAGGCGCGTTCGCGGGTGCGACGACGGACAGCGAAGGGGTAGACATGGGGGAGTCCGGTGGAGGAAGTGGGCGTATCCTGCCTGTATTCGCCATGCGTCTGTAGTAGGCTCCCGCACATAAACTTCATACGTGCCACGCATGAATGACCTCGCCACCGGCGCCGATCGCCTGGATCTGCTGCGCACCTTCCTGCGCATCGTCGATGCCGGCAGCCTGTCTGCCGCCGCCGTGCAGCTGGGCACCACCCAGCCGACGGTCAGCCGGCGCCTGCAGGCACTGGAGCGTCAGCTCGGCCTGCGCCTGCTGCAGCGCTCCACCCATGGCCTGCAGCTGACCGAGGATGGCCTGCGCTGCCAGCGTCATGCGCAACGCGTGGTCGACGAATGGGAGTCGCTGCAGGCCGAACTGCACGGCGAACCGGAAACGCTGCGCGGACGCCTGCGGGTAATGGTGCCGCATGCCTTCGGCCAGGCGCAGCTGCTGCCGACCATGCTCGCGTTCCTCGCCCAGCACCCACAGCTGAGCCTGGAGTGGATCCTGGAAGATCGCCGCCCGGATTTCATCGCCGAAGGCATCGACTGCGCGGTGCGGGTGGGCCCCGTCGACGAACCGCGCATGGTCGCACTGCCGCTCGCCGAAGTGCCGCGCATCGTCGTGGCAGCGCCCTCGCTGGTGCAGGCCACCGCGATCAGCACACCAGAACAGGCGCAGGCACTGCCGTGGATTTCATTGGTCACCTACTACCGCGAACGCCTGCTGCTGCATGACGCGCAGGGGCGTGCGCATACCCTTTCGATCAGCCCGCGCCTGCTCAGCGACAACCTGTTCGTGGTGCAACAGGCCGCATGTGCTGGGCTGGGTGCAGCGGTGGTCTCGGCCTGGCTGGTGGCCGAAGACCTCGCACAAGGGCGGCTGGTGCAGCTGCTGCCGGACTGGCAGGCGCCGGCGCTGCCGGTACACGTGGTATTTCCCGCCGCGCGCCAGCAGCCGCCACGGCTGCGCGTCTTCATCGATGCGATGAAGGCCGCACTGCCGCAGCTGCACGGAATGCGGCCGGCACCGCGTTAGGTCACTGGCCGCATCGAAGCCACAGGGTCGGATCCCTTCCCACGGGGAAGGGCTCTGACCCTGTCGATCACTGCGCCTTCGCCGCCTCGGCATTCCACGCCGCGACCTTGGCCCTGGTGTCGGCCAGCATCTTGTCCAGCGCGGCGCGGTCATACACGTTGCCACGCAGGATCACGCTGTCGATCTTTTCGGTGGCGGCAATGTCCTGCAGCGGGTTGGCGGTCAGCAGCACCAGATCGGCGGCCTTGCCTTGAGCAACACCCCCGTAACGATTCATCTGGCCGAACCAGGCCGGGCCGGAACGGGTCGCCGCCGACAGCGCCTGCGGCGCGCTCAAGCCTTCCTTCACGAACAGCTGCAGCTCCTGGTGCAGGGCGATGCCCGGGAAGTTGAACGAGTTGAGGAAGCCCGCATCGGTGCCGGCGATGATCGTCACGCCGGCTTCCTGCAGCATCGGCAGCACGGCGGCCACCTGGTGGTACTGCGCATGGCGCGCTTCGATCTGCGCTGGCGTTGCCTTGGCGGCACGTTCAACGCGCCACTGGTAGGTCGCGCGCAGGCCCGGGCCGATGTAAGCCAGGTACGGATCGTTCGCGTGGTCATCCTGGTCAAGGAAATCGAGGATGCGGCCACCGTTGAGGGTCGGGGTCACGAACACGCCGCGCCTGGCGAAATCGCGGTAGGCATGCATCGCCGTGTCACGGTCGAAGCTGGCGTCGAGGCGGCGGTTGGCTTCGGCGCGGTCGATGCGGCCTGCGCCGAAGTCGGCGGCGATCTGCGCCTCGTCCTTGCTCCCGGCCTTGAATGCGTAGTCCAGATGCTCGATCGAGGCCAGCCCGGCATCGATTGCCTGCTCCACGGTCAGCGCCATCGGGATGTGCCCCGACGCCTTGAATCCGGCATTGCGCGCGGCACTGGCCGAGTACAGGAACAGTTCCGGCTTCAGCGTGCTGTCGGTGATCTTCACGAAATCGACCTTGTCGTGCTGCAGGCGGGTGATCGCCTTGTCGACGTCGGCCTTGCTGCCCACTTCGATCGTGCCCTTCCAGACCGGCTTGAGGCCTTCGATCTTCGCGCCCGAGCTGAGCAGCCTCGGACCGAACAGCGTGCCCTTGGCAATTTCCCCGCGCCACTGCAGCACCTGCTCGGGCAGGTCGCCGGAACAGTCACGCACCGTGGTGATGCCGTGCGCGATGTACAGCGGCAGCAGCGCCTTGTTCTCTTCGATCAGCGCCGGGCCACCACCAAAGTGCGCATGCATGTCCCACAGGCCCGGGATCAGGTACTTGCCCTTGGCATCTATCTGGCGGGCCGCGCTCCACTGGCTGCGCAGCTGCGCATCCGGACCGACCGCGACGATGTCCTCGCCACGGATCACCACGCTCTGCCCGGCCCGGGTACTGGCGTGCTCGACATCGACCACGGTGGCATTGCGGATCAGCAGGTCGGCGCGCTCGGCGGCAAACGCCGACAGCGGTGCCACCGCAAGGAGGATGGCAAGGGACAACGGACGGGAACGGAACATGGACAGCATCCTGATGGGCACGCCCAGCGTGCGGGTGGAAGGGGTTTGCATTCAGCGCACCGCGCCGTGCTGGCGCAGCAGGGTCTCAATTCCGGTATAGCCGCGCTGGCGCGCATGCGCCAGCGGCGTCACGCCGTCGCCGTCGGCCAGCTCCGGGTCGGCACCGGCCTCCAGCAGCAACTGCACGATCTGCAGGTGGCGCGCACCGCCATCGCCGAGCAGGATTGCTTCCAGCAGCGCGGTCCAGTGCAGGCGGTTCACATGATCGACCGCCACGCCCGCGCGCAGCAGCGTACGTACGGTGGCGACGTGGCCACGCTCGGCGGCCGGAATCAGCGCGGTGCCGCCATAGCGGTTGGTGCTGCGCAGATCGGCGCCATGCGCCAGCGTCATCGCCAGGATCTCATCCAGGCCCCGCGCGCCGGCGTACAGGTAGGCGCTGTCCTGCATGGCGTCCTTGGCATTGACGTCGGCACCGGCTTCGATCAGCTCGCGCGCGGCATCCACGTTGTTGCCTTGCGTGGCCAGCAGCAACGCCGTGCGACCCTGGCCATCGCGCGCCTCCAGCGTGGCGCCATCCTCGATCGCCTGCCGCACCGCATCGGCGTCGCCGCGGCTGGCAGCATCCCGCAGGCGCGCGTCTGCGTCGGCCCGGGACGTGGCGGTGCAGGCGGGGGTGACCATGGCCAGCAGGCACAACAGCAGCACGCGCGTGAACGGCGCAGGCCAGCCAGCGGAATGATGGACGCGCATGACAGTGTCTCCTCATGTCCGTCGCCACGGAACGCCGTGCGACGGTAGCAACAGCCGGGCATTGCCGGCCCCTGCCCTGCATGGTAGAAGTCGGCCTGGGTATCCAGAAGTGAAATGTTCAAATGCAAGACAGTGCCAAATCGAATAGAACCCTGTTCGAACTGGACCTGCTGCGGGCGCTGGTGATGGTGGCCGACTGCGGCAGTTTCACCACGGCCGCCACCCGCCTGCATTCGACCCAGTCCACGGTCAGCCAGAAGGTGCGCCGCCTGGAAGAGCTGGCGGGGCATCGCCTGCTCGAGCGCGGCCACCGCGACGTGCACCCCACCGACGCCGGCCACACCCTGCTCGGCTATGCGCGGCGCATGCTCGACCTGAACGAGGAAATGGCGCAGGCGCTGGCCGGCGCCACCGTGGAAACCGCGGTGCGCATCGGTGTCCCCGAGGACTTCGTCAACGCGCAGACCACACGCATGCTGGCCGCTTTCAGCCGCCGTCACCCGCAGGTGAAGCTGGAAATCAGCAGCGGCCTCAGCCGCGACCTGGCGCACGGCTTCGACCACGGTGAACTGGATCTTGTGCTGGTCAAGCAGCGGCGCAACAGCCGTCAGGCGGTGCACTGCCGCCGCGAGCCGATGCACTGGATCGACAGCCTGCGCAGCAGCTGCCTGCAGCAGGACCCGCTGCCGCTGGTCACCTTCCCGCCGCGCGGGCTGTACCGCGACGAGATGATCCACGCCGTGGAAGCGCTGGGCCTGCGCTGGCGCATCGCCTTCACCAGCTCGTCGCTGAGTGGCATCCAGGGCGCCGTGGCCGATGGCATCGGCATCAGCCTGCTGCCCCGCCGCGCGGTCGCCCGCGATCATCGCATCATCGATGGTGAGCGCGACCTGCCGGTGATCGACAACTACGAACTCGGCCTGCTGCATCGTGCGGACGCCGACGATGCGGTGCGCGCGCTGGCCAGCGAGCTGTGGCGGCAGGTGCAGCGCGAACCGGATTGACCACTGCAACTGCGGTAGCGTGGGCCGCTGGCCGGCAGCCGCGACGGCAACATCGTCCCGCGTGGGGTCAGATCCGTTTTCCGAAACGGATCTGACCCCGAAGCGAAATCCGCGCATTGACCATCGAAAGCTGATCACGCCTGTCGCGCGGAAGTCACGGCTCTGCCGCTAGAGTGCCCCCTGTTTCCGTGCTCCACGGCATCGTGTCATGTCCGACGAAATCCCCGCCCGCTTCGACCCCCTGCCCGCCGCCCTGCAGACGCACCTGCAGCACCAGCGCTCGCTGATCGCCGCGCGCGTCGCCGCCGGCTTCCCGACGCTGCCGGTGCAATGGCCGCTGGCGGCCAGCACGCTGCAGCGCGTGATCGATGCCGAGCTGATCGAGCGTGACGACTGCGATGGCTGGGAAGCGCTGGGCGTGGCGTTCGGCGATACCCTGGCCCAACGCGTGCCGGGGCTGGCCTGGATGCAGGTCACCGACGCCTGGGGCATCGATGCAGTGCTGCGCTATGCCGACAGCAGCCTGCAGATCGGCGCCAGCACACTGCTGCTCAAGCGCGTCGAACAGGGCGAAGTCATCGACATCGCCCACCTGCTTGCGTGGCTGGAAGCGTTCGTCGCTACCCGCGCCGACGATTACGCCTGACGACACATCGAGGTGGATCCACGCCATGCGTGGATGAATGAGACCACGCGATGGTTCCCTCCATGCACGGCGTGGATCTACAACCAGCGGCCGTCAACCACCACCCGGCGCTCCACCGGCACCCCGGCCACGGCCGCTGGGCCATGGTCCGCACGCACGGCCACGAACGTCGCCGGCCGGCCTTCGGCGATGCCGTGCTGCGGCAGCCCGATCACCTGCGCGGCATGGGTGGTGACCATGTCCAGCGCCAGCATCAGGTCGCCATCGGTGTAGAAGCCCGAGCGGTAGCCCAGCAGCATCGCGCGCTGCAGCAGGTCCCCATTGCCGTACGGCCACCAGCAGTCGCGGATGTTGTCATTGCCGGCGAACATGCGCACGCCGGCGTCATGCAATGCACGCAGCGGCGGGAACGGATGGTCGCCCGGCGCGTTGCTCATGATCGCAACGCCCGCCGTGGCCAGTGCTTCACCCACCTGCAGCGCGCGTGCCAACGGCACGTCGCCCAGCGAGTAGGCATGGCTGACCGCAACGCGTCCCTGCAGGCCGGCGGCACGGGTGCGTGCGGCGATGCGCAGCAGCTGGGCCAGTCCGGTTTCGCCGGGCTCATGCAGGTGGATGTCCAGCTGCACGCCATAGCGCTCGGCCAGGCCGAACAGCAGGGCCAGCTGGCCTTCGGCATCGCCGTCGAGCGTGGTCGGATCGATGCCGCCCAGCACCTCCACCCCTGCGGCAAGGGCCTGCTCCAGTACGGCGGCGGTGCCGGGACAGGACATCACCCCGGCCTGCGGGAACGCCACCACTGGATGCGCATGATGTCGGCGCAGCGCAGCGCGGCCTCGCGCACTGCTTCGAGATGACGCAGGCCGGTGCTGCCGTCGACATCGACGTGACAGCGCATCGCCACCGTACCGAAGCGACTGCACTGGCGGATCAAGGCCTCGGCGCGGTCGACCATCGGCGCGGCCCCCGCCACCGCGGCCTTCTCCACCGCCAGCCGCTCTCGCAGGCTGTTCACCGGCTGATGCGGGTGCCAGCGGTCGCCGACGAAGCTCTTGTCCAGATGAATATGACCGTCGACCAGGCCCGGCAGGACTGCACAGCCCTGCAAGTCGACGGGTTCCGCACCCTCGCGCGGCGCAGTATCACCGTTGAGACCACTGATACGACCGTTGTGGATGTGGAAATGCAGCGGCGCGCCCTCGCGATCAACCGCGCCATGGACGAACTGAAGCGTCATCGGAAACTCCCGGAAAGCCAAGTCATGGCGCCATCCTGCGCGCTGGCACTGCCATCGGCCAACGAAATATCTAGATGCCACACATTCATCAGAACGATGAATGCCGCCGCGACGGCGGCTCGCAGCCACGCCGTGCACACGCCTGAACGGGTACCATAGGCACCTGTTTCCGCTGTGATGCCGCATGGGCCCGTCCGACCGCCACGATCGTCTCCGCCGCTGGCAGGCCGCGTCCCTGCTGGCTGCTGCCCCGATGGCCAGCCTGTCCGCCACTGATGCGGCCGCCACCGCGCCGCTGCAGGCGCCGCCTGGCCAACAGCGCATCGCCCCGGCGGCGCTGGTCGAGCGGCTGCACCAGCGTGTGCTTTCCGGGCAGAGCGCCACCGCCACCCTGGAACACTGGTGCGCCGAACACGGCCTGGCCGAACAGGCGCGGGTGCGCGCGGTGCGTGTACACGGCCAGGACAAGACAGCACCGGCCGACGTGCTGCAGGCACTGGGTGCGAAACCCGGCACCGCCCTTCGCTACCGCCGTGTGCAGCTGGTCTGTGGCAGCCGCGTACTCTCCGAGGCCGACAACTGGTACCTGCCGGACCACCTCAGTCCCGCCATGAACCAGGTGCTGGACAGCACCGACGAACCCTTTGGCCGCGTGGTTGGCCCGCTCGGCTTCCAGCGCCAGACACTGGCTGACCAGACCTTCTGGCCACCGCGTGGCGAAGGCGACCGCAGCGTGATCCTGGAAGTGCGCGCCCTGCTGCGCGATCGCCAGCAGCAGCCCTTCAGCTACGTCATCGAGTCGTACCTGCAGCAGGCACTGCCCTAGGCCACCGGCGCCCGCCATCACAGCGGACATCGACACAGCAGAAGGCCCGGCATTGCCGGGCCTTCTGTTTGCCAGCCGGATCAGCGGAACCGGTAGTCCAGCTGCAGCCAGTACTGGCGGCCATACGGGTCGTAGTTGCCAACCGGATAGAACGGCCAGCCGCCACCGTTCCTGTCCGCCGGCGGGCGGCTGTCACGCAGGTTGTTGACGATCACGCCCACCGACAGGTTCTCGCCGAACTGGCGGAACACGCTGGCGTTGTAGGTCATGTACGGCGCGATGCGGCCACTGCCATCGGTCTTCGGCAGTGAACCGAAACGGTTGCCGTACAGCGTGGTGGTCCAGTCACCCTGGTTCCAGGTGATGCTGCCATTGGCCTTGCTGCGCCACTGGTAGTCATCCAGCGAATTGCGGATGTCCCGCTCCGGATCATCGGAGAACTGCCGGTACGTGTGCTCCAGCACCACGGTATAGGCCAGGCGCGTAGTGAAGCGGCCATAGCGGCCGGCATCGAAACGCCAGTTACCCTTCAGGTCCAGGCCACGCACCGATTCGGAGGCCGCGTTGATCGGATTGATCAGCACGCGGGTCACCTGGTCCGGCTGCACGGTTGCAGTGGACGGGTTGCGGATCACCCGCGACAGCGCGTCCTGGCACAGCGGTGAACCGATATCGCGCGCTTCGCCACCCAGCGTGCGGCCCAGGCGGCAATCGGCTTCGTCGCGCAGGATGCGGCTGGTATCGAGGCTGGTGACCTCGTTGTCGATGCGGATGTCGTAGTAGTCGGCACTGAAATCCAGGCCGGACAGCGGCGACCAGACCACGCCGAAACCATAGGATTTAGCGGTTTCCGGCTGCAGCTGCGCGTTGGCGCGGTTGCTGTAGTCGATCGACAGGCCGTTGTAGTCGCAGTTGTCGTACGACTGGCCTGCGGTGCGGCAGCGCCAGTAGTCGGTCATGCCCGGGTTGTAGCCGCGGGTCTCGGTCGCGAACACGTAGTTCATGTCCGGCGCACGGAAGCTGGTCGCAGCAGAGCCGCGGATCAACAGGCTCTCGATCGGGCGGAACTCGACGCCGAAGCTCCAGGTCGCCTTGCCGATGTGCTCGCCATCGGCGCGATACTGGTCATAGCGACCGGCCAGCGTCGTGGTCAGCGATTTCAGCAACGGCAACTGCAGCTCCACGCCGGCCGCATAGCGGTCACGATCACCGCCGGCACCGATACCGGCGCTGGTGTTCCAGAACTCGCCTGTGCCCAGTCGCGGGTCCGGGCGGTTGCGGTAGCCCTGGCTGCCGGCCTCGACCACCGCCGCCAATGCAGCGTCGCCACCGGGCAGCGCGAACAAACGGCCGTTGACGCTGGCGCTGAAGGTCTGCAGCCACGCCGCGTTGCGGCTCTCCTGGTAGCCGGACAGGCTCTGGTACTCGTTCGGGCTCAGCGGCTGGAACAGGCGCGCGGGATCCGGCGCATAGACCTCTACGCCATTGCGCACGCCCAGCTTCGGGCCCAGCAGGTATTCGTTGATACCGGCCAGCAGCACCGGGCGGCGGGTGCGGTTCTCGTAACGCGAACGGCTGTAGACCGCCTCATAGTCCCAGCCACTGTCGCCGATCTGGCCGCGCGCGCCGACGTTGAATGACCACGAATTTTCCAGGAAGCGGTTGGCATTGCGCGGCAGGCCACCGATTTCCTCGGGCGCAAACCGGCGGTACCAGCTTTCCAGGTTGCCGGTGGTCTGGTTGTAGAAGTAGTTGCGGGCCGAGGTCCAGGTGGGCGCACGGGTGTTGTTGGTGATGCGTGCGCTGCCCACGGCCAGATCGGCGAACAGGTCGGTGGTCTCGTTGACGTGGAAGGTCAGCAGACCGTAGCCGTTGAGATTGCGCTTCTGGGTCTGCACGGTCCAGTAGCTGGCGGCGGCCTCGTTGCTGCCGCAGTACCAGCCCTGGCGCGGGTTGTTGGCACGGAACACGCTGCCGCCATAGATGTCCGACGCGGCGTCGCAGCCGTTGACGCCCGGATCGATGTTGCGGCCGGTGGCAGCATTGCGCCGATAGGCGATCGCGGTCGCCTGCGGCGCCTTGCCGGCCGGGTCATCGTCCAGCGAATCCATGAAGTCGCGCTGGCGCGCGTGGATCGCCTTGCGCACGTCGAACTCGAAACCGAACAGGCCGTCCCAGCGCTCGCCGGAACTGCCGCCCACCACCTGCACGCGCTGGTTGTCACCGCCGCCCTGCTGGGTGCCGCCGGCGCGCACGTTCACGTCCACGCCTTCAAAGCGGTCCTTGAGGATGATGTTGACCACACCGGCAATGGCGTCGGAGCCGTACACCGCCGACGCACCGGCAGCCAGCACTTCGATGCGTTCGATCAGGGCGCTGGGAATGTTGGCCAGGTTGACAACGTTCACCGAGCCTTCGTAGGCCAGCGGGTAGTCGGCCTGGCGACGGCCGTTGACCAGCACCAGCGTGCGGTTCGGACCCAGCCCGCGCAGATTGATGGTGTTGGCGGCCGGCGTGAACGTATTGCCGAAATCCTCGCCCTGCACGTTGCCGGTGTTCTCGGTCAGCGCGCTGAGGGCGTCGAAGGCATTGCGGTAGCCCTGTGCGTCGATCTGCTCGCGGCTGATCACCGTCACCGGCGAGGGTCCCTCGACACTGGCACGTGGAATGCGCGAGCCGGTGACCTTCACTTCCTGCAATGTGGTGGGCGCGCTTTCCTGCGCGAAGGCCGGCAGCGAGGCCAGCATCAGGGACGACAGCGCGAGCACCAGCGGACGCGGGCGCATCGCCTTGTGGGAGGCGGACATGGGCTTCCTGGGGGAGTGGGCGGGTGGTACGGGAGCCGCAGCCGGTACGACACATAACGATCCCGTAACGAAAGTGTCCTGAATGGGTGGTTTCAACGGAAATGACCAGCCCTGATGGGCTTATGCCTGAACCGAATCAGACGCGTTTACGGCACCACCCCACTTTTGCAATGAATTGCATGGCCTGGCGCGTCGGTGATGCGCATCGTGCCGGGATGACCAACAGCGCCCCTTCCACCCACTTCGCCCCACTACGACCCGTCCTGCGCCGCCACTTGCTCCACCTCCAGGCCACGCCCATCACCCTGCGTTCGTTCCAGCGCACCGACCTGCCACGCTGGCGCGCCTTCGACGACCGTCGCCAGCGCGGCCAACGGCCGTCCTACGGCATTGATGAAGAGGCGCGGTTCCTCGCCAGCGTCTATCGTTCACGCCTGCAGGAAGACAACGACCTGCTGGTGCTGGGTGTGTTCGACGACGTGCAGGGCGTACTGCACGACCAGCTGCATATCCGCCTGCAGTCGCTGCACTCGCGCTGCGCCGAGCTGCAATCGCTGCAGCACCGGCACCCCCATCCGCAGGCGGCACTGCGGGCACTGTGCCCGTTCCTGTTCGACGATGTCGGCCTGCACCGCCTCTTCGTGCTGCTGCCGCCAGGCTGCACCAGCCCGTTTGCCCAGGCGCTGCAGGCCCATGGGTTCATCCGCGAAGGGATCCTGCGCGACTACCATCTGGACGCGCAGGGATGGCATGACCGTCAGCTGCTGGCGCTGACCGCGTCGGCCTGGCGCAGCTGCCAGCAGCCGATCGGCTAGCGCACCCGCTCCAGTGCCGCACCGGCACCGGTCAAGACCGTGCAGGCATGGTCCTGTAGTTCCTCGCCGCTGGCATCGTTGCCGCTGGCGGCATCCACGCGGGTAGCCAGCAGGATGAAGCCGGGGCCGCCCTGCACCTCGCCGCGCCCGGCCACCACCAGGCTCCACTGGCCCACATCGCCCACGCCGCTCAGGCCATAGGCCAGCAGATTGAGCGGATTGGCGGTCAGTTCTGCACCGGGCAGCAGATAGGCCTGGTACTGATGCCCGCGCAGCGGCACCGGAAACGCTGACCAGCGCGGACCGAGCGCACCGGCATGTGCATCCAGTGCCTGCAGCACATCCGCGCGCAGGCAGTCGACATGTATATGCAGCTGGTGCTGCGAGCGACCGTGCGGCGAATTCAGTGCCAGGCTGGCCACGCTGCGCGGCAGCGGCCGGCCCAGGGCCTGTTCGGTATGCCCGCGCGCCTGCCAGGCGGCCGCAAAATAGTTGGGCACCCCACGCTGGTACAGGCCGTGGCTCTCGATGCCACTGACCTTGTCCAGCGGCATCAGCAGGAACTGGTAGTCACCGTGCGCATCCTTGACCAGCACGTCGCGGCGGTCGGCCGCCGTCTCCACCCGCAGGCAACTGCCACGCGGTCCTTCCACCGCCTTGCAGTCACGCTCGATCAAGCGCCACAGCGCATCGGAATGGGCCGGCGGTGGAGGTGGCGCGCTGGCGCAGGCGGACAACAGCAGCAGGGACGACAGCAGCAAAGGGCGCAGGGACACGGCAGCAACTCACGGAACAGGCACGGCAGACGGCGCCGCGCTGCATTCTAGCCAGTGCAGTGCTGCAGTCAGTAGGTGCCGAACGGCACTTCAACCACGAACGGGGCCTCGCTGTCGCCGCCCTGCAGGGTGTAGCGGTCCAGCGCGCCATCATCATCGGCGTGCGGCTGGCGCTGGAAATGCAGGGAATAACGGTTGTCGCCCAGCAGGACGGCACTGCCATCGTCCTCCAGGGCGGCGCCCTCGGGGATCAGCAGCCCACCCAGGTCGCTGTAGGCCCCGGGCACATCGGCGAAGCCGTAGTCTGCCAGTTCGTCCACACGCTGCATCGCATAGACATGCGGCAGATAAGGACGCGCCGGGCTGCGGCCATTGCTCAGGTCGGTCACCCAGGCCTGCGGCAGGTGGTACTGCTCGCGCAGCGCGGCCACGCCCAGCGACGGGCTGGCCACCTGCAGGCAACACACCGCCCGCTTGCCTTCACGGTCGAGGACGGCGAAACGGTCGCCGCGGGTCGCCGCCTGCGGCAGCATGGCGAAGGCCAGATTGCGCTGGGCCGGCGCGTAGCCGGCCTCGGTCTGAAGGTTGCGCCACGCGCCGAACACCGGCGTTTCCGCGGCTGCGGCCGGCACTGGCTCGGCGGCAGTGGCGGCACACGCCACGGCCAGCACCGATACTGCAAGTACCGTCATCGCCCTGCGCTTGTCGCGGAAACTGTCTGCCGTCATACCGTATCCAGCACCTGCACCGGAATGGCCCGGCCTGCCCGCTGGCGCGATGCCAGTCATCCCTCCCACTATGCAGTGGCTACGCCGTGCCGGCAATGACCGGGGCGCTGACGCCTTTCGCGCGCCGGGTGCTATCGTTCCGCCCATCTTCCCTGCGCAGGAGCGCTGCATGTCCGCCTTCCGTCTGTCCCTGTTGCTACCCGCGTCGGCCCTGCTGCTGTCGGCCTGCGTCAGCACCCCCGGTCCGCAGGTCAAGGGTACCGGCCACTGCGACGCCAGCCAGCTGGGCTGGGCAATCGGCCAGCCTGCCAATGAGCCCAACATCCGCCGCCTGTCCAGCGAAAGCGGTGCCGGCCTGGTCAACCCGATCGGCCCCAACACCATCACCACCAAGGACATCCGCCACGACCGCCTGCGTGTGTACGTGGACAAGGACAACATCATCACCGCCACCCGCTGCGAGTAGGCGCTGTAGAGCCGAGCCCATGCCCGGCTGCGCTTCCGTGACAGCCGAGCGCAGGCTCGGCTCTACAGCTCAGGGCTCGGTATACCCCGCGCAGTCCGGCAGCGCCTGGTCGGGGTGGAACACCCCATCACTGAAGCGGAACAACCGCGTGTAGCTGCACGCCGGGTCCTGCTCGGTGCGCAGGTCCTTCTTCTTCAACGGCCCCTTGGCCAGCGAATCCTCGAAGCGTGAGACACCGGCCGGGAACCGCGTCGCCACCGTCTGGTAGCGCAGCACCGGCATGCCCCCGGCGGCGGTATCCAGCGCCAGCCTTGCCGAGAACCCGTACTCGTCGTGGCAGGCGCCTGCGCGCTGCTTCATGTCCTGCTCGCTGAAACAGGCGCGGATCATCGCGTTGCCCAGCCATGGCAGGGTCAGCACGTCGTCGTCCACCTGGATGTCATCCTGCAGGTGACGCACGCGCGCCAGCTGCAGCGTGGACGCGTCGGCACCACCGCCTGAGTACATCGTGCTGAATTTGACGATACCGCCCACCAGCACGTTCTGGCGGGCGCGCTGCCGCGGGTCGCTCACTGCCTCATCGCTGCCAACGCCAGGCGCAAGCCGCACGATCCACGGCCACAGCGAAAGCTCGCTTTCCTGCGGCACGTCGATGCTGACGTGGTAGACGTGCGGCTCGCTTTCGCCGGCCTCCCGTTCAGAGACTTCCAGCGTCGTCGGCCGATCGCCGTCCTCGGCCACCGGCTGCACACGCACGCACCAGGCACGATCGAGGGTGCAGTACTGCATGCGTGCTTCGCCCTGCCCTCCCTGTTCCAGCACCTGCCCCAGCGGCTCCATCACGTTGCCGGCGGCGTCGCGCTGCTGCGGCAGGATCGCAGACTGCGCCAGCACCAGCAGCGGTGTTGCCAGCAATGCAGCGCACAGGGTCGCGCGGGCAACGATGGTGGGCATGGGCGGCTCCTGCGTACGGGATTCCGATGGTAACCGCTGTCCGGGTGGGGCTGAGCCATGCTCGACGGCTGTCTGTCGGGAAGAGCAGCCGAGCATAGGCTGGGCTCTACATCATCCGCAGTCGCAGCCACCCCACCCTTTTTCCTTCGAGGTCTGGCCGATGCCCGGATTGAACGTATTGCTCGGGTCCAGCTGCCGATAGAACCCGGCCAGGGCAGGCTTGGCCGGGTACAGGTGGCCGACATTGTGCTCGGCCGGATACTCGGCGCCGCGCTGGTCCAGCAGCGCCCACATCGCATGCTCGATCGCCATCGGGTCTTCGCCCTTGCGTGCGATGTAGTCCTGGTGGAACACATGGCACAGGAAGTGCCCGTAATACAGCTTGTGCAGCAGGCGTCCATCGATATCGGCCGGCAACTGCTCGAACCAGTCGGCATCATCGCGGCGCAGGGCGATGTCCAGCGCCACGATATCCTGCACCTGGTCCCGATGCACTTCGCGGTAGCGCACCGCCGCGCCGGCCACCGCGAAGCGATGCAGGAACGCCTTGCGCCCCTCATCGGCCGTGCAGTGGAAGTAACCACCCTCATGATCGGCGAAGAAGCCGCGCAGCCAGGCCTCGGTTGCCGCCGCGTCCTGTGCGGAGACCTTCAGCAACAGGTGATGCTCGTAGCGCTGGCGGAATTCACCCATGCGCCTGGGCAGGTGCGAGGGCAGCAGGCCGGTCAGCATCTGCATCACCCGGTCGGTTACCCCGCGCAGGCCCAGCCGTTCGAACCATCCATCGACCCGGCTCTTCAACGCGAACGCGGCGGGCACACGGGAAGTGCCGAGGCGGTCGATCAACAGGAAGCTGTCCTTGCCGTAGCGCTCGCCGATGTCATAGGCATCGCGGTGGATGTACTCGCCGGCAATCGGCAGGCGCTCGAAGCCGGTCAGCAGCTGGCGTCGGATCGCAGTGAGGCTGTCGGTGCGGTTGCTGCCGATGTAGAAGACCTCGGCGGGCTCCTTTTCGAAGGTATCCAGGCGCACCGCGAACACCGCCAGCTTGCCGGCCGAACCGGCCGCTTCGAAGTGGCGGCTGGGGTCGGCGTTGAAGCGTGCCGGCGTATCGGCATCGACCCGGCGCACTTCCTCGGCGTAGCGTGGATCAGACGCGGCGCGGCCATCGCCGTCACCCACGTCGTCAGCGGCATAGTCACCGGCCTGCAGGCGCTGCAGGATCTGCTCGGGCGTATCACCCAGCGCGATGCCGAGGTGGTTGACCAGCTGCAACTGGCCCTGCGCATCGACCTGCGCATACAGCGCCAGCTCGGTATAGGCCGGGCCACGGCGCACCAGCGCGCCGCCGGAGTTGTTGCAGATGCCGCCCAGCACCGAGGCGCCGATGCAGGAGGAGCCGATCACCGAATGCGGTTCGCGGCCCAGCGGTGCCAGGGTCTGCTCCAGGCGGTCGAGCGTGGCGCCGGGCAGGCACAGCACCTGGCGGCCCTCGTTCAACAGCTGGATGCCGGTCAGGCGCAGCGTGCTGACCAGCACGATCGGGCGCCCATAGTCGTCCCCATCCGGGGTCGAGCCACCGGTCAGGCCGGTATTGGCCGCCTGCAGGATGATCGCCGCTCCGCCCTGCACCGCTGCCTGCAGCACATACCACAGTTCCAGCAAGGTACCAGGGCGCACCACCGCCAGCACCGGGCCATCGCCGAAGCGGTAGCCACGACGGAAGCGGCGCGTGGCCTTGTCGCCGGTCAACACATGGCGGCTGCCGACCGCGTCGCGCAACTGCGCCAGCACGGCGTCATGGCCACTCATGGCAGGTTGACCAGCGAATCGCGGCTGATGTCGGCGATGCGGCGCGCGCCGGTCAGTGTCATCGCCACGCGCATCTCCTTGGCGATCAGGTCCAGCAGGTTGGCCACGCCGGCCTCGCCCTGCGCGGCCAGCGCATAGACGAAGGCGCGCCCCAGCAGCACGGTATCGGCCCCCAGCGCCAGCATGCGCACCACGTCCAGGCCGGTACGGATGCCCGAATCGGCGAGGATCTTCAGGTCGCCCTGCACCGCATCGGCGATGGCCGGCAATGCACGTGCGGTAGACAGCACGCCATCCAACTGGCGACCACCGTGGTTGGAGACCACGATGCCATCGGCACCGAACCTGACCGCATCGCGCGCATCATCCGGGTCGAGGATGCCCTTGATCACCATCGGGCCCTTCCAGAACTCGCGGATCCACTCCAGGTCCTTCCACGAAATGGACGGATCGAAGTTGCTGCCCAGCCAGCCGATGTAATCCTCCAGCCCGGTCGGGTTGCCGCGGTAGGTGGAGATGTTGCCCAGGTCATGCGGACGGCCGAACAGGCCGACGTCCCACGCCCAGTGCGGATGGGTGACGGCCTGACCGATGCGGCGCAGCGAGGCATTCGGGCCGCTCATGCCGGAGTGTGCGTCACGGTAGCGCGCGCCCGGCACCGGCATGTCCACGGTGAACACCAGCGTGGTCACGCCGGCGGCCTGTGCCCGCTCCAGCGCATTGCGCATGAAGCCACGGTCCCGCAGCACGTACAGCTGGAACCACATCGGCCGCTGGATGGCCGGTGCCACTTCCTCGATCGGGCACACCGATACGGTGGACAGGGTGAACGGGATGCCCCGGCTGTCGGCCGCGCGCGCCGCCTGCACTTCACCGCGGCGGGCATACATGCCGGTCAGGCCGACCGGCGCCAGCGCCACCGGCATTGCCAGCGTTTCGCCGAACAGCTCGGTTTCCAGGCTCAGATCGGACATGTTGCGCAGGATGCGCTGGCGCAGCGCGATGTCGGACAGGTCGGAAACGTTGCGCTTCAGCGTGTGCTCGGCATACGCGCCGCCATCGATGTAGTGGAACAGGAACGGCGGCAGCCGGCGTTGCGCTGCGGCACGGTAATCGGTGGAGGCGGAGATGATCATGGGGTCAACCGTGTGGGGAAGGCAGGCGCGAGGCCCGCGCACGCCGGGCTTCGTTGTCATCGAGCGTGCGCAGCGTGGTGTGCACGAACTCGAGGTGGGCATGCGCGGCGGCGCGCGCGCGTTCGGGGTCGCCGGCCAGCACCGCATCCATCATTTCGCGGTGCTGGTCGGACAGGGGCGAGAAGGTCCTCGCCGAGGTGTAGAGCTTCTCGCGGCTCTGCGAGATGTTGGTCTGCAGCAGTTCGAACAGGCCGCGCATCACCTGCAGCAGCACCAGGTTGTGGGAGGCCTCGGCGATGGACAGGTGGAAGGCCGCGTCAGCCTCTGCTTCACCGGTGGGGTCGTCCTTGCCGTGCGCGTCCATCATGGTCTGGAAGGCCTGCGCGATGCGCGTACGGTCCTCATCGGTGGCTCGCAGCGCCGCATGCCAGGCAGTGGCACCTTCCAGCGCGTGGCGGATCTCCAGCACGTCAAAACGGTATTCCGGGTCGCCCTGGAACAGCGGCAGGTACGGCGCTAGCGGTTCATCCAGCGCCTGCCGCGCGCGCGCCGCCGGTTCGGCCACGTAGGTGCCGCCACCGATGCGTGCGGTCAGCAGGCCCTGGCTGGCCAGCTGCGCGATCGCCTCGCGCAGCGCGGTGCGCGAGACCCCCAGCTGCACCGCCAGGGTGCGCTCGGCGGGCAACCGGTCGCCCGGCCGCAGCCGCTGTTCCTGCACCAGGCCGCGCAGCTGCGCGGCCACCCTGTCCGAAATACGTTGCGTGCTCATGGCGCCATTGTGGCCCGAAGCGCACAGCGGGTGGTCGGCCAGCCATGCATGGCTCAGGGAATCATCCAGGTCAGCCAGTAGGCCTGGGCCAGGGTGATCAGGCCGACCATCGTGGTGAAAATCAGGCTGTGCTTGACCGTGAAGCGGAACAGGTCCGACTCCTTGCCGGCCAGGCCGACCGCCGCGCAGGCAATGGCAATCGACTGCGGCGAGATCATCTTGCCGGTAACGCCACCGGTGGTGTTGGCCGCCACCAGCAGCACGTCGGATACGCCGATCTGTTGCGCGGTGGTGGCCTGCAGCGCCGAGAACAGCGCATTGGACGAGGTATCCGAACCGGTCAGGAACACGCCCAGCCAGCCCAGGAACGGCGAGAAGAACGGGAACGCATCGCCGGTGTGCGCCAATGCCAGCGCCAGTGTTGCCGACAGGCCCGAGTAGTTGGCGATGAAGGCGAAGGCGAGCACCATGCCGATCGAGTAGATCGGCATGCGCAGCTCACGCACGGTTTCGCCGAAGGTCTGCAGCGCCGAGCGGGCCGGCATGCGCAGTGCGATGATCGCGATCACCGCCGCAAGGATGATCGCGGTGCCGGTGGCCGAGAACCAGTCGAATTTGTAGATCGCCTCATAGCTGAGCGGCGCGTCGACGATCGGCGGCATCTTCTGCACCCTCTGGTCCAGGCCCGGCACCGGGAGCTTGAGCACCCAGCCTTCCAACGGGCCGCCTGCCGCGAACAGCGACTTGAACGGCTTGATGCTCCACAGCGTGACCATCGCGGTGAGGATCAGGAACGGCGACCACGCCTTGGCGATCTGGCCGACGCTGTAGCGTGGTGCCTCCAGTGCCTGCGCGGCCGCCTCGGCGCTGGTTTCGGTATCGAAGCGGAAGATCCGTGCCGGCTTCCAGCGGCGCAGGAACAGGGTCAGGCACACCAGCGACGCCAGCGAGGCGGTGATGTCCGGCAGCTCCGGGCCGATGAAGTTCGAGGTGAGGTACTGCGCGATGGCGAACGAGCCACCGGCCACCAGCACCGCCGGCCAGGTTTCCCTGATGCCACGCCAGCCATCCATGATGGCCATGATCCAGAACAGCACGATCACAGTCAGGAACGGCAGCTGGCGGCCGGCCATCTGGCCGATCTCGAATGCATCCAGGCCGGTGACCTGCCCGGCCACGATGATCGGGATGCCCATCGCACCGAACGCCACCGGCGCAGTGTTGACGATCAGGCACAGGCCGGCGGCATACAGCGGCTTGAAGCCCAGCCCGACCAGCAGCGCCGCCGTGATCGCCACCGGCGCACCGAAGCCGGCCGCGCCTTCCAGGAAGGCACCAAACGCGAAACCGACCATCAGCATCTGCAGGCGCTGGTCTTCGGTCACCGACAGGATCGAGACGCGGATGATGTCGAACTGACCGGTCTTGACCGAGACCTTGTAGAGGAACACCGCGCCGATGATGATCCAGGCGATCGGCCACAGGCCGTAGACGAAGCCGAAACCGGCCGCGCCCAGCGCCTGGCTCAACGGCATGCGATAGAACAACAGGGCCACGCCAAGCGCGATGGCCACGGTGATCGTGCCGGCCAGCCAGCCCTTCATGCGCAGCACCGCAAGGGCAACGAAGAAGAACGCGATCGGCAGCAGCGCGATCAGGCTGGACAACCACAGGTTGCCGGCGGGGTCGTACAGGTGTTGCCAGGGCTGCATGAAGGCTCTCGACTGGGGCGGGATGTGCTCCACCGCAGGCGGTGGGTCGCCGTGGCTGTCGACTATTGGTCGTACCAATAATGATTTCGATCAGACCACTTGCAGCGGATTTAACCGCCACTCCGGCGAGGAACCTATTAGACCATAGGGCTAGATGCCATATTGGTCCGACCATTCAGTCCGCATGGTAGTGCCGGCCGCTGGCCGGCAATTCGAGATTCCCTACGAGATCCGTTTCTCCAGCCGCCGCATCACCGCCAGCACCAGCACGCACAGCACGCTCACCCCGATGGCGATCACGTACTTGCTGATCCCCACCGCAATCCCGATGGCCGCTGCCATGATCAGCGAGCTGGCCGTGGTCAGGCCGCTGACCTGGTCCTCGCGTGACCCACGCAGGATGGTGCCAGCGGCAACGAAGCCGACACAGGCCACCACCGCTTCGATCAGGCGCACCGGATCGACCTGCAGCAGGTCGCGGTAGCGCTCCTGCTGGAAATGCTCGGCCACCGAGTCGCCGAGGCCGACGATCAGCGCAGCGGCCCCCGCGATCAGCATGTGCGTACGCAGGCCAGCGGCGTGCTTGCCCATCTCGCGCTCGACGCCGAGCACGCCGCCAAACAGCATCGCTGCGGCTACGCGCAGCAGGATCGAGACATCCTGGGTGAGTTCCATGGCCAAGCTCCGGGATTTTCCCGGAGCGTCGCGTGGCCCCCGTGGCACAGAGGTGAAGGCCACGCCACAGTCCGTTCACCCGGTAGCGCCGGGCGACACCCGGCGGCACCGCACCCTGCGTTCAACGCATCACTGCGCCAGGTAGCCACCATCGATGGCGTAGTACGCGCCGGTCGCAAACGAGGCGTCGTCGCTGGCCAACCAGGCCACCAATGCCGCCACTTCCTCGGCCGTGCCCAGCCGCTTCAGCGCGTGCCGTCCTTCCAGCGTGGCGCGCACCTTCGGGTCCATCTTCTCCAGCAGCGGCGTGCTGATGAAACCCGGACCCACCGCGTTGACACGGATGCCGTCGGCCGCATGTTCCCACGCGGCGGTCTGGGTCAGCCCGACCACGCCGTGCTTGGCCGCCGCATAAGCGGTGGAACCGGCATAGCCCACCTGGCCCAGGATCGAGGCCATGTTGATGATGCTGCCGCCGGTTCCAGCGGCCCGCATTGCCTGGATCTGCGCACGCTGGCACAGGAACACACTGGTGAGGTTGACGTCGATGACCCGCTGCCAGCCCTCGATCGGATAGTCGCCGCTGCTGGCCGCCGGCCCGCCGATACCGGCGTTGTTGACCGCCACATGCAGGCCCTCAAGTTCCTTGACCGTGCGCTGCACCGCCGCCTCCACCGCTGCATCGTCGGCGACGTCCAGCGCGATGCCGATGGCCTGTGCGCCGGTGCTGCGCAACTGCGCCACGGTGGCATCCACCGCATCCTGCTTGAGGTCCCAGACCGAAATACGGGCACCGGATGCGGCCAGCGTCTGTGCCACGGCCAGGCCGATGCCCGACACGCCGCCGGTCACGATCGCGGTCTTGCCGGTCAGCTGGTAATCAATCATCTGCATTCTCCATCGGTGGGGGGAGCGATGCGGCGCGCGGCCGCCAATCCATCACCTTACGCCGGCCGCTGTGACGAGCAGACCAACAGCCTGTCCGCGGATGATCGTTCCAGCAATGAAACCTCAACCGAAGTTCATGTAGGGAATCAAGTACGGATATAGCGGCAAAACGCTGGCGTATGTCCGGCAACCCGTTCAACTTGGCCGTAATGACCAATCGGTTTGACCGTATTCAAATCCCCTGCGAATGATTCGCAGCGACAATGGGAAACGTTTCCAGTTTCTTCGACACATTCCTTCCAACCTGGCGTTTTCCGGCCTTCCAGGCTGCCCGCTACGCGGGGCAGCACATGGGCTCATGGCGCCAGCGCCTCCCCCTCCTGTACGTGCCGAGCGATGTCCCGATACTTCACCTTTGCCGATTACCGCCGCTTCGGCCAACGCCACGGCTTCGATTACCGCGCTGATCCGGAACACCTGCGTGACGACCAGTGGGCCGGCCGCGGCGAAGTCAACGAACAGTTCATGCGCGGTGGCATGAGCCTGATCGCCTCCGACGTGCATAACCGGTTCCCCTATGTGGCGACCGCGCAACAGCGGCCCGGGCTCGCCATCCGCGTGATGCTGCAGGGTCAGGTCGACGTGCGTATCCCGCGACGCGGAAGTTTCACCCTGCGTGCCGGCACCGCGATGACCGCCCACCATCGCGACCAGATCGAGATGACCGGCGCGCACCCCGGCGAAACGCGCCTGCGCGGGGTCAGCGTGATCGTGCCGGGTGGCATCGACGCGGATGTTTTCCAGATGCCACAGTTGGAAAAAGCGCTTGGCACGCACCTGGAATGCCGCCACTGGGCCATTCCCCACGCCATGCTGCCGGTGCTGGGCCAGTTGTTCGACAGCCCGTGGCAGGACGGCATCGACGCGCTGTGGCGCGAAGGCGTGGCATTGCAGCTGCTGGCCCTCGGCCTGCAGGCCGAGGATCTGCAGACCGACCCGGTGCGCACGCTGCGTGCCGGCCAGCGCGAGCGCCTGGAACGGGTACGCAGTTACCTGCATGACGACCCCAGCCATGCACACAGCCTGGTCGAGCTGGCCCGGCTGGCCTGCATGAGCCCCAGCTCATTGCGCCGCCATTTTGCCCAGCAGTATGGAAGTTCGGTGTTCGACTACCTGCATGAACAGCGCATGCGCCATGCCGAACAGGGCCTGCGCGAAAACGGATGGACGGTTGAGCAGGCCGCCGCCGCCAGCGGCTACCGCCACCCCAGCAACTTCGCCGCCGCGTTCCGCAAGCGCTTCGGCCTGGTCCCCAGCCGCTGGCGTACGGGCCCGTCGAAGGTGGGGTGAGAATCCCCGCTCCGGTAGGTGTCGACCATGGTCGACACGCTCCTGCACCGTCGCCGATGCCGGCCAGCGGCCGGCACTACCAAAGCCGCCTGATTCGACATGCCATGGCTCAGCCCCGGTAGGTGTCGACCTTGGTCGACATGCTCCTGCACCGTCGCGGATACCGGCCAGCGGCCGGCACTACCACCATCGCCTGAATCAACCTGCTGTGGCTCAGCCCTGGCAGGTGTCGACCTTGGTCGACACGGTCCTGCACCGTCGCCGATGCCGGCCAGCGGCCGGCACTACCGCCGCCGGGCATCGCGCACCCGGCGTACCTCATCAACCTCAATACACCGGCAGATCGATGTAACTGGCCTGCGCTGCGCTGTGCCAGACCCGCTGCGTGGCCTTCTGGTAATCGCCCGGCTTGGCCAGGTAGATGTTCGGCACGTACGTCTGCGGATTGCGGTCATACAGGGGGAACAGGCTGGACTGCACCTGCACCATCACCCGATGCCCCTTCTGGAAGGTGTGGTTGGCGTTGGGCAGGTCGAAGCGGTACGGCAGCACCTGGTTGGCGGCCAGCGGCTTCGGATCGCTGAAGCTTTCGCGGTAACGGCCACGGAAGATCGCCAGCGACACCGGCAGCTCGTAGCCACCCATCTCCGGCGTCGACGCTTCCTGGTCCGGATACACGTCGATCAGCTTCACCACCCAGTCGCTGTCGGTGCCACTGGTCGAAGCCTGCAGGTGCACCACCGGCGCGCCGCCAATGCGCAGCGGCGCGGTCAGCGGTTCGGTGATGAAGGTCAGCACGTCCGGGCGGCCATCAACGAATCGCTGGTCCTTGACCAGCCAGGTGGTCCACATGTCGCGGTCGCCGAAGCGGACCGGGCGCGGCACGAACGGTACCGGCTTGGCCGGGTCGGACACGTATTCCTCGAAGTCCCCCTCGCCCGCCGCCGGTGCCTGGAACGCCAGCTTGCCGCCGGCGCGCAGGTACAGCGGCTTGCTGCTGGCGGCACAGCCCTTGTCGCAGCTGCGCGGCCAACCCTTCAGGCGGTCCCAGTGGTTTTCGCCGGTGTTGTAGATCAGCACCGGCGGCGTATCGGCCTTCGGCGCGCCGTCCACCAGGTACTGGTCGAAGAACGGCTTGAGCACATCGCGACGGAACTGCAGCGCGGTATCGCCATCGAACTTCAGCGCACCCAGCTCGCTGCCGCCGTAGTTCACCTGGCTGTGCCGCCACGGGCCCATCACCAGATAGTTGCGGTTGTTGCCGCTGTCGCGCCCTTCCATCGCCTGGTAGGCGTGGTTGGCACCCCACATGTCTTCCTGGTCCCACAGGCCCTGCAGCCACATGGTCGGCACCTTCAACGGTGTCTTGGCCATCACCGCGTCCAACGCCTGGCCCTGCCAGAAGCCATCATAGGCCGGGTGCTCGACCAGCTTCTTCCACCAGGTCAGCTGGTCCACGCCGGTGAAACGCGCGTAGTCACCGGCCGAACCGAGGCGCAGGAAGGTGCTGTAGTCGTCATAGCCGAGGCTGGGCAGCGGCGTGCCCTTGCCGCGCTTCTCGGTCTGCATTGCGAAATAGTTGAAGTTGACCTGGCGGAACGCACCGTAGTTGAGCCAGTCGTCACCCATCCAGCCATCGACCATCGGGCTCTGCGGCGCGGCCACCTTCAGTGCCGGGTGCGGGTCGGTCAGCGCCATCACCACGGTGAAACCCTCGTACGATGAGCCGAGCATACCGACCTTGCCGTTACTCTCCGGCACGTTCTTCACCAGCCAGTCGATGGTGTCCCAGGCGTCGGTTGAGTGATCCACCCTGGTGTTGTTCAACGGCCCGCGCAGCGGCCGGGTCATCACGTAATCGCCTTCGGAGCCGTACTTGCCACGGATGTCCTGGAACACGCGGATGTAGCCGCCGTCGACGAACACCTCGTCGCCCTGTGGCAGCAGGTCGCGCATGCGCGGCGAGTCACTGCGGTTGGCACGGCCAGCAGCGTCGTAGGGGGTGCGGGTCAGCAGGATCGGGGCATTGCGGGCACCCTTGGGCACCACGATCACCGTATACAGCTTGATGCCATCACGCATCGGCACCATCACCACGCGCTTGTCGTAGTCACGACCGACATCGGGGGCAACGAAGGGCTTGCCGCTGATGTCCGGGGTCATCGGCGGGGTATCGGCGGCCAGCACGGCGCTGGACAGGCAAAGGGCAATGGCTACAGCGACGGCACGCACACGCATGGACAACCCCTCCCGGCAGGAAAGCTCCAAGCCTACTCCTGCCCCGAGCCATGAAGTGTGTGCGGGCTTTGCATTCTGCGGTGGATGCAGGCAGGACTGATGGCACATGTGCCTGCGTTGCCGCTGCGCTGGCCGGCAACTTCATGATCCTGCGGCGCGTTACGCGGTTGCCGGCCAGCAGCCGGCACTACCGGTCAGGCTACCGGCACTTCATGCAGGGCCAGCCAGCGCCAGCGCCCGGTTTCCTGCCGCAGCACCGCCAGTGACTCCCGCCATGCAGGCGTGCCGCCATCGATCGAATGCCCTTCGCGATAGCGCAGCACCGCCAGCGGTGAAGGCGCTTCCACCGCGTGCACGGCGTCGATGGAAATCCGCAGCCCGGGGCGCGCCCCGTGACCGCCCGCGAACAACGCCTGCACGGCTTGCCGATCCAATCGGCGACCCGCGATGCCGACCATGCTGAAGTCCGCGCTGAAGTGCGCCATCAGATCCTCCAGCGCATCGGCGCCGACATCGGCACGGAACCAGGCCTGCAGCTTGTCGTGCAGGTGGTGGATTTCATGTTCTGCGGTGGTATCCATCAGATGTTCTCCGGTTGCGAAAGGGTGAGCAACTGCGGCCGGCGCAGCAGCGCCATCGGCAGCAGGGTCAGTACCGCGGCCAGACCCAGCGCCATGCCGGTGGCGTGGGCCGGCAGCCATTGCATGGCCAATGCCAGCAGCAGCGCGATGGCCGCGGTGCCCAGGCAGAAGCTGAGCTGGCGGTTGAGGTTCCAGAGTGCGCTGGCATCGCCCAATGCTTCGCCCTCGACCCCATGGAAGGCCAGCGTCTGCGCGGTGCTGCTGCACAGGCTGCCGCCGGCGCCCATCAGAGCGAACAGCAGCCCGGCCAACGCGAAGGCCGGCTGCGGCAGCAGCGCCATCAACAGCAGGCCGCTGGCCTGCAGGAGCATGCCCGTACGCAGTACCGTGGACGGGCCGAAGCGCGCCAGCAGGCGCTTGCTGGCCGTGATCGCAATGGCCGAGGCCAGCGCCCAGGGCAGCATCAACGCGCCGATGCGTGCCGCGCTGTAACCGGCCTGGTGCAGCTGCAGGGTACTGACCAGCTGGCTGCCGATGAACACACCGGGCACTGCCAGATAGACCAGCATCGCCAAGCGCAGGCCCCGATGGGACAGCAGCGACCAGCGCAGCAGGGGCTGCGCCTGCTGCCGTGCATGCCGCAGGTGGGCCGCCGCCAACAGCATTGCGATCAACAGCAGTACGGCACCGGCGGCCCGATGGCCGGGTTCACCCAGCCAGGTCAACGCCAGCAGCAGCGCGCCCAGCGCCAGCATCGCGGTGGACAGCGCATAGGCCTGCAGGCGCGGCGCACTGCGCGCGCCATCGGCCGGCATCCAGGCCAGCACCAGGCCGATCGCCACCACCGCCAACGGCAGGCTGGCCCAGAGCACACCGCGCCAGGACAACCACTGCACCAGCACCCCGCCCAGCGCCGGCGCCAGTGCGGGCACCAGCAGCGCCACCAGCAGGATGCGGCGGGTCAGCGCGCCACGCTGGTCCGGCGTGCACTGTCGGTACGCTGCCGCCTGTGCCACCGGAATCAGCAGGCCGCCGGCCAGCCCCTGAAGCAGGCGCCAGCCCAGCAGCCAGCCGATACCCGGTGCGGCGCCGGCCAGCACAGCGGCAACCGCGAACAACAGCAACGCCACCAGCAGCAGGCGACGCTCACCACAGCGCGCGGCCAACCAGGGCGCCAGCGGAATCACCACGCTCAGGCCCAGCATGTAGGCGGTGCCCACCCAGGCCAGGGTACCGACATCAGCGTGCAGTTCCGCTGCCAGTGCCGGATAGGCCACCGTGGCGATGAACATGTTGACCAGATCCAGGGCGAACACCAGCAAGAAGATCGCCTCATGGCGCAGGCGGGGGGACGGCATCGGCGGCGCTCCAGCAAGGAAGCGTCCAGCATGCCGTCCGGGCTTTGTTGGAAAAACACGACAACACCTGCAACACTGTCAAATCTGTTTTGACAATGAATCGCCATGGTCAGCCTCGATCGCTTCGATATCTTCCGTGCCGTGGTCGAGGCCGGCAGCCTGACCGCAGCGGCCGATCGGCTCGGCCTGAGCCGTGCGGTGGTCAGCTTCAACCTGAAACGGCTGGAGCAGGAGCTGGGCGTGACCCTGCTGCTGCGCAGTACCCGCCACCTGGCCCTGACCGACGCTGGCGAACAGTTCCTGCAGCACTGCGTACAGGCGCTGGATGCCGCGCAGGCGGCAATCGATGCCGCGCGGCGCGACCAGCACCAGCTGCAGGGTGTGCTGCGCCTGACCACCACCCCGGAGTACGCGCAGCTTCGCCTGATTCCCGCACTGGAAGCCTTCCGTGCGCGGCATCCGGCCCTGCAGCTGCACCTGTCCACGTCTCCCGCGCCGGCAGACCTGATTCCCGAGCGCTTCGACCTGGCGATCCGTCTTGGCCGTCTGCCCGATTCGGGCCTGCATGCCAGTGAACTGGAACGGCACCCGCTGTGCGCGGTGGCGGCTCCGTCCCTGCTGGCACGCCTGCCCTCTGCCGATGCGGCCAATGACCCCGTGCAACTGGGCACCCTGCCCCGCCTGGGTTACCCGCGCCTGGCCGACGTGCCGGTGGTCGCGCCCGACGGCAGCGACGCCTTGTTTGCCACCAATCCGGGCAATGCGGTGGTGCGCGTGGATGGTGCCAGCAGCCTGCGCGCCTTCGCCGTGGCCGGCGCCGGGGTCACCGTGCTGCCACGCTGGCTGATCGAGGACGACCTGGCCCAGGACCGCCTGCGCCCGGTGCTGCGCCAGCACCGCTTCCCGCAGCAGAGCGTGTACGCGGTCTACCCGCACAGCACGCAGCCCTCGCCGAAGGTGCGGCAGCTGATCGATTTCCTGCGCGGGTGGTTCGCCATATGAAAAGGGGACGGAGGGGATTAAGTCGTTTATGCATAAACGACTTAATCCCCTCCGTCCCCTTTTTCAGGCACGGCCCTTGCGGGCCGTGCCTTCAAGCCTCAGCGCAGCACCTGCTCCACCAGCTGCACGTCCACCGTCTGCAGCGGTTCGGCGGCGTTGCGCGACAGCTGCACCTGGTAGGTGCCACCGTCGATCTTCCACTGGCGCGCCTGTGCATCGTAGTGGGCCAGCGTCTTCGGCTCGGCTTCGATGCGGATGCGGCGCTGTTCGCCCGGCTGCAGGGTCACCTTGTCATAGCCGATCAGGCGGATCGGCGTGGTGCTGCCGGCCGGCAGCTTCAGGTACAGCTGGGCCACGTCGGCACCGGCGCGCTTGCCGGTGTTGCGGATGTCGACGCTGGCGACCAGGCGCGAACCTTCCACGCTCACCTTCAGGTTGTCATAGGCGAACGAGGTGTAGGACAGGCCATGGCCAAAGGCGAAGGTCGGGGTCAGGCCCTTGGCCGCCATCCACTTGTAGCCGACGTTGGCACCTTCGATATCGAAATCGAACACATCACCGAACGGCTTGGCCGGCTTGAAGCCGAGGCCGTCGATGTGCGGGCGCGGCAGCTGCGATTCGTCCGTCACCCAGGTCACCGGCAGGCGGCCGGATGGATTGACCTGGCCGGTCAGCAGTGCGGCAATGCCTTCGCCACCGCGGATGCCCGGGTACCAGGCCTGCAGCATCGCCGGCACCTGCGCCAGCCACGGTGTGCGCACCGGGCCGTTGGTTTCCAGCACCAGCACGGTCTTCGGGTTGGCCTTGGCCACTGCCGAGATCAGGGCATCCTGGTTGTCCGGCAGCCGCATGTCCGGCAGGTCCACCGATTCGGCGGCCCACTGCGTGGCAAACACGATGGCCACATCCGCCTGCGCGGCCGCCTTGGCCGCAGCAGCGGCGTTGGTGCCATCCACATACGTGATAGTCGCGTCCGGGCGCGCCGCACGCAGCGATTCCAGCGGCGAGGACGGATGGAAGATCACCGGGCCCGGCCAGGTGGTCGGCATCACGCCGGGCACCGCGTTGGTGCCCTTGGCGGTCACGCCCACCATCGATGAACCACCGCCACCGATCACGCCCTTGTCGGCATGGCCGCCGATGATGACGATGCGCTTCACGCTGTCGGCCAGCGGCAACAGGTTGCCCTCATTGCGCAGCAGCACGCTGCCCTCCTCCACCGTGCGCTGGGCAACGGCGAAGCCGGCCTCGGCATCCACCTTCTGGTGCTGCGGCGGGTTGTCGAAGTTGCCATGCAGGAACATCGTGCGCAGGATGCGCGCCACCATGTCGTTCAGGCGCGCCTGCGGCACCACGCCGCCATGCACGGCCAGGCGCAGCGGTTCATCGAAGAACACCGCCGCGTCGAACACCTCACCGGCCGACTGCTGGTCCAGGCCGGCCAGCGCAGCCTTCGAGCCACTGTGCACGCCACCCCAGTCGGACATCACGAAACCGGGGAACTTCCATTCCTGCTTCAGCACCTGGTTCATCAGGTAGCCGTTCTCGCAGCCGTAGGTGCCGTTGATCTTGTTGTACGAGCACATCGCCACGCCCGGGCGACCGGCATCCAGCGCGATCTCGAAGGCCAACAGGTCCGACTCGTGCATGGCCTGTTCGCCGATGCGCACGTCGTGGAAGTTGCGACGGGTCTCCATGTCGTTCAGCGCGAAGTGCTTCATCGAGGAGATCACGTGCTGGCTCTGCACGCCCTGGATCAGCGCGCCAACCATCGAGCCGGCCAGCAGCGGGTCTTCGCCGGCGTACTCGAAGTTGCGGCCGTTGCGCGGGTCACGCTGCAGGTTGACGCTGCCCGACAGCAGGATATTGAAGCGCTGCTGCCACGCCTCGCGGCCCATCGTGGCGCCACCGGCGAAGGCAACTTCGCGGTTCCAGCTCGATGCGGTGGACGGGCCCGATGGCATTGCCGTGGCGAAGTCGCCCGGGCGGATGCCCCCCGGATTGGTCACGCCGACACCGGCATCGGCCGACTGCTGCGACGGGATGCCCAGCCGCGGTACGCCCGGCACGAAGCCGGCCGAACCGACCGCACCTTCCGGCAGCGGGCCGCCGTCCTTGCCCAGCCCGAAGTAGCTGTGCAGCATCTGGAACTTCTCATCCTCGGTCATCGCCTTCAGCAGCAGCGCAGCGCGCGCATCGGCGTTGAGCGTGGTGTCCATCCACGGCGTGTCGCCGTGCTTGTCGGCGGCATAGGCCAGGGTCAGCAGGGTGGCACGCAGCGTGCTGCCTTCCACCTTGAACGGCGCGCTGCTGGCGGCCTGGAAGCCGTCGCTGAAATAGCTGGCATCGGCTTCCAGCGCCACACGCGCCGGATCGAAGCCTGCGGCCTTGGCAGATTCACCGGCCACCGCGCCGAGCAGCACCGCCGGTGCACCCAGCCGCGAACGGGTGACCAGCGCCGGCAGCTGCGCCGCACCTGCACCGGCATCGGTATAGACCGCCACAGTGTGGCGGCCATCGTCCAGGCGCAGGTAGTTCAGGCCCGGCTGGTCGGGGCCGGATTCAGCGGCGATCGGCAGCCGGGTCAGAACAGCCTGGCCGCGCTGGGTCTGGCCATCGTCCTTGCCGGCGGCAATGAAGCGGTACTCGTAGCCCAGGCCATCGGCCAGCACCTGCAGCGGATCGACCTGGCCGATGCCGCGCTGCACCTGGCGCACGCTCACCGCGTCCACCTTCAGGCTCTTCAGTTGCGCGGCCAGCGCCGGCATCGCCTCGGCGTGGGGCGCCTGTTCCAGGGTCAGCACAGTGAACGCGGCCGGGTCGGCCCAGGCCGGAGCGGCCAGTGCGGCAGACAGGGCCAGAGACAGTGCAAGCGGTTTTGTAAACGTTTTCATCGGCAGGCGTAATTCCGTTGCCAAGGCAATCGGTCCAGGGAAAGTGCCGCCGAAGGGTGCAGCGTTCATGCCGCGCAGGGGTTGCCAGGCAACGCCCCGCAGGCCGATGGACGGGCCGGTCTGCGCGCGGGACCCTCCTCCCGGCGTGACAACCTGCCTGCCCGGGCCGCGCAGGGCGACCCAATCCTGGGAAGATTGTGCGAGGGCGTTCACACCTGTCAACAGGACCTAAGTCACAGGGGCAACCCGGCCAATGGTTATCAGGCCATCACTGGCGGTCATCAGCGCGCCGCGCGAGGCTGCTGATAATGGAGATCCCTGGCCACGAAGCGAGCCCATGACCGTACATCGCGACTTCGATCATCTCTGGCGCGACCGCTGTGACACCTCCAGCCAGCGCGCACCGCGCGTGCTGATCCGGGTGTTCGTGGCCCCGGGCGAGCTGGAGCGCAGCGTGGCGTTCTACGAGCAGTTGCAGGGCGTGGTAGCCGATGCGGGGTTCCCGTTCCCGGAAGCCGGGCTGCGCCTGGCGATGGTCGGCGCCTTCCTGCTGATCGAAGGCAGCCAGGCGGCACTGGCCCCGTTCACCTCGACCACGGGGACACTGCTGGTCGATGATGTTCGGCCCTATCACGACAAACTGGTCGCCGCCGGCGCCGAGATCATCTTCCCGCTGCAGGTAGTCCCGACCGGGGCGGCGTTCAATGCGGTGCATCCCGATGGCACCGTGGTTGAATACGTGCATCACCGGCCGGATCCGCACGGGCGGTGAGGGGACGGCCGGGCTGCGCCCGGCACCCGCAGAGGCAACGGCCAAAGCAACAGCGGGGCTCCTGTGGGTAGGCGGGGTGGGTCCGTTGGCGGGGGACGCCGTGAATCCGTCCCTGGAGGCTCGGTCGCGCCATCCATGGCGCTCACGCCCCCGCCAACGGACCCACCCCGCCTTCAACAATTTCTCGCAACCTGCGGTAGATCCACGCCATGCGTGGATGCTCTTCGTTTCATTGTCGAAATATTTGATTTCGATGGAGATTCATCCACGCATGGCGTGGATCTACAATCCCTCAATGTCCTCCCCCACCCTGCCCTGGAATGGCACGTTGCTGCTGGATGCTCACGTGGCCGTGCTGCAGGGTCATGCCGGTGACAGCGCCGCGCACGCGCACTACGCCCATCAACTGCTGCTCAGCGACGGCGCAGCCTGGCAGGTCGAGGTCGATGGCGTGCAGCAGCAAGGCCAGCGACTGTGGCTGCCATCATTCCAGTCGCACGCGATCCTGTTAGCGCCAGAAGCAGGCTGCACGGTGTTTCTTGAGCCGACGCATGCCAATCCCGCACAGATCCAGCAATACCTGCACGCACTGCCGGGCAACGCGCTGGAACTGCACGGCTGGCTGCCACGGCTGAGCCGCCCGCAACCGCTGGACCGCCGCGTGCAGGCGGCATTGGCCCGTATCGCCCAGCACCTGCCCGGCCCGGTGCCGGCCGCCGATATCGCCGGGGCGGCGCACCTGTCGACCAGCCAGCTGCACCGGCGTTTCCAGTCTGATCTGGCGGTGACCCTGCGCGGCTGGGTGCTGTGGCAGCGGCTGCGCCGCGCACTCATGCATCATCTGCGCGGGCACACCCTGACCGACAGTGCGCATGCCGCTGGATTCGCCGATCTGGCCCATCTGTCGCGCAGCCTGCGCCGCATGTTCGGTATCGGTGCCGCACAGCTGCAGGGCCTGCAGCTTCACGCGGCCTGACACGGCCCATCATCCGCGCCTGCGCAGACCTTCCGGCAGCTCCGGCACCTCGCCGTGCGGCAGTTCGCGGAACGGCGCCAGCAGCTGTCCCGGATAATCGCGCGGATAGTCCGGTTGGCTGCCGATGCCGAGGTCGCGCTGCTGCAGCCGATAGCCCGGCGCATCGAAGGCGGTCCCCAGCAGGTGATCCCAGACGGTCAGGAACAGGCCGAAGTTGACGTCGCCAGCGGTGCCGTAACGCATGTGGTGGAAGCGGTGCAGCGGCGCCCACGCCATCACCCGGCCCAGCAGGCCCGGGCGCATGTCCACGTTGGAGTGCTGCAGCAGCAGCTGGATGGCAATGGCGAAGGCCAGCACCGCAGCCACCGGCATCGGCAGGCCCAACAGCAGCAGCGGCAGTACGCCGCCCACTGCTTCGGCCGCCTGGTGCAGCGGATGCTTCATCAAGCCGTTGAAGCCGTACATGCGGATGACGCTGTGATGCACCGCGTGCAACCGCCACAGCCAGCCGATGCGATGGCTGGCGTAGTGCACCAGGGTAATGCCAAGGTCGGCGCAGACGATGGCCAGCAGTACCTGCAGAACGAACGGCCACTGCAGCGGCCACAGCTGCCACGGAAGGAGCGCTGCCAGCAGCGGCACCGCAGCGATCGACAGCAGGTTCAGGCTTTCGTTGACCAGTGCATGCAGGGTGTCACGCAGACTGTCGCCGTGGTCGTGGTTGAACGCGGGGTCATACGGCCAGGCACGTTCGGCAGCGAACGAAACCGCGATGGCGACCGCCAGCAAGGCCAGCAGCCATAGCGGATCGCCATGGAGGTGGCCGACCCAGACGACGGCGGCGGCAACGAAACCGAGCAGGAACAACGGGGCATACAGGCGGAGGATCCAGTGTTTCATGGGCAACCCGGAACGTGAGGGGCCTGCATGCTGGCGCGGCACGACGGTTGCGGGCTTGAACAAACGGCGCAACCCGCCCCGCCTCGGTGGATATCCCCCCTTTGCCCGACACCGCGTTTCCCCCACCCACGGATGGCGTGGATCTACAATGGCGCCCTCATCGCGCCCGGTACCGGCATGGATTCCTTCAACCTGATGCGCGCCTTCCGCCGCATCGTCGAACGCGGCGGGCTGGCCCGCGCTGCCGAAGACCTGGGCATGTCGCCGGCCGGGCTGAGCAAGCAGTTGCGCGCGCTGGAAACGCACCTGGGCGTGGTGCTGCTGCAGCGGACCACGCGGCGCATGAGCCTGACCGAGACCGGCCACGCCTATTACCGCGAATGCTGCCGCCTGCTCGACGAATTGGACGCATTGGAACGTGGCATCGCCGAACAGCGTGGCGAGGTGGCCGGGCGCCTGCGTGTCAATGCACCGCAGTCGTTCGCACTGAGCACGCTGTCGCCGCTGCTGCCACGCTTCCTGCAACAGCATCCACAGCTGTCGCTGGACCTGGTGATGGAAGATCGCCTGCTTGATGCGGTCGGTGAGGGTTTCGATGTGTCGTTGCGGCTGCGTGCCGAGCTGGACGACTCGCGACTGGTGGCGCGCCGGCTTGCCTCGCTGCAACAGGTGCTGTGCGCTGCCCCGTCCTACCTGCGGCAGCGTCCAGCACCGCAGTCGGTGGACGATCTGCAGGTGCACAGTGTGCTGGCCTACAGCCTGTCCGACTCCCCCGGCAGCTGGCCGCTGCTCGGCCCGGATGGGCAGGTGACCATCACCCTGCCGGCACGCGTCACCGTCAACAACAGCCTGCTGCTGCGCGACCTGCTGGTGGCCGGCATGGGCATCGGCGCCCTGCCCTCGTTCCTGGCGGCACCAGCGCTGGCCCGTGGCGAACTCCAACAGGTGCTGCCCGACCACCGCTATCCGCCACGCTTCGTGCATGCGGTCTATCCCACGTCGCGCCACCTGCAACCCAAGGTGCGTGCCTTCATCGATTTCCTGCACGCCGAGCTGCCCCGCTGCGCCGGCCTGGATTCGTAACCGCCAGCGAAAACTGAGCTGCCCACGGCGCGCTGTTTCGGCCCCGCCGCGCTGCCTAATCTGCCGCCTCCCCTCTCACCGATGGCAGGCAGATGTCTCCCGTTCCTTCCCCCGCCACCGCCGCGCCGGTGGTCGACTTCTTCCACGACGTGGTCTGCGGCTGGTGCTTCGTGCTGGCCCCGCGCCTGCAGCAGGTCTCGGCCGAACTCGGCATCCAGGTGCGCCATCGCAGCTTCGTGCTGCAGGACTCGCGCGCGCAGATGGTCGAGGTGTTCGGCTCGATGGAGCGCGCCAAGGCGATCATCCTGCGCCACTGGACCGACTGCGCCGCGCATGAAGACAGCGCGCGCATCGATATCGAAGGCATGCGCGCACAGGACTTCGAATATCCCTCCGGCTGGCTCGGCGCACTGGCCTGCCAGGCCGCAGGGTTGATCGGCGGCAATGATGCCCATGGCGCAATGTTCGACGCGGTGCAATGGGCGCACCTGCACCAGCACCGCAACATCGGCGACGCCGAAGTGCTGCTGGATATCGCCGAATCACTGGGCCATCCCCGTGGTGCCTTCGCTGACCACATGCGCAGCGACGCAGTGCGCCAGCGCGTGCAGGCCGATCGTGCCGACGCCGCTGCCCTCGGCATCCGCTCCATTCCCACCGTGATCGGCGGCAACGGCCTGCGCCTGCAGACCCTGCCGCTGCCGCAACTGCGCCAGGCCCTGGCGCCCCTGGTCGCGGCCTGAGCCGCACCCTCCCCCACCCTGCAAGGAGATTCCCCCATGACCCCACGTATCCTGGCCAGCGCGCTGGCCCTGCTGCTGGCCGGCACCGCGGCGTCCACCACCGTGTCCGCGCACGAACGCGTTCCCTCCGGCCAGCAGGTCGGCACCAGCCCCTGGGGGCCGAAGGACGAGATCGGCCGGCTCAACCTGATCACCGAAGCCTCGCGTGCGGCGATCCTGTCGCGGGTCAGCGGCGGCAAGGCCTATGACCTGGCCACCGACTACTACGTCGGCATGCCCAGCTGGCAGGACGCCGGCGACCCGCACTACCAGTTCTGGATGACCCACACCCCGCGCGGCACGGTGATGGATGATCCGATGGGCGTGGGCGAGACCATGAACCTCACCCGCAGCTACACCGGCACCGCGTTCTCGATGTACAGCCACACCGGCACCCACATCGATGCGCTGAACCACTTTGGCATCCACGGAAAGATCTGGAACGGCTTCGAGGCCGACAAGCATCTCGGCGATCGTGGCTGGAATGTCACCGGCATCGAGAAATTCCCGCCGCTGATCGCGCGTGGCGTACTGATCGACGTGGCCGCCGCCAAGGGCGTGGACATGCTGCCGGACAGCTACCGCGTCACCCGCCAGGACCTGAAGGATGCGCTGGCACGCCAGCGGGTGAAGCTGCAGCAGGGCGACGTGGTGCTGATCCGCACCGGCCGCATGCGCCTGTTCGAACAGCCCAAGGCCTACATGGCCAACCCGCCGGGCATGGGTCTGGACGCGGCGCGCTTCCTGGTTGAGGACAGCGGCGCGATGATCGTCGGCGCCGACAACCTGAGCTTCGAGACCTTCCCCTCGGAGGTGGCTGACGACTACGTGCCGCTGCACACCTACCTGCTGGCCCAGCAGGGCGCGCCGATCATCGAACTGGTGGCGCTGGATGAACTGGCCCGCGACAAGGTCTACGAGTTCGCCTTCATCGGCGGCCCGCTGAAGATCCGCGGCGGCGATGCCGCGCCGCTGCGCCCGGTCGCGCTGCCGGTCCGCCCGTAACCGGGCCCTGTGGGTGCCGACCTGGGTCGGCACTCCTTTCCCACTTCAGCAACCTGAAACCCGGCCCGCCAATTTCATTAGTAATTCTACTCACAAGGCGAGTAGCATGTCTGGTCTCAGCCCCTGATACCAGCCCGCCGATACTCGCTCCATGCCTGTCGTTTCCGCCCGTTCCTGCCGCTTCCAGCCCGCCCGGCGCCTCCCTTGGAGGACCGGCTGATGGGCGCCGTCGTCGCCCTCGACCGGCTGCTGGACGGCCGCCAGTTGTGGCGCGGCCCGGCCCGCCAAGGGCCGGCCAGCGACCACCTGGCCAGCGGCCACCCGGCGCTGGACGCACGCCTGCCCGGCGGCGGCTGGCCGGCCAGCGGGCTGTGCGAGGTGCTGCAGGCGGCGCCGGGCGTTGGCGAACTGGCCCTGGTCTGGCCGGCGCTGGCCAGGCTGAGCCAGCGCGACCGCCCGATCGTGCTGGTCGCCCCACCCTATCGCCCGCATGCCCCGGCCTGGGCTGCGGCCGGGCTGGATCTGGCCCAGCTGCAGATCATCCATGCTGCGCCGAAGCAGGCGCTGTGGGCGGCCGAACAATGCCTGCGCTCTGCCGCCTGCGCGGCGGTGCTGTGCTGGCCGCACCAGGCCGACGATCGCGCCCTGCGCCGGCTGCAGGTCGCCGCCGACAGCGGCCAGTGCCTGGGCTTCGTGTTCCGCGAGGCGCAGGCAGCGCGCAACCCCTCCCCGGCCAGCCTGCGCCTGCAGCTCGACCACGGCCAGGTAAGGGTGCTGAAGTGCCGTGGCGGCCTGCCACCCGCGCAGCCGTTGCCACTGGCCATCACCCACTGAGGCCGCGCCATGCACTGGGCCTGCCTGTTGTTGCCGCAGCTGGCGCTGGACAGCGTGCTGCGCCTGCAGCCGGACCCCCAGCGGCCACTGGTGCTGCTGCAGGGCCCAGCGCAGCGCCGCGTGCTGCGTGCGGTCAGCCCGGCCGCGCGCGCAGCAGGGCTGCGCCCGGGCATGCTGCTGTCGGCCGCGCAGGTGCTGGTGCAGGACATGCACCTGCACGACTACGACCCTGACGCGGAACAGCACACCCGGCAGCTGCTGGCCAGCTGGGCCTACGCCTACAGCTCGCAGGTCAGCCTCGATTTCCCGCATGCACTGGTGCTGGAAATCGGCGCCAGCCGTGCCCTGTTCGGTGACTGGCTGACGATCGAAAAGCGCCTGCGCAACGAACTGCATGAACTCGGTTTCCGCCACCGCCTGGTGGCCGCGCCCACGGCGCATGCCGCGCGCGTGCTGGCCAACGTCCACGACGGCCTCGGCATCGATGCGCAGCAGCTGCCAGCGGCACTGGCGCAGCTACCCTTGCCGCGCTGCGGCCTGCCCAGCGACGCGGTGACCGTGCTCGGCCGTTCCGGCCTGCGCACGCTGGGTGCGGTGCTCGAGCTGCCGCGTGACAGCCTGGCCCGGCGCTTCGCACCGGAGGTACTGCAGCAGCTGGATGCACTGCGCGGCCTGCCCACCGCGCCGCTGCGCTACTACCAGCCACCGGACCGTTTCGATGCGCGCATCGAATTCGAATACGAGATCGAATCCAGCCAGGCCCTGCTGTTCCCGCTGCGCCGCCTGCTGCTGGACCTGGCCGCCTTCCTGTGTTCGCGCGATGGCGGCGTGCAGCGCTTCGACCTGCATTTCGAGCACGACCTGCTGCCGGCCAGCGTGCTGACCATCGGCCTGCTGGCCCCCGAACGCGATCCTGCGCTGCTGTTCGAGATCGCACGCAACCGCATGGAAGCGTTCGCCCTGCCGGCCGGCAGCCGCGCACTGCGCCTGCAGGCCGAGCAGCTGCCACCGTTCGTGCCCGCCGCGCGTGACCTGTTCGATACCCGGCCGGCGCAGGCGATGCCCTGGAACCAGCTGCGCGAGCGCCTGCGTGCGCGGCTGGGTGATGACGCCGTGCAGCCGCTGGCGGTGCAGGCCGACCATCGCCCCGAACGCGCCAGTGGTACCCAGCCACCGGCCAAGCCCCCGTCGTACTGGCCACTGCGCCCCGGCTGGTTGCTGGACACCCCACAACCGTTGCGTGACCCGCGCCTGCGCATCGTCGCCGGGCCGGAGCGGATCGAATCGGGCTGGTGGGACCAGGCCGACGCACGCCGCGACTACTACGTGGTGGAAACCGCACACGGCCAGCGCGGCTGGGCCTTCCGTGAGCGCAACGATCCGCATGCGCCGTGGATGCTGCACGGCTGGTTCGGCTGAGCCGCCATGCACAGCGAACTGCCCGGCTACGCCGAACTGCACTGCCTGTCGGCCTTCAGTTTCCAGCGCGGTGCTTCGATCGCCGAAGAACTGTTCGCGCGCGCCGCTGGCCAGGGTTACCGGGCACTGGCGATCACCGACGAATGCTCGCTGGCCGGCATTGTGCGCGCCTGGCAGGCGGCGAAGGCGCATGGCGTGGCGCTGATCGTCGGCGCCGAATTCCAGGTCGAGGACGGCCCGAAGCTGGCCCTGCTGTGCACCGACCAGGCCGCCTATGCCGGGCTCTGCCAGTTGATCACCACCTGCCGGCGGCGCGCAGCCAAGGGCGAGTACCGCTGCCTGCGCGAGGATCTGCTCGGCCTGCCCGACGGCCTGCTGTGCCTGTGGCTGGACCGGCAACCGGCCGCCACCGACCTGGAACTGCTGCGCGCCGGCTTCAATGATCGGCTGTGGTTGGCGGTGGAGCTGCACCACGAACACGACGACGCACGCCGCCTGCAGCAGCTGCAGGCCTTCGGCCAACGCCACCGCCTGCCGCTGGTCGCCAGTGGCGACGTGCACATGCACGTGCGCCGCCGCCGCGCCCTGCAGGACACCCTGACCGCGATCCGCCACCGCTGCAGCGTGGCCGAGGCTGGCTGGCGCCTGTTCCCCAACGGCGAGCGCCATCTGCGTCCGCGCACCGCGCTGGCCCAACTGTATCCGCCCGAATTGCTGGCCGAGACCCTGCGCATCGCCGAGCGCTGCCACTTCACCCTGGAACAGCTGCAGTACACCTACCCACGCGAGCTGGTGCCCGAGGGGCATGACCCGGACAGCTGGCTGCGCGTGCTGGTCGAGCGTGGCATCCCCTGGCGCTGGAAAGGCGGCATCGAACCGAAACAACGCGAGCAGATCGAACACGAACTGGCGTTGATCAAGCAGAAGAACTACGCCTCGTACTTCCTCACCGTGCAGGACATCGTGCGCTTCGCGCGCAGCCAGGACATCCTCTGCCAGGGCCGCGGCTCGGCGGCCAACTCCGCGGTGTGCTTCGTGCTGGGCGTGACCGAGATCGACCCGGCACGCAGCAACCTGCTGTTCGAGCGCTTCATCTCCGCCGAGCGCGACGAGCCACCGGATATCGACATCGATTTCGAGCACGAGCGCCGCGAGGAAGTGCTGCAGTACGTGTTCAAGCGCTATGGCCGCGAGCGCGCCGCACTGACCGCGGTGGCAATCAGCTACCGTGGCCGCAGCGCGATCCGCGACGTGGCGCGTGCACTTGGCCTGCCGATGGACCAGGTCAACGAACTGGGCGCGGCGATGGACCACTGGGGCGGCAACATCCCATTGCCGGAAACCCTGCGCGAGCGCGGTTTCGATCCGGACACGCCCTTGATGCGGCGCCTGCTGGCGCTGACCGCCGAGCTGATCGACTTCCCGCGCCACCTGTCGCAGCACCCCGGCGGTTTCGTGATTTCCGAACATCCCCTGTCGACCCTGGTGCCGGTGGAAAACGCGGCGATGGCCGACCGCACCGTCATCCAATGGGACAAGGACGACCTCGACGCCACCGGCCTGATGAAGGTCGACTGCCTGGCGCTGGGCATGCTTACCGCCATCCGCAAGTGCCTGGCCATGCTGAAACAGCATGGCCTGCATGAAGGACGCATGGATGCGATCCCGCCCAAGGATGCAAAGACCTTCGACATGATCTGCGCCGCCGACACCATCGGCGTGTTCCAGATCGAATCGCGCGCACAGATGGCGATGCTGCCGCGCATGCAGCCACGCACGTTCTATGACCTGGTGATCGAGGTGGCAATCGTGCGCCCTGGCCCGATCCAGGGCGACATGGTGCACCCCTATCTGGAGCGGCGCCGGATCCTGCGCGAACAGGGACCGGACGCGTTGAACGACCCGGACAACCCGCTCTACCCACCGCAGCTGGAACGCGTGTTCGCACGCACGCTGGGCGTGCCATTGTTCCAGGAACAGGTGATGCAGCTGGCGGTCGAAGCAGCCGGTTACACGCCTGGCCAGGCCGATGCCCTGCGCCGTTCGATGGCGGCCTGGAAACGCCGTGGCGGCTTGGAACCGCATCGTGAAAAACTGCTGGCAGGCATGTTGAAAAACGGCTTCAGCCGCGAATACGGTGAGCACCTGTTCGAGCAGATCAAAGGGTTCGGTGATTACGGTTTCCCGGAAAGCCACGCCGCCAGCTTCGCCCTGCTGACCTATAACAGCTGCTGGCTGAAATGCCACCATCCGGCCGCGTTCACCGCCAGCCTGATCAACAGCCAGCCGCTGGGTTTCTACAGCCCCGACCAGCTGCTGCAGGACGCGCGCCGGCATGGCATCAGCGTGCTTCCCGTGGACGTGCGCCACAGCGACTGGGATTGCACGCTGGATTTCAGCAGGGGCGCGGCCGCGATCCGGCTCGGCCTGCGCCTGGTCGACGGCTGCAATGAAGCGGCTGTACAGGCCATCATGCGCGAACGTGCACGGCGCCCGTTCGACGATGTGGGCGACCTGTGCCAGCGCACCGCCCTGGATCGCCGCCAGCAGGGCCTGCTGGCCGATGCCGGTGCGCTGCGCGGGCTCAGCGGCCATCGCCATCGTGCACGCTGGGATATCTCCGGCGTGGAGAACCGGCTGCCGCTGTTCGACCAGGCCCGCGCTACCACTGAAGCACGTGTGCCGCTGCCCCTGCCCAGCGCCTGGGAGGACATGCAGGCCGATTACCGCAGCATCGGCACCACCCTCGGCCGCCACCCGATCTCGTTCCTGCGCACGCAGCTGCGCAGCCGCGGCTGCCTGGATGCCGCGCAGCTTGCGGGCCACGGCCATGGCCGTCGCGTGCGCATCGCCGGCCTGGTCCGCATGCGCCAGCGCCCGCAGACCGCCAGTGGCGTTACCTTCCTCACCCTTGAAGACGAGACCGGCATGGTCAATGCCGTGGTCTGGCGGCACCTGGCCGATCGCCAGCACCGGGTCCTGGTCGATACCCGGCTGATGCAGATCGACGGCCGCCTGGAACGCGTCGATGGCGTGCAGCATGTCATCGTGCAGCGCATGCACTGCCTGGATGAACTGTTGCAGGGGTTGCGCAGCCACAGCCGCGATTTCCATTGACGATACACAGCGTCACACAATGAACTGGCCATCGGTCGCCCGCATCCGCTATCGTCGCTGCATCCAAGGAAGGACGACACGATGCCGCGCGCACTGCTGCTGACCACGCTGGTGGTCTCCACACTCGCCCTGCTGGTTTCCGGCTGGACCGCCTGGAGCCTGCATCGCAGCCAATCGCCACAGCGCATCATCGAAGCGCGCGGGCTGATCATCCACGATGGCACGGGCCAACCCCGGGTGATCCTAGGCGCGCCGGTGCCCGACCCCCTCAGCCGGGGCCGTATCCAGGGGCCGCGCGCCACCGCCCTGTCCGGCCTGATCCTGCTCGGCCCGGATGGCTCCGAACGCGGGGGCTATGGCACCAGCGATCGCGGCGGTGAAGCCGTGCTGACCCTGGACGATGCCAATGGCACCACGGAAGTGTTCAAGGTGGTGGCCAACCCGGACCGTGGTGCCAGCCTGATGGTCAAGCACCAGAACAACACCGGCGCCATGCTCACCTCATGGCAGGGCAAGCCGGAACTGATGTTCGTCGATGACAGCGGCCAGTCCTACTACGTGCGCCCGGGCGCCAACGCCGCGCCCTGATCTGCTTCTGTAGCGTCGAGCCATGCTCGACTGCTTCTACCAACAGCAGCCGAGCATGGCTCGGCTCTACAAAGGCGAAGCAACGTCGAGCATCGCTCGACGCTACAGACCGCACACCGCCGCCAGGTCGTCAGCCAGCGGCCGCAGTTGCGCCGCGCCCAGCGCCGCGCAGGTGATGCGCAGGCCATGTGCCGGCGCCGCCACCGCGAACACCTCGCCAGCGCGCACATGCCATCCGCGCGCGGCCAGCGCCAGCACCTGCGGATGGCTGTCGCCCGGCAACGGCAGCCACAGGTTCAATCCCTCCATCGGCAGCGGCGTCGGCACGCCACGCGCGCGCAGCAGTTCCTGCAGCGACTGCAGGCGCTGCTGGTAACGCTCGCCTGCCGAGGCGATCTTCGCCCGCTGCGTTGACGACGCCAGCACCGAGGTTGCCGCGTCCTGCAGCAGGTGACTGACCCAGCCGATACCGGATGCCAATCGCAGCCGCAACCGCATCGCGGTTTCTTCATCGCAGGCCAGCCAGGCCAGCCGCAGGTCGGGGCCGAGCGGTTTGGACAACGAGCGCAGCAGCGCCCAGCGCCGCCCATCCAGCGGCAGTACCGAGTGATAGGCCTGCTGCGAGAGCAGCGCATAGTGATCGTCGATCAGCACTGCTACCTGCGGGTACGCCGCCAGCAACTGCCGCAACGCCCGCGCCCGCTTCGCATCCAGGCTGGCCCCGGTCGGATTGTGCGCCCGGGGGGTGAGCAGCACCGCACGTGCACCAGCCTCCAGCGCCTGCCGCAGCGATTCGACCTGCATGCCCTGGGCATCCACCGCCACCGGCAACGGCGCATGACCCGACGCATTGAGCACATTGAGGCTGCCGAGGAAGCATGGATCCTCCACCGCGATGCGATCCCCCGGCAGCAGCCACGCCGCCAGCAGGCGCTCGATGCCATCGACCGCGCCATGGGTCAGCTCCAGCGCATATCCCTCAGGGCAATCCGCATCCAGCGAGGCGCGTGCCAGCACCTGCAACCTCGTGTCGACCGTACCCACGCCATACAGCCGCGGCGCCGCCGGGGTCAGGCGCAGGTTCGGCAGCAGGCGCGGATCCGGGTTGCCACCGGCCAGGTCCTGCAGCGCCAGCCCCGGGGTGCTGCCCTCGCGCGCCAGCGGCGGCGGCAGGCCACGCACCACCGTGCCGCGGCGGCCCGCCGTGCTGGCCAGTCCCGCCGCATCCAGGCGCTTGTAGGCAGCAGCCACGGTGTTGCGGTTCACGCCCAGCTGCTCGGCCAGTTCACGCACCGGCGGCAGCACGCTACCGGCCGACAGGCGACCCTTGCCGATGCCGTCGCGGATGCTGTCGAAGATCGACTCGGCGCTGTGCCCGGTGATTTTCATTTTGTCCTATGCCAAAATATCTCTTGTCCTGTGCCAGTGTATCCCACCCTGGCCACCCTGCATTGGAGGTGCCCGCATGCCCCTTGCCGCTGCCGACTGGCCCGTCGCCCAGTCCGTTGAACAGATCGCCGCCAACCTGGTCACGGTGCGCCAACGCATCGCCGATGCCTGCGCCCGCGTCGGCCGTGACCCGGCCAGCGTGCGCCTGCTGCCGGTCAGCAAGACCGTCGATGATGCCCGCATCCGCATGGCGGTGGCCGCCGGTTGCCGCGAGCTGGGCGAGAACAAGGTGCAGGAGGCGCAACGCAAGGCCGAGACGATGGCCGATCTTGGCGTGCACTGGTCGGTGATCGGGCATCTGCAGACCAACAAGGCGCGCTACGTGGCGCGCTTCGCCAGCGAGTTCCAGGCGCTGGACAGCCTGCGCGTAGCCGAAGCACTGCAGCAGCGCCTGCAGCTGGAAGACCGCACGCTGGATGTGTTCGTGCAGGTCAACACCTCCGCCGAACCCAGCAAGTACGGCTTGGAACCCGCTGCCGTCGAGGCCTTTGTGCAGCAGCTTCCAGCGTTCGATCACCTGCGCGTACGCGGCCTGATGACGCTGGCCATCTTCACCCCGGAGGTCGAACGCGTGCGTGCCTGCTTCGTGCGCCTGCGCGAACTGCGCGACCAGCTGCAGCGCACTGCACCTCCCGTCATCGACCTTTCGCAGTTGTCGATGGGCATGTCCGGGGACTTCGAAGTGGCGATCGAGGAAGGTGCCACCGTGGTCCGCGTCGGGCAGGCCATCTTCGGCGCACGCGCCACCCCGGACAGTTTCTACTGGCCCAGCAATGGAGCCCCCGCATGAAGCACGCGGTCGTCCTGCAACACGTCGCCTTTGAAGACCTCGGCACCCTGCAGCCACTGCTGTCGGCACAGGGCTGGCAGCTGCAGGTGCTGCAGGCCGGTATCGACGCGCTCGACTCCGCCGAAACCGCCGACCTGCTGGTCGTGCTGGGCGGCCCGGTCAGCGTCAACGATGTTGATCGCTATCCCTTCCTCAACGACAGCATCGCGTTGTTGCAACGTCGGCTGCAGCAGCAACGGCCCACGCTGGGCATCTGCCTCGGCGCGCAGCTGATGGCGCGCGCACTCGGTGCCGACGTCGCCGCCAGTGGTGGCAAGGAGATCGGCTTTGCGCCACTGCTGCTGACTGATGAAGGCCAGCGTTCTCCGCTGCAGTCCCTGCAGGGCATTCCGGTACTGCATTGGCACGGCGAGGCGTTCGAACTCCCGGCCGGTGCACGACGCCTGGCCAGCACGCCGGCCTGCCGCCACCAGGCCTTCGCCATGGGCAGCCATGCGCTGGCCCTGCAATGCCACCCGGAACTGGATGCCCGCCAGTTCGAACGCTGGCTGATCGGCCACACCCTGGAGCTGGCGCAGGCCGGCATCGATCCGAACGATCTTCGCGCCCAGGCACGCCGTTACGGTGCACCGCTGGCGGCGGCGGCCACCGCGATGTTCGACCATTGGCTGCAGGAGCTGCCGGAGACACCGCAATGAACTACCGATTGCAGATCCACCGCGATGGCGCCCACTGGGGCCACTTCGACTGCAGCGGCCCCGATGCCATGCAACGCATGGACACCATCGCCGCGCAGCTGCCTGCCGAACAGGGCTTCCAGCTGAAACGGCAGAAAGGTGTCGGCGAAGAGCGCATCCTGTCCAGCAATGCCGACGGCCTGCGCGTACTGGCTTCGCAGATCCAGTACCGCGACATCTGACGATCGTCACGGTAGTGCCGGCCGCTGGCCGGCACTACCACGGCTGTTCGCCCGCGTGCGAAGCTTCACGCATGCTGACCCTGCAACGCGGCAGCCACCACGGGCTGCTGGTCGCCCCGCGCTGGCCCTCCACCCATATCCAACTGGAAGAAGAGGTACTGCAACGCCTGCTCGATGCGCAGGCAATGCTGCCTGACGGGCTGCGACTGCTGCTCACGCGCGGCTTCGAACCCGGCCGCAGCCGGCTCGGCAGCTTCCGTCGTGGCGTGCGTTGGCTAGGTATCGCGTTGTTCCGGGCCTGCTATCCGCAACGCCATGATGAGGTCGATGCCATCTTCGGCGCCAACGGCCACGACATCGATGGCCGTCATATCGATGTCTCGCTGGTACTGCACGGCAAGCGGCTACGGCTGCTGCCCGTGGGCGTATTCACCCCGCCACGCTGGCAGGATCGTCGCGTCGCCCGCCATGCCGAAGCGGTCGCGCGGGTGAAGCGCAGCCTGCAGCGCTGCGGCTTCGAGCTGCATCACAACCCCACCGAAGCCCTGCAGATCCACTGCGATTATCGCCCGCGCTGATCTCCCACCCGGGCAGGCGTGTCACGCCCATCGATAGATGCAAATGATTCTCTTTTGCTGTAAGGTGCAGCCGCTGCCCTTGCCGCCGCGGGCTGTTCCCTTTCCCAGTTGTCGCCCGCCCCGTGTCCACGCCTGTCGAACCGACGGATGTCGCGCAGCTGTGCGCGGCCCATTACCGGCCGCTGCACGCCCATGTCCGCCGTAAACTCCCGCAACGCAGCGACGCCGATGACGTCGTCCAGGAAGCCTGGCTGCGTGTCATCAAGGTCGCCGCCAGCGGCCTGCTGAGCAACGGCCGCGCCTACCTGTACCGCGTCGCCCACAATCTGATCGCCGATCACTACCGGCAACGCCAGCGCCGTCGTGAGGAAGCGCTGGATGACGCCCAACTGCACGCCCTCGCCGATCCTGCACCGCTGCCGGAGCAGCACCTGCTGGACGCCGAACAGCTGCGCCATCTCGACGCGATCATCGCCGCGCTGCCACCGCGCTCGCGCCAGGTATTCCTGCTGGCCCGGGTGGAGCAGATGGCACTGGCCGAGATCGGCCGCCGGCTCGGCATCAGCCGGCAGACCGCGCACGGCCATCTGCTGCGTGCGCTGGTGGCGCTGCAGCAGGTACCCGGCGCATGAGCCCGGAGGCGATCGCGCGCGAGGCCGCGCGCTGGTGGCTGGACGGCCACGACGGCGGCCGCGACGAGCGTGCCTTCAACCAGTGGTACTACGCCGATTGCCGCCACGCCGCGCAGTACCAGCACCTGCAGGCGCTCTGGCAGGCCGGTGATGCCACGCCCAGCCTGCAGCGGCATCAGCGCAAGCGGCAGCGCCGGCACCTGCGCGACGCCGGCACTGCCGTGCTGCTGCTTTGCGCCTTGGGCCTGTATACCCGCCAGGCCGCACCACCGGCCGCGCAGGTGATGCGCACGGCGGCAGGCGAGATCCGTGAAGAAGTACTGCCGGACGGCTCGCACGTGCTGCTGTCACCCGGAAGCGAAGTCCATGTCCGCATCGATGCACAGCGCCGCCAGCTGCAGCTGCAGCACGGCCAAGCCTGGTTCAAGGTAGCCGCCGATGCGCAGCATCCGTTCCAGGTGCATACGACGCACGGCATGGTCACCGCGCTCGGTACGGCCTTCGACCTTGCCGTGCAGGACAACGACAGCGTGGTCACCGTCACTGAGCATCGCGTCCGTGTGGACAGCGGCACCCGCAGTGAGCAGGCCATCGAAGGGCAGCAGCTGCGCTTCGATGGACAGGCACCGATCATCGGCCTGGCCGCCAGCCACAGTGCCCTGGCCTGGCGCGAGCGTCGCCTGCATTGGGTCTCCACGCCCTTGGCCGAGGCCACCCAGGGCCTGGATCGCTGGCATGGCGGCCACACCTGGATCATCGGCGCACACCTGCGCCAGCAGCCGGTCACCCTGCTCGGCAGTGCAGACGGTGCGGCGCGCAGCCGCGACCAGCTGGCCACGCAGCTGCATGTACGCGTGCTGCGCCTGGGCGCGGGCGTGCAGGTGTGGCTGCCGCCACGCAGGGAACATCGCGATGCACCCTGACATCGGCCCTGCCACTGCGTCTACCCAGGATGACGACGCGCTGCGTCAGCCCCTGGAGCTCCCAATGCTGTTTCACCGTCCCCTTGTCCTCGCCCTGTCACTGGCCTGCGCCGGTCCGCTTCCGTTGTTACCTGCCAGCGCACACGCGCAGGCCGCCTCCCGTCACTTCGATCTTCCTGCGCAACCGCTGGCCAGCGCGCTGGATGCCTACAGCCGGCTGACCGGTGTCGATCTGGTGATCGGCGCGGCATTGCCAGGCGGCCAGACGGCGCCGGCACTACGCGGACGGTTCGACGACGCGCAGGCCCTGTCGCGCCTGCTGGCCGGTAGCGGCCTGCGCCCCCGTTTCATCGACGCGCGCCGCGCCACCCTGGAACCGGCGCCGGCCGCCCCCTCCGATGGCAGCCGTCGAACCGGCCCGCTGCGCGTACAGGGCGATATCGCACACCGCCATTCCCCCGGTGCAGGCGCCAGCCAGTATGTCCCGGCGGCCCGCGATGGCTTTGCGCCCGCCGTCGGCAGCGAGCGCGTGGCAATGGCCGAACGCCAGGACGGCAACAGCCTGCTGCGTTCGATGCCCGGCACCCACACTTTCCACTCGCGCAGCCAGCCCGGCCTGCAGGTCAACATCCGCGGCATGACCGGCGCCGGGCGGGTCAACACCATGATCGATGGTGTCACCCAGACCTTCCGCAACAACGCGGGCCATGGCTCCGGTGGTCCGTTCGCCTACGTCGACCCATTCCTGCTGGCCGGTGTGGACGTGCAACGCGGTGCGGTCGCCGGTGGTGATGGTGCCGGCACGCTGGCCGGCAGTGCCAATTTCCGCACGCTGGACATCGACGACCTGCTCGGCGAAGGCCGTGACTGGGGCCTGCGTGCGGGCTATCGCCATGGCAACAACGGCTATGGCAGCGGCCGCACCTTCGCCGGCGCATGGCGCCACAGCGAGGACGGCGGTGACCGCCAGTTCGGCCTGCTGGCCGCTGCCAGCAGCAGTCGCAGCGGCGAGTACGCCACGGCACGCGGGCAGAAGAACAATGCCGACCCCGGCAGCCAGCAGCCCAGCAGCTGGCTGTTGAAAGCACGCCTGCAGCCCAGTGACCAGCATCGGCTGGACCTGAGCCACATGCGCTACGAAAACGACTTCTACCACAACTACCCGTGGCAGATTTCCGCACGCAACCAGCGCGCCAGCTACCACTACACGCCCTACACGCCGTGGATCGACCTGCGCGCGACCTTCGCCGGCAACAAGACCCGGCTGTTCTATCCACCCGTGGAGGATTCCAGCTACATCGGCCGCCGCACCCACAGCAGCCTGAGCAGCTGGACGCTCGACAACACCAGCCGCTTCGATATCGGTGCACTGCAGGCACGCTGGAACACCGGCATCAAGCACCAGTCGGACGTCTACGTGGCCGACACCCCCATCCTGCGCGGCGCCAACCCCCAGGGCCGCAGCCAGCTGGACAGCGTGTTCAGCACGCTGGAACTGCAGTACGACATCTACGCGCTGACTGCAGGCCTGCGCCAGGATCGCTATGGCATCCGCGGCCACGTCCCGGTGTGCTCGGATGTGCCTGGCCAGTGCGCCGAGATCAACGGCGGCGGCATCGACGTGCGCCGTACCCAGCGCGCACTCAGCCCCAGCCTGACGGTCTCGTGGCAGGCCACCGACTGGCTGCAACTGTTCGCCGAAGCCTCGCGTACTTCCCGCCCGCCGCGCGTGCAGGAGATGTTCTTCGAGAAGATCCCGCTGGAAGGCATGAGCGATGCCGACGGCGTGGGTGCCAACCCGTTCCTGCGCCGAGAGCGCTCGCGCAACCTGCAGTTCGGCGCCAACCTCAGCGCCTCCTCGCTGCTGACCGACGGTGACCTGGCGCAGCTGCGCGTCACCCGCTTCGACAACCGCATCCGCGACTACATCAAGCCGCAGTACCTGCTGATCGTGCACCCGCCGGAGGTGGGGCCTTTCGTGGTACCGATCGACAGCGATCAGCAGCTCACTGCCTGGACCGATGCGCTGGACGTGGACGACTTCAGCACCACCACGCGCTGGATGAACCACCCCGGCGTGGTGCGCATGCGCGGTATCGAGCTGGAAGCGCACTACGCCAGCGCGCACTACCACGCCACGCTGAGCTGGACCCGCTCGCGCACCAGTGCGCCTGCCATCGAATTCGTCAACCTGGAAGACATCACCGCCCTGCCCGACCGCTTCTGGACGTTGGATGTCGGCGGCCGCTGGTGGCAGCAGCGCGTGCAGGCCGGCCTGCGCGCCGAATACTCCGGGCCCACCGAAGAAGGCTACGACTTCTTCCAGACCCGCAGGACCGGCGGTACCGGTGTACTGCTCGACTTCTACGCCAGCTTCAAGCCCCAGCCCAACACCACGCTGTGGCTGAACATCGAAAACCTGCAGAACAAGGCCTATGACAACAATGCCTCGATCGACAGCATCTTCAGCCCGATCCTGGACCGCGGCAACGGCCGTGGCCGCACCGTCTCGATGGGCGTCAATGTGGCGTTCTAGCCGCCGCTGGCTGCCGCTGTGCCTGCTCGCACTGGCCGCAACGGCCAGCGCGCAGCCTATGCCCGGCACGGTGATCGACCTGGCCAGCGGGCAGCGCCTGGACGAAGCCGCGTTCGTGAAGCGTGCAGCGAACGCCCCGCGGCTGCTGCTGGGCGAACGCCACGACCTGGCCGGTGACCACGCCGCCCAGCGCTGGCTGCTGCACGCGCTGCAACGGCAGCGTCCACAAGGCGCGCTGGTGATGGAGATGATCGCCAGTGAACGCCAACCGCGCCTGCAGCGGGTGCAGCGCTGGCTGGCCAAGGGCAACCATGCCGATGGTGCGCGCCTGCAGGCGCTGCTGGGCTGGGATACACGCTGGCCGTGGGCCACCTATGGCGGGCTGGTACAGGACGCCACCGCCGCCGGCATCCCCCTGTTCGGCGGCAACCTGTCGCGTGCCGAGGTCGATGCGTTGCTTGCCTCCAACACGTCGGTGCGGTTTCCGATGCCCACCGCCCGGCAACGCCTGTCGGCCGTGGTGCTGGCCCAGCACGCAGACGCCGCACCGATGCTGGAAGGGATGCTGGCCGTGCAACAGGCCCGCGACACCCGCATGGCACAGGCACTGACCGCAGCCCCTGCACCCGCGCTGCTGGTGGCCGGCCGCTGGCATGTACTGCGCGGCACCGGCGTGCCGGGCTACCTGCCACCGGAGGTACCGGCACTGGTGATCGCGCTTGCGTCACCCGACGAAGGCGTCGATGCGGCCGACGCCGATCTGCTGTGGGTGCCGGGCGATGAGTGAACGCGGCCAACACTGGCAGGCGATTGCCATCAGCATCGGCCTGCACCTGTTGCCCTTGCTGCTGTTGGTGCACTGGATGGCCGCGCCACCGTTGCTGCCGCCGCCTGAGCAGGATGTGCGCATCAGCCTGCGCCTGCTGGCACCAGCTACGCCTCCCCAGCCGGTCGAAGAGCGCCTGGCCGACACCCCCAGCCAGGCGCAGCAGGCGCGCGCGTCGCAACCGGCGAAGTCGCCCCCTCCGCCAAAGCCCACCGCCGCGCGCGAGGGCGAGGTGGCCGCCAGCGAGCTCGGTGGCCCTGGCCGGCAAGCCCTGCCGGTCGCCCCGCCTGCGGTCGTGACCGATGCAAGTCCCGCACCGGCATCGATCACGGCCGCGCCGCCCGCTCCCGACGCACCACCGGCGGACTTCCAGGCCGGCGCCGCCAGCGACCAGTGGGAAGCCCGCCTGATGGCGCGGCTGGAGCGTTATCGCTACTACCCCGCCGTCGCGCGCTCGCGCCGGCAGCAGGGGACGGCCTGGGTCAGGGCCAGCATCGATCGCGAGGGACGCCTGCAGGCCCTGCGGCTGGAGCAGTCCAGCGGCCAACCGATGCTCGACGACGCCGCACTGCAGACGTTCCGCCGCGCGCAGCCGCTGCCGCCCATTCCCATGGAAATGAAGGCACCGCAGGAACTGGTGGTGCCGGTGGAGTACTACCTGCGCTAGGCGGCGTAGGCCTCCGCCTCGATCTCGAACAGCATGCCGTCCAGCGCCAGCCGTGGCACAGGAATCAGGGTGCAGGTCGGCGCTGCGCCGTTCGGCCAACGCCGCCGTACCTGCCGGGCGATGATGCCCAGCCGGTCCTCGTCGTGGTCGACCACCAGGATGCGCAACCGTGCGACATCGGCCAGGCTGGCCTGCGCCGAACGCAATGCGATCTGCAGGTTGTCCAGTGCCTGCTCGACCTGTTCCCCGAAGCCGGGGGAGAGATGACCATCGGCATCCTCACCGCCCTGCCCGGCGATATGGATCACCCGGGCGGGAAGGCGCACCACCGCCACGTGCGAGTAGCCGTTGGCCGAGGGGTCGTAAAGCCCCGCAGGATTGAACAGTTCCAGCAGGCCGTGGCCCAGGTCCGGGGTGGTCAGCAGGTTCATGCCGCATGCCTCATGGGGAATGTGAAGCAGTCTGCGACCTCAACCAGAGTTGAGGTCAAACAGATCCGCTGCAACAGTCCGGTCTGCCATGCGCAACGATCGTGCCCACGTGTAGAGCCGAGCCCACGCTCGGCTGCTCAGCGCGAATGGCAGCCGAGCATGGGCTCGGCTCTACCGTTCACGGCTCACGTCCACGCCGGGTCTGCGGTGAAATCGATGGTCAACCAGAAAGTACTGCCCCGCGCATCCAGCCGCACCGCGATCTCATCGCGCATCGCATCGACTTCGCCTACCGACCCCAGCGGCGTGATCGGGTCAGCCAATACATGGATCTCGATGAAGCGCATCCGCCCCATCTTCGCCACATGGCTGGTGAAACCGGCATAGCCACGCTCGGCCACGAACGCCTGCATCACCTGCTGCACGCGCCGGTCCAGATCATCCGGCGCCACCTGCAGCACTTCGCGCATGGCCTTCCACGCGCTGCGCGCTGGCACCGGCAGCATCGCCAGGCTGATCAATGCCAGCACGATCGAATCCAGGTACGGCACCCAATGGTGCCACTCACCACCGTGCAGGACCAGCGCCAACACGAAGGCCAGCACCACTGCCAGGCTCATCAACCCACCCAGCAGCCAGCCACGCACATCCAGCCATAACAGCGCCGAGCGCAGATGCCGCGCCCGCTGCGCAACGAACGCCGCCATCGCCAGGTTGCTGGCACTCAGCAGCGCCGCCCACCACAGCGCGGGCCCGAATTTCACTTCGTGCCCGCCCGTGGTCAGGCCGATCACCGCGTTGGCCAGCGCATACACGCAGGCCAGCGACAGGATCACACCACCCAGCGCTTCGACCATCGGCTCCAGGTGCCAGTAGCCGTACTGAAAGCGCGGGCTTTGTTCCCGCGCCACCAGCCGCAGCACCGACAACGACACCAGGGTCAGGGCGACGTCGACCAGGCTGTACACGCCGTCGAACAGGATGGCCTGCGATCCCACCAGCAGGCCACCGCCGAAGCCGACCGCGCTCACCGCAAGGGTGACACCGATCGAGAACGTCAGGATGCGTTGCTCGCGCGCGGTATCCATCGTTCGCCGATGAGCCGACCGTTACGGGTCAGGCCTTCAGCACCTCCACCTTGTACGAGACCGCATCACCCTCCTGCTCGATGATGAGCCCGTGCACGTCCGATTCGAAGCCCGGGAAACGGGCGTTCTGCTCGCGGGCGATGCGCAGCGACTGGATGATCGGCTCGTCGCTGTCGCCGAAGCGCTCGCCCGGCATGATGGTCGGGATGCCCGGCGGGTACGGCACCAGCATGGTCGCCGCGATGCGGCCACTGATCTGCTCGATGTCGACCCGCTCGATCTCGCCCTTGACCAGGTGGTTGTAGGCATCGGCCGGGGTCATCACCGGCGTCGGCAGGTCCACGTACATCTCGCGCATCACCTTGGCCACGGCAAATTCCTGGTTGAACGCATGCAGCGCGTCGCACAGGTCACGCAGGCCCCAGCCGGCGTAGGCATTCGGATAATCGGCGGCCAGCGTCGGCAGTGCCTGGCTCAGCGGCGCATTGCGGTCGTACAGTTCCTTGAACGCCATCAGCTCGGTGACCAGGGTGCTCCACTTGCCCTTGGTGATGCCCATCGAGAACAGGAACAGCACCGAGTACAGGTTGGTCTTTTCCACGGTGATGCCGCGGCCCCACAGGAACTTGCTCAGCACCGCCGCCGGGATGCCCAGCCTGCCCATGCTGCCGTCCATTGCCAGGCCCGGGGTCAGCAGGGTCACCTTGATCGGATCGATCAACACATAGTCGTCAACCAGGTTCTCGAAGCCGTGCCAGTGCGCGTCCGGCCGCAGGTACCACTCCTCGCGCTTGGCCACCAGCGGTGCCGGCGTATCGCCCTTGTCCAGGCTGCGCTCGACCTGGGTTGGCTGCCACACGCTGAACCACCAGTCGTCGCGACCGAGATCATCGCGGACGTGCAGCATCGCGCGGCGGAAGGCAATTGCCTCGTCATGCATTTCCTGCACCAGCGAGCGCCCGGCATCGCCTTCCATCATCTTCGAGGCCACGTCACAGGCGGCAATCACGCCGTAGTGCGGGCTGGTCGAGGTGTGCATCATGAACGACTCATTGAAGCGCTCGGCATCAAGGTTGCGTTGCGCCGAGTTGCGGACGTGGATCATCGACGCCTGCGAGAACGCAGCCAGCAGCTTGTGGGTGGAATGCGTGGTGAAAATGATCGCATCCTGCTCACGCGGCTTGCCCTTGGCCATGCCGTAGTGGTTCTCGTAGAACGGGTGGAACGCGGCGTAGGCGTACCAGGCTTCGTCGAAATGCAGGAAATCAACTGCGCTGCCGATCTCGTCGGCGATCTTCTCGGCGTTGTAGCACAGGCCGTCATAGGTCGAGTTGGTGACCACCGCGATGCGCGGCTTGGAGCCGGCCTTGTAGGCCTGGCTGGCCAGCGGATTGGCGGCGATGCGCTGCTGCAGCGACTCCGGCGTGAACTGGTCCAGGCTGATCGGGCCGATGATCCCGTGCGCATTGCGGCTGGGCGTGAAGTACACCGGCACCGCACCCGTCATGATCAGCGCGTGCAGCAGCGACTTGTGGCAGTTGCGGTCAACGAACACCACGTCGCCGCGGGCCACCGTGCCATGCCAGACGATCTTGTTGGCGGTGGAGGTGCCATTGGTGACGAAGAAGGTGTGGTCGGCACCGAAGTTGCGTGCCGCCTCGTTCTCGGCATCCTTGATCGGGCCGGTGTGATCGAGCAGCGAGCCCAGCTCCGGCACCGAGATCGACAGATCGCTGCGCAGGGTGTTCTCGCCATAGAACTGATGGAATGCGCGGCCGACCGGCGACTTGGTGAATGCCACGCCGCCGGCATGGCCCGGCGTATGCCAGGAATAGTTCGACTCGGCCGCATGATGGATCAGCGCCTTGAAGAACGGCGGCAGCAGGTTCTTCATGTAGTCTTCGGCCGCGCGCATCACCTGCCGCGAGATGAAGCTCTTGGTGTCTTCGAACAGGAAGATGAAACCGTGGATGTACTTGAGCAGCTTGCTCGGCACCTTCTCGATGGTGCGGCGCTCGCCGTACAGGAACACCGGCAGATTGGCACGGCGTGCGCTCTGCTCGCGCAGGAAGGCGGTCAGGCGCTGGAACTCGCCATCCACCTCTTCGCTGCCATCGATCGAGATCAGCACCGCCGAGGCCGCCACGTAGGTGCGGGCACCGGCCCGGGCGTCATCCAGGTTCAGCCCGCACAGCACGCGCTGGTCGTTGCTGCGCAGCTCTTCCACCAGCGCACGGATCAGGATGCCACCGATGCGCGGCGACTCGTAGTCGTTGTCGATGACAATGACCGGGTAGTCCAGGGACTTGAAGTACACGTTGATTCTCCTTGTCGAACTCAGGAATGCCGGGCGCCGGCGCTGATCGCCGAGGCCTCGCGGGCGCGCTGCCGCTGCTGGCGGCGCTCCTCGCTGAAGAAGGGATAGAACACGGTGATGAACAGCACGAACAGGAAGGCGTACTGCACGATGGTCCCCGACGAGCCGTAGATCGCCCACAGGCAGTACACGACGGTCAGGCTGGTCAGCGTCCAGAACGCACCGGTGTGGACCAGGGTGTGCGAACGCTCGACCACGAAGTAGCACGCCACGCACGAGTAGATGTAGGGCAGCAGGGTCAGCACCACGGCCGCCGACGTGATCACGTCGAACTGGGCCGACGCGGTTTCCGAGGTGGAGGTCACCAGCACCGCCAGGGTCATCAGCACCGCCACGATCAGCACGCCCTTGACCGGCACGTCGTCCTTGTTGGTCTTGCTGAAGATGCTCGGGAACAGGCCGTCATCCGACGCTGCCTTGGCACTCTGCGCGGTCAGCAGGATCCAGCCACCCAGCGAGCCGGCGGCACCGATGAAGGCGCACAGGCTGACCAGCGCGCCGCCCCAGCCACCGACCGCCTTGGCCGCCGCCAGCGCGAACGGTGCGTCGGACACCTGCAGTTCCGCGTTCGGCACCATGCCCATGATCACCGATGAACTGGCGATGTAGGCGATGGCAGCCAGGAACACGCCGGCCAGCGTCGCGCGGGCGACGTTCTTCTCCGGATTTTCGACCACACCGGCAGTCACCGATGCAGACTCGACGCCGATGAAGGCCCACAGGGTCAGTGCCGCAGCGCTCGAGATCGCACCGAAGTTCGACTCGCCAGACACGTTGTAGGCGCCCTTGAAGATGTCGGCATCGAAGAAGAACCAGCCGAAAATGGCGATGCCCAGGATCGGCACCAACGCAAAGCTGGTGGTGACCGTCTGCACGCGGCTGACGAAGGCCGGACCGATCACGTTGGCAAAGCTGAGTGCCCACACCAGCACCAGCACCGCGATGCAACGCACCAGCGGCTCGGACAGGATCGGGAAGAAATAGCTGAAATAGCCCACCGCCGCGATCGGAATGGCGACGTTGCCGATCCAGTTGGCGAACCAGTAGATGGTGTTGGTCTGGAAGCCCATGTACGGCCCGAACCAGTCGCGCGCGTAGGCATAGGGACCGCCCGCCTTGGGTGCGAGCTTGCCCAGCTTGGCGAACACGAAGGCCAGCAGCAGCGCACCGGCGGTGGTGATCAGCCAGCCCCAGATCGAGGCGGTACCGATCTTGGCCAGGCTGGACGGCAACAGGAACACGCCTGAGCCCATCATGTTGCCGGCGACGAGGAAGGTGGCTCCGACCACCCCGATTTTCTTTGCTTCTGCCATGACGATCTCCGGTACTGGCATGAGCCCGGCAGCACCGGGCGTGGGGACGGTTACGCTGGCGTACGACCGCTGGCGTCTATTTGATGAAGTTGTATTGCAGGCTGCCCTGCACCCGGACCGTGTCGCCGCGTGCGCCGCCCTGCTGTTCCAGCCGGCCGTACAGCAGCTCCATGCCCATCGTCCAGGACGGCGCCGGGCTCCAGATCAGGTTGAACACGCCGTAGCGGCTCTGCCGGAATGCATCAGTGGCGAGTGCGGCGTTGCGCTCCAGGGTCAGCTGGCCAAAGATCAGGTTGGAGCGCCACAGCGCGGACCAGTAATGGGTGTAGCCGACGAAACCGCCGTGCAGGTCCAACGCGGCGAGGCGGCCATCGGCACCGACCACTGCGTCCAGTCCGGAGCCGGTCAGGTCGGCGGTGTAGCGACTGAGGCCGCGCCCGCCGAGTACGCCGAACAGCAGCAGGTCGCGCTCGCCCACTGACGCCGAGCCGCTCAGCTGCAGGCCACCGGCCATGCGCCGGTCGCGCTCGCCATCGCCGTCGTAGGCCAGGCTGCGTGCCACCGCGCCCAGCTGCAGGTGGCCCCAGTCGCGCTCCAGGCGCGCGGTCACGGTCACATCGGGCAGGCGGTTGACTGCCGTGCGAGCATCGCTGGCGCCGGCGAGTTCAGTCTTCGGGTCTTCAGCAGCGACGGTCAGGGTGTTGCCCTTGCCTATCGCAAAACTGTGGTGGATGCCCGCCACCAGCAGGTATCCGGCGCCGCCCGGCCCGGCGAAGTCAAGCGTATCGGGCAGGCTGTCCGGGTCCATGAAGCTGGAGTAGCCATAGCCGGCATAGGTGTTGCCAAGCTGTCCATAGGCGTGTCGCAGGCGGAACTCATACCCCTCACTGCTGCCGAAGAAATCGTTCTCCAGGTAGAAACGCAGGTTGCCGTGCGTGGTCGGGCGCCGCGCCTCGAAGCTGAAGCGGGTCTGCTTGGCATGGATGTTGAAATTGGAGACATCGCGATGGCTGCCACCCACCGGCATCGACGACGGAATGAACTGATCTTCGTCACCGGCCGCACGCGAATCGGCAATCGCATCGAGCTTGGCGTAGCCGCCGATGCGGATCACCGTATCGGTGCCGGGAATGGTGAAGAAGCCTTTCAGATCGGGGTCGGTCGGACCGGCTGCGCTGTCGGGACGCGACGCCGCCGTTGAGGGATCGGCCACCGATTCGCGCTGCGGCAGCACCGGTTGCGCCACGCCCGGCACCTGGGTCGGGTGCAGCATGCTGGCGCTGCCGCCCGCCGTTGCTGCCGGGGTCGGGGCCTGCGCCACGGCGGCAGGCGCTGAGCCCTCGCGCTGCTCAAGCCGATCCAGGCGCTGCTGCATGCCTTCCAATGCCTGGCGCATGGCAGCGATTTCCTGCCGCAACGCCTGCGCATCTTCCTGGCCATGCTGCTGCGCATACGCTGGCGCGATCGCCAGTGCGGTCGAACAGGCCAGACTCAGTACCGCCAAGCGCATTGCATCCTCCCTGGACAAACATTCGCAGCGCGCTGGCCGGATACAGGCGCACAGTGCCCTGGCCTCGCGTCGCCGTTGCTGGAAATGCGGATACTGCGTTGACGACACCGGCCAGCCTGCATCCGGCAGGCAACAGGACGATGACACTGCCCTGCCCGCACCGGTGTCGAGCCCATCAAGGCCGCGCTGCCAGAGAGGTGGCGACCGCAGCGGTCTGGGTAACAATCGGGGAGTGAGAGTGTCGTGAATGGCTGTGCCGACCGCCCTGGTTCAAGGCATGTCTGGCGCGGCATCCATGGCGCGTTGACGCTGTATTCCATGCGTCAACAGGCTAATCCGCCTGTCGTTTTTGACCTTGATTGGAATCAAGGCGCGATGCTTGATGTCAGTCACGATTCAGATGTGACGACGAACAGCTGCTGCGCAGCCCTGCTGCCCTCTCCGCCCGCCGCAGGAGCGCCGAAATGCAACAGGCCCGCATGCTGCCATGCGGGCCTGTCGGTTACATAACGACGTTGGCGGCGATCAGCGCGGACCCAGCACCGTCTGCAGGTCGGCGCCCTGCGGCAGGCCCGCGCGACGCTGCACCTGCCCTTGTGCATCCTGGAACAGGATGCCCGGCGTGCCCTGGAAGCCCATCTCGATCATCAGGACCTGGTTGGCATCAAGCTTGCCTGCGATCTCGCGGCTGATGCTCGGTAGCGCCTTGATGCCGCCACGGTCGAACTGGTGCTCATTCTCCAGCAGCGCCGCGCTCGGATCACGCGCCGCGAGGATGGCGGCGGCCTTGGCCGGGCTGTCCTCGCGGATCACGCCGACCATGATGTGGCGCAACTGCACCTTGCCGGCGTCAACCCACGGACGCGCCGCTTCCCAGAACTTGTGGCAGTACGGGCAGTTGGCATCGCTGAAGGTATAGACCACACGCGGTGCATCGGCCTTGCCGTCACGCACCCAGGCGCTGGCTTCCAGCTTGGTCCACATCTTGGCCGACATCGGTGCAGCGACCAGCTTCTCCACCGCCTCGGCGGCCACATCGTTGCCTTCGGCATCGAACAGGCTGCCCACCAGCACATGCTTGCCGTCGGCGGTCACGTACGCGGCGGCGGGCTGCTGCCCCCCCACCACGCCGGCGAAGCCACGCAGGCCACCCGGTGCATCAAACTCGGCAACGACTTCGAAGCCGTGCTTCTCGATGCCTTTCAGCACTGCGGGACGGTCACCCTTGGCCGCGGTGGCCGGAGCGCCGGCGGCCGGCGCTGCCGCCGTCTTGCCCGGCGGGGTCTGGGCCTGGCTGCAGGCGGCCAATGCCAGCATGACCGGCAGCAACAGCACCGCCGGAGCGATGCGCAGGGAAGTCGACAACATGGGAACTCCGTAATGAGATGCCCGCGCAGGCTACCGCAGCCGGCGCAGTTTGTGTTCAAGACCCGCGGCCGTCAGTTCGCCAAGGTGCAGTTCACGCAGGCGACCTTCGGCGTCGAAGAACAGCGTCGACGGATAGGCCTGCACACCCAGCACGGTTGACGCCGAGGCGGTATCGTCCAGCAGCACATTGCCCAGCCGGAGCTGTTCGGATGCAATGAAACCCTTCACTTCGTCCGGGGTTTCCCCCTGGTTGAGGAACACGAACTGCACGTCGGTGTGGGTCTGCTGTGCGGATGCCAGCACCGGCATCTCGCGCCGGCAGGGCCCACACCAGCTGGCCCAGAGATTCAGCACCAGTGGCTTGCCCCGGAACTGCTGCAGGTCGATCACGCGCCCCTGCAGATCGGCCACCTGCACCGCCGGCAGCGGCATCCGCTGCTCCTGCCAGGCTGACAGCAGGTGGCTGCCCACCACCCACGACACCACGCCCACCAGTGCGCCCGCCAGCACCGGCGCACGCAACGCGCGCCAGAGCCGCAGCCGCCAGGTGCCCCACGCCAGGCCCGCAGCCAGCACGACTGCAAGGTGATACCCACCGTCGGCGATCTGCAGGATGCTCCACGGGGCCTCACGGTAAAGCGCGAAGTTCAAGGCGACGAAGCTGATGCGTCCGCACAGCAGGCCGATCAGCAACATGTCCAGAACCAGGCTGGCCGCGGAAGGCACTGCCATCCCGTCTTTCCGACGCGGCCACAGGCGTGCTACCGCCATGGCCAGCAGCACGCACATCAGGATCAACACCACCGGCATCGGCACCGGTCCCACACTCGACATCAGCCCACCTGCCCCATCATCCGTTACCTGCATGGTCGAAGCGTCGCGCCCAGGTTGCAAGCGCGACGCCTACTGCAGGCATCAGGCCACGCTGCGCGGCATCTGCATGCCGGGCGCCGGTTGCAGCCCGCGCAGGCTGCCTGCCACCGATGACAACAGCGGCCGCTCGCGCCGCTTGTTGTTGACCAGCCGGCGATAGTTGGCCGGCGTCATTCCAACAATGCGCAGGAACAGGCGACGGAATGCGCTCTGGTCGGCATAGCCCACGCCCCAGGCCACTTCATCGATGCCCGCCCCCTGCTGCAACAGCGTCTGCGCCTTGGCGATACGCAACCGCTGGCAATACTCGATCGGGCGCAGGCCGGTGGCCTTCAGGAAGCGCCGCTGCAGGGTGCGCGGCTCCAGCCCGGAAATCTCACAGATCGCACCGAGCGTGGCGCCGCGCGCAGCGGTGGTATGCAGCCAGCGTTGCGCCTTCAGTACATCGCGATCGCCGTGGGCGAAGTTGGCACTGAAACGCTCGAGATCCTGCTGGATCGCCGCCGGAACCGTGATCCCCAGCTGCTGCGCCACGGAACTCGCCACGCCCTGGCCGTGCAGCCGGTACAGCAGGCGCAGGGCGAGGAAGCGCCAGGCCTGGGAACCGGCCACCGTCAGCAGGTCGCCGTCATCGACCAGCGCGCGCTCGCTGGGTACCCAGCTGGCCGACTGCCCCTGCAGGCCCGGATGGCGCCCGAGGTCCGGACCACTGACGGTGCGCCCAGCCAGCAGACCGGCGCGTGCCAGCATGCTGACACCGTCGCTGGCGGCAGCCAGCAGACTGCCACCGTCGTAATGCGCGCGCAGCCAATCCAGCAGCACCTCATCGGCGCGCAGGCAGACGCCCTGGCTGATCTGGCCAGGCACGGCGATCACGGCGGGGATGTCCGCCTCGAGCATCTCCGCGCCGGCAATGCGATGCACGCCGGTCTGGCTGGCCGGCACGATCCAGCGGGTCACCAGGACACGCTTGAACGGACGGCGCTGCTGCTGGGCAAGCCGGTTGGCGACATGTGCCATCTCGGTCAGCACGGAGGCGGCCGACGGGTCGCCTCCCGGGTATTCGACCACCGCGACCTCGACGAATCCTTCGTTCCTGAATCCTTCCACAGACCATCTCCTCGGTTCGTTGCAGGCCGTCCAGCGGCCGGTTCAGGCGCAGGGTAGGAACTGCCACGACGGTGGGGCTATGAAGAAAGTTGCAAAGTGCGCTGAATGCGCCGTCAGCGACGGGACCTTGACCCTGGACCAGACTCAAGGCTTCACAATGAGCGGCAGCATCCGCAGGAATCCGCCATGAACATTGGTCAACTGGCACGCCAGGCCGGCGTGCCGATCGATACGGTGCGCTACTACGAACGCCAGCAGTTGCTGCCCACGGCGGCACGCTCGGCCGGGGGCTACCGCATCTTCGGTGAGCAGGACCTGCGCCGGCTGCGCTTCATCCGCCGCGCCAAGACGCTGGGCTTCAGCCTGGAAGAAATCGCCGAACTGCTGGCGCTCAGTGACCGCCACTCACAGGACATGGGCAGTGTGCGCGACACGGCGCAGGCCCGACTGCAGGACATTGCACAACGCATGGCCGAACTGCAGCGCATGCACACCGCGCTTTCTCAGCTGGTCGACGCCTGCCCCGGCCACGGCACGCTGGATCAGTGCCCGATCCTGGCGGCGCTGACCGACGACGCGGCATAACAACGCGCGTGAAGAAAAGTGCAACAAATGCTTGCCAACCCCCGGGGGCAAGGCTATTATTTCGCTCCTCAGCGACGTGGGGCCATAGCTCAGCTGGGAGAGCGCCTGCATGGCATGCAGGAGGTCAGCGGTTCGATCCCGCTTGGCTCCACCAATCTTTCGGCATTAGGCCGTCGAAAGGTCGCTAAAGAACATTGATGAGAATTGCGTCCCCATCGTCTAGAGGCCTAGGACATCACCCTTTCACGGTGGCGACCGGGGTTCGAATCCCCGTGGGGACGCCACTCATCACGAACAACGAGGACCCGGCCGATAACCGGGTCTTTTTTGTTCACCGCCTACCGGCATTCAGGTTGTGGCGTTGCGGTTCCCCTGCCCTCGTGGCGACGGGCGAACCGGAACGAAAAAAGTTCAAAAAAAACTTCCACAAACGTGAACACGCAGGTATGATAGGCGGCTCGGTAACACGGGGCCATAGCTCAGCTGGGAGAGCGCCTGCATGGCATGCAGGAGGTCAGCGGTTCGATCCCGCTTGGCTCCACCACTTTCGACATTAGGCCGTCGAAGGTTCTACAACTTGAAGTTTTTCGTGCGTCCCCATCGTCTAGAGGCCTAGGACATCACCCTTTCACGGTGGCGACCGGGGTTCGAATCCCCGTGGGGACGCCAGTTTCAAAACGGACTCTGCTCCCGGCAGATCATCCGGAGTTTCATGGGGCCATAGCTCAGCTGGGAGAGCGCCTGCATGGCATGCAGGAGGTCAGCGGTTCGATCCCGCTTGGCTCCACCACTTCGACATTAGGCCGTCGAAGGATCTACAACTTGAAGTTTTCGTGCGTCCCCATCGTCTAGAGGCCTAGGACATCACCCTTTCACGGTGGCGACCGGGGTTCGAATCCCCGTGGGGACGCCAATTCTTGAAAACCCCGACTCCGGTCGGGGTTTTTCTTTGCCTGTGATTCCTGGGAAGGCCCTATCCACGCATGGTGTGGATGGCTTCACCCCGATTACGGCTCAGAACCGCCGATACATCCCGATCGATGCCGGTGCCGTGGGCGCGAAACCAAACTGTGCGTACAACCGATGCGCCTCGCCATCGGCCAGCAGGCTGACGTACGCCGATGGCGGCAGGTTGGCCTGCATCCAGCCATCCAGGCGCCGCATCACTTCCTTGCCCAGGCCCTGCCCCTGCAACCGCGGCAGCACCGCGATATCACAGATCTGCAGGTGGCAGCCGCCATCGCCGACGATACGGCCCATCGCCACCAGCTCAGTGCCCTGGTAGGCACACACGCCGAACAGCGTATTGGGCAGCGCGCGGGCGGCCGCTTCCCGGGCCTTGGCACTGAGGCCTGCAAGCACGCGCAACCGGCAGTAGTCCTCGACCGTGGGCACGGCTTCGCGGAACTGGCAGGTGATGGAATCAGTCATGCGGCATCTCCAGATGGGTCGGGCTATCCTGCCGCATCCACGTCGCAGCCGCTGCGACCCAGGCCCCCAGAGTCCCATGTGCTATTCCGCCCTGATCCGCGCTGACTACGCCAAGCTGGTACGCGAGTTCGGCGCCATCCTGTCGCTGGAAGAGTTCGCCGAACTGTACGCACACGATCCAGGCAAGAAGCGGCCGAAGACGCCGAAGGCGATGGATGACGGGTTCGCCGGTGCGCGTACCGAACAGGGCCGGGACATCGTGGCGAAGATCCAGCAATGGCATGCGCAGGAGCAGCAGGCGCTGGAGGCTGAACTGGTCCGGCAGCGCGAACGACGCGATATTGCCCATGCCACGCTGGCCACCCGGCCCACGCAGAAAGCGCGCAATGACCTGCGCGTGGCCGGCAACCGCATCGAGCGCGCGCAGGCCCGGCTGGACGACCTGCATCGGGTGCAGCTGCTGCCGCGCGACAACCGCATTTTCCCCGGCACCTACGCGCCGGTGATGGTCAGCGAGAACGGCCGGCGCGTGATCAAGCCGATGCGCTACCAGTGCCGGTTGCCGGACAAGCCGGCGCGCAACGACGTGCTGTACCCCGGCACCTACAACGCGCGGCGCGACAGCCTGGAAGGTTACTGGCGGGGTGCGTTCGGACTGCGCCACGGCGTGGTGGTGGTGCAGGCGTTCTACGAGCACGTGCCCCGCCACGCCATCGCCGGCCGCAGCCTCGATGCCGACGAAAAGGAGCAGGACGTGGTGCTCGAATTCCGCCCCGATCCACCCCGCGACCTGCTGCTGGCCTGCCTCTGGGCAGAATGGGAAGGACCGGAAGGCCGCCTGCTTTCGTTTGCCACGATCACCGACACACCGCCCAGCGACGTCGCCGCTGCCGGGCATGACCGCGGCGTGGTACCGATCCGCAGGGAACACCTGGACGCCTGGCTCAACCCCGAACCGGATGATCTGGCGCGCCAGTACCGCATCCTCGATGACCGCGAGGAAATCCGTTACGTGTACGAGGAAGCGGGCTGAGCGCCGGACGCGAATGAAAAACCGCGCGTGGGCAGGGCTCCTGGATCAGGGGTTGCCGCCGCACATCGCAGACGTGAGGATTCAGCCCCCCGCAGCTTCCCCCCGCCGGTGCGTGGCGAGCGGCTCAGGCCTTGGCGCTGGAGCGTCCCACCGCACGCGCCAGCGCCCGCGACAGATCGGCCGACAGGTACGGCTTGACCAGCAACAGGCCGGCCAGCATCGGCGCAGGCAGCTGCTCGGCCAGCATCCCGGTGGCCAGCACGAACGGAATGCCACGCGCCGAAAGCGCTGCAGCCACTGGTTCACTGGTCTCGTTGCGGGCCAGCCGGTAATCCAGCAGGGCCACGTCAGGAGTGCTCTGCTCCAGCAGCCGCAGGGCCTCGGACACACTCGCGGCAAGCCCGACCACAGTCGCACCGGCATGCACCAGCTGCATCTGCAGCAGGGCCGCACTCATCTCGTCGTTCTCGACCACCAGCACCCTCAGGTCCTGCAACACTGTCATCAGCTACCGCTCCTGGAGGCAATTGCACGTCGGGAGTATAGCTACCAAGGGGCCAATGCCGACAGGAACCGCCCTGATAGGCTCTCCTACTAGGCATCTCCTGCCGACCTCGGTTACACTCGCATGCTGCCTGCCGGTGTGGCGGAATGGTATACGCAGCTGACTCAAAATCAGCCGGGGGTGACCCCATGAAGGTTCGAGTCCTTTCACCGGCACCACTGCATCAAAGGCCAGGTCCATGACCTGGCCTTTTGCATTTCCCGGGCCGGAGCGCCGGCACTGGCGAGGATGCCCCAGCATGCCCCTCCCACGCTTGCCGACATACTGCGCGCCCATCGCCACGTGCGGGGGCAGCCCCGCGACTTCTGGACGTACGCCCACGTCAACGCCGTCGTGTCACCCCGCTGAAACGAAAATGTGACAGTCGACAAGGTTGCGAATAGCACTAGCGCACACTTTTCTTGCCAGCCTCACCTACTTCTGCCTATCGTGATCCCAGCCGGATCTGGGGGCGGGGGAATGCATGACGTTGCGTGCGGCACTGTTTTTCATGGTCACGCACGCGCTCGTCATTGCCTTGATCGGCCCGCAGGACCCGGTTGGCTCCTACCTGATGCTGATCACCGCCCCCCTTCTGGCCGCTCTGGCCTGCGTGCGACGCGCGCGCGACAGCCAGGCGGCCTGCAAGTGGCGAACGCTGGGCGCTGCCGTCGGCCTGTTCTCGCTGGCCCTGCTGGCCCTGCTGTATCGCAATGTGGCCGGCCTCAGCCCTGCGCAGATGACCGCCTCGTCGCTGATCCTGTATGTGTTCTACCGGATTCCGCTGACCTACGTTGCCGCCAGCCCAGGCGGCGGCAACCGCTGTATCCGTGCGGTGGACCTGGCGGTCATCGCGCTGCTGTGGGTGCTGTACTTCGTGCATACGCGGGCGATGGCACACCTCAACACCGCATTGTGGACGCAATGCCTGCACACCCTGAGCAACGTGCAGAACAGCCTGGTGTTCTGCTTCGCGCTGATCCGCTTCCTGGCCGAGGACAATGCCGACCGCCGCGACTTCTTCCGCACGTTGACGATCTACGCGCTCGGCTACTTCCTGATGGCGCTCTACATCAATACCTGGCAGCCGCAGGTACCCGATGGTGGCTGGGGCGACCTGCTGATCAGCGGGCTCTTCGTGCTGCTGGCAGTGCTGGCCGGCAGCACGTACCGCCCACCGGCGGTGGCTGTGCCGCGCAACCTCCGCCGCATCGTCGATGCCGGCGTGCCGCTGATGCTGCCGTTGCTGCTGATAATGGTGGCGCTGCTGGTGGCACGCCTGCAGCCGACCCTGGCCACCGTGGGGTTCATCGGTGCCATGCTCGGCCATGCCCTGCGCAGCGTGCTCACCCAGGTGCAGATCCAGCGTGAGCGCGACGAGCTGGCGCTGCTGGCCCGGCGCGATCCGTTGACCGGGCTCGGCAACCGGCGCAACTTCGATGAAGCGCTCGGCAGCGCGCACGGCCGCGCCCGTCGCCAGGGCGTGGGGCTGGCGGTGCTGATGATCGATATCGACCACTTCAAGCGACTCAACGACACCTACGGGCATCCGGAAGGTGATCGCCGCCTGCAGGCGGTCGCCGCGATCCTCGACGGCTGCCTGCAACGCGGTGATGACCTGCTGGCCCGCTACGGCGGCGAGGAGTTCATCGCCGCCCTGCCCGCGCCCGACATCGGCCACGCCCTGGGCCTGGGCGAGCGCCTGCGCGCCGCCGTGGAAGCCGCCGCCCTGCCCGCCGCCCAGGCCCACGTGACCATCAGCATCGGCGTGGCCTGGCAGGCCGCGCATGATGAGGGTGACCCGCGCAGCCTGGTCGAGCGTGCCGACCAGGCCCTGTACCGGGCCAAGCATGCCGGCCGCAACTGCGTGCACGCCGCCCCGGCCGTCGAGGCCGGGGAACAACACGCCGACCGCCGCGCCTAGACCGCGCGCAGCACCGCCGCACCATGCATGTGCCCCGCCCCACCCTGCACGCGGAAGCTGGCCACCGTCTGCAGCAGCTGCGCCGACTGTTCTTCCATGCTGCGCGCCGCGGCCGAAGCTTCCTCGACCAGCGCGGCGTTCTGCTGGGTGCCCTGGTCGATCAGATCGACGGCATGGTTCATCTGCTGGATGTCGTCGCTCTGCTGCTGCGCGGCCGTGCTGATCTCGGACATCAGGTCGCTGACCCGGCGCACGTTGACCACGATCTCGTCCATGGTGCGGCCGGCGCTCTCAACCTGCGCGGTACCGGCACCGACATTGGCCACCGACGCATCGATCAGTTGCTTGATCTCCTTGGCGGCACTGGCCGAGCGCTGCGACAGTTCCCGGATCTCGGTGGCGACCACGGCGAAGCCACGCCCGTGTTCGCCCGCACGCGCGGCTTCCACCGCGGCGTTCAGGGCAAGGATGTTGGTCTGGAAGGCGATGCCGTCGATCACGCCGATGATGTCGACGATGCGGCGCGAGGACGCGTTGATCACCGCCATGGTTTCCACCACTTCGTGCACTACGTTACCGCCGCGCGCGGCGACATCGGCGGCACCACCGGCCAGCTGACTGGCCTGCCGTGCGTTGGTCGCGGTGCGCTGCACGGTCTCGGCCAGGCCCTTCATCGACACCGCGGTCTCCTCCAGCGACGCTGCCTGCTGCTCGGTGCGCTGCGACAGATCGCTGTTGCCCTGCGCGATCTCGGTGGCGCCGACGGCGATGGTGTCAGCGGCGAACTTGATCTGGCCGATGATCGCGGCCATCGCCTCGACCAGCGAATTCACCCCTTCGCACAGCTCGGCGATCGGCCCGTTCTTGTCGGCGGTGGCCACGCGCCGGGTCAGGTCGCCTTCCTTGGCGGCCGCCACCACTTCACGGGTCTGCGCCACGGCACGCTGCATGGCCTGGTTCTCATGCACCTGCGCGGTGATGTCGGTGGCGTACTTGACCACCTTGAACGGCTTCCCGTTGAGGTCCAGGATCGGGTTGTAGGACGCTTGGATCCAGACCTCGCGTCCGCCCTTGCCGAGGCGCCGGTACTGGCCGGCATCATATTCGCCACGGCCGAGCTTTTCCCAGAACTGCCGATACTCGGCACTGCTGCGATACTCAGGTTCGACGAACAGCGAGTGGTGCTGGCCACGCACATCATCCAGGCTGTAACCGGTGGCAGCCAGGAAGTTGTCGTTGGCCGACAGGATGCGGCCATCCATGCTGAACTCGATCACCGCCTGCGACTTGTCGATCGCCGCCAGCTGGCCGGCCGAGTCGGCCGCCTGCAGCTTCTGCGCAGTGATGTCAGTGGCGAACTTGACCACCTTGTACGGACGCCCCTGCCGGTCCAGCACCGGGTTGTACGAGGCCTGGATCCAGATCTCGCGCTGGTTCTTGCCAAAACGCCGGTACTGGCCCGCGTCGTATTCGCCACGACCCAGCCGCGCCCAGAGGTCACGGTATCCGGCGCTGCGCGCCTGCTCGGGGTCGACGAACAGGGAATGATGCTTGCCCTGGATCTCCTCCAGCCGGTAACCCATCGCCTGCAGGAAGTTCTCGTTGGCCTGCAGGATGGTGCCATCGAGGGCGAACTCGATGACCGCCTGGACCCGGTGCAGCGCCGCGACCTGCGCCTCCAGCTCGGCACGGCCATCGGCCGCCGCCTCGACGCCGCTGCGGTGCTGCGGTGCCAGCGCGCCCAGCAGGGCGCGCCACGGCGACCAACGGGTATGCAGCTCGGCCGGCGCCTGCGCGCCCGCCGTAAAGCCTGGAATGAGCATTGTCTGATCCTCGGTGTCCGGTAAGCGGTTGCGACCCGACGGGCGGGATGCCCGGCGGCAACTTCAGTTGCTTGGGACTACAGGTACCGGCAGGCACCCCTCGAGCGGCTGGCAAGAACGTCTGGTGCGGGTGCGATCGGCATAAGGAGCGGCGGAACACACAGCGCGGGCCGCCCGTCGGGGGCAGCCTGGGGTCCTGCAGCGGGCGACTTGAGCGGGATCCAGAGGGAATATCGGCGATGCGATCGGTGGCTTTAGCCGGATTCCGCGACGTCCGTCGCATCTTCAGATGCTCCTGCAGGGATGCGGTAGACAATCGCGATGCACTTCACATTCTGCTCACGCGAGACAGGGGCACCGCCGAGCGGTTTCGCCAGGCGCCGGCTGGGCAGGTTCTGCTCGGCACCGGGTGTCGTCAGGGCATATGTCGCGCGTTGTCGCCGTCACTGGGCATAGCCTTGCCCGGCACGCGGATGCAGTTCAAGCGGAAAAGGTTTGCATGACCAACGGGAGATCCGGTGGTAGATGAAACTGGCCAGCATGCAGCGAACCGCAGGACGCTCACTGACACGGAGATCGCATGTTCCCACGCCTGGCCAGTTTCCTCATCCTGGGCCTGTGCAGCAGCGGCGCCTTCGCTGCCGACGCCACCTACCGCCCCAGCTTCCATCCCGACCAGCTGAAGGGCCCGCCTGCCGGGCGCCCGAACGAAGCGCTGGTACTGGGCACCCCCCACTTGTCCGGCCTGCCCAAGTCCTTCCAGCCCGCCTTGCTTGAACCGTTGCTGCAGCGACTGGTCGCCTGGAAGCCCGAGCTGATCGCCACCGAAGACCTGTCAGGCCTGCAGTGCGATTTCATGCGTCGCTACCCGGCACGCTATGCGGAGAGCGTGGCCACCTACTGCTTCGACACCACCGCTGCGCAGGCTGCGACCGGACTGGACGTGCCTACGGCGAACACCCAGGCCGAGCACCTGCTTGCGACCTGGCCGGACGAGCCGACGCCCGCCCAGCGTCGTCGGCTCGCAGCATTGTTCCTGGCAGCGGGTGAACGCGGCTCGGCGCAGGTGCAGTGGCTGCGCCTGCCTGCGTCCGAGCGCAAAGGCGGTGATGGACTGACACCTGCCTTGGTCGAGATCCTCGAAAAAGGCCTGGTTCGCCGCAATGAAACCCACCTGATCGCCGCCGAGGTCGCCGCCCGCCTCGGGCAGGAACGCCTGTGGGCCGTGGACGACCACACGGCCGATTCGCCCACGCCCGCCGAGGATGAAGCGGCGGCCAGCGCGGCCATCACCGGTGCCTGGAACAATACGCACTCGCGCGCGCGGCGGGAGGCCGATGAACGCCTCGTGGCCGATCTGGACAAGCCCGGCGGTGTCATGGCGCTGTATCGGGACTACAACAGCCCGGCGGCGGCGATGGCCGCCTACCAGAGCGACTTCGGCGCGACGCTCGTCGAGCCGTCCTCCAAGGCGTTCGGCCGGATGTACGTCGGTTACTGGGAAACCCGCAACCTGCGCATGGTCGCCAACATCCGCGACGTGCTGAGCCAGCATCCTGGCAGACGCATGCTGGCCATCGTGGGTGCCTCGCACAAGGGCTACTACGAGGCCTACCTCAATCAGATGCATGACGTGCGGCTGGTCAGTGCGGACACGGTATTGCGTTGACGGGAACAGGTGCCGGCCATGCGCCGGCGCTATCCTGCAAGGCCCGATTCGCAGGAGCCGACATGCTGAAAGTGATCGCCGAGGATTTCATCCATCCCGATGCGGTGGACACCGTGCTTCCCCTGTACCGGGAGCTGGTCGCATGCACGCTGCGCGAGCCGCTCTGCCTCGGCTATGAACTGTTCGTCGACCAGAAGGATCCGGGCCACTTCATCTTCATCGAGCTGTGGCCCGACCGCGCCGCGCTCGACCTGCACTGTGCCAGCGAACACTTCCAGCGCCTTGTGCCACAGATCAATGCCTTCCAGTGTGCGCCGTGCCGGTTCCTGCTGATGGATGCCGTACGGGTGTAGTGCCTGCAGCGGGATGCACATGATCGCTGCGGCCATGCCGCCACAGCAACAGGCAGGCCGCAACCGTGCAGGACAGGCTCAGGACCAGCAGCGCGACCGCACCTTGCTGCAACACGGGCAACAACGCCCGTGCGTGCAGGTCGCCGCGCAGCTGTTCGGCGCGTAGACAGGCGGCCAGCGCCAGGCACCAGCCGATCAGGGCCGGAATGAACTTGCGTACCGCAACCGGGTTCCAGGCATTCATGGAGGTTACCTGCGTGAGTGGAGTGCGCGCAGTATTCGCGCGCGTCCTCTCACAGGCTGAGATCAGTCCTCCGCGGCGTCGGGATCGTCACCCGGAAGCTGGGACAACTCGCCCTGCACCTGCACGTTGTTGCGCCCCATCGCCTTGGCCCGGTAGCACTGGGCATCGGCCGCAGCCACCGCCTGGTCCACGCTCATGCCGCCGGCCAGCGGCGCGATACCGATGCTGGCACCGATCCGCAGCCGGTCCTGGTCCCACGGAATGGACAGCGCGGCCAGGGTGTGCAGCAGCTCGCCCCCGATGCGGGCCGCACGCCGCGGCGTGCAACCGGACAGGATGACCGCGAATTCGTCACCGCCCAACCGCGCCACCACGTCCGAATCGCGCACGCCATGGCGCAGCACGCTGGCCACCGCCCACAGCACGGCATCGCCGGCCAGATGGCCCCAGGTGTCGTTGACCGGCTTGAAGCGGTCCAGATCGATGTACATTAGCGAGGCAGCCTGGCCGGTGCGCTCCACGCGGGTGATCGCCTGCTGCAGGTGCACCTCGAAACCGCGGCGGTTGCTCAGTTCGGTGAGCGGATCGATCTCGGCCAGGTGGCGGGCTTCGCGCTGGCGTGCCCGCTGCTGGGTGTCGTCGCGCAGCACCCACACCGCGCCGCGCACGTGGCCTTCGTCATCGCGCAGCCAGGCGCGGGTCAGGTCCACCGGCACCGTTGCCGTGCCCAGGCGCAGCAGCAGGTCGGCGTGCAGGTCCACCGCGTTGCTCTCCGGGTCCAGCAGCACCGTCACATCCAGTACCGAACCGGGCGCGTACTCGGTGGTCAGCGCCAGCACGTCCTGCACCTTGTGCCCGGCCAGCGACAATGCGCCATCACCGGCCAGGGTGCGCACCGCAGCCGCGTTGGCGTAGTCGATGCGGCCATCAAGGCTGACGCTGAGCACCAGGTCGGCCACCGCATCCAGGGTGATTCGGCTGCGTTGTTCACTCTCGAACAGGCGCTGCTCGCTGCTGCGCTGGGCGGTGATGTCCTGGATCTGCGACACGAAATGCAGCGGTTCGCCATGCTCGTTGCGCACCAGCGACACCGACAGCCGCGCCCAGATGATGCGGCCGTCGCGGTCGAGGTAGCGCTTTTCCAGGTGATAGTGGCTGCGTCGCCCGGCCAACAGGTCCTGTACCAGGGCCAGGTCGGTCTGCAGGTCATCGGGATGGGTCAGGCGCTGGAAATCGACCTGCAGCAGCTCTTCTCGCGGGTAGCCCAGTATCCGGCACAGCGCGTCGTTGACATCCAGCCAGCGTCCTTCCAGCGACACCAGTGCCATGCCCAGTGCGGCGGAGGTGAACGCGCCAGCGAACTTCTCTGCCGACAGTCGTGCTTCGGCGCGTGCCTGCAGGATCTCGGTAATGTCGATGGCCATGCCGACGTAGCCGATGCGCGTTCCATCGGCACTCTCCATGCGGCTGATCGACAGGCGTACCTGGCGTGACTGGCCATCCTTGCGCAGCAGCGTCCACTGCCGCGAGTAGGTCTGCCCGTCGGCACGCGCGCTCAGCGCCTCGAACACGCCGGGAAGATTGCCATCAGCATCAGCCAGCGGCTGCAACCACGCTTTCAGTTCGGCTGGATCGTGGAAGGCGTCGAGCCGGCGCTGGCCGACCACCTCCGCCGCGCTGTAGCCCAGCAGGCGCTCCGCCCCCGTGTTGAACAGGGTGATGGTGCCATCGGTATCGGTGGCGATCACCGCCACCTCATCGGACGCATCGACCACGGCCTGCAGGCGTTGCCGGGTCTCGGCCGCGTCCTGCCTTGCCTGCTGCAGCTCGGTGACATCGGCATGGGCACCGGCCATCCACAGCGGCTTGCCGTGCCCGTCCCATTCAAAGACCCGGCCACGGTCCTGGATCCAGATCCACTGGCCGTTCCTGTGGCGCATGCGCAGCAGGCAGGCGTAGTTGTCGCTGCGCCCTTCGAAATGATCGTCCAGCGCTGCATCGGACAGCGCAATGTCATCGGGATGGACCAGCTTCAGGAACGTCTTCTGGCAGATCGGTTCCAGCTCATCCAGGCGATAACCGACAATCTCGGCCCAGCGCGCATTGACCCGCATCTCGCCGGTCTGCACGTTCCATTCCCAGGTACCCGCAGCGGTACCGTCGATGATCATCGCCAGCCGGCGACGCTCTTCCGCCAACGCCTGCAGGCGGCGCTCCAGCAGTCCATTGCCGTGGGTGCCCTGGCCCGGCATCACTCCGGTCCCCTGCCGGCACGGGCAGGCGCCGACCGCAGCGGAGCGCTGCGGCCTGCAACGAAGACGGCGGGTCGTGCTGGCGTCATGGTCCTCCCCAGCGACAGCGGGGAGGCCAAACGCCCCCCTCAGGCGCAAGTGTGCGCAATCACCGGGAAAACCGACAAGCCCCCCGCCCCGGATCAACCGTGACGGGGGGCACGATCCTCAGCTGCGCTTGGCCCGGGCAAAGGCTTCGGCCAGGGCGTTGTTGGCCGGCGGCGCAGACTGGGCCGGACGGCCGCCAGCGCCCTGGCCGCGGTTCGGTCCACGGTTCTGGCCGCCAGCGTCACGGCGCGGCCCTTGGCCCTGGCCCCGCTCATCGCGCTGGCCCGGGCGGCTGGTGGCCTGGCCCGGGGTATCGTCCAGGCGCCGGGTCAGGGCGATGCGCTTGCGCGCCACGTCCACCTCCAGCACCTTCACCTTGACGATGTCACCGGCCTTGACCACGTCGCGCGGGTCCTTCACGAAGGTATCGGAGAGCGCCGAGATGTGGATCAGGCCGTCCTGGTGCACGCCGATATCGACAAAGGCCCCGAAGGCGGCCACGTTGCTGACCACGCCCTCCAGCACCATGCCCTCGCGCAGGTCCTTGATGTCCTCGACGCCCTCGGCGAAGCGCGCCGCCTTGAACTCCGGGCGCGGGTCGCGGCCCGGCTTTTCCAGTTCCTTCAGGATGTCGCGCACGGTCGGGACGCCAAAGGTGTCGTCGGTGAACTGTTCTGCCTTCAGGCCACGCAGGAAGCTGCCGTCACCGATCAGCGCCTTGATCGGGCGCGCGGTGCTGGCCACGATGCGCTCAACCACCGGATAGGCTTCGGGGTGTACCGCCGAGGCGTCCAGCGGCTGGTCGCCATCGGCGATGCGCAGGAAGCCGGCGCACTGCTCGAAGGTCTTCTCGCCCAGGCGCGCGACCTTCAGCAGGTCCTTGCGGCACTTGAACGGGCCGTTGTCGTCGCGATGGCGCACGATGTTCTCGGCCACCGTGGCCGACAGGCCGGACACCCGGGACAGCAGCGCGGCCGAGGCGGTGTTGACATACACGCCGACCGCGTTCACGCAGTCCTCCACGCGCGCGTCCAGCGCCCGCGCCAGGCGGTACTGGTCCACGTCGTGCTGGTACTGGCCGACACCGATCGCCTTGGGTTCGATCTTGACCAGTTCGGCCAGCGGGTCCTGCAGGCGACGAGCGATCGATACCGCGCCACGCAGCGACACGTCCAGCCCCGGGAACTCCTTGGCCGCGAACTCGGAGGCCGAGTACACCGAGGCGCCCGCCTCGCTGACCACGACCTTCTGCAGCTTCGGGTTGGCGGCAGCCTTGATCGCTTCGCCGGCCAGCTTGTCGGTTTCGCGGCTGGCGGTGCCATTGCCGATCGCGATCAGCTCCACGTTGTACTTGGCGCACAGCTGCTTGATCGTCTGCACCGACTGCTCCCACTGACGGCGCGGTTCGTGCGGGTAGATGGTGTCGGTGGCGACCAGCTTGCCGGTGGCATCGACCACGGCGATCTTGCAGCCAGTACGGATGCCAGGGTCCAGGCCCAGCACAGTCTTCGGGCCGGCCGGTGCGGCCAGCAGCAGGTCCTTCAGGTTGTCGCCGAACACCGCGATGGCTTCGGCTTCGGCCTTTTCGCGGGCCTGGTTGAACAGGTCCAGCAGAAGATGGGTGTGCAGCTTGGCGCGCCAGGTCAGGCGGCAGGCATCCAGCAGCCAGCGGTCGGCGGCACGCCCCCGGTCGGCGATGCCGGCCTTGCGTGCCACCCGACCCTCGGCGTACTGGTGGCCCGCTTCGGCATCGCTGCCCGGGTCCAGTTCCAGGAACAGGATCTCTTCGCGGCGCGCGCGGAACAGCGCCAGCAACCGGTGCGAGGGAATCTTCGCCAGAGATTCGGCATGTTCGAAATAGTCGCGGTACTTGGCGCCTTCGGTTTCCTTGCCCTCGGCCACGCGGGCACGGATCACGCCGGTCTCGCCCAGCCAGGTGCGCAGCTCGCCAACCAACGCGGCATCTTCGCCCCAGCGCTCCATCAGGATCGCGCGGGCGCCTTCCAGCGCGGCCTTGGTGTCGGCCACACCCTTGTCGGTATCGACGAAGGTGGCCGCGAACGTCTGCGGGTCCTGCGTCGGATCGGCCAGCAGGCCATCGGCCAGCGGCTCCAGACCGGCCTCGCGGGCGATCTGGGCGCGGGTACGTCGCTTGGGCTTGTAAGGCAGGTACAGGTCTTCCAGCCGGCTCTTGGTATCGGCGGCCAGGATGTCATTGCGCAGCTCGTCGCTGAGCTTGCCCTGCTCGCCGATGCTGGCCAGCACCGCCGCACGGCGGTCCTCCAGCTCGCGCAGGTAGGTCAGCCGGGTTTCCAGGTTGCGCAGCTGGGTGTCGTCCAGGCCACCGGTCACTTCCTTGCGGTAGCGCGCGATGAACGGAACGCTGGCGCCCTCGTCGAGCAGGCCGACGGCGGCGCGTACCTGGGCGGACTGGGCACCGATCTCGTCGGCGATGGTCTGGGCGATCTGCTGGGCGAGCGCGCTCTGGGCGTTCTTGGCGTCGTGCATTGCTTCAGGTCTGAGCCGCGTTACGGGAAGACCCCATTCTGGCAACCGACGACGGAGCCGGACAAGGCATTGACAGGGGACGGGGTTCAGCGGCGTAGCCGGAGTGGACGCCGGCATCCTGGCAAAGAGCGGGCCCGGACTGGCCCGGGGCTGGGATGCCGGCGCGGGCGCGATGGTGGGCGCGCCCTGCCGCGTGTTGCGAAGGTCAGCGGTAGTGGCGGGCGGCGCGCTGCATGACGATCTCGTCACGCATGCCTTCCAGGGCCATCAGGCGGACCTTGCCGACACCCTGCAGTTCCATGAACCGCTCCGTGTAGAACTCCGGCCCCAGCGCGGTGTCGGCGCGGGATTTGCTGAAGCCGTAGGGCACCACGCCCTTCTCGCCATCCTTGCTACCACCGACATAAAGAACGATTGCCATGTGATGTATTCCTCCAAATTGCTACTGCGTACTGCACTCGATGAGCAATGCTGCGAGCTCATCGGGGGAGAGCTTACCGCGTCGAACCTGACTGGAACGTCACGAAGGCTAATGACGATCGGTTGCATGCAGATGACTGCGGGATCGCAGCAGAATGCTTACGGATCCTTAACTTCCGGCTAACGAATCCGTGGGGGATTCCCGCCAACGGCGCAGCCCCTCGTGGGTGGTCGTGTAACGCGTTTGATGTGATTGGGCCGGGCGAGGTGGGTGCGCGGGACACGCCGTGAACCCGTCCCTGGGGGCTCGATGGCGCCATCCATGGCGCCAACGGTCCCGCGCACCCACCCCGCCCGGCCCCTGGCAGTTTTTCGGGCACGTCCAGCCACGGAAAAGAAAAAAGAAGATCAAAAGCAAAAACAGCTTGGCTGGCCGCTTTTTGTAGAGCCGAGCCCACGCTCGGCTGCTTTCAGGCCAGTCCGCGAAGCCGAGCGCAGGCTCGGCTCTACACGAGCAAGCGCAGCGCGCGACCCGCTTCTGCTGTTCTTTATCTCTTCCGTGGCTGGACGCGCACGGAATCTGTCAGCGGCCGGGTGGGTGGGGGTGGCGGGTATCCGCGGCTTGGGTCGGGCGCATGCGCCCGACGGGTTGGGCAGGACGCCCAACCCCGGTCTTGCCGTGTGCGCAGGACAGCGCACACGTGCAAGCCGCGGCCAAGCCCCCATGGATGGGTTCACGGCGTCCCCGCTGGCCCCACCCACCCGGCCAGCCCCCAGGAAGCAGGCATTCCGCGACCAAGCCACGAGGGGCGGTGCCGTTGGCTGGAAACTACGGCCACCAGCCTTGCCCGAACCGGGCGAAATGATCGGCCGCCCGCTCGAACGGATTGCGCGCACTCACCCCGCCACACAGCAGGTACACCGGCAGGTACAGCGGCCCCAGCACCATGTACTGGTAGACATGCGCACGCTCATGGTCGTCCAGCCGGATCAGCGGCTCCACGCCCCACCCCGCCTGATGCGCGTAGGTCCGGCAGGAAATGCCAAGATCGTGGCCCGTGTGCAGGATCACATTGCCCAAGGTGATCGCCCCACCCGGCCCCCACGGCCAGCGGTCGAACACCAGCGCGCAGTCACGCCGGCTCCAGCGCAATGTCGCGCCGCCGAGCATGCCGGCCAGCCCACCCATCAGGCCGATCAGGGTGTTGGGCAGGGTCCACACCGCGCCCAGCACCTGCAGCGCGCGCAGCCAGATCGGCCAAGGCCGGGAGGCGGTGTTCAATCGGCCTCGTTCGGCATCAGCAGCCACAGGATCAGGTAGACCAGGATGCCGGGGAAGGCCGCCGAGGCCAGCGACAGCAGCACGTAGACCACCCGCAGAAGGGTGGCATTCCAGCCGAAGCGATGGGCAATGCCACCCATCACGCCGGCGATCATGCGGTCGTTCAATGAACGCGACAGTGTCTTGGGCGTGGTGTTCATGGCGGCGGCTCCGGGCAACGGACAGGGCAGTCGAGCGTGGCTCGACTCTACACCCTGCCCATGTCTACGGCGTGCGGTGACGCAGCGCCTGCAGGCGCGCACCGAACCAGGCGGCTGCGGTCTGTTCAGGCTGCCCCGGGCACTGGATGCGATAGGGTTTGCCGCTCATGCTGCTCTGGCTGGCGGCGCGCTCGATGAACTGCTCGGCGCTGTCCACCATGTCCTTCTTCAGCAGATAGTCGTACTTGCGCTGCAGATGCGCGCGCGCATCGCCGCCGTCGTACCAGCTGCCATTGCGCTGGAACCGGCACTGGGAGCCGTCCAGGCTGGCGATCAACTGGGCGATCTCCCGCCGTGCGTCTGCACCGGGTGCCGCCTGGGCAAGTGGTGCTGCCAGTAGCGCGGCCAAGATCAGAGGAATTCGTCGGGACATCAGGGGCCTCATGGCGGCCGATCAAGCTCGATTCTATCGCTGCATGGCCTGAATATTCTCGCAAAACGAGAGGAAGTCCGGGGCGACAAGAATCGCGTCGTCCGCACGGATATGCTCCCCCGCAATTGTGAATTTCACACTACCTGTCCGCGTATCAAGCCAATAGTCGTTGTCGCCGCAGTCAACCCCAAAGGGGATGTGAGATTCAAAGAACGCCAGAGCGTCACGATGGCGGTCTGCCCTCCATTCCATCACATCAACGATTGACACAAGCCGAGGATTGGGAGGCACGCCCGGCACCTCGATGCAATGGAATGCCTCCAGCTCAAGCCGATTTCGATCTTCTGCGGTAACTTCGTAGAACGTGTCCCGATAGAACACCGCGCCGCCGTCGAAGTAGCCACCATTGTGCTTCGAATAGAATTCGATAAAGGCATCTCTGCCGGGAAATCTGCCCGGCACCATCACTGCAATCAGATCGATCGGCACCGGTGGCGACGAATCGTTGAACACGACGTTGTTCCGGGCGAAAACTGCTGGCTGAGCCATGTGCCTGTCCATCAAACGGTGTTTGAGCTTATCCACCTTTCGAAGTCGAGCAAGCTCGACTCTACAGGTCGCGCGCCTTCAGCCAACCATCGATCGTGGCCGGCACTTCGCGCTGCGCGCGCCCGGACACGTAGATGCCGATATGGCCACCGCGGAAGCTGGACTCGGTGTAGTCGTCCGTGCCCAGGCGCCCGCGCATCGCGCGCGAGGCGTCCGGCGGCACCAGATGATCCTGCTCGGCGTAGATGTTCAGCACCGGCAGCGTCACCTGCGACAGGTCCACTGCTTCCTCGCCGATCCTTACCGTGCCCTTCATCAGGCCATTGGCCTGGTAAAACTGCTTGATGAAATCGCGGAACGCCTCGCCCGCCAGGTCCGGCGAATCGAAGATCCACTTCTCCATGCGCAGGAAGTCCTCCAGCGCCGCCTTGTCATCGAGGATGTCGAGCAGGCCGACGTACTTCTGCACGTTCAGGCGGAACGGCTTGAGCATCAGGTAGCTGGCGTTCATCAGGTCGGCCGGGATGTTGCCCAGCGTATCGACCAGCAGGTCCACGTCCACTTGCCGCGCCCAGTGCGAGAGCATGTTGTCGGCGGTCTGGAAATCGACCGGGGTGACCATGGTGATCAGCTTGCCCAGCTTCTGCCGGCGCAGCGCGGCGTAGCACAGCGCGAACACGCCGCCCTGGCAGATGCCGAGCAGGTCGACCGGGCCACCACTGCGCACGCGCAGCGCATCGACCGCTCCGTCGATGTAGCGCAGCAGGTAGTCCTCCAGGGTCTGGAAGCGTTCGGACCGGTCCGGGTAGCCCCAGTCCAGCACGTACACGTCCTGGCCCAGCGCCAGCAGCTTCTGCACCAGCGAACGGTCGGCCTGCAGGTCGACCATGTACGGCCGGTTGACCAGCGCGTAGACGATCAGCAGCGGCGTGCGCCGGGTCGGCGCCTGCTCACCGACGAAGCGATACAGCACCACCTTGCCGTCGCGCCAGACTTCCTCGCGCGCGGTCACGCCATAGTCCACGTCTTCCACCTGCGGCAGCAGCTTCAGCCCTTCCATCAGCTTGCGCTGCATGGCCAGGCTCTCCTGCATCAGGTCATCGGCGTTGAAGCCCAATGGTCCCTTCATCGGTCACGCGCCCGAGCGGAAGTGCGAGGTGCGGCCTTCTTCGCAGATGTCCTCTTCGCAGGCGCCTTCTTTGCCGGCGCGGCCTTCTTCGCGGCCTTGCGCGCAGTTGGCTTCACCTTCGCCGGCGCCGGCTGCGCCACCGGATCGACCTCAGCGGTTCCGGCCAGCACAGCCACCTGCGCCTGCAGGCGGCGCAGGCTGCGCTCCAGCTCGGCGATGCGGCGGTGTGCGGCATCCATCTCGCTGCGGGTGGGCAGGCCGATCCGTTCACTCATCTGTTCCACCTCCCGCTGCAGGCCGGCGCGCAGGCGCATCTGCGCGTTGCCCAGCGAGGCGTACACCTGCTGGAACGGTTCGGACATGGCGACCTTGGCGTAGGCCTCCTCGGCAACTTCGATCCACAGGTCGAACATCGCGCGGGCGCTGGTCAGCTGGCTGCCGGGCTGTTCGTGCTCGGCCAGGCGCTGCTCGAACAGCGCAAAGGCTTCGTCCAGTGCCTGCTTGATCTGATCGACATAGGCGCGCGAATGCTGCTGGTATTCCTCCTGCGCACGCAGCAGGGCCTGCCAGCGCGCCTGGTGCTCGCGGCCGGGGCCGAATGCCGGGCTCTGCAGCCACGGGCCCGCCTGCAGCTGGAACTGCTGCAGCCAGGCGGCGAATTCGGGTATCGCGGCGCCGGCGTGCGTGCTGCCACGGGCGCCCTGCAGCATCCACTGGAGCATGCCGTCGCCCTGCCCCTGCACCGCCTCGCGCCAGGCCTGGGCAACATCGGCACTGCTGGCGTCGCGGCCCGCAAACCGTGCGGCGACCTCCTGCATGGTGCCGTACCAGCTGCCCGCCTGTTCGCGGAACCGGCGCACGGCATCTTCCGGCGCGCCCTTCGCCTGCTCGGGCAACAGCTGGCCCCACCAGTCGAACAACCGCTGCCAACTGCCGGGATCGTCACCGGGGGGTGCGCCGGGCGTGCTCGCATGGCGCAGGGCATCGCCCCAGGCGCCGAAATACTGCCGGGCCAGGGTTTCGAAATCGCTGCTGCCGGTGTCGTGGGCCGAGCTGGTCATCGCAGGCCTCCGCAGGGCTGGCTCATGGCTTGGGAATACGCAGGGTCTTGCTGATCATCAGCGACCCGGACAGGGCGAACAACAGCACCATCGGGTGCAGCTGCCACGGGCCGATCTGCCACTGGCCGAACCAGATGTTCTGGCCGATGGCATCGGTGCCGGCGGCAATCGCCAGTACGATCACCAGCACCAGGCTGGTCGGGATCGGGGTGCCCTCGAAATACGTGACCTTGCCCTCGTCGCCGGCGAGCGCCTCGGCAGTGACGTTGTAGCGTGCCAAGCGGCTGACGCCGCAGCAGACGAAGTAGCTCAGCACCAGCCAGTCCCATCCGCCCTGCATGCCGCAGGCATAGGCCAGCGCCGCCGGCGCCACGCCGAAGGAGATCACGTCGGACAGCGAGTCCAGCTCGCGGCCCAGGGTGGAGCTGGACTTGCGCCAGCGCGCGATGCGCCCGTCGAGGGCGTCGAAGATGAAGGCCAGCGGGATCAGCGCCATGCCGAACAGCAGATAGCCGCGCTCGCCGTCCTGCAGGAAGCGCATCGCGGCAAAGACCGCACCGGTGCCGCAGAAAGCATTGGCCAGGGTGAACCAGTCGGCCAGCTGGAATTCGCGCAGCATCGAGAAGTGACGTTTCATGGGGTCTCACGGAGCATCAAGGCCCACAGGTTACCGCGAGCGCCGCTGCTGGCGACAGCGCTGGCTCAGCCGATCCTTCACCGCCCCCTCACCCGTCGTCACCGGCGGTGAATTTTTCGCCACCCATCTTGACAGCCTAGGGGGGTGGCGCCTGTCGGGGCTTATCCACAAAGTTGCCCACGCGTAATCCACACCCCCTGTGGACAACCAGATCTCACCGACTGCGACGGTGGACATTTCCTCATCACTCTTCCGCGGGGTTTCCCTACTTCCCAAGCCGCAGAGTCGGCGCTATGGTCACCGGTGGGCCCGCCGCCGCCGCGTCCGATGCCTGGTGACGGGCGGCGATGATGCCGGATGCTTCCACCTGCCGCTGGCGCAGCGGCCCTGAAGTGGCAGAGCCGGCCGCTGGCCGGCTGCCCCGACCGTTCAGCGTTGCCGGCCAGCGGCCGGCACTACCCAGCCTGCACCCGCCGCCACCGGGCGAAACACATCACCTGCATCACCAGCATCGCCAGCAACCCCAGCGGCCACGCCCACCACACGCCGGCCAGCCCATGCCGCGCCTGCAACCACATCGCCAGCGGCAGCTCCAGCAGCAATACCGCCGTCATGCCGAGCAGCGCTGGCCGCCATACCGTGCCACTGCCGCGCATCACCCCTACCAGCACGGTGCTGCCGCCCATCGCCAGCACGCCCCATGCCACCGTGCGCAACTGCAGCGTGGCCAGTTCACGCGCTTCGATAGCCACCAGGATCAGGCCGGTCAGCCAGGGCGCAAGCACCATCGCCAGCAGCACCACTGCACTCAGCATCGCCAGTCCAAGCAGCACGCCGGTGCGGGCGATGCCGGGCAGCCGTGCCGTACGCCCCGCGCCCATCGCATGCGCCGCAAGGATGGTGGCGGTAATGCCCAGTGACATGGCCGGCAGCTGCACCCAGCTCATCAACTGGTTGACCGCACCGTAGGCCGCCGTGGCCGTGTAGCCGTAGCGGTTGATCCAGCCCAGCAATACGATCTCGGCAATGGCCAGGCTGAGCATCTGCAGCGAAGACGGTACGCCGATGCGCAGCATCGCGCGGATGAGCGCGCCATCGAAACGGATGGCACGCAACAGCTCGCGCCCTGGTGCCAGGGGATGTCCTACCCGCTGCCAGCGCCACAGCAACCAGCCCAGGGCCAACAATGAGGCAAACGCCGCCGATACAGCCGCACTGGCCGACCCCAGCCGCGGCAGGCCGGCCCAGCCCAGGATCAGCAGCGGCGTGCACAGCAGGCCGACCACCGTGGCCAGCAGCAGCGCCTGCAGCGGCGTCTTTGCATCGCCCACCGCGCGGCTCACGGCAGTGGCCAGCCACAGCAGGAAGAACACCGGAGCCGCCAGCAACAGCACGCGCGCGTACACGATGGACTCGCCGAGGATCGCTGCCGGCGTGCCCAGTGCCGCCAGCAGCTGTGGCGCGAAACCGCCGCCCAGGGCCATCACCGGCACCGACAACAGCAGGATCAGCGCCACCGCGCTGCCGGCCACCGCGCGCGCCTGTTGCGGGCGGCCCGCGCCCCAGGCCTGGCCGATCAGCACCATCGCGCCCGTGGCCAGGCCCATCACCAGGGCCAGCAGCAGGAAAAAGACCGGGAAGAACGCCGCGGCCGCAGCCACCGCCTGTGTGCCAAGCAGGTGGCCGAGATAGATGTTGTCCAGCGTGCCTGCGGCCAGCTGCAACGCATTGGTCAGCAGCATCGGCAGCAGCAGCGTCAGGTAGGTGCGCCACAGCGAGGGTGCTGCCGGAGGTGTCGGATGTACAGGGGGACTCATGGGATTCTCTGGGCAAGGCGCCGCCCTGCCCGGCGTTTCCGCCAGCAAAGCAAGCACAGGGGAAGCGGGCCGCGGCCCGCGATCAGATGACGCCGTCGCTCAGCAACGGCGCGATGGCTCAGCCGTCAGCGTCTTCGAACGCCAGGCGCAGGGCGTGGTCGCGCACATCCCTGGGCCAGGAATGCAGCGCCGCTTCCAGGCCCGCGCGGTCATGCGCGAACAGCACCCGAATGGCCTCCTCGAAGCCCGGCAGGTCACCGGCGATGGCCTGCAGGAAGTGATAGGTACGCTCGCTGTGACGGCGCTGCCGATCCTCGTCGGCACCGGCACGGCTGGCCGCTTCCACCAGCCTGCGCAGCACCACCGAGGCCCCACCCGGCTGTTCGGCCAACCACGCCCAATGCCGCGGCAGCAGCGTCACTTCGCGGGCGACCACGCCCAGTCTGGGGCGGCCACGGCCACGCGGGGTCGCGGGCGCCTCTCCGGTAGTGACGTCGGCACCCGCCTCCACGGCGGAGGGAAACGCTTCGGTCACCCGCGCCAGCAGCTCTGTGTCGCTGCCGCGCGTGTCGAAATCGCGGGTTCGCCCGCTGGCGTTGTCGAATACCAGCAGCGGACCGGCTGCATTGTCGGCACGCAACTGTTTCAACGCCAGCGCTGCCACTTCCGGGGTACCGGAAGCGACCAGGCGATGGCCGTCGAAACAGCTGAAGGGAGGAAGTCGGGACACAGGCATGGCAATGGCATCAGAGGCGATGCGCGAATATTGCCCGGGTAATTTCACCGAGTCAATATTATCCGGGTATTAATTTGCCAAAAGAGCGTGCCAACCAAGGTTGGCACCCACCCGATTCGTCACCTCACAGCCGGCTGTAGGACCAGCTGACCATGCGGCCGTCCTTGTACGGCATCACGCCGTGGAACGGGCGCGGGTCGGCGTCGAACACCAGCGGCAGGAAGTTGCGGTCGCCCTCCCACATCGGCAGCGTGTCCAGCTTGTCCAGGTCCACCCACTCCAGCGTGCCTTCATGGTTGCCGCCGTGCGGGGTGCCTTCGAAAGTATCGATGACGAACACGAAGCCCAGCCAGTCTTCACCGTGCTTGCCGAAGCCCGGCCAGCTGAGGGTGCCGCGCAGGCGCATGCCGGTGCAGTCGATGCCAGCTTCCTCGGCGATCTCGCGACGCATGCTGGATGCCACGTCCTCGTCCGCTTCGATCTTGCCGCCCAGCCCGTTGTACTTGCCCAGGTGGTGGTCACCCGGACGGGTGTTGCGGTGGATCATCAGCACCTGGCGACGATCAGGCGACAGCACGTAGCCCAGGGTGGCGACGATCGGGGTGTACGGCATGGGCGGCATCCAGCGGCAGGTCAGCCGTGGATTATGGCCGATCAGCGCACCAGCGACAGGCGGCGCTCGGCGGGTGTGCCTGCGCCATCGGGATCGCGGCGCAGGGTGGCCACGCCGTGACCGCGCTCGGCCAGGTATTCCAGCCACTTGCCGAGGAAGGTGTTCATCCGCATGCGGTGGCTGATCAGCTCGGCCGGCGGCGGGTACAGGCCCATCGTGTCCTGCCAGCGGCGGCCGACGTAGCAATGGGTGGTCTCGGCCTGGCGTGCGTCACGGTAAAGGCGCACATACGCCGAGGGATCCGGCTCACCGGTGACCGGGTCGGCCAGGTCGTAGGTCAGGCGCAGCTCCACCGTGTAGCGGTGGCACTCGATCACGTCCAGGCGTACGTCCAGGCCGTCGCCGATCGAGGAAATGTAGCTGCCCGCCACCAATCCGGCCGGTTCGAACAGGCGCACCAGATGGCGGTAGTTCTCCGCGTACAGGCCCATGAGCCAGCTCAACCGGCTCAGGCGGGGAATACGTTCGGTGCGGGGCGAGGCTTGGGCCATGGGTCGATCCTACACGTTGGTGCTTCAACGTGGGGGCGCCTCAAGCCACAGCCAACCCGACAACGACGATCCCCGTGTAGAGCCGAGCCCATGCTCGGCTGCTGTTCGGGAAGAACCCGGCGGCCCAGCCGAGCGTGGGCTCGGCTCTACAGGGCGAAGTGCAGCGCGCCGGAAAGGCTCAATACAGCTCGCGCTGCAGCCCCAGCGTGGCCAGCACCTTGCTGGAAATCTCCTCGATCGAGGTATGCGTGGTGCTCAGGGTCGGGATCCGCTCCATGCGGAACATGGTCTCGGCCGCAGCCACCTCGCGCTTGCAGGTCTCCAGGTTGGCGTAGCGCGAGTTCGGACGGCGCTCCTGGCGGATCTGCTGCAGCCGGTCCGGATCGATGGTCAGGCCGAACAGCTTGCGCCGGTAATTGCGCAGTCGCGGCGGCAGGCGATCGCTTTCCAGGTCTTCGTCGGTCAGCGGGTAGTTGGCCGCGCGTACCCCGTAATGCAGGGCCAGGTAGATGCAGGTCGGCGTCTTGCCCGCGCGCGACACCGCCACCAGGATCACGTCGGCATCGTCGTAGTTCACCGCGATGCCGTCGTCATGGGTCAGGGCGAAGTTCATCGCGTTGATGCGACGGTGGTAGGTATCGAAATCGACCATGCCGTGGGCCTGGCCGACCCGGGCCAGGCGCGGGCTGGCCAGTTCACGCTCCAGCGGCTCGATGAACGGCGCGAACACATCCAGCATCAGCGCCCCGCTGTCGGCCAGGATCAGGCTCAGGCTCTGGTCCACGCAGGAGTTCACCACGATCGGCCGGACCTGGTAGCGCTCCCCTGCCGCCTGGATCCGGGCACAGGCTTCACGCGCTTTTTCGGGGTCGTCGACAAACGACATGCGGTCGGTAATGAAGCTGAACCCGGAGAACTGGGTCAGCAGGCTATGCCCAATGGTTTCAGCGGTGATACCGGTTCCATCGGAAACGTAGAACACCGGACGGATGGTCGACATGCGCGCTTTTACCCCCTACGAAGCTTAAAAAGGCCGCCAGCACAAGCTTGTGCCGACGGTGCTCTGCCCGGCATCATATCGGCTTCTTCCTACGGACGCGGCCACTCAGCCCGCCTCGGGCGATGGCCAAACGGAGCATCGCGCTTGAACGAGAACATCCTGTGGTTGCACGAACTGCGTCTGGCCGATCTGGCCCGCGTAGGCGGCAAGAATTCGTCGCTGGGCGAGATGATCGGCAACCTGGCCGGTCTGGGCGTTTCGGTGCCGGGCGGTTATGCCACCACCGCTGAAGCCTTCAAGGACTTCATCGCGCACAACGACCTGTCCAAGCGCATCTTCGACAAGCTGGCCACGCTGGACGTCGAGGACGTCAACGCGCTGACCGCCGCCGGCAAGGAAATCCGCAGCTGGGTGATCGATGCGCCGCTGCAGCCGCAGCTGGACCAGGACATCCGCACCGCCTACGCCAAGCTGAGCGCCGAAAACGGCGGCGGCGACGTGGCCGTGGCCGTGCGTTCGTCGGCCACCGCCGAGGATCTGCCGGATGCCTCCTTCGCCGGCCAGCAGGAGACCTTCCTCAACGTCACCGGTGCCGACGATGTCGTGCACAAGGTCAAGGAAGTGTTCGCCTCGCTGTACAACGACCGTGCCATCGCCTACCGCGTCCACCACGGCTTCAAGCATGAGGACGTGTTCCTGTCCGCCGGCGTGCAGCTGATGGTGCGTTCGGGCGTCGGTTCCTCCGGCGTGCTGTTCACCCTGGACACCGAGTCCGGCTTCCGCGACGTGGTGTTCGTCACCTCTTCGTTCGGCCTGGGCGAAATGGTCGTGCAGGGTGCGGTCAATCCGGACGAGTACTACGTTTACAAGCCCACCCTGCAGGCCGGCAAGCCGGCGATCCTGCGCCGCTCGCTCGGCAGCAAGGCGATCCGCATGGTGTATTCCGATGTTCCGGGTGAGCGCGTCAGGATCGAGGACACCCCGGCCGAACTGCGCAACACCTTCTCGATCAGCGACGAGGACGTGCAGGAACTGTCCAAGCAGGCGCTGGTCATCGAAAAGCACTACGGCTGCCCGATGGACATCGAGTGGGCCAAGGACGGCGTCAGCGGCAAGCTGTTCATCGTGCAGGCGCGCCCGGAAACGGTGAAGTCGCGCAGCCACGCCACCCAGATCGAGCGCTTCGCGCTGACCGAAAAGGGCGGCAACGTGCTGGCCGAAGGCCGCGCCGTCGGCGCCAAGATCGGCTCGGGCGTGGCCCGCGTGGTGAAGACGCTGGACGACATGAACCGCGTGCAGCCGGGCGACGTACTGATCGCCGACATGACCGATCCCGACTGGGAGCCGGTGATGAAGCGCGCTTCGGCCATCGTCACCAACCGTGGCGGCCGTACCTGCCACGCCGCGATCATCGCGCGCGAGCTGGGCGTGCCGGCCGTGGTCGGTTCGGGCAACGCCACCAAGGTGATCGAAGATGGCCAGCTGGTCACCGTCAGCTGCGCTGAAGGTGATACCGGCTTCATCTACGAAGGAAAGCTCGGCTTCGAGCGCACCACCACCGATCTGGGCAACATGCCGCCGGCACCGCTGAAGATCATGATGAACGTGGCCAACCCGGAACGTGCCTTCGACTTCGGCCAGCTGCCGAACGCCGGCATCGGCCTGGCCCGCCTGGAAATGATCATCGCCAGCCACATCGGCATCCACCCGAACGCGCTGCTGGAATACGACCGCCAGGATGCGGCGACCAAGAAGAAGATCGACGAGAAGATCGCCGGCTACGGTGATCCGGTCAGCTTCTACGTGGACCGCCTGGCCGAAGGCATCGCCACGCTCACCGCCTCGGTTGCACCGAACCCGGTGATCGTGCGCCTGTCGGATTTCAAGTCCAACGAGTACGCCAACCTGATCGGCGGCAGCAACTACGAGCCGCACGAAGAAAACCCGATGATCGGCTTCCGCGGCGCCAGCCGTTACGTCGACCCGAGCTTCTCGGCCGCCTTCGCGCTGGAGTGCAAGGCCGTGCTGCGCGTGCGCAACGAAATGGGCCTGGACAACCTGTGGGTCATGATTCCGTTCGTGCGCACCCTGGAGGAAGGCCGCAAGGTCGTCGAGGTGCTGGAACAGAACGGCCTGAAGCAGGGCGAGAACGGCCTGAAGATCATCATGATGTGCGAAGTGCCGTCCAACGCACTGCTCGCCGATGAGTTCCTGGAGATCTTCGACGGCTTCTCGATCGGCTCCAACGACCTGACCCAGCTCAGCCTGGGCCTGGACCGCGACTCGTCGATCGTCGCGCACCTGTTCGACGAACGGAACCCGGCAGTGAAGAAGCTGCTGTCGATGGCGATCAAGGCCGCACGCGCCAAGGGCAAGTACGTCGGCATCTGCGGCCAGGGCCCGTCCGATCACCCGGATCTGGCCGAATGGCTGATGCAGGAAGGCATCGAGTCGGTGTCGCTGAACCCGGACACCGTGGTCGATACCTGGCTGCGCCTGGCCAAGCTGAAGGCCAACGGCTGATGCCGTAATGGGCTGACGTCGCTTTCATCGACGTCCGCCCATACTGCTGCCGCACGCAAGCCCCGCCTCTGCGGGGCTTGCTGTTTCTGGCGTCCGTGCACGCCACGCGCACCTCGCGCCTGTCCCTCAGCAGCAAAGGAACTCCCGCATGATCGCCGCCGCCCCACCCGCCCCCGCCGCAACGCCCTGGTTCCACTCGCTCGACTGGGAGCGCCTGCTGGAAACCTACGGCGTACCGTTGCTGGCCGCGATCGTGGTGCTGCTGGTGGGCCTGTGGGTGGCACGACGCCTGTCCAACGCGATGCCGCGCGCTACGGCTCGCATGGGTGTGGACCCGATGCTGGGCAGCTTCCTGCGCAACGTGGTGTATGCCGCATCGCTCGTGATCGTAGTGGTACTGGCGATCGGCACGCTGGGCGTGCAGATCACCCCGTTGCTGGCCGTGCTCGGTACCGCTGGCCTGGCCGTCGGCCTGGCATTGAAGGATTCGCTGTCCAACATCGCCTCGGGCGTGATGCTGGTGACGTTGCGACCGTTCCGCGTGGGCGATGTGGTCACCGTGGCCGGACAGACCGGCACGGTGCGCGAAGTGCGCATCTTCCAGACCGTCATCACCGGTGCCGACAACCAGCACACCACCATTCCGAACACGCTGATCACTGCCGCACCGATCATCAACCTCACCGCCGAACCGACGCGCCGCGTCGAGCTGGTGATCGGCATCGGCTATGAGGACAACATCCAGCTGGCACGCGATACCGCGCTGGCGTTGATGAAGGCCGACCCACGCGTGCTGCAGACACCGGCACCGGACGTGGTGGTGTATGAACTGGGCGCGCACGCCATCAACCTGGGCATCCGCTGCTACGTGAAGTCGGCCGACTGGTTCGGTACCAAGGTCACGCTGCTGGAGCAGCTGAAGCTGGGCTTTGACAAGGCGGGCATCAACATCCCGTACCCGCAGCAGGACATGCACCTGTACCTGCATGGAAAGGATGGCGGCGTGATAGAGGCTGACGCGCTGGTGCGCGACAAGCCCTGATCCATGCCGGTAGTGCCGACCAACGGTCGGCACCCACCCATCGGCGATACGACATTGAAATGCCGGCCAGCGGCCGGCACTACCCCCGCCGCCTGACTGGAATGCCGGCCAGGATCAGGCCGCGACGCTCTCTTCCAGCGTCGGATAATCGGTGAAGCCCGCCGCGCCACCGCCAAAGAATGTCGCACGATCCGGCGGATTCAGCGCCGCACCGGTACGCAGTCGCTCCGGCAGGTCCGGGTTGGCGATGAACGGGCGACCGAAGCCGATCAGGTCAGCCCAGCCTTCAGCCAGTGCCTGCCCGGCGCGTTCGGCGGTGTACTTGCCGGCGTAGATCAGCGTGCCCGGGTAGACCATGCGCAGCGCCTGCTTGAACGCCACCGGCATCAACGGTGCATCGTCCCAGTCGGCTTCGGCGATGTGCAGGTAGCCCACGCCCAGCTCACCCAGCAGGTGCGCCGCGGCCAGATAGGTCGCCTGTGGCGTATCGTCCACCGCGCCCTGCAACGTCGTCAGCGGCGCCAGACGGACACCGACGCGGTCACCACCGGCTACGGCCGTCACCGCCTGCACGACCTCTCGCAGGAAACGCAGCCGGTTCTGCAACGCGCCGCCATAGCCGTCGGTGCGCCGGTTGGCCTGCGAGTCGATGAACTGGTTGATCAGGTAGCCATTGGCACCGTGCAGCTCCACGCCATCGAAGCCGGCGGCCAGTGCATTGCGGGTGGCCTGTGCATAGTCGGCGACGATGCCCGGAATCTCGTCTTCGCGCAGCGCGCGCGGCATCGAGTGCTGGATCATCTCGCCTACGCCCGCTTCCGGGCCAGCGCCTGCAGGGTCGACAAACACCTTCACGCCTTCGGCCAGCAGCGCCGACGACGACACCGGTGCGGCACCACCCGGCTGCAGGGCCACGTGCGAGACCCGGCCCACATGCCACAGCTGGGCGTAGATGCGGCCGCCAGCGGCATGCACGGCATCGGTCACCCGGCGCCAGCCCTGCACCTGTTCCGGACTGTGGATACCCGGGGTCCAGGCATAGCCCTGGCCCTGCGGGCTGATCTGGGTGCCTTCGCTGACGATCAGGCCAGCACTGGCACGTTGGGCGTAGTAGGCGGCCATGTCCGCGGTGGCGACGTTGCCGTCGGCGGCACGCGAGCGGGTCATCGGCGGCATCACGATGCGGTTGGGCAGGGTCAAGGCGCCCAGGCGGTGGGGAGTGAACAACATGGCGGCGATCTCTTGCGGGGGGGACTGCCGCAAAGGATGGGGATGCCAGCTGCCAGGCAACAGGCATGTACTGGCAAAACAATTGTTCCCCCAAGGCAAGGATGACCGGCCGGGGGGCAGAGCCCCTTCCTGCGGAACGGGATCCGACCCCGCGCGGAACCGGGGTCGGATCCCTTTGCAACGCAAAGGGCTCCGACCCCGAAGCCGGTTACAGCGTGGGCTCGATCAGTACGCCGCCATGCGCCACGCGGTCATAGCAGGCGCGCACCACGTCTTCCCCGTACTTCAGCTCGAGACGGCGCACGATGAAGTGGCCGCGCGCCATGTCCTGGTAGTAGTCGGTGAACATGGTATTCAGTGTTGCACCGGCGGCGGCACCGACGATCGGCACCGCCTGCGCAGCGAATTTCTCGGTAACCACCACGCCGAAGCGCGCCGCCACCTTTTCCACCATCTTCGCCAGCAGCTTGCCAGCTTCCTTTGGCGCCACGCCCAGGGTCAGGTCGCGGCCGGTCACCACGCGCCCGGCCAGCTCGGCCGACAGGTGGCGCATCACATCCGTGGTGAAGCCGCGGGCCAGGTAGTAGCCGGTCTCGCTGGCATCATCGCGCGGCGAGTTGCCGCCCAACGCGAACACCTCCAGGCACGCCTGGCGGGTGCTGAACTCGGACAGGTCGAAGCCCTCGCTGCGGGCCACGTCAGCCACTGCACGCATCATGATGGTGGTCGACACCGGCAGCTCGATGAACAAGGCCGCGAAGCCGAAGGCCCCACCGACCGCGCCCGAGGTGGCCGCCGCCAGTTTGTGCCAGCGGGTGGACGCCCCCTTGCCGGGGGTGTTGTCCATGCTCCACAGCGCGGCCTGCGCCGATTTGCTCAGCGCCGCCTGCACAGCGCCGTGGATGCGGTTGGAGACCGAGCTGGGCAGCGCCTTCACCGCGAACTCCAGCGGCGTGCCGACCAGGTTGGCCATGCGCGCGGTCAGGGTCGGCGCTTCCAGCAGGGCCACCGCGCGCTGCAGGTCGGACCAGTCGCGGGCGTCATGGGCGATGTCGCGGGGGAGCAGGATCGGCTCGTTCATGGCCCCGATCTTAGCGCCAGGAAGTTGAACGGTTCGTCGCGGGGTACGAAAGAGGGGTCAGAGCCCTTTCCGCAGGAAAGGGATCCGACCCCGGCGCCTTGCCGGCCAGCGGCCGGCACTACCCGTTGGCGTGTCATCCGATAGCGCCGGGCCATGCCCGGCGTCGTTGTTCAGGCAACCGGCAGCCCCGACAGCGCGCCCATGAACTGGCGGTAGTGGCGCAGCTCAGCGATCGAATCGTGCACGTCGCTCAGCGCGGTGTGGTTGCTGTTCTTGCCGACGCCGGCGGCCACGCTCGGCGCCCAGCGCTTGGCCAGTTCCTTCACCGTGGACACGTCCAGGTTGCGGTAGTGGAAGTACTTCTCCAGTCGCGGCATCTGGCGGTGCAGGAAGCGGCGATCCTGGCAGATCGAGTTGCCGCACATCGGCGACAGGCCGGCCGGGATCCACTGCGCCAGGAAGTTCACCGTCTGCGCCTCGGCCTGGCCCAGGGTGGTGGTGCTGTCCACCACGCGCTGCCACAGGCCCGAGCGGCGATGCTGGTTGCGGTTCCACTCGTCCATCGCTTCCAGCGTTTCCAGCGGGTGGTGGATGGCGAATTCCGGCCCTTCGGCCAGCACGTTGAGCTGGGCATCGGTGACCACGGTGGCGATCTCGATGATCGAATCGTTGTCGGTATCCAACCCGGTCATTTCCAGGTCGATCCAGATCAGTCGCTCGTTGGCCGCGCCGTTGTCCGCCATGTGTCGCCTCGTTGCTGGGCAGGCGCGCGGCCTGCCGGTGATGGAAAGAGGCGCCCATCATACCGGTTCGCCCCCTCAGGCCTCGCCGGCATGGTCTTCCAGCAGCAGCGGCGGCTTGCCACGCTTGGCACGGAAATAATTGGTCAGGCGCATGCTGGCCTCCTTGGCCAGCACCCCACCGTGGATCTCCACCCGGTGGTTGTGGCGGGCATCGCCCAGCAGGTCGAACACGCTGCCGCAGGCGCCGGTCTTGGGGTCGCTGGCGCCGTAGACCAGGCGGGCAACGCGTGCATGCACGATGGCCATCGCGCACATCGCGCACGGTTCCAGGGTCACGTACAGGGTGCTGCCGAGCAGCCGATGATTGGCCAGCCGCGTGCCACCGGCCCGCATGGCCACGATCTCGGCATGCGCACTGGGATCGTGCGAGGCGATGTTGAGGTTCCAGCCCTCGCCCAGCAGCTGGCCATCGGCGCCCACCAGTACCGCACCAACGGGGATCTCGTCGTACTCGCGCTGCGCACGCTCGGCCAGCGCCAGCGCATGGCGCATCCAGTGTTCATCGGCGTCGTGCACCGGTACACCCAGGGCGTCGGTCATGGCGGTTCTCGCGTGTCTGCAGGGCCAGGATGGCCGCCGGGGCCGCATTGTACGCCCGCGGCCGTGCAGGCGCCGCTAACGCGCGTCGAAGCGCTCGCGGGCGGCGTCCAGCGCCGGGAAATTGTGCTCGGCCCAACGGTCCAGGGCGGACAGCGTGTCAACCAGTCCACGTGCGACCTCGGTCAGCCGGTATTCCACATGCAGTGGCTTGCTGCCCCGCTCACACCGCTCGACCAGGCCGTTGCGCTCCAGCTGCCGCAGGGTCTGGGTCAACACCTTCTGCGAGATGCCTTCGATCTTCCTCAGCAGCGCGCCATTGCGTTGCGGGCCCTGCGCCAGCGCCGGCAACAGCAGCATCACCCACTTGCCGGAGATCAGCGCCAGCGCATCGCGTGCCGAGCAATCGGCGGCATAGACATCGCCCGGATAGGCCATGGTTACCTCAAGGTGCGTAATTGCCGGGGCATACCGGCGCCGCGAGGATGGTCGCACACTCCTCGAACACCTCGCCCCATGCGCGCCCTGATCCTGCTTGCCCATCCCGAACCCCGCTCCTTCAACGCCCACCTGGCCGCGCAGGCCGCGGAGCAGCTGCGGCATGACGCGCTGCAGGTGGACGTGGTCGACCTGTATGCAGAGGGCTTCGATCCGCTGGAAGCGGCCCACCATCATTCAAGTCGCCTGCAGCCCGGCCGTTTCGATGCCCAGCGCGAACAACGCCACGGCGCCGAACAGGGCCGGCTGCCCGCCGATGTGCAGCGCCATCTGCAGCTGCTGCAGGCCGCGGATCTGGTCATCCTGCAGTTCCCGCTGTGGTGGTTCGCGCCGCCGGCAATCCTCAAGGGCTGGCTGGATCGCGTGCTGGTCTACGGGCCGATGTACAACAGCCGCCTGCGCCACGAGCACGGCGCGATGCGCGGCAAGCGTGCGTTGCTGAGCGTCACCACCGGCTCATCGGCACGGGCCTGCGCCGTCGACGGCCGCGAGGGAGATACCCGGTTGTTGCTGTGGCCCTTGATGTACAGCCTGCGCTACGTCGGCTTCGACGTGCTGGAGCCGCATCTGGTGCATGGCGTGCGTTCCGGGCTGGCAGCGGAGCGCGTGCAGGCACACGACGAGGCATTGGCTGCAGCAACCCACTACTACCGCGAACGCCTGGCGCAATGGCCGCGGTGGCCCACCGTGCCCTTCAACGACAGCGGCGATTTCGAGGATGGCGTGGTGCTGCGCGCGGAGGCCACTGCCTACAGCCCCTTCATCCGCCATCGCAACACCGGATGAATCCACGCCTGCGCGCTGGGTCGGGACGCGCCATACTACGCGCTCTTTGCAAGCACCTTGGTGAACCCATGACCACCCTCCGTCCCTCGCGCGCCGACGACGGCGCCGCCCTCGTCGACCTCTGGCGCCGCGCCGTCGACGCCACCCACAACTTCCTCAGCGCCGACGACCGCCAAGCCATCGATGCCGAAGTCGCCGGCTTCCTGCCGCAGGCTCCGATGACCGTGGCCGTCGACGCTCAGGACCGCCCCCTTGGCTTCATGCTGATCGACGGCACGCACATGGAAGCGCTGTTCATCGATCCGGACGTACGCGGCACCGGTATCGGCCGGCAGTTGCTGCAGCACGCGCTGGCACTGCATCCGCAGCTGAGTACCGACGTCAACGAACAGAACGCGCAGGCCGTCGGCTTCTACCAGCGCATGGGCTTCGTCGAAACCGGACGTTCACCGCTGGATTCGCAGGGCCGCCCGTATCCCCTGATCCATCTCCGGTACAACGGCTGACATTCGACGGATGTTCGAGGCCCGCCCCGATCATCAGGCCGTGGCCTCGAATGCCGGCGAGTACTGCACCTCTCCCTGCGCCATCGGTGGCCGCAGGCACAGCGCCTGGAAGTACTCTGGCGGCACACCCGGCAGCACCAGGCCCGGCTCGGCGCGGAACCCGAATCGTCCGTAATAGGCGGGCTCCCCCAGCAATACACAGCCCTGCGCGTTCTGCTCACGCAACGCGTCGAGCGCCGCGTGCATCAGCGCCGCACCGATGCCCTGCCCCTGCCAGTCCGGCAGCACCGAGATTGGCCCGAGGCCGAACCAGCCGGTGCTGCCATCGCTGATCGTCACCGGCGACAGCGCGATGTGCCCGACGACCTGTCCGTCCTTCTCGGCGACCAGCGAAAGACTCAGCTCTCCACGCGAACGCAGCGCATCCACAATGAACTGCTCGGTGTGGCTGCTGTGCGGGGCTTCGCGGAAGGCCGCCTCGGTGAGTGCATGGATGACCGCGTGGTCTTCGCGGGTTTCAGGGCGGATCGTGCAGTTCAAGGACAACACCTTTGATGAAGTGATGGACATGTGAATGATCGATTCCGCTCACGGATTCAGCTGCGAACCTGCGTCCGGCAGCAACGCCAACGCCACGATCGAATGCCCTGTGCGGCAAGCGATCCGCTTGGGCAGTGCGCCCCGGGGGCGTCAAAAATCCGTCTCCAAGGGTGGCACAGGGCTCCCGACACGCTCCATAATCGAGAAACCTGCCACCCAGGAAGGATAGATGGACATGGACGCACGATGCAGGATCGGGCCATGGGTGTAGCGCACCTCGCACACAGGGGACGGCCGCTGCTGGCAGTGCTCGCCCTCGTCCTGCTGGCGGCATGCTCGCCCTACGCCGATGCCGAGCGCGACGTCGCCGCGGGTGGACGCGGCCTGGCCAAACTCAACCCGGCGCCGAAGCAGGCCTATGAGCTGGTGCTGACACTGAAGGGCGCGCCAGGCCCGTTCGCGGTTGTTGAGGGCGTGGCCCAGTATGACGTGAGCAACTACGGAGACTGCGGGAGGGTCATCTGGTCCACCGGCACGGCCAGCCGCATCACCAGCCAGGAACCGGTGGAACTGGGCAGGACGGGCGAGAACGAATACCGCGGTACGTTCTACCTCGACCGCATGCAGGACCAGGACTATTACGATCGCGGTACGTGCCACTGGACGCTGACCGGCGTTGGCGCGATGTTGCGTGCCACGACCGGCGAAGCTGATACGCGATTCCTGACGTTCATCGACAAGAAGCGCATGGACGCGGGATCGCCGTTGACTCTCTACTATCCGAAGACTGCTTATCCCCGCGCCGAGCTCGCTGCCAACTTCCCTGCCAGCGGCAAAGAAGATCCGTCGGCCTACAAGGAGGAACTGCGCGACGCGCTGTTCTCGACCACAACCACTGTGCGGACGCTCGCGCCATGAGCTGCCAGTGCCACATTTCCCCCTACACACCAGGAGGCCGACATTGCGCCACAAGATGATTCCGTGCCTTGCTCTGCTTCTGTTGACCGCCTGCCATCCGGAGACCGCCATGAACCAGGAACGTGCCGCTGCTGAAGCCGATGTCGCCCAGGGTGGGCGCGGCCTCGCCAAGCTCAACCCCAGCCCGCGCAAGGCCTATGAACTGGTGCTGCGCCTGAAGGACGCCCCAGGCGATTTCGCGGTGGTCGAAGGTGTCGCGCAGTACGACGTCACCAACGAAGACCAGTGTGGCTATATCGAGCCGGCCACCGGCACGGCTGCACGGATTACCAGCCAGGAACCGGTGGAACTGCGCAAGGTCGCTGATGGCGAGTACCGCGGCACGCTGTATGTGGATCGCATGCTGGATGAAGACTACTACGGCCGCGGCGTGTGCCGTTGGGAGTTCACTGGCGCTGGGGCGATGTTGAAGGCAACGGGCGCTGAAGAAGAGACCCGCTTCCTAACCTTCGTTGACGCCAAGCCACTGACCGAAGGTGGCGCGCATACGCTCTACTATCCGGATCTGGTCTATCCGAAGGCAGATCGCGTTCCCAATTTCCCCGCCAGTGGCGAACCCGATCGCAGCAATTACGCCCCTGATCTTCAGGACAAGCTGTTTACGATCACCCTCTCCGCAAGTGAGGTGGCGCCGTGACCATCACCTCCCAGGATTACGCTGCGTTATCTGATGACGCCTACAAGGATCGGGCCGTCGGCCGACGTGAACCCGGCCAAGAAGAGAAAGTCACCTTAAACGGCCATGAGTACAAGATTCTTGAGCATGTCAATAATCGTCTCAACGGCTATCAAGGGACCGTCTATCAGCGCGTAGACAGCAAAGAGATCGTCATTGCGCATCGTGGCACCGAGCAGATAGCTCGCGACGCGATTCTGACCGATGGCGGCATGGTGGTTGCGCGCACCAATGTGCAGGCGCCGGACGCGATCGCGTTGACACAGCGAACACTCGAAACTGCCGCATTGCAGGGACGCTTGAATGGCGGACATGCCCCCCAGGTCACCGTCACCGGTCACTCCCTCGGCGGCGCTCTGGCCCAGATCACCTCGCACCATTTCAACGTCAAGGGCGAGACCTTCAACGCCTATGGCGCGGTCAGCCTCAGCTACCGCATCCCGGAAGGCGGCAACACCATGATCAACCATGTCATGGCCTCCGATCCGGTCAGCGCGGCGTCGCCGCACTTCGGCCAGGTGCGCATCTACGCCCGGCCAAATGAAATCAGCACGCTTGCCGCGAACGGCTTCAGTAATCACTCGTTGCGCGCCCTGATCCCCGACCGGCCGATCATCGCCGCAGGCAGCTCGTTCGGTGCGCACAAGCTGGGCAACTTCCTCGGTGACGGCTCGGTGCTGCAACACCCGGAAACGCAGAAGCTGGCAAAAGACAACGCCAGGATGATCGAGGAGTACCGCGACGACGTTGAATCACTGCGCCGTGGTGTCACCCGCGCGGCGCGGGGCATTCCGGGCGGCGCCGTCGATCTGTACGACCACATCCGCGGCCCGCTGCAGCCCGGTGAGCCGGCACGCCGCGAAGCGGAGAAGAACGGCCATCACACCAGCATGCTGCGCATGGACGACGCCAACCATGTGGGCAACCCACTGTTCAACGACGCGATCCGTGGCGTGCACGCGCAGGACGTCCGCGTCGGCCGGGTACCAGACGTAATGAGCACGCAACTGGCCGGCAGCCTGGCCGCCGAAATGCATGCGGCGGGCGGCAAGCGCATCGACGAAGTGGTCATGAATGCCGATGCCTCGCGCAGCTTTGCCGTGCAGGGCCAGGGCGGTGACCCGGCCCACCTTCGCGTGTCAGTGGATACGGCGGTGGCGATGAACACACCGCTGGAACAGAGCAGCCAGCGCATCGACCAGCAGGCCGCAGGTCAGCGCCTTGCACTGGAGCGCGACCAGCAGCTGGAACAGCAGCAGAACCAGACCCGCAGCCTGCAGGCCTGATGGACAGCACGGGAGCCGGTCTTTCCGGCTCCCGTTGTACATCGGCACTCCGGCTCAGGGACTGGAGGCCGCCATTGGCACGGCTCCTCCGGCAGTCACGAACGGATCCGGGCCGGAATCCGGGAATCCACCACAGGTGCGATCACCGGGTGCCACCGGATCACAGGGCCACTGGGCGCGTGCGACCTTCTCACGCAGCTCGAAGCGATCGCCAGTCCAGACCACGAACGCGATGTGCTCGCGGTTCCAGTCGCTGTAGGCGCGCGGACCGCCCTTCTGCGCCGTTTCCGGGTACTGCACGAACCAGCGCATGGCCGGGCCGTACTGCAACTTGCTATGGTCCAGGCTGATCCGTCCCTCACGCGAGAGCTGGCGCGCACGGTCGGCTTCCGTCACCGGGGGCATGGCCGGCATGGCATCGGCGGTCACATCCCTCGGCGCCGCGTCCCCGCGGACCTGGTACACACGCTGGGCCACATAGGCCTCGCGGCAGTCGCCCGCTGGGACGCGCACGGGCTCCGCGCCGTACTCACCGCGGTTGGCGACCTGGTCGCTGCAGGTGAACGGCGCCGACACCAGGTAGAACGTGCTGTCGGCGTCGCGCCCTTCCAACGAGCGCACCCAGATGTCGCCCATCCGGACGATGAAGTCCGGGCGCTGGCCGTAGCCCGGCACCGCCTTGAACCAGGCCTTCTGCCGCACCTCACGCTCGCGCCAGCTGCGCGGCAGGTGGATGTCCTGCTCGGGCAGCGCGACCAGCATCGCAGCCAGATGCGCCGGCATGGTGCCCTGGCAGGCGCCGATCAACAGGTCGCCCTGGGTCGCCAGCCGCCCGGCCAGATCCACCGGGCAGCGGGCACCGAGCGCACGCTCGGTCGCCTGCTCGGGCGGCAACGGCACGATCGCCAATGCGGGCGGTGCCGGCGCTACGGCCGGGACCCCTGGCTCGACGACTGTAGGCGGTGCAGCCACAGGCGCCGCCGCTGCGGGCGGAACGGGCGCCGGCGCCGGGTCCGCAGCCGGCGCCGGCTGCGTGTCCACCACCGGTGTCGCAGGGGGTGTCACGGCAGCCGGTACTTCGGGAGCCGGCGCCGCGACAACGGCGTCGGCCGCCGCGGGCGCTGCAACGGGCGCCGCCCCTGCAGGCGCCTCAACGGTAGCCTCGGCAGCGGGGCGCGTCTCCACGACGGGCGCCGCTGCCTCCTGAGCCTGTGCCGACGCTGCGGCAAGTCCAAGTGACAGCAGCCAGAGCGGCGGCAGGCGGCGCACGGGTGCATTGCAGCGGGCAGCGGCGTGGCGGGCATTCGGGGGAACGATTCGCATGTGGTGTCCTTACGGGTGGGTTTCCATGTCGGCGCCACAGGGCGCCACGCGTCGTACGTAAAGCGCCAGCGGGCACCCTGCCCGCCGGCATCGGTGTTACAGGGATCGAGAACGCTGCTCCTGCTCGCGGGCGAGCGCAGCCGCCGGGTCCTGCTGGGCGACATTGGCAGCCAATTGCTGGCTGCTCTGCGCCAGCGGCTGCTGCGCCGCCTGTTCGCGATCGACCGATGCGCGCAGCATGGCCGGATCGCCTAGCGCGCCCTGTACAGCAAACAGCGTGCGACCGTCATTGCCCGCCAGGAGATGATCGATGCGCGACATCCCCGCCTTCTGCGCGCTCAGCGCCAGTGCGCCGGCGGCATTGTCCAGTTCCTGCACGCTGCGCAGACCGCTTTGCGGCCCCATCTGCTGCAGGTGCTGGCGCGCTCCCGAGAACAGCGTGTATCCCGGCTCGCCCGGTTGCGACATGTCGCGTCCCGTTGTGGGCTGGGCAGGCGCCCCCACTTCGCCACGCTCCAGGCGCGCCATCACATCGGGGGTCAGCTTCTGTTGCCACACGTCAAAACGCTGCTGGCGGGCTTCGATGCCGTTGAGCGCGCCATTCAGGGCACGCGTCGCTTCGCGCACGTCCTCGCGCGCCGCTTCCGGCACCCGCGTCTGCCACTGCCACACGGCAATACGGCCTGCGTGCTCGGGTTGCGCGGCCAGCTCCGGCTGATTCACCAGGTCCAGGTCCAGCGCCTTGCCGGCACGCTCGTAATTCTCCTTGCCGACCAGCGGCAGATAGCCGCGGCCGTGATACTTCAGCGCGTCGCCAGGCGCGTCGTTGCCCATGCGCCCGCCGTACATCAGCTCAGCCAGGTTCTCCGGCCGCCCGCGCAGCGCCTCCTGGCGGGCGCTCTCAAGCGCGCCATTGCCATTGCGCCACGCTGCTTCCACCGGGATCTGCGAGATGCCCCGGGTGAAGTTGAAACTCTCATTGAGCCGGCTCAGGCCACGGGACTCGTGCCCGGCCTGCGCCATGAAGTTGGCCAGTTCCCGGGACGAGGTCATGCCGGCCTCCGTGGCCTGCCGCAACAGCTGCGACTCTCTATCCTGCGACACGGTGAAACTCCTGCTCGATCATCGTTGGATACTCCCGCCTCCTCACGGGCATGGCACTCAGGGCAAGCTGACGTCGGCGACGACGGACGGATCGAAATCCTCGAACCGCACCCGGCCAAGCTCGGCCGCGGAGAAATCGCGCGTGTGGGTCGCTTCGGTTTCGGTGTCCACCACCTTGCGCTGCACGCCATGCACCCAGCACGCCTGCTCGGCAGGTGCATACCGGAAGGTGTAGACGCTGCTCCAGCGTTCGCGGCTGCCGCCGTTGGTGATCACGCTGAACGCGCCGTCTTCAATCGTCACGTAGGCGAAGGGGTCACCGGCAATGCCACCGCGCGTTGAGCACGGCACCAGCTTGTCGTTGCGTGCCGCCAGCTGCCAGCGGCCCGTGGCATCGCCCAGCAGCAACAGCAGGACCCGGTTCGGTCCGTGCTCGCCGGGCAGCAAGCCCTCCGGAGGAGGTTGGTCGATCACCAGCAGCTGGTCCTGGAAACCATTACCGGTCAGATCGCCGCGTACGGCTTCCAGCAGGTTCGCGCCGGACGGAACGAACGCCAGGGCATTGTCCATGTGCGTGCCACTCCCCTTCTCCATCCCCTGCAACTCCTTCAATCCCGTCTTGCCAGTTCCCGAGCGGAGGCCGGAAACGGGGCGATGCCTCGCACGTGCCCTGCGGCCGCCATGGCGGATGATAGCCCCGAGCCCACGGCAACCGCGATGGTGGCAAGCGTCACCCGCACTGCGGGGGGACACAGTCCTCATGGACGGAAAAGCTCCTGCGTTCGATGGCACCAGCGCGTCGGGATTTTGACGCGCACGCAGCTTACTTCGAGGAGGCAGCGCTCGTCGAAGGGTGCTTGGGATGAAAAGCGCACTTGATCACATAAAATCGGGATTGGCGCTGATGGATCCCGATTCCGGATACACCATCCATACGATCAGCACTCCGCAATTGTTCGTGCGGGCCCGGCGAAGTGGGTCACGGCTCGGCGCACGCTACCATCGCCGCATGGGCTCCCAGCAGCCCACCCGCCGCGGGGCCCAAAGCGCGAGCCTCACCTGTCGCAACGCCACTCAATAGCGATCAAACACCGGCTGCGTGCAATCCGCATAGACTTCATCGCATGCGCCCGGTTGATCGTTCCTGCACAGTGACCGCGCCGTCTCAAGTGCAGCTTCCGGCGTGGGTCCCGATCCAATACCAGATTGCCCCCGTCCCGAACGGCCAGCAGGGATGGCCCATGAGACGCACTGGTTGAAGTACGTCATGTTGAGCGAGCAATCAGGAGCTCCGCTGATACCACACTTGGACAGCGCCTCCTTCTCAGCGGCTCGCCGGGATCTCATCCCGGTTGAAACACCGGCCTCGGACGTGGCCTTCGAGACCGCAATCGCGCCCCAGGTTTTCACCCATTCCCCAGCGGGCGCGGGTGCCGGCGCGGACGGAGTCATGGAAGTTCCACTAGATCCGGGAATTGGTGCACACCCCTGAACACCCTGGCCGCCAATGGGGTACATCCCTGGCGGACAGTTGCCTTCTGCGTGCGCGGAACTGATGCCTCCAACAAACCCGGCGGCAGCAGCAACCAACACCCCGGCCAGACCGCATTTCATCATCCCAACCTCCTGATTCAGTGATCCTTGCGCCTTCCCCGAGGATGGCGCCGCGGATGCGACTCCCGGATTAAAACAGGTCGCAGAAGGCTTGTAGCCCTGCTTCTTCAGCTGCCCGCCTTTTGATGGCGACAGCTATCGCCTGCCACTCACTGGACTCGTTTGATTTGGACATGTGAAATTTGGCAACGGCTCACCATCCACTCAACCCTTCGCCCAGCGGTTCCGGACGCACAGCTGAGAGGCGGCAACATCAATACGCCTTGAAGATCGGCTTTGTGCAATCTGTATAGAAAACCTCGCATGCCCCGGCTTGGTCATTTGTGCAGCCTTTCTGAGCTTCGCGCTCTGCCACGTCGAGTGTCGGTCCGCGTCCAATACCAGATCCACCCTGACCTGTCCGGCCGCTGGGAACTACCCATGCCGCACACTGATTGAAGTAGGCAAGCATAACCTTGCAATCGTTCGCACCCGCGGAAGCACACTTGCCAAGGGCTTCCTGCTCCGCTCCACTCTTCCTTCGCTGCCCTGTCGACACACCTGCATGCGACGTTCGCTTGGATGTGGCAATTGCACCCCAGGTGGTGATCCATTCTCCAGACGGTTGTGGCGGCGAGACGGGAGCGGTCAACCCGCCTTTGTTTGCTCCCGGGATAGGTGCACAGCCCTGTACTCCCTGCCCTCCGATCGGATACATAGCAGGGGGACAGTTGCCCTCCGCACTTGCGGACGAGAATACTAGCGAGAGCATTGCTGCTACGACCATTTGCATCGAACGACTAGTCATTTTCACTCACTCGCGTCCGATCCAATTTGCAACCATCTGCGAACACGTATGAAGTCTCCGGGGCACACTGGAAAAAGTCCAAGCCATATCAGACGCTGTCACGCATAGCGCCCTTTTCTGACGTGGCATGCGTACCTGTTGACAGATATCATGCGGAACTTGGCGATCAGCGATACGCCCTGAATTCCGACATGCTGCAGGCCGAGTAGGCCACTTCACACGCTCCCCCATCATTCACAGAGGCGCATTCCTTCAACGCGAGCGATTGAGCTTCGTCAAGTGTTTCAGCGCTGGCAACGATTGAATTTCCGGCAGCCTGTCCGCCCGAGCGGGGCGACGGATCGGCGATTGCGGCGCATTGATCGTGATAGCTCAAACGAATCTGACACTTGCTCCCTCCTCGCCGGACACATCTGTCGATCGCCGCCGCTTCCGCAGCTCACTTCGATTTCTGGGATACAAGGTCGGCACGGCGCTACCACCTATCTGCGAATATGCCATGAAGGTACCCAGGGTGCCCTGGAAGAACATCGCAGCCATTGGGGGCGCAGTCAGTGCGCACGATGATTCGTTCCTGCAGCTCCCTTGCGCGGCCCCCGTAGCCTCTGCGTCAGACTGGATCCATGCCAGACAGGAAGTACGTGCTTCCCCCGCTCAGGGTGATCCACAAAGCGTACCAATTGAAGAAAGTCATGCCGCCGCTGTGATCACGCGCCCAAAAGCGGCGCATTCTTACACAGCTTCCCGTTCTGGGCCCTTCTTTTAGCGGCATCTCATGGAAACGCTGGCATTCGAGGTACTGACAAGAGCGCAACCCCACTCACGCTAATCTGACGATCAATTCCCAATTTTTCTGCTGACCTATCTGAGGCCTTATCAATACTTCCGGAAGACGGGCAAGGAGCATTCGGAATAGACGACGGCGCACTTTCCGCCTCCGGTATCCCGACAATGACCAATCGCATTTCTAGCGACGGTCTCTGCGTCCACCGCCGTATCCAGGGAGCCCTGCCCCTTTCCTGAGGACGGCACAGCGAATGCAACGCATTGGTTGTAATAGGTAACCGAAGACTTGCAGTCCTTTGCACCCTCTGCGGCACACTTCTTGATCGCCGCAGCCACCGCGCGCCGCTCGCTGGACTCATTGGCTGCGGTACCGACGAGATTTGACGTAGGCGACTCAGCCACGGCTCCCCATCTCGTCAACCACTCCCCCAACGGCTGAGCAGGAGCGGGAGCAGAGGCTGAAGCCGTTCCACCAACTGCACCAGGAATTGGCGCACAACCCTGGACACCCTGCCCACCGATCGGATACGACCCCGGGGGGCAGCCACCCTCTCCTGATGCGGAGTGTACGCATAACAACAATACAACGAGAACTGTGTAGGTCAAAGTCGTTCGCATCATGGCCTCCAATTCCCGAAGAGTTACGAATTCATTGTTCCAGCATTGCCGCGCTGCCCACTCTGAATCGGAGATTCAGTGGTCGCACCTCCAAATCTAGGCGTTGCATCTTGAACCGGAACCTGACTTGAGGCCCTCGAATTGGTGGGAACCGGAGGCATATACACCCCCCCGCTCAATCCACTAGAACCCGGCGGCTGCCCATTCGGACCCGGCGAGGTCGGCACGGCGCTACCACCTATCTGCGAATATGCCATGAAGGTACCCAGGGTGCCCTGGAAGAACATCGCAGCCATTGGGGGCGCAGTCAGGATCAGCG